>NZ_JBSFSX010000003.1:0-775212 GCF_053590035.1 Nonomuraea sp. NPDC003214 | reverse complement strand
CGTGATCTGGCACAACGACAAGACCGGTCAGCCCATCGCCCGCTCACTGACCGCCTACGACCACTGATCCCAACCCCTTGGAATCAATCATCTAGGCGCGGGCCACGCCGGCCAGGATGCCCGGCCGCTTCAGGTCGGGCGCGGCCGGCGGCGCCTGCGGGTCCCAGTCGGCGACCGGGACGAGGCCCGGCTCCAGCAGGTCGAGGTCGCCGAAGAAGCCGGCGATCTGGTCGCGGTCGCGCCGCGCGATGCCGCCCGCCGCCGTCGCCGCGTAGACCTGCTGGCCGGAGCGCGCCACCCCGTCGTCGGCGTCGCCCGCGTAGATGTGCGACAGCACCAGGTGGCAGCCCGGCCGCAGCCGCTCGCGGATCCGCGCGGTCACGCGCGCCGCCTCGGCGTCGTCGGTGACGAAGTGCAGCACCGCCACCAGCAGCACCGCGTACGGGCGCGTCAGGTCGAGGTGGCCGGTGACGCGCGGGTCGTCGAAGATCGCGTCGGGGTCCCTGAGGTCGCCCTCCACGGCGATGGCGCCCGCGTCGCCGGCCAGCAGCGCCCGCGCGTGGACCTGGACGATCGGGTCGTTGTCGACGTAGACGACGCGCGAGCCTGCGGCGTGCCGGCGGGCCACCTGGTGCACGTTGTCCTGGGTGGGCAGGCCCGCGCCGATGTCGACGAACTGGCGGACGCCGGCGTCGGTCAGCTCGCGGACGGCCCGGCCCAGGAAGGCGCGGTTGGCGCGGGCGATCTCGCGGGCGTCGTTGCCCATCTGGCGGCCGATCTCGATCATCCGCTCGGCCGCCTCCCGGTCCGAGGCGAAGTTGTCCTTGCCACCGAGGTAGTAGTCGTACATGCGCGCGACGCTCGGCACCCGCACGTCGATCCCGGCGGGCGCCTGCTCGGGGCCGCTCACGCGACCACCCCTCTCGTGGACGACACGTAGACGATCTTCCCGGAGGCGATTCTAGGCACGCCGGAACGTGTGCCGATAGGCCAGCGGCGAAACCCCCACGGCGGCGTGCAGGTGCTGGCGCAGCGACACCGCCGAGCCGAACCCGGCCCGCCGCGCCACCTCCTCCACGCCCAGATCGGTCGTCTCCAGCAGGTGGCGGGCGTGCTCGACGCGCTGCCTGGTCAGCCAGCGGGCCGGGCTCATCGCCGTCTCCTCGCGAAAGCGCCTGGTGAACGTCCGCACGCTCATCCCGGCGTGCCCGGCCAGCGCCTCCAGGTCGAGCGGCGCGTCGAGCCGCGACAGCATCCACGCGCGGGTGGCGGCGGTGCCGTTGCCGGAGGCGGGCGGCAGGTGGCGCTCGATGTACTGGGCCTGGCCGCCCTCCCGCCACGGCGGCATGACGCACCGCCTGGCCGCGCGGTTGGCCACCTCGCTGCCGTGGTCGCGCCTGACCACGTGCAGGCACAGGTCGAGCCCGGCGGCGACCCCGGCCGAGGTGAGCACGTCGCCGTCGTCGATGAACAGCACGTCGGGATCGAGCCTGACCTTCGGGAACAGGGCGGCGAAACGGGCGGCGTCGCGCCAGTGGGTGGTGGCCCGGCGGCCGTCGAGCAGCCCAGCCGCCGCCAGCACGTACGCGCCGGTGCAGATCGACATCACCCGGGGCCGTCCGCGCAGCGCCTCGCGCAGCTCGCCGGGGATCGTGCCGTCGCGCATCACCTGGCCGCCGTGCACGCCCGTGACCACGACCGTGCCGGCGGTGTCGAGCACGTCCAGGTCGTGGTCGGGCAGCACGCTGTAGCCGGCCGAGCAGCGCACCGGCGCCCGGCCCGGCGAGCACGTCACCACCTCGTACAGCTTCTCCCCGGCCGGCGACTCCGCGGTCCAGAACACCTGGCCCGGCACGCCCAGGTCGAGCGGGGCGAACTGGTCGAGCACGACGACCGCGATCCGATGCGCCATGGCCGGATTCTTTCACATCATGGCCAACCGGCCACTCGCGGCCATATCGGCAGTTGTCCAAGGATGGGCGCATGACTGTGAGCACCACCCCCACCAGGCGCGTCCGGATGCACCGGGCCTGGTTCGTCGCGGCCGTCGCGTTCGTCGCCATCCTCGGCGCCGCCGGCTTCCGCGCCACCCCCGGCGTCCTGATCACGCCGCTCCAGGAGGAGTTCGGCTGGGGCAAGGGCGTGATCTCGCTGGCCGTCTCGATCAACCTGGTGCTCTACGGCCTGACCGCGCCGTTCGCCGCCGCGCTGATGGACCGCTTCGGCATGCGCCGCGTCGTCTCGCTGGCGCTGCTGCTCGTCGCCGTGGGCAGCGGGCTCACGGTGCTGATGACCGCGACCTGGCACCTGATGCTGCTGTGGGGCGTGCTCGTCGGGCTCGGCACCGGGTCCATGGCGCTGGTGTTCGCGGCCACGGTGACCGACCGGTGGTTCGTCCGGCACCGCGGGCTCGTCACCGGCGTGCTCACCGCGGCGGGCGCCACCGGGCAGCTCGTCTTCCTGCCCGTGCTCGCCCACCTGGCCCAGGGGCCCGGCTGGCGGGTCGCCTCGCTGGCCGTCGCCGGGTCGGCCCTGGCCGTGGTGCCGTTCGTGTGGTGGCTGCTCCGCGACCGGCCCGAGGACGTGGGCACCACCGCGCTCGGCGCCGACCCGGACGCGCCCCGTACCCCGGCCTCCACCGTGAACGCCGCCGTCCGCGCGCTCACCGTGCTGCGGTCGGCGGCCCGTACGCGCCCGTTCTGGTATCTCGCGGGCGGGTTCGCGATCTGCGGCGCCAGCACGAACGGGCTCGTCAGCACCCACTTCATCCCGGCGGCGCACGACCACGGCATGCCCGAGCCGATGGCCGCCGGGCTGCTGGCCGTGATCGGGATCTTCGACATCGTCGGCACCGTCGCCTCCGGCTGGCTCAGCGACAAGATGGACCCGCGCATCCTGCTCGGCGTCTACTACGCGCTGCGCGGGCTGTCGCTCATGGTGCTGCCGAGCCTGTTCGCCGCCACCGCCGAGCCCAGCATGCTGATCTTCATCGTGTTCTACGGGCTGGACTGGGTGGCGACCGTGCCGCCCACGGTCGCGCTGTGCCGGAGCGTCTACGGGGCCGACGGGGCCGTGGTGTTCGGCTGGGTGTTCGGCGCGCACCAGGTCGGCGCCGCGATCGCCGCCGTCGGCGCCGGGCTCGCCCGCGATCAGCTCGGCGCGTACGACGTCGCCTGGTACGCCTCCGGCGCCCTCTGCCTCCTGGCCACCGGCATGTCCCTGGCGATCAGGCATAGTAAGGGGCGATGAACGACGCAGAGCTGATGGTCCTGCCCCTCGTGGTCAGGATCGAACGGGCCACGCCCCCCGAGCGCACCGACGCCCTGGAGGCCGCGGCGACGGCCGTGCTGAGCCTGCTCGACGACCCCGGCGAGTGGGCCGCCGAGCTGCACGCCTGGCAGTTCACCGGCAAGATCCGCAAGGTGGTGCGGCGGGCCAGGGGCGCCGAGTGGCGGCGGGCGCTCGCGCTGCCCGGCCGCACGATCGAGCACCGCAGCGCCGAGGTGCGCGTGCACCCGCCGGTGCCGCTCGACGACTGGCCGCGCGACCTGGCCCGGCTGCAGGTGTCCGGCACCGAGCTCGCCGACACGCGCGAGCCCGGCCCGGCCGAGCCGCCGGTCCTGTGGGAGAACGCGCGCCTGGCCATGTCGGCGGGCAAGGCGATGGCGCAGGCCGGGCACGCCGCCCAGCTCGCCTGGTGGGCCAGCGACGACGCCGGGCGTTCGGCCTGGCGGGAGCGCGGCCTGACCGTGTCGGTGCGCGCCGCCGCCCGCGAGCCGTTCGACGCCCTGGCCGCCGCCGGGCTGCCGGTGGTGCGCGACGCCGGGTTCACCGAGATCGAGCCCGGCTCCAGCACGTTCGTCGCCGACGTCCCGTGGCTGCGGGCCGACTCGGCTAGAGCGTGAAGACGTCCGCCAGCACCCCGCCCGCGGGCGTGATCCGCGCCGGTGACGGACTGTCGTAGACGACCATCAGCCGCCCGTCGTCGAGCAGCGCCAGGCCCTCCGGATGGTCGCAGCCGACCCCGTACGGAAGCTCCAGGACCGTCTCCAGCTCGTCCGCAGGGACCAGGAGCTCGCGCCGGGCGCCGATCCGCCAGCGCACCACCCGCACCGGCCCGTCCAGGTCCATCGTCGGCCCGGCCAGCAGCAGGAGCGAGCCACGGTCCGGGCACATGTCGCGCACGCCGAGCCCGCCCAGGTCCAGGAAGTGCTTGCGGCACGGCTCGGCCAGGCTCAGCCGGCCCAGGCCCGCCTCCTGTGGCCGCAGCTCCAGCACCACCGCCCAGCCGCGCAGCACCGGCCCGCGCAGTCCCAGGTAGACGCGGCCGGCGGTGACCGCGATGCCCTCCACGTCGAAGCCGTTGTCCTTGCCCGGCAGCGCCAGGAACGGCCCCAGGTGCGGGTCGTCGCGCAGGTGTCCGGTCAGCTCGCGCGGCCCCGACATGATCGCGCCGGGCTGCGGCGCGCCGGTCCGCGGGTCCAGCGGCAGCCGGACGAGGATGAACCGGTTCTCCTCCCGCACCACCGTGGCCAGCCGGGCGGAGGCGCGTCCGGGGTCCTTGGACTTGACCTTCTTGCGCTTGAGCGCGTGCGAGCCGGTCAGCCACAGGAAGCCGTCGGACCTGGCCAGGCCCTCGATGTCGGCCTCGTCGTCCGGCCCGGCGGGCAGGTCCACGTAGTCGGCCAGCCGGTGCCCGCGCTGGTCGCCGTAGTGCTCGCCCGTCCACGACAGGTGCTCGAACGTGGCGGTCTCGTCGCCGGCCACCCACAGCCCGTGCGGGCTCTGCCGGACCGCCGACAGGTTCGTGTGCGTCCGGGCGGTCCGGGACGCGAGGTCGAAGCGGAGCTCTACCTGTTCCACGCAGTCATGATGACACTTCGATAGCTTCCGCCACTTAAAGGGCTGTTATGCCGTACGCTCCCGTCGTGCTCGATGGGGAAGACGGGACAGAGGGTGCCCGAGTGAAGACCAAGATCCGGCCTGGCAGCCCTCCGCCCAAGCGCTCCCGCATCGGGGACCTGCGCATGGGGGTGGTCTACCGCGGGCTCGCCGTCGTGGCGGTCGTGGCCGTCGCCGCCGTCACCGTGGTGCTCGTCCGCCCCTCCGACCCGGACGAGGCAGGGCAGCGGCCGATCGCCGCGCCATCGGCCGTGCCCGCCTCGTCCGCGCCACCCGCGTCCACCCCGCCGGCCTCGCTCGACCCGACCCCGACGCCCGTCGCCGTCGACTCCACCCCCACCCCCAAGCCGGGCTCGTCGCTCGCGCCCGGCTACACGGCGATGGAGGCCCTGTACGCCGACGACCGCCTGCCCAGGCTGCCCGCCAAGATCCGGCGGCTGAAGCTGCCCGCCCCCGCCAAGCGCCTGCTGAAGGACAAGCGCGCCGGCCTCGCCCTGCCGGACCTCGGCCGCCCCTGGAAGACGTACGGAGCCGCGCCGTTCACCAGCAAGCAGGTGCTGCCCAAGCTGCGCGGCGACAGCCGGCGCGGCATGCTCGTGAGCTGCCCGGTGCCGATCAAGCCGCAGAAGTCCCCCCGCGACACCGCGCTGCTGGCCGCCCGCTGGACGCTCAACCACCACCCCGAGGGCGCCAAGGTCCGCTGGCTGGCCTCCCAGCCGGTCAAGCGCGGCTGGATGCTCGTCTACCAGGTCTCGTACGGCAAGCGCAGCTCGCGGGCGGCGGTCGTGGTGGCCGACAGCGGAATGGCCAAGCCGGGTTTGGCGTTTGTGACAGTGCCTGACTCGCAGCGCAAGAGGTGGCGCGACATCACGCGCGTGGTCTCCGGGGTGCGTGTTCTAGGCTAATTGATCATCATTGCGGCGATTTGGGGGAGTGGCGCCGTGGAAGAACGGACTGGATCGCCGCAGGTGCCGAAGAAGGGCAAGGTCAAGCCGCCCTGGCGGGCCGAAGGGCTGCCCGGCACCCCAGGCGGCCGCCCGAAGATCAACTGGTGGCGGTTCGCCGTCACCCTGCTGGTCGTCTACGCGGCGTTCTTCTTCGTCTCGTCCTTCTTCGACAGCAGCCAGGTCGAGACCGTCTCCTACACCGAGTTCACCAAGCAGGTGAACGGCGGGAACGTCAAGGAGATCTACGCCACCGGCCTGTCGGTCGAAGGCCATCTCAAGAGCGCGGCCAAGGACCCCGGCAGCGGCAACCAGTCCTATACGGACTTCCGCACCGAGATCCCCACCTTCGCCAACACCGACCAGCTCTCGCAGCAGCTCAACGCGGCAGGCGTGGAGATCAAGGCCGAGCCGCTCACCTCGGGCCGCGGCTTCTTCCTCAACCTCCTGCTGTCGCTGCTGCCCGTGCTGCTGCTGGCCGGGCTGTGGATCTGGATCATGCGCCGCGGCGCCAGCATGATGGGCGGCGGCGGACTCGGCGGCCTCGGCAAGTCGAAGGCGGCCAAACCCCTCGAAGCGGGGCAGGTGCGGGTCACGTTCGAGGACGTGGCGGGCATCGACGAGGTGGAGAACGAGCTCGTCGAGATCGTCGACTACCTCAAGGACCCCGACAAGTACCGCAGGCTCGGCGCCAAGCTGCCCAAGGGCGTGCTGCTCGCCGGCCCGCCCGGCACCGGCAAGACGCTGCTCGCGCGGGCCGTCGCCGGCGAGGCCAAGGTGCCCTACTTCTCGGCCAGCGCGTCCGAGTTCATCGAGATGATCGTCGGCGTCGGCGCGTCCCGGGTCCGTGACCTGTTCGAGGAGGCGCGCAAGGTCGCCCCGTCGATCGTGTTCATCGACGAGATCGACGCCATCGGCCGGGCGCGCGGCGGCGCGGGCGGCATCGGCGGCCACGACGAGCGCGAGCAGACGCTCAACCAGATCCTCACCGAGATGGACGGCTTCTCCGGCGCCGAAGGCGTCATCGTCATCGGCGCCACCAACCGGCCCGAGGTCCTCGACCCGGCCCTGCTGCGGCCCGGCCGCTTCGACCGCACCGTCCAGGTCGGCCTGCCCGACCAGGCCGGCCGCACCGCAATCCTCGGCGTCCACAGCAGGGGAGTGCCGCTCGACGGCGCCGTCAGCCTCGACCAGCTCGCCAAGACCACGCCCGGCATGACCGGCGCCGACCTGGCCAACCTCGTCAACGAGGCGGCCCTGCTCGCCGCCAAGCGCGGCAAGGAGAAGGTCGGCATGGCCGACTTCGCCGACGCGCTGGAGAAGCTCCAGCTCGGCGCCGCCCGCAGCATCGTCATGCCCGAGGACGAGCGCACCCGCACCGCCTACCACGAGGCCGGACACGCCCTGCTCGGCATGCTCCAGCCCGGCGCCGACCCGGTCAGGAAGATCTCCATCATCCCGCGCGGCCGGGCGCTCGGCGTCACGCTGTCCACGCCCGACACCGACCGCTATGCCTACGACGAGAAGTACCTGCGCGGCCGCATCACCGGCGCGCTCGGCGGCATGGCGGCCGAGGACGTCATCTACGGCGTCATCACCACCGGCGCCGAGAACGACCTGGAGCAGGTCACCATGATCGCCCGCGGAATGGTCGGCCGCTGGGGCATGTCGGCCAAGGTCGGCCCGCTCACCATCCTGCCCAGCGACGGCCAGCCGCAGGCCTCGCCCGCCACCCTCGCCATCGTCGACGAGGAGGCGCGGCGGATCGTGGACGAGTGCTACGCCGACGCCGTGCGCATCCTGCGCGAGAACCGCGACAAGCTCGAAGGCATCGTCGCCGCCCTGCTGGAGCACGAGACCCTCGACGAGGCCACCGCCTACGGAGCCGCCGGTTTGGCCAAAAGTTAGCGAGGGGCCGACGTAGGCTCGGCCCGCGCCGGGGAACGACCATCGGAACGACGATCGGGAGGACTTGGCGTGACTCTGACGGACCAGCTCGTCGCCGAGCTCGGCGATCCCGGCCTGGAGCAGCTCGCCGGGATGCTCGGCACCGACCCGGCCACGGTCCGCGAGGTCCTCAGGGCGGCGACCGGCGTCGTCGTCGCCGGCATGGTCCGCAGCTCCGAGCACCCCGACGGCGCCGAGGCGCTGCGCGGCGCGCTCGACGACCACGTCGACGCCGACCCCTTCAACGGCGACGTCGCCACCCTGGCCCGCGACGGGCAGAACATCCTCGCCCACGTCCTCGGTGGCCAGGGCGCCGACCACGCCGCCGACGCGCTCGCCGACCTGACCGGCCTCGACTCCGCCGCCCTGGTCAAGGTGCTGCTCCTGCTCGCCCCCATGGTCATGTCACTGCTCGCCGACCGCGCCGAACGCACCGGCATGAGCACCCAGGACATGACCGCCGAACTCCGCCGCGAGCGCGCCGCCGTCCCCGCCGCCCTCGAACCCCTGCTCGCCGACCTCCTCGGCGCCCCGTCCTCGCCCACGCGGTCGCCGCACGCCGAATGGTGACCGGTAGGCTGACCCGGTGATCGTTCTGGCCTCAGCTTCTGCCGCCCGCCTGGCCCTGCTGCGCAGCGCCGGACTCGACCCCAAGGTGATCGTGAGCGGGGTCGACGAAGAGGCGTTCACGGCCCACACCCCCGCCGCCCTCGCCCTCGTGCTGGCCAAGGCCAAGGCCACCGCCGTCGCCGAACGGCTGGACGAAGGGCTGGTCATCGGCTGCGACTCCATCCTGGAGCTCGACGGCCGCCCCTACGGCAAGCCCGCCTCCGCCGAGGAGGTCGCCGAGCGCTGGCGGATCATGCGCGGGCGCACCGGCAGGCTCGTCACCGGCCACTGCGTCATCGACGTCGTCGCCGGCCGCCAGGCCGCCGAGACCGCCACCACCGTCGTCCACTTCGGCCAGCCCACCGACGAGGAGATCGCCGCCTACGCCGAGACCGGCGAGCCGCTCAACCTCGCCGGCGCGTTCAGCATCGAAGGACGCGGCGGCTGGTTCGTCGACGGCATCGAAGGCGACCACGGCAACGTGCTCGGCCTGTCGCTGCCGCTGCTGCGCCGCCTGCTCGACGAGCTCGGCTACACGGTCACGCCGCTCTGGCGCTAGCGTTTGCGACATGCGATCAATGCGCGACTTCGCCGCCGGCGTCGGCTTCTTCCTACAAGGCGTGGGCTGGGTCGCCAGAAACGGGCGGTGGTGGCTGTTCGGGCTCATCCCGGCGCTCATCGCGTTCGCCGTCTACGTGGCGGCGCTGTTCCTCCTCGGCACCAACGCCGGCACGCTGGCGGAGTTCCTGACGCCGTTCGCCGACACCTGGTCGTGGCGTGAGGCGTTCCGCACCGCGATCGCCGTCGCGCTCTTCCTCGGCGGGCTCGCCCTGGCCGTGCTCACGTTCACCGCGCTGACGCTGGCCATCGGGGAGCCGTTCTACGAGAAGCTGTCGGCCGCCGCCGACCCGCTGCCCGACGCCGAGGAGCAGCCCTGGTGGCGCACGCTGCCGCGCTCCATCCGCGACAGCCTCGTCACGCTGGGATACGTGCTGCTGTTCACGATCCCGCTGTTCTTCCTCGGGTTCGTGCCGGTCATCGGGCAGACCGTGGTGCCGGTGGTGGGGGCGGCGGTGTCCGGGTTCTTCCTCACCGTCGAGCTGACCACGCTGGCGCTGGAGCGGCGCGGCCTCGTCAGGAAGCAGCGGTTCGCGCTGCTGCGGGGCAGCAAGGCTGCGTCGCTCGGGTTCGGGGTGGTGGTGTTCGTGCTGTTCCTGGTGCCGTTCGTGGCGGTGATCGCGATGCCGGCGGCGGTGGCGGGCGCGGCCCTGCTGGTCAGAAACCGCCTCGCCCCCGGCGCGCCCGCCACCCCGCCCCCGGCCCAGCCGTGAGCGAGCTGTAGCACCTTGTCCGCAGGGCGCCCTTGCCGTTTGTTCACCGGGGCGCCCTCGCCACGCCGCTTGTCCACAGGCCGCACCCCCGCTGCGCCGCCCGTCCACAGAACCCGTTCCACCCGCCTCCCGCGCCCCTCGTCCCCGGCATCCTCCATGCCATGACGACGAACACCTCCGAGCCCTGCCTCACCCTGACCAGCCCCGCCGACATCCTGGCCGCCGTCCCTTACCTGGTCGGCTTCCACCCGGCCGACAGCCTCATCGTGCTCGGCATCGCCCAGGGCCAGGCCAAGGTCGCCGCCCGCTGGGGGCTGCCGTTCCCGCCCGGCACCCTCGATCCCCTGGCGGCGCTGATCGCCCGCGAGAAACTGGCCCAGGTCGTCGTGGTCGGCTACGGCCCGGGTGAGCGCGTCACCCCGGCCGTCGACGAGGCCAGGGCCGTGGCGGCGAGGGCGGGCGTGGAGGTCGCCGAGGCGATGCGCGCCGACGGCGGCCGCTACTGGTCCTACGTCTGCGACAGCACCCGCTGCTGCCCGCCCGAAGGCACCCCCTACGACCCGACGTCGAGCCGCGTCGCCGCCGAGGCGACCGTGCGCGGCCTGGTCGCACTCCCCGACCGCCAGACCCTCGAACGCACCCTCGCCCCGGTCACCGGCCCCGTCCGGATGGCGATGCGCCGGGCTACCTCAGCCGCCGTCGCCGAGCTGACCAGCGGGCTCGCGGCAGACCCCGACCCCGACGCGTACGCCCGCCGCTTCGTGACCGGCGGCCTGGCCAGGCTCCACGCCGCCCTCGCACGCGGCGACCGGCTCAGCGACGCCGACGCCTCCCGGCTCGGCCTCGACCTGGCCGTCATCCGGGTGCGCGACGAGGCGTGGACGCTGATGGACGGCTCCCATGCCGCCCTCTGGAAGGACCTCACCCGCCGCCTGGAGCCCCGCTACGTGCCGCCGGCGGCCACGCTGCTGGCGATGGCGGCCTGGCGGGCGGGCGACAGCATCACCGCCACCATCGCCCTCGAACGCGCTCTGAAGGCCGACCCGCATTACTCGATGGCCAACCTGCTCATGCACGCCCTGCAGAACCTGCTCTCACCCGGCATGGTCGACGCCCGTCTCCCGACGCCGGCGGAGCTCGACACGGCGATGGGCGAGCCTCACATCGGCTGGCTCGTCCCCCTGCTCGCCACCCTCGACGACGGCGACCAGGTCTGCGCCTGATCCGTTCGGGGGTTGCGGGTCAGAGCCCGCCCTCCTCGCGCCGCCGCCGCTCGTTGTAGGCCCGCATCCGGGGCGGATACCCGGTCAGCTGCACGTCGTAGACCGGGAGGGCGAGGTCACGCGCCACCTTGTGGATCACCGCGGGCGAGCCGACCCGGCGCCGCGTCCACTCCCCGTCGTCGGCGACGGCCACGGCGGTGGTGTCGGTCGCGAACGTCTCGGGCTCGACGTAGAACTCCACGCCGCGCCGCGACCGGGCGAAGGCGATCAGCGCTTCGATGTCGGCGTCGGTCGCCTCACGATCGAACTTAGCGATCTTCGGGCCGCGCCGCCGCCGGAGGCCGTAGCGGTCTCGCCATCTCATGCATCCTTTTTATACCGTCAAGTGGTACTAGTGCGCATGCCAAGCGTTGCCCCACCCCCCGCGAAAAGCGCCCATTCCCGCCATCCGCCCAGCTCAAGTCCCGATCCAACCCCTCCGCATTTACCAAATTGCCTGCCACGATCCCCTCACCGGATGACGATTTCCGAAGCCCCGTTTCTTGCGCCCACCCCGAATATCACCCCGAGAACACGGCCACCCCGAAGTCCATTCGCCCACACAGGACGAATCCGGTCACCCATCACCCTGAATCCCGGGGTCGCGATCTCGGGGATGCCTCGGGGTATCACCCGATGCCACGACCGGCCGCCGTGACGCAGTATGTGAGGAGACCGTCAGCGCTGCGGCCGGCAGGTTCCGGCGAGGGGGCGGCGCTACCGAAGGAGAGGCATGGGCGTTATGGCTGGGGTACCGACACCCCCGGGGCAGCTGCCGCCGGCTCATCTGCGCGTCACCAACGAGGACCGCGAACACGTCGTCGAGCACGTCAAGGCCGCCTACAGCGAGGGCCGCTTCGACAAGCTCGAGTTCGACGAGCGGCTGGAGCGTGCGATGACGGCACGCACGCACGGCGACCTGATGCCCATCATGACGGAGCTCTACGGCGCCAACGCCGTGCCCCGCCTGGCCGCGCCCCCGCGCGTGCCCGCCGCCCGCCCGGAGGCCCCGCCGGAGAGCAACGAGCGCCTCGGCGCCTCCGCCGCCCACCTGCTCGCCCTCATCGGCTTCCCCATCCTGGGCCCGCTCGTCCTGCTCCTCACCGGCGGCAAGACGTCCCCGTACATCCGCCGCCACGCCATGGAGGCGCTCAACTTCCATCTGACGGTCACGGGCGCCACGTTCCTGCTGCCCTTCACCGTCATCGGCGTCGTGCTCCTGCCCTTCATCTGGGTGGGCGCCGTCATCCTCTCCATCGTCGGTGGAGTCTCCGCCCTCTCCGAAGGCACCTTCCGCTACCCCCTGACCCTCCGCCTGATCAAGTAGCCCGACACTCCGGCACCCCGAGACCCCTGGCCCCACCACCGACCCCCCAACCGCCGCCACCCGCCTGCCACCTTGCCCCCGCCGCCCACAGCGGCCCCGGGCGGCGGCATCCTGGGTGAGCAGTTCGCGGTTGGGGAGCGACGGTCGCCTGCCTGCTCGCGGTTGGGGCCTGCGGTCGCCGGCCAGCCCGGGGTGTCGCAGCCCGCAGCGCCTCCCTCTGGCACCTCGCGGTCGTACCCGGTCCCGGCATCGGGCGTGCCACACCACCGCTCACGCTGCCTCGGCTTCGCGGCACCACCGCTCACGCCGCCTCGGCTTCCGGGCCCGCGGCACCGCGCGGGGCCCGGCGTCCCACGCTGCGCGCACCTGCACCTGCACCTGCCCTACACACCCGCGCGCCTCCGTCCCCAGCGCTGCCCGCCGAGCGCCCGCCCGCGCCTCCCACCCCGCACCCCTGCGGTTCGTCCCGCGCACGTGCACCCGCGCGTGTGCGCAGCACGGGGCCGCGCACACGCGCCCTTAGGTGCGTGTGCGCCCGTACTGGCGTGCCAAGTTCCCCGCCCCGCGCTTCGCGCCCTGTGCCGCGCCCGCCGTGCCGGCTCCCCGCGCCCTGCGCCCTGTGCCCTGTGCCCTGTGCCCTGTGCCCTGTGCCCTGCGCCCTGCGCCCTGCGCTACGCACCCTGCGCTCGCGCCCGCACCTCGTGCGCCTGCATCTGGTCCCCGCGTGCCGCACGGCACATGCCGCACACCCGCACCCCGACGTCGCCTGTCTCGTCCGCGCGGCTGCACAAGCACGCCGCTGCCCCGCCCTGCTGCGTCGCGCGCCTCCGCCTGCTGTGCTGCGTTCGCGTCCCGCCGCGACCTCGTCCCGTGGGTCGCGCCCGGAACGGGCGGTCCACGGGCGGTGCGGGTAGTCCGGAGGCGATGGCGCGCCCGTTTGCGAGGGCGGTGCGCCCGCGCTGTGCCTTCCGCCCGCGCGGGGCCTTCCGCGCCCCAGGACGGCCACGACGGTCGGGACGGCCACAACGGCCACAACGGCCAGGGCGCCGGGACGGTCGGGCCGGTGGGCCGGTCGGGACGGCGGGGTGAACGGGACGGCGGGGCGGTCGGGACGGCCCAAGGTAGCCCGGCGCGGCGGGGCTAGCAGCGTGCCCCTGAGGTGCGGGCGCGGGCTGTCCTGGTGCAGCGGGCTCCGTGGTCTATGGGGCGGGGAGGTCAGAGGGTGCCGGGGTGGGCGGGGTGGTGAGGAGGCCAAGGGACAGCGGGAAGGCAAGGGGGCGGGGAGGCAGGGGATTGGGGAGGCAGGCAACGGCCGGGAGAGTAAGGGACGGGGACGCGAGGGACGGTGGGGACATGGGGCGGCAGGGCGGGGAGGACGGTGGGAGTCAGGGGGAGGTCGGGAGGAAGGCCGTGGCGTGGGATTGGGCCCACTGGTGGAAGGTGCGGGGTGGGCGGCCGGTTACCGTTTCGACGTCGGGGTGGACGATCGATTCGTCCAGGGTGCCGGTGACGTAGAAGTCGAAGAAGGCGTCCACGTACTCCTCCGGCGTGGTGCGCAGCATCTCGGCGCGGGCCTCGTCGTCGGGCAGGGCGTGGGCGGTGAGGTCGCGGCCGAGTACGGCGCCGAGGATGCGGACCCGGTCGGCGGGCAGCAGCGGTTCGGGCCCGGTCGGCTGGTAGACGCGCCCCGCGTGGCCGTCGTCCAGCAAGGCGCGCACCGCCACGGCGGCGATGTCGGCAGGGTCGACGACCGCCTGGCGGACGCCCGCGAACGGCACCCGTACGACGTGGCCCGCGGCGAGCTGCGGCAGCCACTGGAAGGCGTTGGACATGAACGCGCCGGGCCGCAGGAAGGTCCAGGCCAGCCCGGACTCCCGTACGGCGCGTTCGGACTCGGCCATGTAGCGGGTGATGGCGTTGGCCGGGTCGCCGAGGGCGGCGGAGCCGCCTGACAGCAGCACCACGCGCCGGACGCCGGCCTGGCGGGCGGCGGCCAGCAGGGCGGGCGCGCCGGGGTAGCCGGGCAGCAGGAAGAGCGCGCGGGCGCCGTCGAGCGCGGGGCGCAGGGACTCCGGTTCGGTGAGGTCGCCGGTGACCCATTCGACGCCGGCCTCGGCGGCCCGGTGGGAGCGGGTGACCGCGCGTACGGGGGCGCCTTCGGCGGCGAGCGCGCGCACCACCTCGCCGCCGACGTTGCCCGTGGCGCCGGTTACCAGGATCATGACGTCTCCTCTTGCCGGGAACTGCGTGACACGGGGGACATCCTGGTACGGGACCGGCCCGGAGATCCAATACCTGCTCCCATAGCCGGTGGCTATGGCGGGACGGTCAGATCCGCCAGGCGTCGTCGCGCAGCAGCTCGACGGTGGCGCCGTCGTGGGTGATGCCGGTGACGGTGACGTCGGGGCCGCCGACCATGAAGTCGACGTGCACGGCGGAGACGTTGATCCCGGCTGCCGCGCGTTCGGCGGGGGCGAGGTCGCGCAGGTGGGCGGGCACGCCGGGCGGCAGCCCAGCGCCCCAGGCCAGGTGGCAGGTGGCGTTCTCGTCCAGCAGCGTCTCCAGGTACGTGACGCCGGACCGCCCGACCGGCGAGGAGCCGTCGACGAGCGCCAGTTCGCCGAGCCTGGCGGCGCCCGGGTCGGTGGCCTGGTGGGTGCGCACGACGTCGGCGCCGGAGGTGGCGCGCACCTCGGTCACGACGCCGCCGGCGAAGGTCAGCTCCAGGTCGCGGATGACGCTGCCGTCGAGCGAGAGCGGGCGGGTCGAGCGGACGGTGCCTTCCACGCGCCGGTGGTCGGGCGTCGTGAACACCTCCTCGGTGGGCAGGTTCGCCTGGAACGCGTGGCCCTGGACCGATTCCAGCCGGGCGGCGGTCCAGTGCGCGCCGGGCAGCAGGCCGACGGTCAGGTCGGTGCCGGGGCCCTGGAAGCGTACGGCGTCCAGGCGCAGGGAGGTGAGCGTGGCGGCCCGGTCGAGCAGTTCGGCGATCCGCTGCTTCCAGGCGGCGACGGGGTCCGGCTGGTCGAGGCGCAGGATGGGGCGCAGGCACTCCCACAGCCGGGTCACGTCCGGCTCGCCGAAGATCGCGCGGGCCCACTCGGCGGTCGGGCAGGGCACGATGACCCAGCGGGCCAGGTTCTCCAGTTGCAGCCGCTGCCTGGAGATCAGGTGCGGCATGCGGTCCAGGCCGGCGCGGACCGGGTCCTGCCCGGCGAGCAGGTCGGGGGCGGCGGCGCCGCGCAGGTTGAGCAGGACGCCGCACTGCCGGGCCAGTTCCTCGTTGCGGGCGTCGAGCCAGGCCGGGACCTCGCCCAGCGTCCCGCCGTCGGCGTGGCGGACGCGGGAGAGCTTGGCGTACGGGTCGAAGTACCAGATGTCGACGTAGCGGGCGCCTCGGGCGTAGGCGGCCTCGGTGAGGGCGCGGGCCAGCGGGGCGTGCTCGATCTCGGCGTTGATCAGCACCAGGTCGCCGGCCGTGATCGGCGCGGCGACGTCGAGCACCACGTCGGCGTAACGGGACAGCTCAGCGGCGGGAACGGTCATGGCGTGCTCCTGGGGGGACGGCCGCGGTCGGCGGCGGGGCGGGTGCCCGGGAGTTCGAGGAGCAGCGCGGTCATGCTGACCTTGACCCGGTCGCCGGACCGGGGCGGGCCCGCCTTGCCGTGGACCAGGGCGACGGCCTGGTCGATCAGGCCCACGACCTCTTCCCAGACCTCCCGGTCGAGCCACACCTCGGCGTCCATCGACAGGCGCTGCTCGGTGGCCTCGGCCAGCCGCCGCGACAGGTCGGCGCTCAGCGCCTCGTGCAGCAGGCGGCGGCCGTCGGCGCGGTCGAGCCGGGCGGCGCTGGAGGGGTCGTAGCGGTAGCGGCGGGGCGGACGCCCCTTGCCCTCGCGGGGCTGCTGCTCGTCCACCCGTTCCAGGAACCCGGCGTCGGCGAGCTGGCGCAGGTGGTAGCTGGCCGAGGCGTGCGCGATGCCGAGCTCGTCCGCGACCTCGGCGGCCGACAGCGAGGCGCCGGTCAGCAGGGACACGATGCGGATCCGGAGCGGGTTGGCCAGGGCCCGCAACGGGACGAGACCCTGGTCCGTTTCCCAAGACATGTTGGGATTATGGCATTTCCCAACGAGTCTTGGGAATATCTCGCGTCAGCGGGCCAGGACCTCGTACGTGACGCGCATGTGGCCGGCGTTCGTGTTGCCGATCCGGGCGAAGGCGGCCCGGGACAGGTCCAGGCAGCGCCCGCCGATGTACGGGCCGCGGTCGTTGATGCGTACCGTGACCGACTTGCCGGTGGACGGGTTCGTGACGCGGACCTTGCTGCCGAGCTTCAGGGTCTTGTGGGCGGCCGTCATGGCCGACGGGTCGAAGCGCTCGCCGCTGGCCGTCATCTGCGGCTCGTGGTAGAACGACGCGCCGCAGGAACCCGAGGAGATCACGCGGGGCTTCCTGGCGGCGGCCTTCCGCGCCGCCGCCGCCGATCTGGCGGGCTTGGCGGAGGGGGAGGCGGAGGCCGAAGGGGAGGCGGAGGTGGTGGCGGGGGCGGGGGCGGCGCCGAGAGCCGGGGCGTCCTCGGCCGGGGCCGGGGTGCCGGAAGGGGCGCCAGAAGGGGTGTCGGCGGCGGGGCCCGTGGGTGCGTCGGCGGGGGAGAGGGCGGTGGGCTGCTTGTGCGAGTCGTCATGGGAGACGGCGGCCCAGGCGGTGGTGGAGGCGACGGCGATGACGGCCGCCCCTGCCGCGACGGCCACCCAGCGGCGCCTGGCGGGGGACGTACGGCTGGAAGGGGTGTGGGGGAGGTTGTGCTGGCCCAAGGTAAACCACGGTCCTCGGTAGGGGAAGGGGCACGGAAAGGCCAGAACCGGGGCAGATGGGGGCGCACGTCGGCCGATCCACGGGCGGGGGAGGGGGATGCCCCGCGACGTGCACGAACATACGCGACAAACAACAGGCAAAGGCAACCTAATGCCTGGTTAAGTGACGTAAGTCACTCAAATGGGGATAAATCGCCCAAAGTGGATCAAATCATCAAAGAGCGGACGGTCTCCACCGTGTCGGCGTCGGCGGCCCGCTTGTCGAGCCGGTAACGCAGCACACGGGCGAACCGCAGCGCCATGCCGCCCGGATAGCGCGGCGACCGCTGCACGCCGTCGAAGGCGATCTCCACCACCAGCTCCGGCCGCAGCGTGACCGTCCACCCGTCGACGGGACCGTCGGCCAGCTCCAGGAAGCGCTCGGTCTGCCAGGCGAGCAGCTCGTCGGTCAGGCCCTTGAACGTCTTGCCGAGCATGACGAAGCCGCCCGTCTCCGGGTCGCGGGCGCCCAGGTGCAGGTTGGACAGCTTGCCCTCGCGGCGGCCGTGACCCCACTCGGCGGCCAGGACCACCAGGTCGAGCGTGTGGCGGGGCTTGACCTTGATCCAGCCCGCGCCCCGGCGGCCGGCGGCGTAGGGGGAGGCCAGGGACTTGACCACCAGGCCCTCGTGCCCGGCCCTGACCACGTCGGTGAAGAACTTCTCCGCCTCGGCCACGTCGGAGGTGACCAGGCGGGGCGTGAGCAGGCCGGGCGGCACGGTGCGGGCCAGGACCTCCTGCCGCTCGGAGTAGGGCAGGTCGAGCAGGTCGGCGCCATCCACCCGCAGCGCGTCGAAGAAGAACACGTGCAGCGGCGTCTTCTCGCGCAGCTCGGCCACGTTGGTCCGGCTGCTCGTGCGCGCGGCCGTCACCTGGAACGGATGCGGCCGGCCGTCGGGGCGCAACGCGATCACCTCGCCGTCGAGCACCAGGTCGTCGGCGGGCAGCGCCAGCACCGCCTCGGCAAGCTCCGGCACCTGCGCGGTGATGTCGTCGAGGGTGCGGGTGAACACGCGGACCTCGGCCCCCGAGCGGTGCGCCTGCACGCGGATGCCGTCGAGCTTCCACTCCAGCGCGGCCGGGGTGCGGGCCTTCTCCAGGGCGGCGGCCACGTTGGGCGCGCTGCCCGCGAGCATCGGGGAGACGGGCCGGCCCACCTCCAGGCGGAACTCGCGCAGCCTGTCCACGCCACCCGCCAGCGCCGCCGCGCCGACCGCGGGCAGCCAGCCGCGCAGCGTCAGGGCCCGGCGGACGTCGGCCGACGGCGCGCCCGACGCCTTGGCGACCGCCTCGATCATGACGCCGTCGAGCGCGCCCTGCCGCAGCTCGCCGCCGAGCAGCTTGAGCATGAAGGCCTGCTCCTGGCTCGTCAGCCCCGCGAACAGCTCGGCGACCAGCGCCTTGCGGGCCGCCTGGGAGCCCTGGCCGGAGACGGCTTTGATCCTCGTGAGCAGGGCGTCGACGGTGGTGAGGGTCGCGGTGGCGGCCAGCTTGGGGCCGGGAAGCTCCTGGAGCGTGCGCCAGCCCACGCCGATCTGGCGCTGCGGCAGCTCGCCCGACAGATAGGCGATGGCGATCTCCGCCTCGCCGGGGCCGACCCGGCCGAGCAGCTCGGCCAGATGGCCGATCTTGCCGAGCCGCGCGGACGTGCGCGTCACGGCCTCCGACACTCGCACCACGTCGATCAGAAGCACACCGCTATCGTGCCTCACCCAGCCGACAAATTCCGCTGCCGGGCCCCCATGAAACCGCCGGATGTCCTGCGGCGACCGCCGGAGGTGCCGCGGCGCAGGAGCGGACGGGGGCCGCCCCTGCGCCGGTGCGGCGTGCGGTCAGCCCACGCCGAGCAGGTCGACCACGAAGATGAGGGTCTCCCCGCCCTTGATCCGCGCGCCCGCGCCGGCGGCGCCGTAGCCGAGGTGCGGCGGGATGACGAGCTTGCGCCGGCCGCCGACCTTCATGCCCGCCACGCCCTGATCCCAGCCCGCGATGACGCGGCCCGCGCCGAGCGGGAACTCGAACGCCTGGCCGCGGTTCCACGACGCGTCGAACTCCTCGCCGGTGGAGAAGGCGACGCCCACGTAGTGGACGCGGACGTTCTGACCCGGCTTGGCCTCGGGGCCGTCCCCCACGGTGATGTCCTCGATCTCCAGGTCGGCAGGCGGGTTGCCCGCCGGGAAGTCGATCTCCGGCTTCTCGAGTGCCACGAAGTGCTCCTGTTGACGATGTGAATGAACCTGACGACTCTATGCCGTCGGGATATCGTCATCGTCCATGCCCGCCCTTTCACCCGATGCGATCATGCTGTCCGGGCGCGTCGCCGTGGTCACCGGGGCCGCCTCCGAGAGCGGGCGGGCGATCGCCGAGACCCTGCGCGCCCTCGGCGCCCACCTGGCGACCTGCGACCGCGCCACCCCCCGGCACGACCCCCGCCCCACCCCAACGGACGCCTGCCGTCCCACCCCACTGGACGGCTCCCGGCGCGGCGGGGTGAGGCCCGAGCCGGCGGGCGGGCTGGCGATGACGGTGGACGTACGGGATCCGGTGGCGGCCGGGGTGTTCGCGCGGGCCGTGGAGGAGCGGTGGGGCCGGGTGGACGTGCTGGTCAACGCCGGGCCCGAGGCCAGGCCCGTCCCGCTCACGGAGCTGCCGGAGCGGGACGGGCGCCGGCTGGTCGACGAGGGGTTCACCCGCGTCACCGGCATGGTGCGGCGCCTGCTGCCGCTGATGGGCGCGGGCACGTCGATCGTGAACGTCGTGTCAGGCGACGGCCCGGTGCGCGCCCTGGTGGAGAGCCTGACCGGGTCGCTGGCGGCGGAGCTGCGCCCGCGCGGCGTCCGCGTGAACGCGCTCGTCCTGGAGACGCCGGAGGCCGACCCGGCGGGCCCGGCGCTCTTCCTGGCGGGCCCGCTGTCGGCCGGGGTCTCCGGCGTCACCCTGCGCGTCAGAGGCTGACGTCACCAGCTCTGGTGCAGCGGCATCCCCTCCGCGTAGCCGGAGGAGCTCTGGATGCCGACGACGGCCTGCTCGTGGAACTCCTCCAGGGTGCCCGCCCCGGCGTACGTGCACGAGGAGCGCAGCCCGGCCACGATGGCGTCGATCTGGTCCTCCACGCTGGGCCGGCGCGGGTCGAGGTACATGCGCGAGGTGGAGATGCCCTCCTCGAACAGCGCCTTCCTGGCCCGGTCGAACGCGCTGTCCTCGGCGGTGCGCAGCCGGACGGCGCGGGCGGAGGCCATGCCGAAGTTCTCCTTGTAGCGGCGGCCGTCGGCGTCGGTGCGGGCGTCGCCCGGCGACTCGTACGTCCCGGCGAACCAGGAGCCGATCATGACGTTCGCGGCCCCGGCGGCCAGGGCGAGCGCCACGTCGCGGGGGTGGCGGACGCCGCCGTCGGCCCACACGTGCCGGCCGAGCCGGCGCGCCTCGGCCGAGCACTCCAGGACGGCGGAGAACTGCGGCCGGCCGACGCCGGTCATCATGCGCGTGGTGCACATGGCGCCCGGCCCGACGCCGACCTTGACGATGTCGGCGCCCGCGTCGACCAGGTCGCGGACCCCGGAGGCGGTCACCACGTTGCCGGCCGCGACGGGCACGCCGGGTTCGAGCGCGCGCACGGCGCGCAGCGCGGCGATCATCTTCTCCTGGTGCCCGTGGGCGGTGTCGACGACCAGGCAGTCGACTCCGGCGTCGAGGAGCTCCTTGGCCTTGGCGGCGACGTCGCCGTTGACGCCGACGGCTGCGGCGATCCGCAGCCTGCCCTGGCTGTCCACGGCGGGCTGGTAGAGGGTGGCGCGCAGCGCGCCGGTGCGGGTGAGGATGCCGACGAGGCGGCCCTCGGCGTCGACGATGGGGGCCAGCCGGTGGCGTCCCTCGTGCAGCCGGTCGAAGGCGGTGCGCGGGTCGAGCCCGGCGGGCAGCGTGAGCAGCTCGCTGGACATCACCTGGGAGAGCTGCGTGAACATGTCCACGCCCTGGCAGTCGGCGTCGGTGACGACGCCGACGGGCCGGTTCTCCCAGTCGACGACGATGACCGCGTTGTGCGCCCGCTTGGGCAGCAGCTGCAGCGCCTCGCCGACGGTGTCGTGGGCGGTGAGGGTGAGGGGGGTGTCGTGCACGAGGTCGCGCCTCTTGACCCAGTCGACGACGTCGGCGACCACGTCGAAGGGGATGTCCTGCGGGATCACGGCGATGCCGCCGCGGCGGGCGACGGTCTCGGCCATGCGGCGGCCGGCGACCGCGGTCATGTTGGCCACGACGACCGGGATCGTGGTGCCGGTTCCGTCGTGCGTCGACAGGTCGACCGCGAGACGGGAGTTGACCGAGGAACGCGACGGCACCATGAAGACGTCGCTGTAGGTCAGGTCGTACTGCGGCTCCATGCCGTTGAGAAATTTCACGTTCATCCATCTTATGAGGTAACGGGTCCTACCTAGGGAATTCCCCCTTTGTGGTGGGCTTATGATCGGCCCGGACACTTCTGGGGGATGGAGGGGCGTGTGGACGTCACCAATCGGGACGAGATGCTCGTCGTGGGGTTCGCGGTGCGGACCACGAACGCCGACGAGATGGATCCCGCGCGGGCCAAGCTGCCCGCGCTGTGGCAGCGGGCGGGGGCGCCGGGCGCGTTCGCGCACGTGCCGGGCCGGGTGGACGAGAACCTGTACGCGGTGCTGACCGACTACGAGAGCGACCACCACGGCGCCTATACGCAGATCGTCGGCATCGCCGTCCGCACGGTGCCGAGGCTGCCGGAGGGCATGGTGGCGGTGCGGGTGCCGGCGGCGCAGTCGCTGCTGGTGGAGGCGCGCGGCCCGATGCCGCAGGCGATCGTGGAGGCGTGGCAGCGGGTGTGGAAGCACACCGAGTCGGGCGGCACGCCGGCCCGTTCGTTCGGCACGGACCTGGAGGTGCACCACCCGGGCGGCGCCGACCTCTACGTGGCCGTCTAGGGCAGCCCGAGCGCGGCGGCGGCGGCCTCGACGGCGACGGGCTTGACCTCGTCGAGGGCCAGGTGGGCGTACTCCACGGCGCAGTCGGACATCCCGCCGAGCCCGACGGTGGCGCGGACCTGCTGGGCCACGGTGAGCTCGTCGCCCAGCAGCAGGAAGACCAGCCGCCGCCGCCAGGCCATGAAGCGCTCGCCCACGTCGAGGTAGGAGAGCGTGTTGAGGTCGCGCAGCATCATGGAGATGACCTCGCGGTGCCGCCAGACGAGGTCGAAGTAGTCCTCCAGCAGCCCCCTGGGGTCGCCACGCTCCCGGCCCGCGACGAACCGGTCGATGTCGTCGATCATCGGCTCGATGATGCTGCGGACCAGGTCGTCGCGTGAGGCGAAGTGGTAGTAGAGGGCGGGCTTGGTGATGCCCAGCCGGTCGGAGATCTGGCGCAGGCTCGTCTGCTGGATGCCCTGGAGCGCGAACAGCTCGCGCGCCACTGCCTGGATGCGGGTCTTGGTGTCGCTGGGCCTGGCCATGTTCCAAGCGTAATCCTTACCTCCCGTTAAGTAAGCCCTTGCGCCTGCGTCGCGCACCCACTTACCATCCGTTAAGTAAGGAGGTGCTGCCATGCGCGTACTCATCTCCGGCGCCAGCGTCGCCGGACCCGCACTGGCCTACTGGCTCACCCGATACGGATTCGAGGTCACGGTCGTCGAGCGCGCCCCCGCGCTGCGCAAGACGGGCGGCCACGCGGTCGACCTGTTCAGGCCCGCCCTGGACATCGCCGAGCGGATGGGCGTCCTGGACCGGATCCAGGAGATGAAGACCGGCACGCAGCGGCTGACCATGTACACCGAGGGTCACGAGCGCCCGGTGGTGGTCGAGCTGCGCAGGATGATGGCCGGGGTCTCCGACCGGCACGCCGAGATCATGCGCGACGACCTGAGCGAGATCTTCTTCGACGCCACCCGGGACGACGCCGAGTACGTCTTCGGCGACTCCATCACCGCGATCTCCGGCGACGGCGAGGTGACGTTCGAGCGCGGCCCCGCCCGGCGGTTCGACCTGGTGGTGGGCGCCGACGGGCTGCACTCCAACGTGCGCCGCCTGGTCTTCGGCCCCGAATCGGACTTCTCCACCTGGATCGGCGCCTACCTGGCCGTCGTCTCCGTCCCCAACTTCCTCGGCCTGGACGCCACGGTGGAGGGGCTGAGCGGCGTCGGCAGGATGGCGGCGCTGTACGGCGCGGCCCGCCTGCCCGACGCGCGGGCGCTGTTCATGTTCCGTCCCGCCGAGCCGATCGACTACCACTACCGCGACGTGGAGCGGCAGAAGGACCTGCTGCGCGAGCACTTCGCCGGCTTCGGCTGGCACGTGCCCCGGCTGCTGGCCGAGCTCGACACCACCCCGGCGTTCTACTTCGACTCGATCACCCAGCTGCGCCTGGACTCGTGGTCGCGCGGGCGCGTCACGCTGGTCGGCGACGCCGGCTACTGTCCGGGCCCGGCCGTCGGCGGCAGCACCAGCCTGGCCGTGGTGGGCGCGTACGTGCTGGCGGGCGAGCTCGCCGCGGCCGGCGGGGACCCCGCGCGGGCCTTCCCGGCCTACGAGGCCGAGATCGGCGAGTACGTGCGCCGCAGCCGCTCGTTCGCCGTGTCGGCGGCCAGGAAGCTGGTGCCGGGCAGCCCCGGCGGCCTGTGGGCGCTGCGCGCCGCCGCCGGGCTGATCGGCCTGATGCCCGCCGGGGTGACCCGGGCGGTGTCGAAGCTGGGCGCCCGGGGGGTCAGGCTGCACGACGAGATCGCGCTCAAGGACTACACCGCCCACGAGGTCCGTACGGCGGCGCGTCCCTGAGCGCGGTCAGGCCAGCACGCCCTGGGCGCGCAGCTTGGCCGCTGCCTCGGCGTTGATCCCCCACGCGGACAGGTCGGCGAGCCGGGTCGCGGGCGACAGGTCGGGGGCGGGCGCGCCCACCAGGCGCGGCGCGGGCGCGGGCTGGCTGAGACCGCCGGACTCGACGAAGGCGCCCCTGGCCACGTTGTGGGGATGATCGGGCGCCTCGGCCATCGACAGCACCGGCGAGACGCAGGCGTCGGAGCCGTCGAACACGGCCTCCCACTCGGCCCTGGTCCGGGTCCGGAACTCCGCGGCCAGCCGCTCGCGCAGGGCCGGCCACTGGGTCCGGTCGTCGCGGTCGGGCAGGCCGGTCAGGCCCATCAGCCGCACCATCGTGTCCCAGAACTGCGGCTCCAGCGCCCCGACCGCCAGGTACTGGCCGTCGGCGGTCTCGTACGTGTCGTACATGGGGGCGCCGGTGTCGAGCAGGTTGGTGCCGCGCGGCCCCCAGAAGCCGCCGCGCACGCCCTGGTAGAACATCGCGAACAGGATCGCGGCGCCGTCGACCATGGCGGCGTCGATGACCTTGCCCTGGCCGGTGCGCTCGCGTTCGAACAGGGCCAGCAGCACGCCGTAGGCGAGCATGAGGCCGCCTCCGGCGAAGTCGCCCAGGATGTTGATCGGCGGCGTGGGCTTGTCGCCCTCGCGGCCCAGCATGGACAGCACGCCGGAGATCGCGATGTAGTCGATGTCGTGCCCGGCGGTGGGCGCCAGCGGGCCGTCCTGGCCCCAGCCGGTCATCCGGCCGTAGATCAGGCGCTCGTTGACCGCGTGGAGGTCGTCCGGGCCGATGCCGAGCCGTTCGGCCACGCCGGGCCGGAACACCTCGATGACCACGTCGGCGGCGCGGGCCAGGTCCTTGAACGCGGCCACGCCGTCGGGCGACTTGAGGTCGAGCCCGATCGTGCGCTTGCCGCGGTCCATCACGTCGGTCCTGGGCCGGTCGGATACCGCGCCGACCCGGTCGACGCGCAGCACCTCGGCGCCGTGGTCGGCGAGCATCATCCCGGCGAACGGCCCCGGCGCGAGCCCGGCCAGCTCCAGCACCCGGACTCCGGCCAGCGGGCCCTGGCGTCCCTCGGTCATCGGCATCCCCCTAGTAGAACAACATTCGGTGAGTCGTGGCAAGACGCTCGCCGGACAGGCCATCAGAGACGTGTGAGGTATGGGAAACTTGCCCACTATTCGGGTGGTCTACAGGGGTAGGACATGGATTCGGAGAGCAGCGAGCTGATCGCCAAGCGCTACCGGTTACTGCGCGAGCTCGGCCGCGGGGGCATGGGCGTGGTCTGGGAAGGCCGGGACACGCTGCTCAACCGGCCCTGCGCGATCAAGGAGGTCGTGCTGCCCGACGGCCTGCCCAAGGCCGAGCGGGACCGCATGCTGGTGCGCACCGCGCGGGAGGCGCGCACGGCGGCCAAGCTCAACCATCCGTCCGTCGTGGCGATCTACGACGTGGTGGAGGAGGACGGCCGGCCCTGGATCATCATGGAGCTGGTGCCCGCCCCCTCGGTCGAGCAGGTCGTGGCCGCCTCAGGCGCGCTGCCCGTGCGCGAGGCCGCCGACGTGGGACGGCAGGTGCTGTCCGCGCTGCGCGCCGCGCACGAGCTGGGCGTCCTGCACCGCGACGTCAAGCCCGCCAACATCCTGCTGACCGGCGAGGGCCGGGCGGTGCTCACCGACTTCGGCATCGCCACCGCCGAGGGCGACTCCTCGCTGACCAGCACCGGCATGGTGACCGGCTCGCCCAGCTTCCTGGCCCCGGAACGGGTCCGCGCCGCCGAGGCCGGGCCCGCCTCCGACCTGTGGTCGCTGGGCGCCACCCTGTACGCCACGATGCTCGGCCGCTCGCCGTTCGAGCGGGGCGAGCCCATGGCCACGCTCAACGCGCTGCTCAACGAGGAGCCGGACTACCGCAGGATCCCGCCCGCCATGCACCCCGTGCTCAAGGGGCTGCTGCGCAAGGAGCCGGAGGAGCGGCTGACCGCCGAGCAGGCCGACGAACTGCTGGCCGCCATCGGCGCGACCCGGCCCGCCCACGCCGACCAGCACGTCCCGGACAAGAAGCCGGGCCGGTCCGGCCGTACGCTCATCGCGGCCGTCACGGCGGCGGTCGTGGTCGTGGCGGCGGGCACGATCACCTACCTGCGCGCCTCCGCGCCGCCCGAGGTCGCGCGCAAGCAGGTGGCGCACGCGGCCGCGACGAGCCCGATGCCGAGCCCGCCGGCCACCACGCAGGCGCCCACGCCCACCGTCACCGCCACCCCGACGCCCACGCCCACCCGGACGCGGCCGCCGGTGCGCGCCTACGTCTCGCGCGACGGCTGGACGATCAGGCGGCCCATAGGCTGGCGGGGCGCGCTCAACGAGTCGTTCACCGAGTGGACCCGCCGCGACCGGGCCGGCCACCTGGGCGTCGAGGCCGTCTACGCCAAGCTCGACCCGCACCAGCTCCTGCGCGACGCCGAGGAGGTCTTCCGGCAGAACGGCGCCGAGGTGCGGAACCTGGGCCGCCGGACCGTCATGCACCAGGGGACCAAGGCCGTGGAGTGGGAGTTCACCTGGACCGCGGGGGAGGGCGCGCCGTGGGCGGCGCCGGGCACCCGCTACAGGGAGGTGCGCCGCGCGCTGGCCGTGGGCGACACCGCCTACATCCTGTCGTGGACGTTCGACGAGACCCAGTGGCGGCGCAACACCCGCCTGATGCGCCAGGTGATCGGGAGCTTTACCGTAGGCGCATGACGCCGTGGAACCTGCTGGCACTCCCGCCCCTGCCCGAGGAACTCCTGCGCAAGATGCTCGCCCCGCTGGGCGAGCGGGTGTCGGTGCGTGCGCCCGCCGCCCGCGACCGTGACGCGCTGCTGGCCGCGCTCGCCGGCGCGGAGATCGTGCTCGGCGACTGGACGGGCGAGCTGACGCTCGACGCGCGGGCGGTGGCGGCGGCGCCCCGGCTGGCGTTCCTGCAGCAGCCGTCCGTGGGCGTGGACGGCCACGACCTCACCGCGCTGGCGGCGGCCGGCGTGCCGGTGGCCAACACGGCGGGCGTCAGCGCGACCGCCGTGGCGGAGTGGTGCCTGGCCGCCGCGCTCGCGCTGTCGCGCAAGCTGGCCGAGGCCGACGCCGCCGTCCGCGCCGGCGAGTGGCCGCAGCAGGCGCTGCGCCCGGCCGAGCTGCGCGGGCGCGAGGTCGGCGTGGTCGGCTACGGCCCGATCGGCGTGGCCTGCGCCGGGCTGTTCCGGGCGCTCGGCTGCGAGGTGTCCTACTGGACGCGCACGCCCCGCGACGAGCCCGGCTACCGCGACCTGGACGCGCTGCTCGGCTCCAGCGACGTGGTCGTCGTGGTGATCGCGCTGTCGGAGGAGACGCGCGGCCTGGTCGACCCCCGGCGGCTGCGGCCGGGCGCGCTGCTGGTCAACGCGGCCAGGGGCGGGGTGGTCGACCAGGAAGGGCTCGTCGCCGCGCTGCGCGAGGGCCGGCTCGGCGGCGCGGCGCTCGACGTCTTCGACACCGAGCCGCTGCCCGCGGGCGACCCGCTGCGCGAGCTGCCGGGCGTGCTGCTGTCGCCGCACGTCGCCGGGGTCACCTCCGAGGCCACCGGAAGGCTGCTCACGGCCACCCTGGACAACCTCGCGGCGGCGCTCGACGGGCGGCCGGTGGCCCACGTGGTGAACGGCGTTTCTCCGATCATCCGGAGGAAATTCGCGGATTCGCCTGTCTTGTAGGGTTTCGAGCTGACACGATGAAGAGTTTTCGTGCGTTTAACGACCCCGGTCTGTTCCGGGGATGTGCCGGAGAGATACGGTCTTGTCGACGATCTCTACCGGGCTCAAGGGGGTGCTTGCGTGATGACGACGATGTCCACACACCGGCGGGCAGTAGAGGACATCCGGCGGTCCTATGCCGAGATCCCGGGCGACGCCGCGCCGCGCCTGGCCAAGGCCACGTCCAACCTGTTCAGGTTCCGCGACGCGGGCAAGACGGCCAAGCTGTCGGCACGCGACCTCGACGAGGTCATCAGCGTCGACCCTGAGACGATGACCGCCGAGGTCCAGGGCATGACCACCTACGAGCACCTGGTTGACGCCACGCTCCCGCACGGCCTGATGCCGTACGTGGTGCCGCAGCTGAAGACCATCACGCTCGGCGGCGCCGTGACCGGGCTCGGCATCGAGTCCACCAGTTTCCGCGACGGCCTGCCGCACGAGTCGGTCGAGGAGCTGGAGATCCTCACCGGCGACGGCCGGGTGATCGTCGCGCGTGACGACAACGAGCACCGCGACCTGTTCCGCGCGTTCCCCAACTCCTACGGCACGCTGGGCTACGCGCTGCGCATCCGGATCAAGCTCCGCAAGGTCGAGCCGTACGTGCACCTGACCCACATCAGGTTCACCGACGCCGCCAAGTGCATGCTCGCCATGCAGGAGATCAGCGAGAGCATGGTCCACGACGGCGAGCGGGTCGACTTCGTCGACGGCGTCTTCTTCGACCCGCAGGAGCTGTACATCACGGTCGGCCGCTTCGCCGACCGCGCCCCGTACGTCTCCGACTACACCGGCATGCGGATCTACTACCAGTCGATCCGCAAGCGCAACCGCGACTGGCTGACCGTGCGCGACTACCTGTGGCGCTGGGACACCGACTGGTTCTGGTGCTCGCGCGCGTTCGGCGTGCAGCAGCCCGTGGTGCGCTCGCTGATGCCGCGCCGGTGGATGCGCTCCGACGTCTACCGCAAGCTCGTCGCCCTCGACCGCCAGTACGGGGTGACGGCCAGGATCGACCGGTGGCGCGGGCAGCCGGTGCACGAGCCGGTCATCCAGGACGTGGAGGTGCCGGTCGAGCGCGGCGCGGCGTTCCTGGAGTTCTTCCACGACAAGGTCGGCATGACGCCGGTGTGGATGTGCCCGCTGCGCGCCGGCTCACGCTGGCCCCTCTATCCGCTGGAGCCGGGCAAGCTCTACGTGAACTTCGGCTTCTGGGGCATGGTCCCGCTGCCCCGGGGACAGTTCGACGGCTACTACAACCGGTTGATCGAGAACGCGGTGCACGAGCTCGACGGGCACAAGTCGCTCTACTCGACGTCCTTCTACGCCCGTGATCAGTTCTGGGAGCTGTACAACGGTGACGGTTACTGGCCGGTCAAGCGGGAATACGACCCGGGCGGTCGCCTGCTCGACCTGTACGACAAGTGTGTACGGGGAAGGTGATGGCAGATGGCTCTCGCGTCCATCTTCGAGAAAATCGTAGGCTCGGACGCCAACATCGCGTTCATGGCGTATGACGGCACCAAGGCGGGGCCTGACGGCGCCGACATCGCGATAGAGGTCAAGTCCCCGATCGCGGTCGCCTATCTGGCCCAGGCTCCGGGTGAGCTGGGTCTGGCCAGGGCGTATGTCTCCGGTCACATCGACGTGCACGGCGACCTCTACACCCTGCTCGACCGCATGTGGAACATCACGACCAACGACCTGACGACCGCGGAGAAGCTCGCCGCGGTGCGGTCGCTGGGCGTCAAGCCGCTGCTCATGCGGGTGCCGCCGCCTCCGCAGGAGATGCGGCAGAGCACGCTGGCCCGGCTCGGCTCGCGGCACGCCAAGCAGCGTGACGCCGAGGCGATCCACCACCACTACGACGTGTCGAACCGCTTCTACCGGTGGGTGCTCGGTCCGAGCATGGCCTACACGTGCGCGGCCTTCCCCGAGGAGGACTCCACGCTGGAGGAGGCGCAGTTCGCCAAGTTCGACCTGGTGGCCAGGAAGCTCGGGCTCACGCCCGGGATGCGGCTGCTCGACGTCGGGTGCGGCTGGGGCGGCATGGTCATGCACGCGGCCGAGCACTACGGGGTCAAGGCGCTCGGCGTGACGCTGAGCAAGCAGCAGGCCGAGTGGGCCCAGAAGGCGATCGCCGACGCCGGGTTGCAGGACCTGGCGGAGGTCCGCTACATGGACTACCGCGACGTCACCGAGTCGGGATTCGACGCGGTGAGCTCGATCGGCCTGACGGAGCACATCGGCGCGGCCAACCTGCGCTCCTACTTCACGTTCCTCAACGGCAAGCTCAAGCCGGGCGGGCGGATGCTCAACCACTGCATCACGCGGCCGACGGGGACCGAGAAGACGTTCAACAAGGGCGGCTTCATCAACCGCTACGTCTTCCCTGACGGGGAGCTGGAGTCGGTGGGCACGCTGATCCGCCACATGGAGGACCTCGGCTTCGAGATCCGCCACGAGGAGAACCTGCGCGAGCACTACGCCAAGACCCTGCGGGTCTGGTGCGACAACCTCTACGCCAACTGGGCCGACGCGGTCGAGGAGGTCGGCATGGGCACCGCCCGCGTGTGGGCGCTGTACATGGCCGGCTGCATCGTCGGCTTCGAGCGCAACAAGGTGCAGCTCCACCAGGTGCTGGGCGTCAAGCTGGACGAGGACGGCCGCTCCGGCATGCCGCTGCGCCCGGCCCGCGACTGGCCCTGATCAGCGGTCCAGCACTTCGTGCAGCGTCTTGGCGAACTCGGCCGGGTGCGTGAGGAAGCCCACGTGCCCGCCGGGAAACTCGGCGATGTCGATGCCGAGCCGCTCGGCCAGGATCTCGGCGGTGCGGCGGCCGGGCGTGTGATGCGTCTCGGCGCCGCTCGCCAGCGTGAACGGGCCCTGGCGCAGGGCCTCCTCGTCCGGCAGGTAGCCGGTGAACGAGCACAGCTCGTAGCGCAGGCAGAACTCCAGGTTGGCCGCCACCCGGGCGAGCATCTCGGCGACCGGCGCGGGCTGCGCCGGGTCCGGGTCGGGCGGGGCCGGCACGCCCAGCGCCTCCGACAGCCGCCGCACCGCGGGCCCGGTGCCGTCGCGGTCGAGGGTGTCGCGCACCTCCGCGAAGAGCGCCCGCCAGCGCGCGGCGTCGGGTAGCAGCTCGGTCAGCAGCGGCTCGTGCGCCACCAGCGCCCGCACCTGCTCGGGCCGCTGGGCGAGCAGGTGCATGCCGACCATGCCGCCGTAGCTGGTGCCGAAAACGTAGGCGGGCTCGGCGGTGAGTGCGCGCACGAGCAGGTGGGCGTCGCGGGCGTGCTCGGGCAGCCGCTGCTCGCCCGCCGGCCCGGTCAGGCGGCTGCGGGAGTTGCCGCGCGGGTCGTAGGTGATCACCGTGTAGAGGTCGGCGAGCTGCTGGGCGAGCGGCGCGTACAGGCCGGCGTCGCCGTCGCCGCCGTTGATCAGCAGCAGGACCGGTCCGGCTCCCCGCACCTCGTAGTACAGCTCCGCCCCGGGCACCGCGAGCCTGCCGCTGTCCATCGTCGTCTCCCCGTGATTGACCTGTTTCCCGTTCTGATCGTCCGTAGGAGCCGGGACGTTTCTCCGTGATGCCAACAACTGTAGGCCAACAACTGTTGACTTCGTTGGCCGCGCTGTCTAGCGTGATGCCTGCAAGCGTTGGCAATTGGAGGAACCCATGGACGTCCTCATCGTCGGAGCCGGTCCCGTCGGCCTCACCGCCGCCCTCGTGCTCACCCAGCGCGGACACGCGGTGACCATCCTCGACGCCCAGGCCGAAGGCGCCAACACCTCGCGCGCCGCCGTCGTCCACGCCCGCACCCTGGAGCTGCTGGAGCCGTACGGAGTCGCCGCCGCCCTGGCCGGGCGCGGCGTCCACACGCCCCGCTTCACCATCCGCGACCGCGACCGGCTGCTCGTGCCCGTCCCGTTCGGCGACCTGCCCACCCGCTACCCGTACACGCTGATGATCTCCCAGGCCGACACCGAGGCGTTCCTGCTGGCCCGCCTGGAGGAGCTCGGCGGCAAGGTCCTGCGCCCGGTCACGCTGACCGCCCTGGAGCAGGACGCGGGCGGCGTCACCGCCACGCTCGACGACGGCCGGCGGCTGCGCGCCGCCTACCTGATCGGCGCCGACGGCATGCACAGCACGGTACGGGAGGCCACCGGCATCCCCTTCGACGGAGGCACGTACGCCGAGTCGTTCACCCTCGCCGACGTGCGGCTGAGCGGCGGCGTGCCGCACGAGGAGGTCATCCTCTACTTCTCGCCCGCCGGGCTCGTCGTCGTCGCGCCGCTCCCCGGCGGCCTGCACCGCGTCGTCGCCACCGTCGCCGAGGCCCCGCGCGAGCCGGACACCGCGTTCGTCCAGGCGCTGCTCGACGCCCGTGGCCCGCAGGCGTCGCCCGCCGTCGTCCACGAGGTCGTGTGGGGCTCACGCTTCCGCGTCCACCACCGCGTCGCCGGCACCTTTCGCCGGGGCCGCGTCCTGCTCGCCGGGGACGCCGCGCACGTGCACTCCCCGGCCGGCGGCCAGGGCATGAACCTCGGCATCGAGGACGCCGTCACCCTCGCCGAGCTGCTCGCCCGCGTCCTCGACGGCGAGCCCGACACCCTGCTCGACACTCACACGGCCACCCGGCGGCCCGTCGCCGGGAAGGTCGTCGCGCTGGCGGGCCGCCTCACCCGCCTGGCCACCGCCCGCGCCGCCTGGCGTCCGCTGCGCAACCTCGTCCTGACGGCCGCGGGCCGCCTCCCGGCCGTGCGCCGCCGCCTGGCCTGGCAGCTGTCCGGCCTCGACCGCCGCTGACCGGGCTCACGCCGCCCTGAGCAGCTCGATCAGCGCCGAGATGCTCTGGTCGCCGCGCCCCTGCGCCACGGCCCGCTCGATCAGGTCGTGCATCGGCGCCTGCCAGGAGACGTCCACCCGCGCCTCGTCGCCGAGCGAGCGCTCCTCGTCCAGGCCCGCGTGGAAGAGCCCGATGGCGGAGGCGGGCTCGCCGTAGTCTCCGGAGTCGATCTCCCTGGCCAGCTCCGGCAGCACGGAAGCGATCATCTCCAGCCATTTGACGGAGTACGGCACCAGCGTGCGCGCCTCCAGGCCCCGGGCCGTCACCAGCGCCGCGCCCTGAAGGAACCCCAGCAGCGCCGGCAGCAGGATGCCGCCCACCGCGCTCTCGTATAGCGCCGCCAGGTCCGGCTCCTCGCCCAGGTGCACGGTGTCGCCGCCGAGGACGCGCAGCGTCTTCTCGTGCTCGTCGAACACCGCCCGGTCGCCGCTGTAGTAGAGCAGCGTGTCCGGCGCGCCCACGGCGGAGGGCACGTTCTTCACCGCGCCGTCGAGGAAGCGGGCGCCATGCCCGGCGGCCCAGGACGCCATATCGCGGGCCGCGGCGGGCGCCCCGCTGTTCAGGGTGACCAGGGTGCGCCCGGCCAGCGCCCCGGCGGCCGGCTCCAGCGCCTCCCGGGTGGCGGCGTAGGTGGTCAGGCAGGCGACGACGAGCGGGCTCGCCGCGACCGCGCCGGCGACGTCCGCCGCCCGCTCGGCTCCCCGGGCGACCAGGGGCGCGGCCTTCTCCGGGGTGCGGTTCCACACGGTCGTCCGGAGCCCGGCGTCGGCGAAGGCCCCGGCCAGGGCCGCGCCCATCGAGCCCAGGCCGAGAACGGTCACGTCGGTCATAGGTGTTCTCCCATCGGTTGATCAGGTCACATGCTGGCCCCTTCGCTGACATTTGCTCAAGTACCTACTATTTTGTCGGGTACTGACATCGAGGTAAGTGAGGCGCTGATGACACGGACCTTCACCTGCGGGCTCGACGCCGCCATCGCCGTCATGGGCGGAAAGTGGAAGGGCCTGATCCTGTTCGCGCTGGGCGAGGGCCCGGTGCGGTTCGGCGAGCTGCGGCGCGCGGTGCCCGGCATCAGCGAGCGGGTGCTGATCCAGCAGCTCCGCGAGATGGAGGCGAACGGCCTGGTGCATCGCGAGGTCTACCACCAGGTGCCGCCGAAGGTCGAGTACTCGCTGACGGAGTTCGGCCAGTCGCTCAACACCGCCCTCGCGCCGCTCGGCGCCTGGGGAGAAGAGCACCTCGACCGCATCGAGGCCCTCTTCTAGCCGCCCGTCCCGAGCTCGCGCGCCACGAACCCGGCCCGCTCCTCGACGCTCGCCCGGGGCAGCACGACCACCTCGTAGCCGTACTCCTGGTACGCCGCCACGCAGGCCTCGTAGGTGCGCTCGGCCTCGGCGAGGTCCTGCTTGCGCTCGGCGTCCCGCTCGTAGATCTCCGGCCACGGCGGCGCCGCGAACACCCGCCCGTAGCGCACGGCCCGGGCGGCGGCGCGCACGTGCGGCGGGACCGGCAGGCCCGACAGCGTGAGGTAGGCGGCCACGTCCACCACCCCCCGGTCGAACAGCACCGTGCCCTCCTCAGGGGCCTCCCGGTAGGAGCGCAGGTCGAAGGAGAGCATCAGCTCGGCGAACAGCCCGGGATCGGCCCACGGCAGCGCGGCGCCGCCGATGGCCGCCTGCTCCCGGATGATCGCCCGGCCCGCCTCCGGCATGGCGGCGAGCCCGCGTCCGCGCAGAGCCTCGACGAGCGTGCTCTTGCCGGACCCGGGCCCGCCGGTGAAGACGACGTACATGGGACAACCATCCCACCGCCCGGTGGTCAGGCCGTCGCGCAGGGGGAGCCGTTGAGGGCGAAGGCGGCCGGCTCGGCGGTGTTGCCCGAGTGGGTGGCCTGGAAGCCGAACGACGCCGACGCGCCCGGCGCGATCGCCCCGTTGTAGGCGACGTTCCTGGCCGTCACCTGGCCGCTCGACGGCGACAGCGTGGCGTTCCACACGCCCGTGACGCTCTGGCCCTGCGGCAGCGTGAAGGCCAGCGACCAGGCCGACACCGGGGTGGAGCCGGTGTTCGTGATGGTGACCGCGGTCGTGAACCCGGTGTTCCAGGTGCTCATCGTGTACGTGACGCGGCACCCGCCCGGCGGCGGCGTCGCCGTGGTCGTGGCCGTGGGCGTGATGCTCGGGGAGGTCGTCGGGCCGGGCTCCGACAGGCCGAGGAAGTCGATCGTGGCCCCGGCCATCCCGCCGACCGGCAGGCTGTGGCCCACGCCCTGGAGGCTGACGGCCTCGACGGCCACGTTCGTGCCGGTGCCGCCGTAGCGGGTCCTGGTCCAGGACGGCTGCGGCTGGTCGGTGCGGGCGGGCGTCTGGCTCAGGCCGTGGACGTTGGTCCACTGCTTGATCTGCTCCTGGAAGTTCGGGTAGCGCAGCGTGCTGTCCTCGGTGCCGTGCCAGATCTGCATGCGCGGCCGGGCGCCGCCGTAGCCCGGGTAGGCGGCGCGGACCAGGTCGCCCCACTGCTGCGGCGTCCGGCTGATCTGGCCGTTGGCGCACGCGCTGTTCCAGCTCGACCCGTCGGTGGTGGCGAAGCAGCCGAACGGCACGCCCATGTACGACGCGCCCGCCTCGAACACGTCAGGGTAGGCGCCGAGCAGCACGTTCGTCATCATGCCGCCGGAGGAGGCGCCCACCGCGTAGGTGCGGCCGGGGTCGGCGCCGTAGCGCTGCTCGACCCAGCGGACCATGGACACGATGCCGACCGGGTCGCTGCCGCCGTCGTGCCGCAGCGCCTGCGGGGAGGAGACGTCGTAGCAGGAGCCGCTCCTGGTGGCCGACGGGTAGATGACGATGAACTTGTGCCGGTCGGCCAGCGAGGCGAACTCCGTGCCGGAGTAGAACGCCGGTCCCGACCCGGTGCAGTAGTGCACGGCCACCAGCACCGCCGGGCGCGCGCCGACGCCGTCGGGCACGTACAGGTGCATGCGCAGGCCGGTGGGGTTCGTGCCGAAGCCGGTGACCTCCGTCAGCTGGGCCGAGGCGGCAGGCGGCGCCAGGGCCAGCGCCGCCGCGGCGATCGTCACGGCCGCCGCCACGGCTCCCGCGATCCGGGATCTGATGCTCATCGAGTTCCTCTCCCTCGAACTGAAACATTTCGAGTGTGGACAGAAAATTTCGATCGAGCAATGCCCGCACGACGACGCCCTCCCGGCACGCAGCTGGGAGGGCGTCGGCGGATGAAAGTTTCGGCGTCAGCGCAGCTCGCGCTTGAGGATCTTGCCCGTCGCCGTCATCGGGAGCGCGTCGCGGAACTCGACCACCCGCGGGTACTTGTAGGCCGCCATGGCCTCGCGGCTCCAGGCGATCAGCTCGTCCTCGGTCAGCGACGATCCCGGGGTGCGGATCACGTACGCCTTGATCTCCTCGCCGTGGGAGTCGTGCGGGACGCCGACGACGGCGGCCAGCGAGACCTCCTCGTGGCCCATGAGGACCTCCTCCACCTCGCGCGGGTAGACGTTGAACCCGCCGCGGATGATCATGTCCTTGGCCCGGTCGATGATGGAGTAGTAGCCGTCGGCGTCCCGGGTGGCGATGTCGCCGGTGCGGAACCAGCCGTCGCGCATCACCTCGGCGGTGGCCTCCGGGCGGCCGTAGTAGCCCTTCATGACGTTGTGGCCGCGCACCGCGATCTCGCCCGGGCCCTCGCCCTCGACGGTCTTCCAGTCGGGGTCGACCAGCCGCATCTCCACGCCCCAGATCGGGGTGCCGATCGTGCCCGGCTTGGTGGGCCGGCCGAGCTGGTTGAAGCTCGCCACCGGCGAGGTCTCCGACAGGCCGTAGCCCTCCAGGATCGGGATGCCGAACGTCTTCTCGAAGTCCTTGAGCACCTCGACCGGCGAGGCCGAGCCGCCCGCCACCGCGATCCGCAGCGTGGACGGGGCCTCCTCGCCGTCGGCGTGGATCTTGGTGAGCAGGGCCCAGTACATGGTCGGCACGCCCGCGAAGAACGTGACCCCCTCGGCGCGCATGATGGCCAGCGCCTCACCCGGCTCGAAGCGCGGCATCAGGACCAGCGTCGCGCCGCGCATGAAACCGGTGTTGAGGATGACCGTCTGCCCGAAGGAGTGGAACAGCGGCAGCACCGCCAGATAGGTGTCGCCGCCCTCGGTGCGCGGGAACATCTTGTCGTTGACCATGACGTTCATGACCATGTTCTGGTGGCTGAGCTCGGCGCCCTTGGGGCGGCCCGTGGTGCCCGAGGTGTAGAGGATGACCGCGGTGTCGTCGGGCGCGGTCTGCACGGTCTCGAACTCGCCCGACATCCCGCCCAGCGCCGCCCAGATCGACTCGCCGTACTCCGACTCCGTGGCCAGCGCCGTGGCGGGCAGCACGAAGAAGTGCTCGCACCCCTCGGCCGCCTCGAACCCCGCCTTGCCGCGCTCGCCCAGCGGCAGCTCCGGCGTGCCCTCGAAGCAGAACAGCGCCTTGGCGTCGCTGTCGTCGAGGTGGTAGGCGATCTCCCGCGACTGCAGCAGCACGTTGAGCGGCACCACCGTCGCCCCGGCCTTGAGGATGCCGAAGTAGACGAACGGGAAGTAGGGCAGGTTGGGACAGGCGATCGCCACCTTGTCGCCCTTGCCGATGCCGCGCGACACGAGCAGGTTCGCGACCTGGCAGGCGACCGTGTCGATCATGGAGTAGGGCAGTCGCATGTCCCCGAAGACGATCGCGGTGGCATCCGGGGTGTTGCGCGCGCTGTCCTCCAGGACGCTCGACAGGTTGAGCATGCCTTTCCTCCCTCATCCAGGTGCTTGGGCACATCCTGTCAGCCTGACCATACCGACTGGTAGGTAACAGAGGTCACAAGTATGTATGGACGCGCCCCGTCGCCTGGAGTAAGCAAGTAGCACATCACTGAGGAGTGGCCATGGAGTACGACTACGTGATCGTCGGAGCCGGTTCGGCAGGGTGCGTGCTGGCCAACAGGCTGTCGGCGGACCCGGCGGTGACCGTCGCCCTCATCGAGGCCGGAGGCCGCGACGACAAGCTGGAGATCCGCATGCCCGCGGGGTTCGCCAAGCTGTTCAAGACCGGCTACGACTGGGACTACACCACGGCCAAGCAGAGCGAGATGGCCGGGCGTGAGCTCTACTGGCCGCGCGGCCGGGTCCTCGGCGGCTCCTCGTCGATCAACGCCCAGATGTGGGTGCGCGGCTGCGCGCTCGACTACGACCAGTGGGGCGTGCCCGGCTGGACGTACGAGGACGTGCTGCCCTACTTCAAACGCGCCGAGCGCCGGGTCGGCAGCAACCACGGCGGCGTCTACGGCACCGACGGGCCGCTGTTCATCTCCGAGCTGCGCAGCCCCAACGTCACCACCGCCGCCTTCCTCAAGGCGTGCGACGAGCTCGGCCTGCGGCGCGCCGACGAGATCAACGGCCACGTCAACGACGGCTACGGCCCCACCCCCGTCAACCAGGACCGCGGCCGCCGCTGGAGCGCCGCCGACGGCTACCTGCGCCCCGCGCTCAAACGCCCCAACCTCACCCTGATCACCGAGGCGGACGTGAACCGCGTCGTCTTCGACGGCAGGCGCGCCGTCGGCATCGAGCACAGCGGCGGCGCCCAGGTCAGGGCCCGGCGGGAGGTCATCCTGTCGGCGGGCGCCATCGGCTCCCCCTACCTGCTCATGCGCTCCGGCGTCGGCGCCGCCGACGAACTGCGCGACGCCGGGATCGCCGTCGTCCACGAACTGCCCGAAGTGGGCAAGAACCTCCAGGACCACCTGTCGTCCGGCGTGTTCGTCGCCTGCAAGCAGCCGGTCACGCTGACCAAGGCCGAGTCGCTGGGCAACCTGCTCCGCTACATCGTGCTGCGCTCCGGCATGCTCACCACGAACGTCGGCGAGGCCGTCGCGTTCATCCGCACCACGCCCGCCGAGCCCGCCCCCGACATCGAGCTGATCTTCGCGCCCGGCCCGTTCATCGACCACGGCCTCACCCCGCCCACCGGCCACGGCCTGACCGTCGGCGTCATCCTGCTCCAGCCCGAGAGCCGGGGCCGCATCGGGCTCAACGGCCGCGAAGTCCTCGTCGACCCCGGCTACCTGACCAAGGAAGCCGACGTGAAACGGCTCGTCGCCGGGCTCAAGGTGGCCAAGCAGGTGTTCGCCAGCGCCGCCATGAAGCCGTACGCCGGCGGCCCGATGCCCCCCTACACCGCGCCCGAGACCGACGACGAGCTGGCCCAATGGGTGCGCGAGCGCGGCGAGACCCTGTATCACCCGGTCGGCAGCTGCCGCATGGGCGCCGACGAGGACGCCGTCGTGGACCCGGAGCTGCGCGTGCGCGGCCTCGACGGACTCCGGGTCGCCGACGTGTCGATCATGCCGACGCTCAACCGGGGACACACCCACGCCCCCGCCATCATGATCGGCGAGAAGGCGGCCGACCTCATCGCGGCAGGCTGACCCGTGGAGATCCGGACGATCCACGCCAACGGGGTGGAGTTCGCGTACCTCACCGCCGGGGACGGGCCGCTCGCGCTCTGCATGCACGGCTTCCCCGACACCGCCCACACCTGGCGCCACCTCGTGCCCGCGCTCGCCGCCCGCGGCTACCGCGCCGTCGCGCCGTTCATGCGCGGCTACGCGTCCACCGAGATCCCCGCCGACGGCGCCTACGACGGCGACGCGCTCGCCGCCGACGCCCTCGCCCTGCACGAGCGGCTCGGCGGCGACGACTCGGCCGTCATCGTCGGCCACGACTGGGGCGCCGTCCCCGTGTACGCCACCGCCGACCGCTTCCGCGCCGCCGTCGCCCTCGCCGTCCCGCCGCCCGCCGTCCTCCGCGCCGCCTTCCTGCACTACGAACAGCTCAAACGGTCGTTCTACGTGTTCCTCTTCCAGACCGGGCTGGCCGAGACCGCCGCGTCGGCGCCCGGGTTCCTCGAAGGGCTCTGGGCCGACTGGTCACCCGGCTACGACGCCACCCACGACCTGGAGCTCGTCCGCCGCAGCATCGGCGACCCCGCCCACCTCTCGGCCGCCATCGGCTACTACCGGGCCATGCTCGGCGCCACCCCGCCCTCCGGCCGCCACCCCGCCGCCGGAGCCGCCGCCGCCACGCCGATCCTCTACCTCCACGGCGAACGCGACGGCTGCATCGGCGCCGACCTCGTCAAGGACGCCGCCGCCGCGCTGCCGCCCGGCTCCCGCGCCGAACTCGTCGCCGGCGCCGGGCACTTCCTCCATCTGGAGCGCCCGGCGGCGGTCAACGACCTCGTCCTGTCCTGGCTCGGGCCCGCCCGGGGCTGAGCACGACCAGCTCCGGGTGCCGGCCCGACAAACTCACCCCCACCCTCTCCCGTACGGTGAAGCCGTCCGGGACCTCGTCGTGCACCAGCGCCACCACCAGCCCGTCCGCCGCCAGCACCCGCCGCACCTCCCGCCACAGCCTCCCGGGATCCCCGGCCAGCAGCCCGCCCGCCGCGACCTGACGCCCCCACGGCGGATTCACCAGCACCCGATCCACCACCCCGTCCCCCAGCGGAACCCGCCCCCCGTCCGCCACCCCCCACCAGAACCTGCCGGAAGCGACACCACCGGCCCCGCCAACCAGAAGCCCCGCCCCGCCCGCCCAGCCTGCGCCGCGCGCACGGGAGTAGCCCGCCCCGGCCACAGGCCCGTCTGCACTGCAGACGGCCCCGGCGCCGGCGCGCCCCTCCGCGGGGGCGCGGGTGACGGCGGGCGTTGGGTGGGTGCCCGCCCCACGGCCACCCGCGCCGGGCGCGGAGCCGTCCCCGCTGGAGACGACCCCGGCGGCGGTGCGCCCCTCCGCCGGGGCGCGGGTGACGGCGGGCTCGCCGGCGGGCGTTTGGTGGGTGCCCGCCCCACGGCCACCCGCGCCGGGCGCGGAGCCGTCCCCCGCCTCCGGGCGCAGCGGCCCGCCCGGCCTGGTTTCGGCGGCGGGCGTGCAGGGAGCGTGCGCGTCCTCCGGGGACCGTGGCCGGCCCGGCCCGGGCACGGGGCCGCCTCCGGTGGGCGTCATCCCGTCGAAGGAAGGCGTTGGGGCAGTGAGCAGGTGGGTGGCGTTGGTGGTGGCGGCGGTGATGGCGGCCGGGTTGTGGTCCAGGCCGAGGAAGCGGGCGTGGGGGGCGACGGCGGCGGCCTCGAGGAGGGTGGTGCCGGCGCCGCAGCAAGGGTCGAGCACGGTGCGGGCGCCGTCGAGGCGGGCGAGGGCCGCCATGGCGGCGGCGAGCGGCGGGTGCAGGCTGCCCGGCACGGACCCGAGCTTGTACGGCCGGCGGTGCAGGGGCCGGACCGCCAGGCGCAGGCCGATGACGGCGCGCTCGCCCTCGATCGTCACCCGGAACGCCAGGCATCCGGCGGGCGGCACGGCGCCGCCGGCGCGCGAGTGGTAGGGCAGCCGCAGCCGGCGGCCCAGCTCGGCCCCGACCGCGTCCTCGATGTCGTGGCGCGTGTAGGCGCGCCGCCCCACGAACGTGGCCGACACCTCGACCCCGGCCGCGTCCCGGTGCGGAAGCGGGCGGGGCGGCAGGGCGCGGAGGGCGCGGAGGGCGCGGGCGGCGGCCGACAGGCGGCGCAGGGCGAGGCGGCCGTGGCCGACCCCGTCCACCACGGCCGCCACCAGCAGTACGTCGTCGGCCGTCCGCAGCCCCAGCAGCCCGGGGCCGGGGTCGGCCGCGTCGAACCAGACCTCGCGATGGCGCAACCCGCGGACGGAGCCGAGCCGGGAACGGCGGATCTCAGCTGCGACCAGGGGTTCGATGCCATGCACCGCCCTGGCCACGGCAAGGGTGTGCACGTGTCCTTCTCCCATGGAGCGACCCGGGGCGGCGGCAGGCCGTCCCGCATCGCCGGCGGTGGGTCATCCGCGACCCGCCGGCGGATCGCTAGCCGAGGAGGAAGAAGAACGTCATGGCGGTCACCGTAGCCACCGTCCGGCCCGGCTCGCCACACATTTTCCGGCCACGTACGTACGGTGTACGTCGAAAGCATTGACGTACCGGCGTCGAGGCTCGAATGATGGCCCCATGAGCGTCGTTGACTTCGACCTGTCCGACCGCGATTTCTGGGCCAGGCCCATGGACGAGCGCCGGGAGGCGTTCGACCGGCTGCGCCGCCTGGACAGCCCGGCCTTCTTCGAGGAGCCGGAGATCTCGTTCGCCCCGAAGGGCCCCGGCTACTACGCCCTGGTCCGGCACGCGGACATCCTCGAGGCCAGCCGTACCCCGGAGGTGTTCTCGTCGGGGGAGGGCGGCGCGACGAACATCCCGGACATGCCGGCCGAGTTCGCCGAATACTTCGGGTCGATGATCAACATGGACGATCCCCGGCACGCCCGCCTGCGCCGGATCGTCTCGCGCGCGTTCACGCCGAAGATGATCAAGCAGTTCGAGACCGACGTGGAGTCGGCGGCCGTCAAGATCGTCGACGACCTGCTGGCCAAGGGCCCCGGCTGTGACTTCGTCACCGAGGTCGCCGCCCGGCTGCCCCTGAAGATCATCTGCGACATGATGGGCATCCCGGAGCGCGACTACGGCTTCGTGTTCGACCGGTCGAACATCATCCTCGGCGGCTTCGACCCCGAATACACCGGCCCCGACCTCGGCCAGCTCGCCGAGAAGCTGCTCACCGCCGGCATGGAGCTGCAGCAGCTCGTCCAGGACCTGGCCGCGCACCGCGCCGAACACCCGACGAACGACCTGACCTCGTCCCTGGTCAACGCCAACATCGACGGCGAGCAGCTCACCCTTCAGGAGCTCGGCTCGTTCTTCATCCTGCTCGTCGTGGCCGGCAACGAGACCACCCGCAACGCGATCTCGCACGGCCTGCGCCTGCTCACCACGAACCCCGACCAGCGCGCGCTGTGGCTGAGCGACCCGGAGGCCTATACCGCCACGGCCGTCGAGGAGATCGTCCGCCTCGCCTCGCCGGTCAACTTCATGCGCCGCAAGGTCACCCGCGACCACACGATGAACGGCCACCTCTACCGCAAGGGCGAGAAGGCCGTCCTCTACTACTGGGCGGCCAACCGCGACCCGGCGGTGTTCGAGGACCCGGAGCGGTTCGACATCACCCGCCACCCGAACCCGCACGTCGGCTTCGGCGGCCCGGGCCCGCACTTCTGCCTGGGCGCCCACCTGGCCCGCCGCGAGATCACGGTGATGTTCCGCGAGCTGCTGCGCCGCGTCCCCGGCATCGAGGGCGGCACGCCGGACCGGCTGCACTCCAGCTTCATCAACGGGATCAAGCACATGGAGTGCGCCTTCTAGCGCCCGGGCCTACCCCTGGGCGGTCACCTTCAGCCGGTTGATCACGGTGTTGAGGTCGGGGCGCAGGTTCTCGCCCTCCTCCGGGACCGACATGTAGACGACGGCCGGCAGCTCGGCGCCCGTGTCGAGCGCGGCCGTGACGATCGTGGCCTTCTCGCTCGCGGACGTGAGCGCGTACGCGATGAGCATGCCCTTGGCGTCGCCCACGGTCAGCTCCTGCTGGGCGATCTTCTTGACCCGGTTGGGCATCTCGAACAGGCGCTTGCGCGCGTCGACCACGACCGCCTTGATCGCCGGCTCCAGCTCGCCCGGCTTGGCGTAGGACGAGGCCAGCCGTTCCGGGAGCGGCCCGGTGAGCACCTGCGCGGCCAGGTTGGTGCCGACCATCGCGTACTGGCGGGTCTCGAAGCCGTACGTGCCCTTCACCGTGGGCCGCTCGTCCAGCCGCCAGGTGCCGCCGAGGCGCGGGACGGAGATGCCGGCGGCGGCGTCGGGCAGCGTGCCCGTCACGCCCGACGCCTTGCCGGGGAACTTCGGCAGCCGGGGGATCGTCGAGGTGGTCTTCTGCGGCCCGGGCGGCGGCGTCTTCGTAGTCTCCTGGGCGGCGGGCGGCGTCTCCTTCGCCCCGGCGAGCGGACCGGCGAGGAACGCCCAGAGCAGGCCCGCGACCAGCGCGATCGCGACCGAGCCGGCCAGCGCGTAGATCCAGATGGGCTTGCCCTCCTCCAGGGTCTCGGGCTCGCCCATCTCGTTGTAGTCGTCGCCGAAGACGGTGTCCCAGAGCTGCTGCTGGCGCTCGGGGGGAGGGGTGCGCGAGCCGCTGATCTGGCCGGCCGTGACGAACGGGCGGTCCGGGTCGGACGGGTCGCGGCTCAGGTTCGCGCCCGGCCTGCCGTGCTGCGCCTGGTGCTCGCCCGGGTGCTGGTGCGGGTCGTGCGCCTGGTCGAGGGGCTGGATCGGCTGCTGCGGCTGCTGCTGCGGCTCGGCGACGGGCGCGGCGTGCGGCTGCCCGTGCCCGGGGGACTGCGTGTGCCCGGGGGCCTGTCCGTGGCCCTGCGGCTGTGCGTGGCCCTGCGCCTGGACCTGGGAGTACGTCATCGTGCGCTCGTCGGCGGCCTGTGAGGTCGGCACCACCGGCTGGTCGGGCGGGGGCGCGCTGTACGGGGTGTCCAGCGGCGAGGGGGACTGGTGGCGGGGCGCGGCGGAGTCCTGCGGCGGCCAGGGGGCCGGGGAGCTGAGGTTCGCCCAGGCGCCGGGCTGCGCTGCGGGCGGCTCCGACCACGCGGGCGTCGGGTCCGCGGGCTGCCCGGGGGAGGGCTGCCCGGTGGTGGGCCAGGACGTCGGCACCGGCTCGGCGTCGCGCCGGGCGGGCTGGGCCTCGGGCCGGGTGGCGTCCGCCCAGGAGAACTGCTCGGGCTGCGACGACCGGCCGGGCGGCTCGGGCCAGGCGGCGGCGGGGGGAGCCTCGGGCCAGGCGGTGGGCGGCTGCTGGGCCGCCGGAGGCGTTTCGGGCCAGGAGGTCGGGACATCCTCGCGCGGGGCCTCGGGCCAGGACGGTGGCAGGTGAGGTGCTCCGGAATGCTCCGTTGCCATTGCTGCCGGCCCTCCTGTGGTTATGTCCGGATTCGACGTGCTGTGCATGATCTCATGGGATTTTCCAGGAGACCCAGCCGGCTCCGCAGGGAAACGGGCGAAGCCGTGCGGATCGGTCGGCGGATCCTGCTGGGGCAGGTCGGCCTCCGGTCGTTCCGGCTCAGCTGAATGCACCACGGCGACGAGAGTATTCTAATGGGACATATGAGGTCACAACGGATCTATCACCATCAGGTCTCACCGGCCTGAAGGCTCCATTGTGCCCGCCCGCGCCGCTTGAGCGCCTGCATTCGGTTGAAGAGGTGCGCTAGGCTTGACCTATGCGTTCCGCGACCCTGCTTCTTAGCGGGCCGCGACGGCCCTGAAGATCTCGCCGTCGCGGCTGCCCCTCGTCCTGCATACGAGGGGTTTTTCTATGGGTCCGAGTCAATCAGAAGGACAACCGCCGTGAGTGAGTACGACCCGCAGGCGCTGCAGGCCAAATGGCAGCAGCGATGGGAGGAGCTGGACCCGTTCCGGGCGAGCGAGGACGCCGCCGACCCGCGCGAGCGGCGCTACATGCTCGACATGTTCCCCTACCCCTCCGGCGACCTTCACATGGGCCACGGCGAGGTGTTCGCGATCGCCGACGTGGTCGCGCGCTACTGGTTCCAGCGCGGCTACAACGTCCTGCACCCCATCGGCTGGGACTCCTTCGGCCTGCCCGCCGAGAACGCCGCGATCAAGCGCAACGCCCACCCCGCCGAGTGGACCTACGCCAACATCGAGACGCAGGCCAACTCGTTCAAGCGCTACGGCATCTCCTTCGACTGGTCGCGCCGCCTGCACACCAGCGACGCCGACTACTTCCACTGGAACCAGTGGCTGTTCAACCGCTTCTTCGAGCGCGGCCTGGCCTACCGCAAGGGCGGCCTGGTCAACTGGTGCCCCAACGACCAGACCGTGCTGGCCAACGAGCAGGTCGTGGCCGGCAAGTGCGAGCGGTGCGGCGCGGACGTCGTCAGGCGCGAGCTGACGCAGTGGTACTTCAAGATCACTGACTACGCGCAGCGCCTGCTGGACGACATGGACCAGCTCGAAGGCGGCTGGCCCGAGCGCGTCATGACCATGCAGCGCAACTGGATCGGCCGCTCCGAGGGCGCCGACGTGCTGTTCCAGATCGAGGGCCGCGACGAGCCCGTGCACGTCTACACCACGCGCCCCGACACGCTGTTCGGCGCCACGTTCTTCGTCGTCGCGGTCGACGCCGCGCTGGCCGACGAGATCGTCACCGACGAGCAGCGCCCCGCGTTCGAGGCCTACCGCGCCGAGGTCGCCAAGCTGAGCGACATCGAGCGGCTGTCCACCGACAAGGAGAAAACCGGCGTCTTCCTGGGCCGCCACGCGATCAACCCGGTCAACGGCGAGCGCATCCCCGTCTGGGCCGCCGACTACGTGCTGTCCGACTACGGCCACGGCGCCATCATGGCCGTGCCCGCCCACGACCAGCGCGACCTCGACTTCGCCCGCAAGTTCGGGCTGCCGGTCAAGGTCGTCGTGCACACCGGGCTGGCCGACCCCGGCGAGACCGGCGAGGCCACGCCCGGCGAGGGCCGGCTGGTCAACTCGGGCCCGCTCGACGGCCTGACCAAGGCCGAGGCCATCGCCAAGATCATCGAGATCCTGGAGGTCGACGGCAAGGGCGCCGGCGCGGTCAACTTCCGGCTGCGCGACTGGCTGCTGTCTCGGCAGCGGTTCTGGGGCACGCCGATCCCGATCATCCACTGCGGCGACTGCGGCGAGGTGCCCGTCCCCGACGACCAGCTGCCGGTCACGCTGCCCGACCTGCGCGGCGAGGCGCTGTCGCCCAAGGGCGTCTCCCCGCTGGCCAGCGCCACCGACTGGGTCAACGTCGAGTGCCCCAAGTGCGGCGGCCCGGCCAAGCGCGACACCGACACCATGGACACCTTCGTCGACTCGTCCTGGTACTTCCTGCGCTACTGCTCGCCCGGCTACACCGAGGGCCCGTTCGACATCGAGCAGGTCCGCAAGTGGGGCCCCATCGACCAGTACGTGGGCGGCGTCGAGCACGCGGTGCTGCACCTCCTCTACTCGCGCTTCTTCACCAAGGTCCTGTACGACATGGGCATGGTGAGCTTCACCGAGCCGTTCCTGCGCCTGCTCAACCAGGGCCAGGTGATCAACGGCGGCAAGGCGATGTCGAAGTCCCTGGGCAACGGCGTCGACCTGGGCCAGCAGATCGACGACTACGGCGTCGACGCGGTCCGACTGACGATGGTGTTCGCCGGCCCGCCGGAGGACGACATCGACTGGGCCGACGTGTCGCCGGCGGCGTCGCAGAAGTTCCTGGCCCGCGCCTTCCGGGTGATGGACGAGACGGCCAGCGAGCCGGGCGTCTCCTTCGAGGGCGGCGACCTGGAGCTGCGCAAGATCACCCACCGGACCATCGACGAGGTCACCAAGCTGGTCGAGTCCTACCGCTTCAACGTCGCGGTGGCGCGCATGATGGAGCTGACCACGGCCGCCCGCCGGGCGATCGACTCCGGCCCCGGCGCCGCCGACCCGGCGGTGCGCGAGGCCGCCGAGGCGCTGGCCGTCATGCTGTCGCTGGTCGCCCCCTACACCGCCGAGGAAGGCTGGGAGCGGCTGGGCCACACCGGCGGCACCGTCGCCAAGGCGGGCTGGCCGGTCGCCGACCCGGCGCTGCTCGTGCAGGAGTCAGTCACCTGCGTCGTGCAGGTCGCGGGCAAGGTGCGCGAGCGGCTGGAGGTCCCGCCCGGCATCTCCGAGGACGAGCTGCGCGAGCTGGCCCTGGCCTCCGAGAAGGTCCAGGGCTACCTCCAGGGCACCCCGCGCAAGGTGATCGTCCGGGCGCCCAAGCTGGTCAACATCGTCCCCTGACGCTCACAGCCGGCGCAGGGCCGGCAGGAGGTCCTTCTCCGCCCAGGCGAAGAAGGGCTCCTGCTGGTCGGCGCCGATCTGCACGAGCGCGACGTGGGTGTAGCCGCCGTCGAGGTAGGCGCGCACCGCCTCCACGACCGCGTCCACGTCATTGCCGCACGGCACGCTCTGCGCGACGTCGTCGGGGCGTACGGTCGAGGCGGCGGCCGCGAAGTTGACCGGGCCGGGCAGCTCGGCCATGACCTTCCAGCCGCCGACGCCCGACCAGCGCCACAGCCGGTGCGCGCGTTCCTTGGCCGCCTCGGCGTCGGTGTCGTAGGAGAGCGCGAGCTGCCCGTACACCGGCTTGCCCGAGCCTCCGGCGTCGGCGAACGCGCTCACCACCTCCGGCATCGGGTCGTTGATGACCAGGATGTCCCCGTACTCGGCGGCGAGCCGCGCCGAGCTGGAGCCCGAGGCGGCGATCGCGATCGGCACCGGCTCCTCGGGCAGGTCGTACAGCTTGGCCGAGTCGACGTCGTAGAACTCGCCCTGGTAGGTGACGTAGCCGCCGCCGAACAGCTCGCGGATGATCTGCACGGCCTCACGCAGCATGCGGTGGCGCACGTCGGCGGACGGCCAGCCCTCGCCGATGACGTGCTCGTTGAGGTTCTCGCCCGCGCCGAGGCCGAGCGTGAACCGGCCGCCGCTCAGCACGCCCATCGTGGCCGCCTTCTGCGCCACCACCGCCGGGTGGTAACGCATGATCGGGCAGGTCACGTACGTCATGAGCGGCAGCCGGGCGGTGGCCTGGGCCGCGGCGCCGAGCACCGACCAGGCGTACGGTGAATGGCCCATCTCCTCGACCCACGGGAAGTAGTGGTCGGAGATGACCGCGTAGTCGAAGCCCGCCTGTTCGGCCCGGGCGGCGAAGTCGACGAGCTGCCGGGCGGGCGTCTGCTCGCACATCAGGGTGTAGCCGAATTCTGCCATGATGTCCGGACTACCCGGCTTCGTACAGGCTAGTTACCGGCCGGTGGAGATCAATGATGGTCCGCCAGTTCCTCCACCACCAGGCCGAGCCCGATGCCCAGCAGCCAGATGTCCTTGACGATGCCGATGCCCTCCTGCGACGGGCGCAGGCTGCCCTCCTGGCGCAGGCCCGGCGTCTTCAGGTAGAGCCCGATCAGCCCGCCCGCGAACCCGGTCAGCGCCACCCCGGCCAGCAGCGACGGCACCACGGGCAGCAGCAGGGCGGCGCCGAGCGCGATCTCGGCCTTCGACAGCAGCTTGACGAACCGCTGCGGCTCCAGCTTGCCCAGGAACGGGTACGGGACCGTGGCCATCCCGTGCAGCCCGGCGGCGGCCTGTTCGTCGGCGTGCGCCTTGGACAGGCCGGAGTTCAGGATGATCGCCCCGGCGGCGATCCTGGGCGGCATCTGGTGAGCGCGTGCGCAGAGTCTCATGCCCTGCCCCTGCCCCTGACGTGCGCGGCTGTCCGCTGAGCGCGGAAATTATCCTCTACGGTTCGATGGGCTGCGCATTAGTGTTCAGCTGTGACAACTGGCGCTTACCTGAGATTCCCGCACCTAAACGGTGACCTCGTCACCTTCGTCGCCGACGACGATGTCTGGCTCGCCCCCGTGACCGGCGGCCGGGCCTGGCGGTTCACCGCCGACCGGACCCCCGTCTCGGCCCCGCGTTTCTCCCCCGACGGCAGCCGCATCGCCTGGACCAGCACCCGCGAAGGCGCCCCCGAGGTGTTCGCGGCCGAGCTCGACGGCGGCGAGGGCGAGCGGCTCACCCACTGGGGCTCCGCCACCACCCAGGCGCGCGGCTGGAGCGACGACGGCAGGCCCCGCGCGATCAGCGCCACCGGCCAGGGCGGGCGCAACAGGACGTGGGCGTACGAGATCCCGCTCGACGGCGGCCCCGCCACCCGCCTGCCGTACGGCTGGGTGAGCGACCTGTCCACCAGCGGCGATCGCGTGGTCACCGTGTCGCCCATGTGGCGCGAGCCGTCCGCCTGGAAGCGCTACCGGGGCGGCACGGCGGGCAAGATCTGGATCGACGCCGACGGCACGGGCGAGTTCGCCCGGCTGTTCGCCGACAGCGCCGCCCAGCACTGGGCCGCCATGTGGATCGGCGACCGCATCGCCTTCCTCGCCGACACCGACGGCACCGGCAACCTCTACTCCGCCCTGCCCGACGGCTCCGACCTGCGCCGCCACAGCTCACACGACGCGTTCTACGCGCGCCACGCCGCCACCGACGGCGAGCGCGTCGTCTATTCCCACGCCGGCGACCTGTGGCTGCTGGAAAGCCTGGACGCCGAGCCGTACCCGCTCGACATCCGCCTCGGCGGCCCCCGACCGGCCCGCGCCCGGCGGCCCGCCCCCGCCCGCGTCGGCGGCTTCTCGCCCGACACGTCCGGACGCGCGAGCGCCGTCGAGATCCGCGGCACCGCCCACTGGCTCACCCACCGCGACGGCCCCGCCGGCGCGCTGCGCGTCGAGCCCGGCGTCCGCGTCCGCCTGCCGCGCGCCCTCGGCTCCGACGGCCGCGCGATCTGGGTGTCCGACGCCACCGGCGAGGACGGCCTGGAGATCGGCACGCCCGGCGGCGAGATCCGCACCCTGGCCGCCGGCGAGCTCGGCCGCGTCCTCGAACTGGAGGCCGCCCCCGACGGCAAGCACGCCGCCGTCGCCACCCACGACGGCCGGCTCCTCGTCGCCGACCTGGAGACCGGCGACCTGCGCGAGCTCGACCGCACCGGCTACGGCGACATCAGCGGGCTCACGTTCTCGCCCGACTCCGCCTGGCTCGCCTGGGTGCACCCGCACCACAACCCGCTCTCACAGATCAAGATGGGCCGCCTCGACGGCACCTCCGTCATCGAGGTGACGCCGCTCCGCTTCGCCGACTACGACCCGGTCTTCACCAAGGACGGCAAGCACCTGGCGTTCCTGTCGGTACGCACCTTCGACCCGGTCTACGACGCGCACGTCTTCGACCTGTCGTTCCCCGCCGGCTGCCGGCCGTACCTGGTGCCGCTGCGCGCGGGCACGCCCTCCCCGTTCGACCCGAGCCTCCAGGGGCGCGGCTTCAACGGCGAGGACGACCACCCCACGCCGGAAGAGAAGAAGAAGGACAAGGACGACACACCGCCGCGCACCGAGGTCGACCCCGAAGGGCTCGCCTCCCGCGTCGTGCCCGTCCCGGTCCCCGCCGCCCGCTACAGCAACCTGCGCACCGCCAAGGACGCGCTGCTCTGGCTGCGCCACCCGCTGTCCGGCCAGCTCGGCGACGGCACCGAGCAGACCGGCGAGGTCGTCCTGGAGCGCTACGACCTGGCCAAGCGCGCCAAGTCCGAACTCGGCAAGGAGATCCGCGCCTTCGAAGTGAGCGGCGACGGCACCCGCCTCGTCCTCAACGGCAAGAACGGCCTCCAGACCCGCCCGGCCGGCGACGGCGACGACGTCGTCACCATCGACCTCGACCGGGTCTCCGTCCAGCTCGACCCCGTCGCCGAATGGCGGCAGGGCTACCGCGAGGCCGGGCGGCTCATGCGCGACCACTTCTGGCGCGCCGACATGAACGGCGTCGACTGGCAGGCCGTGCTCGACCGCTACGAGCCGCTGGTCGAGCGGATCGGCTCCCACTCCGAGCTGGTCGACCTGCTCTGGGAGGTGCAGGGCGAGCTCGGCACCTCCCACGCCTACGCCATCGCCAACGGCGCCCCCGTCGACCCGCGCCGCCGGCAGGGCCTGCTCGGCGCCGACCTGTCCCGCGACGACGACGGCACCTGGCGCGTCGCCCGCATCCTGCCGGGCGAGACCTCCGACCACGACGCCCGCTCGCCGCTGCTCGCGCCCGGCGTCGCCGTCCGCGCCGGTGACGCGATCGTCGCCGTCAACGGCCGGCCCGTCGACCCGGCGCGCGGCCCGCTGCCCCTGCTCGCGGGCACGGCGGGCCACCCCGTCGAGCTCACCGTACGGGCCGGCACCGGCGGCGAGCCGCGCAAGGTCGTGGTGACGCCCATCGCCGACGAGCTCCGGCTGCGCTACCACGACTGGGTGGAGAACCGGCGCGCCTACGTCCGCGAGGCGTCCGGCGGCCGGCTCGGCTACCTGCACGTGCCCGACATGGTCGCCGCCGGGTGGGCGCAGTTCCACCGCGACCTGCGTACGGAGATGGCCCGCGAGGGCCTGGTCGTGGACGTGCGCGAGAACGGCGGCGGGCACGTCTCCGAGCTCGTGCTGGAGAAGCTGTCCCGCCGGGTCACCGGCTGGATCCAGGTGCGCGGCAACCAGCCGATGCGCTACCCCGAGGACTCGCCGCGCGGCCCCGTCGTCGCCGTCACCGACGAGTACGCCGGGTCCGACGGCGACATCGTCAGCGCCGGGATCAAGAACCGCGCCATCGGCCCGCTCGTCGGCGTCCGCACCTGGGGCGGCGTGATCGGCATCGACTCACGCTACTCGCTGGTCGACGGCACCGCCGTGACGCAGCCGCGCTACTCGTTCTGGCTCGAAGGGCCCGGATGGGGGGTGGAGAACCACGGCGTCGACCCCGACGTCGAGGTCGTCATCACCCCGCAGGACCGGGTCGCCGGGCGCGACCCGCAGCTTGAGAAGGCCGTCGAGCTCGCGCTCGCCGCGCTGGAGGAGACCCCCGCGGCCACCGCCCCCGACCTGCCGCCCCTGCCCTGACCCGAGGTCTGCGGGGCGGCCCGTACGGCGGCTTTCACGACGACGCCCGACGGTCGCCCCGCACGACGGCCCTCACGACACGCGAGGGTCGCCCCACACGGCGGTCGAGGTGAAGCAGGTCTCGGCCTCCGTCCGCAGGATCACGACGCTGGCCCCGTCGAGGGTCACGTCCATCGTCGCCGGCCGCTTGAGCTGGGCGGCGACCGAGCCGACCTCCTCGTCGGAGTCGGGCTGGCCGTCCTCGTCCCGGTCGGCGAAGACCGTGAACGTCACCGCCTGCTCACTGTCCTCGGCCTCGGCGAGCCCCACCGTGGCCTCGAACCGCTGGTAGCCCTTGCCGAGCGGGAAGACCGTCGTCGCCATGTTCGTCCCGCAGTCGGTCGCGAAGCCGAGGCTGTGCCGGTAGGTGTGCCCGCCGATCCGCTGCGTGCCCTTGATCGGCGCGGACTCGGTCGGGGTCAGGCTCGACAGGAGGAGGGCGCCCTCCGTGAGCGCCGACCGGCCCGGCTCCGGCGACGTGCCCGCCGGCTCCGTGATGGTCGCCGTCGCGGTGACCGTCACCGTGGCCGCCGGCGACGGCGTCACCTGCGCCGCCTGGCTGGCCCCCTCGTCCTTGCCGGCCAGGTAGGTCATGTAGGCCACGACCACGCCCGCCAACGCGGTGATCACCGCGGCCAGGATCTGCCCGTTGCGCCCCTCGCGCGCGGCTTTGACCGCGGGGTCGTCGTCGTCGCGTGGCTCTGTCGTCATTCATCCTCGGCTGGGGGTTACGCGGAGTGAGGAATGACGATCATATCGTCACCGAGGCGATCCTACGCAGGATCTCCTCCAGAACGGGCCGGCCGGTCGCGAAGTTCAGCCGGACGAACGTCTCCCCGCCCGGCCCGAACGCCGCCCCGTCACTCAGCAGCACCCCGGCCTCCCGCTCCAGCACCTCCGCCATCCCCGGCCGGCCGTAACCCAGCCACGCCAGGTAGGTGGCCTCCGGCACCCGGTACGCGACGCCCTCCGGCAGGCCGGACGCGATCAGGTGCCGGTTGTGGTCCAGCAGCGCCCGCGTCTCCTCCAGCCACGCGTCGCCGTGCCGCCACGCCGCGACCGTCGCCTCCACGCCGAACACGCTCGGCGACCCGAACACGAACTCCGGCTGCGCGTCCAGCGCCTTACGCGCCGCCGGCGCGCCCACGTGCGCCACCGAGCAGCGGATCCCGCCCAGGTTGAACGCCTTCGTGGCCGACGTCAGCGTCACGGTACGGTTCGGCAGGATCGTCGCGAACGGGATGTGCCGGTGCGGCTCGTACACCAGGTCGGCGTGGATCTCGTCCGAGATCACCAGCAGGTCGTGCCGCTCCGCGTGCTCCGCCAGCTCCTCCAGCTCCGTCCGGGTGAACACCCTGCCGGTCGGATTGTGTGGATTGACCAGCAGCAGCACCCGGCATCCCGCCAGATCCGGCACCTCGAACCGCCACGAACCCCCGTCCGCCACCATCGGCACCGGCCGCAGCGGCCGGCCCATCGACTCCAGCGTGCCCAGGAACGGGTGATAGGCCGGAGTGTGCAGCGCCACCGCGTCACCCCGCTCGGTGCAGACGTGCAGAAGCACCTGCAGGGCCTGGTTCAGGTCGGAGTACGTGCGCACCGACCCCGCGTCCGCCGCCCAGCCGAACCGCGCGGCCATCCGCTCCGCGAACGCCTCCGCCAGCGGCTCGCACTGCGGGCTGTCCAGCCACACCGGGTAGCCCAGGTCCCCGTCCGCCCGCCGCCGCAGCGCCTCACGCACCGCCGGGGCCGTGCGGAAGTCCATGTCGGCCACCCAGGCGGGAATCACCCCCGGGGCGGCCTTCGCCCACTTCAGTCCGTCATTGGATGCCTTGAAGTCCTTGCCAACGAATGCGTCGCTCACCCGATCAGTGTAGAAACATCCGGATTCGTCCACCGAGCCGGTCCGTCGCCTCGGGCCGACCGGCCCCCTCGCGCCTCACGTCGCCAAGGGCGGCCGCCTCGGCCTTCCCGTAGCCCAGTGGCCTCCACCTCGCCCAGCAGCGGACCAGGGGCTGCTTCACCCAGCGCCCTTCACCACCCCCAGCAGCCTTGAGCATCCCCAGCGGCCTTGACCGTGCCCAGCGGCCTCTACGGCGCGCGACGGCTTTCACGTCGCCGAGGTAAGACGGCGCAACAGCCGCGTCGTACTCCGCCGCCGCCCCCACGCGATCACACCACTCACCACGAGCAGCGCCAACGGCAGCACCACACTGCCCCCGGACACGAACGCCTCCGTCACCACGGCCCCCGCCATCAGCCCCACGAACGCCAGCCCCGCGAGCCCCGCCAGCGCCGGCACCAGCAGCGCAACGGCCCCCGCCACCTCCAGCACCCCGACCAGCTGCCGGAACCAGTCCCCCCAGCCGATCGCCTCGAACGTCGACGCCGCAGGCTCCGCCCCGGCGAACTTCGCCAACGCCCCCATCACGAACCAGCCCGCCGCGACCACCTGCAGCACCCACAGAGCGAACCCGCCCACCTTGCTCTTGTCCATGCAACCGACGCTACGAAGCCCCTGTGGGACGCGGAATCGCCCTGCCTACCGGACCAGGGTGCACCTAGATGCACCACCCCCGCACACACGCCCGCCGAGCCGAACGAGAGAAGCGCGCCCCGACCAGGAAGTCGCACAGGGGTGGGCTCAGCCAGCCGCGAGCTGCCCTCCCGATTACGAGGACCACGCTCATCTCCCGCCGGACCTCAGGCTGGAGCACGGGCCAGCAGATCGGAGGGGGGAGGGCACGAGCAGGGAGGGCGTGAGGGAGGGCCGAGGGTCGGCATGGGCAGCGTGCGGCAGGGGCACCGTGGGGCGGCCGGGGCTGGGCCTGGGACAGGGGCCGGGGCTGGCTCCGTCGTCGGTAGGTGGCGGCCAGGGGTGAGCCGGGGGCGTACAGAGGCAGCGGCAAGCGTGCGTGCCGCGGATGCAGGAGGGGGCATCCGCGGGCACGCCGGGAGGGGGCTCGTGTCGACCGGCTCGGGTACGGGGGTGGGGGCCCGGGCCGGCGTCGAAGGTCAGAGGCGGCGCAGGACCGCTACGACCTTGCCCAGGACACTGGCCTCGTCGCCCGGGATGGGCTCGTAGTTGGGGTTGTGCGGCACCAGCCAGACGTGGCCGTCCTTGCGCTTGAACGTCTTGACCGTGGCCTCGCCCTCGATCATGGCGGCCACGATGTCGCCGCTCTCGGCGACCGGCTGCTGGCGGACCACGACCCAGTCGCCGTCGGCGATGGCGGCGTCGATCATCGAGTCACCGGCGACCTGGAGGAGGAACAGCGTGCCCTCGCCGACAAGCTGCTTGGGCAGCGCGAAGACGTCCTCGACGCTCTCCTCGGCCAGGATCGGGCCACCGGCGGCGATGCGGCCCACGAGCGGGACGTAGGCGGCGGTGGGCCGGCTGACGGGCGACTCGTCGTTGGAGGCGTCGGGGTCGACCCAGAGCACCGGCTCGCCCGGCAGGCGGACCTCAAGCGCGCGCGGGCGGTGTGGGTCACGCCGCAGATAGCCCTTGCGCTGCAGGGCGGTCAACTGGTGCGACACGCTGGACGTGCTCGTCAACTGCACGGCTTCGCCGATCTCGCGCATGGACGGCGGATAGCCGCGCTGCTGCACCGAGTCGCGGATCACCTCAAGGATCTTGCGCTGCCTCGGGGTCAGCCCCAGGGAGTCACGTCGGCGCACCGCGAGGTCGGTGACCCCGTTTGCGTCGTCCCGCTCGCTCATGCTCTGCCTCCTCGCCCGGCGGGCCGCCTTACCGGCACCCCTCCCGGTCCGTGGTCTTGATGTCGCACACAGCGACCGTATCGCTCTTGAAGATCATCTTCAAACAATTGTTCGAGTCTTCCTCGAAATCGGTCGCGGCGTGGTGTACAACATCGTACGGGAGTTCGATCGACATCGTGTTCGATATGCCGATCTTTATGTGGCCCGTTTCGCGGGCCGCGACGGCGGGAGGTCAATCGTGCGAACGACCACAATCACAGACGCGACCAGCGACGACGTCAATCATCTCACCCTCATCGCCGACGCCACCCAGGACAGACGCCCCGCCCGGGCGCACGGGGAATCCGGGGGCGGCGACGCGGCGGCGGGGGGCGGGGAGGCCGGGGGGCGGGCGAGGGGGAAGGTGAGCGGGCGTTCGAGAACTCGCGGGGGAGGCGCTGGGCGGTCATACGGGGACGGGGAGGGCATTCGGCGCGCCGGTCGTTCGGCGGGAGGTTCGCGGAGCCGTGGCGTGACCGGCTCCGCGGGTGGTGGCGCTGGGGAGCGCGGATCGGCAGGGGGTCGTGGCATGGGGGAGCGTGGGCAAGCGCGGGGGCGTGGCGTAGGCGACCCCGGCGCGGCGGGACGTGGCGCGGGCGGGCCGGGCGTGGCGGGACGGGGCGCGGATGACCCCGGTGCGGCGGGTCGTGGTGCGGGCGGGCCGGGCGTGGGCGAGCGTGCGGGTGGGCGTCCGGGCGGGGGTGCTGGGGAGCGGCCTCGGTTGTGGCTGGTGCCGCCGCCCCGGGCCGAGGTGGGGGCCGACGGGATGGACCGTACGGGTCGAGAGGGTCGAAGGGTTCGAGGAGGCGTACGGGCGGCTCGGCGGCGCGGTGGTGCACCGGTGCGGCTCGTGAAGTCGGACGGTGCGGCGTCCCCGGGGCGGCCGGGCATGGTGCTCGTGCAGGGCTCGGGCAAGGGTGCCGCGCGACGCTCGGCGGACGGGGCGGCGTGGCGCTCCGGGGAGAAGAGCGTGCCGGGGCGGCAGGGGGACGCGGCTCCGGGGCGGCGAGGGCGCAGGGCGCAGGTGAGGCGAGCGGGCAAGGCTTCGGCGTGGTGGGGAGGCGAGGCTCCGGCGCGGCGGGGACTCAAGGCTCCGGCGCAGTGCGGGGACAAGGCTTCAGCGCGACAGGGAGGCAAGGCGGCACGGCGGGGAGGCAAAGCGGTGCGGCCTGGAGGCGAGGCGACGCGGCAGGGGCAGAGGGTGCCGGTGCGGTTGACGCGGCGGGGGAGGGCGGTGCTGGTGATGGGGGTGGCGCTGCTGTCGCTGGCCGGGTTCTGGCTGGGGACGCGGGCGGCGAGCATGGCGGAGGCCGAGCCCGCGACCCCGGCCCAGGTCGGCGCGCCGTGGATCGAGGTGCAGCGCGGCGACACGATCTGGACGATCGCCGATGCCATGGCCGGGGAGGGCGAGGACCCGATGGCGATCGTGGCGGAGATCCGGCGGCTCAACGGGTTGCCCGATTCGCTCATCCGTACGGGCACCAAGTTGTACGTGCCGGCGTCGCCGTGAACTGAGGGGCGAGGGCGTCACACGGGGGAAGCGGTGTGACGCTGGTTCACGCGCGAGCGGGGGCGCAAACGGCGTGACAGGGGACCGCTGCGGTGACGGATGTGACACCGCCGGGGGCGACACGCCCGGGGAGGGCGGCAGTGCCGCGCCTGATCAGCGACTTCCGCGGCGGGGGGTCGCTCAACTTGCGTTCATGGTCGCGCGCTTCTACGGTTGGACCACAACATCTAGTAGTTACACCGATGTAGTTCACCACACCTTGTGTTTACGCGACCGCTCCACGGACAGCCGTGGAGTGTGCGCGAGCGTACCGGGGCGCGGGTTCGGCGCATGTGGTGACCCGGGGTCCGAGGAGGCGTACGCGCGTGCATTGTCCGTTCTGTCGCCACCCCGACACGAGGGTCATCGACAGCCGCTCCACGGAGGACGGCGCGGCGATCAGACGCCGTCGCACGTGCCCCGACTGCGGGCGACGCTTCACCACCCAGGAGACCGTACTCCTCATGGTGAGCAAACGCAGCGGGGTGACCGAGCCCTTCTCCAGGGACAAGGTCGTCGCGGGCGTGCGGCGGGCCTGCCAGGGCAGGCCGGTGAGCGAGGACTCGCTGGCCCAGCTCGGCCAGAGCGTGGAGGAGGCCATCCGCGCGAAGGGCGCGGCGGAGATCCCCTCCAACGAGGTGGGGCTGGCGATCCTCGGCCCGCTGCGCGCGCTCGACGAGGTGGCCTATTTGCGTTTCGCATCGGTATATCGCGGTTTCGAAAGCCTGGCGGACTTCGAAGCCGAGATCTCTCAGTTGAAGGCGGAGAAGGGGGAGTCATGACGGAGACGGCCAGCGGTTCAGTCGCGCGCGGAGGAAACGGTGGAAAGCGCCCGCGCAAGGGCCTGAAGATGAAGCGGATCTTCACCAAGCCCGGCGTGCATCCGTACGACGACGTGACGTGGGAGCGCCGTGACGTCGTCATGACCAACTGGCGCGACGGCTCGGTCAACTTCGAGCAGCGGGGGGTCGAGTTCCCCGAGTTCTGGTCGGTCAACGCCGCCAACATCGTGACGACCAAGTACTTCCGCGGCGCCGTCGGCACCCCGCAGCGCGAGTTCAGCCTGCGCCAGCTCGTGGACCGCGTCGTGGGCGTCTACACGCGCACGGGCGTCGAGCACGGCTACTTCGCCACCGACGAGGACGCCGAGATCTTCGACCACGAGCTGAAGCACGCCCTGATCCACCAGGTGTTCGCCTTCAACTCGCCGGTCTGGTTCAACGTGGGCACCCAGTCGCCGCAGCAGGTGTCGGCGTGCTTCATCCTCTCCGTGGACGACCAGATGGAGTCGATCCTGGAGTGGTACAAGGAAGAGGGCGTGATCTTCAAGGGCGGTTCCGGATCGGGCGTCAACCTGTCGCGCATCCGCTCGTCCAAGGAGCTGCTCTCCAGCGGCGGCACCGCCAGCGGCCCCGTGTCGTTCATGCGCGGAGCCGACGCGAGCGCCGGCACGATCAAGTCCGGCGGCGCCACCCGCCGGGCCGCCAAGATGGTCGTGCTCGACGTGGACCACCCCGACATCGAGGAGTTCATCGAGACCAAGGCGCGCGAGGAGGACAAGGTCCGCGCGCTGCGCGACGCCGGGTTCGACATGGACCTGGGCGGCAAGGACATCGTCTCCGTCCAGTACCAGAACGCCAACAACTCGGTGCGCGTCTCCGACGAGTTCATGCGCGCGGTGGAGAAGGGCGGCGAGTTCGGCCTGCGCGCCCGCCTCAGCGGCGAGGTGATCGAGACCGTCGACGCCCGCGACCTGTTCCGCAAGATGGCCAAGGCCGCGTGGGAGTGCGCCGACCCGGGCGTGCAGTACGACGACACGATCAACGACTGGCACACCACCCCCGAGACCGGTCGCATCACCGCCTCCAACCCGTGCAGCGAGTACGTCCACCTGGACAACTCCTCCTGCAACCTGGCCAGCATCAACCTGCTGAAGTTCCTGAAGGACGACAACTCCTTCGACGTCGCGAACTTCGTCAAGCTGACCGAGCTGATCATCACCGCGATGGACATCTCGATCTGCTTCGCCGACTTCCCGACGGAGAAGATCGGCGAGACCACCCGCGCCTACCGCCAGCTCGGCATCGGCTACGCCAACCTGGGCGCGCTGCTGATGGCGACCGGCCACGCGTACGACTCCGACGGCGGCCGGGCGGTGGCCGGGGCGATCACGTCGCTGATGACCGGCGTGTCCTACCGCCGCAGCGCCGAGCTGGCCGGGGTCGTGGGCGCGTACGACGGCTACGCCCGCAACGCCGAGCCGCACAAGCGCGTGATGCGCAAGCACGCCTCCGCCAACGACGGGCTGCGCACGATCGGCTCGATGGACGCCAAGATCCACGCCGAGGCGACCCGCCAGTGGTCGGAGTGCCTCAAGGTCGGCGAGAAGAACGGCTACCGCAACGCCCAGGCCAGCCTGCTGGCCCCGACGGGCACCATCGGCCTGATGATGGACTGCGACACCACCGGCATCGAGCCGGACCTGGCGCTGGTCAAGTTCAAGAAGCTGGTCGGCGGCGGCTCCATGCAGATCGTCAACCAGACGATCCCGCGCGCGCTGCGGCAGCTCGGCTACCAGCAGGAGCAGATCGAGGCCATCGTCGAGTACATCGCCGAGCACGGTCACGTCGTCGACGCCCCTGGCCTGCGGCACGAGCACTACGAGGTGTTCGACTGCGCGATGGGCGAGCGGGCGATCGCGCCCATGGGCCACGTGCGGATGATGGCCGCCACGCAGCCGTTCCTGTCGGGCGCCATCTCCAAGACCGTCAACCTGCCCGAGTCGGCCTCGATCGACGACATCGAGCAGGTCTACATGGAGGGCTGGCGGCTCGGCCTCAAGGCCCTGGCCGTCTACCGCGACAACTGCAAGGTCGGCCAGCCGCTGTCGGCCGGCGGCACCAAGAAGGACGAGGCCAAGCCGGACGCCGAGCCCGAGGTCAAGGTCATCGAGGTCAACCGGCCGACCCGGCGCCGCATGCCCAACCAGCGGCCGAGCACCACGACCCGCTTCACGGTCGGCGGCGCCAAGGGCTACATGACCGCTTCGTCCTACCCGGACGACGGGCTGGGCGAGGTCTTCCTCAAGATGTCCAAGCAGGGCTCCACGCTGGCGGGCGTCATGGACGCCTTCTCGGTGGCGATCTCCATCGGTCTCCAGTACGGGGTGCCGCTGGAGACGTACATGAGCAAGTTCGTCAACATGCGGTTCGAGCCGGCGGGTATGACGGACGACCCGGACATCCGGATGGCCACGTCGGTGATGGACTACATCTTCCGCCGCCTGGCGCTCGACCACCTGCCCTACGAGGAGCGGGCGGCGCTGGGCATCTTCTCGGCGGCCGAGCGGGCGGCGCAGCAGCGCGGCGAGGACCCGGCGGCGCTGCAGGAGACGGTCGACCGCGAGGCGCTGGCCCAGTCGGCGCCCATCGAGGAGAAGCCGAAGCCGGAGCCGTCCAAGGAGCTGACGCTGGAGAGCCACCAGCGCTTCACGGCCGACGCGCCGCTCTGCATGACGTGCGGCACCAAGATGCGCCCGGCGGGCAGCTGCTACGTCTGCGAGGGCTGCGGCTCCACCAGCGGCTGCAGCTGACGGCACCCGGGGGTCCGGGCGGCGCGCCCGGGCCCCCGGCCTGTGCCGGAGCGGCTGATCAGAGCGGCGGGACGAGGGTGAAGTAGCGATCGAGCAGGGCCCGGTCGCCGCGCACCGCGAGCCGGTCGGCGCTGACGCGCTGCCACAGCCAGAGCATCAGGTCCGAGGCCGTGCCGGTGAGCTCCACGTCGGCGGGCCCCTCGGTGAGGCGTACGTCGTCGCCGTCGAAGCGGACCGTCCACGTGCCGGGCCCGTCGCCGCGGCGGAAGGCGTACGTCTCGCCCGCGCCCGGCGGGGCCTGCGCCATCGCCCGGCGCAGCGGGGCCATGACCTCGAAGGTTTGGCCGATCGCGTCGGCCGCCAGCGAGCCGTCCACGGGCCGGGCGGCGGCGGGGGCGGCGGCGTCCTCGGCGTCCCAGCGGTGGACGGCGGCCTCGATGGCCTGCATGCGGATCCAGAAGCCGACGCTCTGGTCCTCCGACCACGTCCACACCCGGGTGCCGGGCCCGGCGCTCGCGAACTGCCCGGCCAGGGCGGCGGCGCCCTCGGCGAACCAGGTGACCAGGCTGTCCGGCAGCGGGCCGGTCGTGGGGGTGTGGCCGGGCCGGGGCCAGCCGGTGGTGTCGGCGGGCAGGGCGAGGACGGCCGGGCCGGGCGAGGCCGGCGGCTCGGTGAGCCGGTTCGCGATCAGGTGGGCGACGTGGCGGTGCACGCCGCCCAGGTGCCAGACGAGGTCGGCCACCGCCCAGCCGGGGCAGGTCCGCACCAGGGCGGCACCGGCTGAGCGGGCGGCGGCGGCGAAGGCGGTGGTCTCCTTGCGGAAGTGCGCGAGGTGGTCCATGCCTCCGACTCTCGCACGTGCGGACGGCCGGTGGCGGGTGCCCGGAATTCACCCGCCACCGGCACGCTTCTACTGGCGCAGGCCGGCGTCCAGCGCGTTGGTGAGGGTGCCGGAGGCGGTGTCGCCCGACATCTCCCACACCATCGCGCCGAGCAGGCCCTTGCTCTTGAGCCAGGCGGTCTTCTTCTGGATCGACCAGACGTCGTCGAAGCTCCACCACTGCCCGTTGTTGCCGGTGTAGCAGTAGGTGGCGACCGCGGCCTCGTCATGCCTGACCGTGCAGCCGGGCACCGAGGCGATCAGGTTGCTGTAGCCGCGGGTGCCGGCCTCCTCCTGGAACTGGCCGGGAGCGGCCCCGACGGCCGACTGCCACTCGCCGAACTTGCCGCCGTCGGCGACCTGCTGCCAGCCGCGGCCGTAGTAGGCGAGCCCGATGGTGATCTTCCTCGGGTTGACCCCCGCGTCCAGGTAGACGTCGACGGCCTTCTCCACGCTGAAGTCCGGGTTGTACGGGCTGTCGGCGTCGAGGTAGAGGTTGCCCTGGTGGCCGGTCCGGTTCGGCTCCCAGGAGTTGTCGCTGCCGGCCCCGTGGAAGTCGTAGCCCTGGACATTGAAGATGTCCAGATATTTCGCGACTTCGGGGAGGTCCCAGCCGGCCTCGATCTTGACCGGGTCCGCCGGGGTGAAGGCCGTCAGGTCGTAACGCTTGCCCGTGGTCTGGGTGAGCGCGTCGAGCTGCCGCCTGAATTCGGCGATCAGCAGCGTGTTGTTCTCCTTGTCCTGCGGGCTGATGTGGTTGCCCGGGTGCCCCTCGGCGCCCGGCCACTCCCAGTCGAGGTCGATGCCGTCGAAGATGCCGGCCCCGGTCCCCGGTCCGCCCGCCGCGTTGTACACGGGCAGGTTGCCCTTGATGTAGATGTCGATGCAGGAGGAGACGAACTTCTTGCGCGCCGCGTCCGTGGCCGCGACGTCGGAGAAGTACTTCGAGTACGTCCACCCGCCCAGCGAGATGAGCACCTTCAGGTGCGGGTGCTTGGCCTTGAGCTTCTTGAGCTGGTTGAAGTTGCCGCGCAGCTTCTCCCAGCCGGTGTCGGCCACCCCGTCCACCGACTGCGCGGAGCTGAACGGCCTGCCGTAGTCGGCCTCGGCGTCACCGGCGCCGTCACCCTGGTTGGGGTCCTGCGGGTTCTGCGTGGTGCCCTTGGTGACGCCCTGCAGACAGGTCAGGTTGACCGGGTCGATGTTGGCGAAGGCGTAGTTGATGTGGGTGAGCTTGGCCGCGGCCCCGCTCGTGTCGAGGTTGCGCACGAAGTACTGGCGGCCGTAGATGCCCCACTGGACGAAGTAGCCGACGCGGGCGTGCCCGTTCTCGACGATGTCCGCGGTGGTCACCTCGACGGCGGCGCTGGCCGGCGACATGTTGTCGTACAGGTCCCTGGCCTTGACCGTGAACGTGTACTTGGTGGACGGCGACAGCCCGGAGACCGTCGCGGTGGTCCCGGTGACGGTGGTCGCCAGGGTGGTGCCGGTGTAGACCTCGTAGCTGGCCACGCCGGAGTTGTCCGTGGCGGCGTTCCAGGCGAGCGTGACGCTGGAGGAGGTCTTGCCGGTGCTGCGGAGGTTGCCCGGGGCGGTGGGCGCCTGGGTGTCGTCCGCCGGGTTGTTGGTCCGCACGGTCACCGGCGAGGAGGCCGGCGAGAGCGTGCCCTTGCGGTCCTTGGCCTTGACGGTGAACGTGTAGGAGGTGTTGGGGGTCAGGCCGGTGACGGTCGCGGTGGTGCCGGTGACCGTGGTGGCCCGCTCCGTGCCGTTGTAGACCTCGTACCCGGTGATCGGCAGGCTGCCGGGGGTGGCGGCGTCCCAGGCCAGGGAGACGGTCTTGGTCGTCTTGACCGGGGAGCGCAGGTTGCCGGGCGCGCCGGGCGGCGCGTCGGGGGTGCCGTCGCAGTTCACGTCGTTGATGCGGCAGCTCGTCGGCTCGGCGCCGGACCTGCTGACGGTGAACGCCGGGCTGTAGGGCTCGGTGGTGCCGCCCGCCGCGACGTTGGTGTTGTAGTGGGCGGGAGTGAGGGTCACCGTCCGGCCGCTCTGGCTGAGCGAGCCGTTCTGCGCGTTGCTCGCGGTGACGCCCTCGGGCAGGTCGAAGACGATCGACCAGCCGTTCAGCGCGGCGGTGCCGTTGTTGGCGACGACGAACTTGGCCGAGCTGCCGGTGACCTCGTACGTGGCGCTGACCGGTGGCGGGGCGGGCGGTTCCTCACCGGTGCCGTCGCAGTTGGCCCGGTTGATCGTGCAGTTGGCGGGCTGGGCGGCCGCGCTCAGCGAGAACTTGGGGCTGAACGGCTCGGTGTTGCGGCCCGGCTGGATGGTGTTGATGTAGTAGGCGGGGGTGAGCGTCACCTTCGTGCCGGTCTGGCGGAGGGTGGCGTTCTGGGGGCTGCTCGCGGTGACCCCGGCGGGCAGGTCGAAGACGATCGACCAGCCGGTGACGGAGGTCGTGCCGGGGTTGCTGACGACGAACGTCCCGGTGGTGCCGGAGAGGGAGAAGACGGCGACGAGGCGGCTCGCTGCCTGCGCGGGAAGAGCGCACAGGGCGACGATCACGAGCACGGCGATCAGGGGGGCGGCTAATCGGCGCACGTACGGAACCCTTCTTTAAGGAAAGTTTCCTAACAATTACGCGGATCGTAAGCCTCTCTGACCCGTCTGGCAAGGGGTCAGCCCATGCCGAGCAGCCTGGCGAAAGTCTGGACGTCGGAGATGACCCAGTATTCGGCGAACCGGCCGCCCTCGGCCCGCAGGAGATCGTGGCCGCTGAAGGCGATCCGGGTGCCCGGCGCCGCCGTCGCGCCCGGCATGCCGCCCCGGTAGGAGCCGGCGAACGTCCACCTGGCCGCCACCAGGTCGCCGTCCACCACCGGCCCCACGTCGAGCGTGACGGACACGTCGCCGAACGGCTCGTGCCCCTGTCGCAGCACCTCCACCAGCTCCGCCGGGCCGCGCACCTCCCGACCAGGCCAGTGCCCGGCGAAGTCCGGGGTGACCAGCTCGTGGGCGAGCTCGAAATCGCCGTTCCACATCTCCAGCAGCCAACGCTCGTACAACATCCTCATGACCACTCACTACCCCGCAAGTGAACGGCAACCGGGCCCGCCATAGTGGGTGCATGACCGTTCCGACACGCTCCGTCATGCTCGCCCAGCGTCCCAGCAAAGCTTTGATCATCGCCCTGGTGATCTCCAGCCTGCTGGCGCTCGGCGTGCTCGTGGTGCTGCTGGTGGCCGGCGGTCCCGCCGGGTTCGGGCTGTCGGCCGTGCTGGCCGTGGCGCCGCTGCCCGTGCTGCTGGCGGCCGTGCTCTCCCTCGACCGGCTGGAGCCCGAGCCCAAGCTCCACCTGGCCTTCGCCTTCGCCTGGGGCGCCGGCGTGGCCGTGGTGATCGCGATCGCGCTCACCGTGGCCGGGCAGGCGCTGTTCGCCCGCGCCGGCTACGGCACGCAGACCGTCGACGCGATGGGCGCCGTCTTCCTCGCGCCGGTGATCGAGGAGGCGCTCAAGGGCGCGGCGCTGGTGCTGCTCCTGCGCCGCCGCCGGGAGATCGACGGGCTGACCGACGGCATCGTGTACGCGTCCATGGCCGGACTCGGGTTCGCCGCCGTGGAGAACGTCGGCTACTACCTGACGGCGTTCGGCGAGGAGGGCGTCGGCGCGGCCCTGCAGCTCTTCGTGATCCGCGGGCTGATCGACCCCCTCGGGCACCCCATCTACACCTCGCTCATCGGGGTCGGGGTCGCGTACGCGCTGACCCGGCGCAACGCCGCCCGCTACGCCGCGATCCCGCTCGGCTACCTCGGCGCGGTCTTCCTGCACGGGCTCTGGAACGGCGCGGCCGTCACGGGCTCACTCGCCTGGCTCGGCGGCGCGTACCTGGTGATCATGGTGGCGCTCGTCGCGCTGATCGGGATCACCGCGCGCGAGCGCCGCCACCTGGTCGCCCGGATGGGCGCCTACCTGCCCGGCTACGAGCGGACCGGGCTGGTCACCGACGCCGACATCCGCATGCTGACCAGCATCCCCGCCCGCCGGACCGCCCGCCGCCAGGCCAGGGCCGCCGGGCTGGGCCGCGCGATGAGCGACTACCAGCAGGCGGCCACCGAGCTCGTCATGCTCCACCTGCGCGCCGAACGGGAGCACCTGCCGCCCGACCGGTTCGCCGCCGAGCGCGACCCGCTGCTCAACGCGATGGCGGCGGCCCGCCGCTGGTGATGTGAGGGGCCCTGCGACAATGGTCGCCGGCCCCCGAAGGGAGAACAGATGAGCTGGGCGGAGATCCGGTCCGAGGACGAGCTGCGCGAGCTGCTGGGCGAGGTGATGCCGCGGGCGGCCACCAAGGAGCGCACCCGCCTGCACGAACGTGACCGCCAGTGGCTGGCGGCCTCACCGTTCTGCCTGATCGCCACCTCCGACGCCGACGGCAACTGCGACGTCTCGCCCAAGGGCGACCCCGCCGGATTCACGTACGTGATCGACGACAGCACGATCGCCATCCCCGATCGCCCCGGCAACCGCAGGGCCGACGGGTTCCGCAACATCCTGTCCAACCCGCACGCCGGGCTGATCTTCTTCCTGCCGGGCCGCAACGAGACCCTGCGCGTCAACGGCCGGGCCCGGCTGATCCGCGAGGCGCCGTTCTTCGACGAGATGATCGTCAAGGGACACCGGCCGATGCTGGCGCTCGTCGTGGAGATCGAGCAGATCTTCTTCCACTGCGCCAAGGCGCTCATGCGCAGCGCCCTGTGGAAGCCCGAGCAGTGGGGGCCCGACCCGCTGCCCTCCCACGCCGCCCTCGTCAAGGAGGTGCAGGTGACGCAGGAGTCGCTGGCCGAGCTGGAGTCCTACTACGCGGAGGCCTCCTACACCAAGAAGCTCTACGGCTAGGCGGCCGGAGCCGGGCCGCCGGGGAAGCGGATCACGTTGCGGCCCGTGTAGGCGCGCAGGTCGACGACCTTGGGATCGCGTCCCTGGACATGGCGGCGGCCTGCCGAGCCGATGTCGCGGATCTTGTGCCTGGCGACGCGCGGCGGCACTGCCACTAGCCTCTTCAACGTGAGCCCCCCGTGATGTTCTTGTTACCTATGTTATCTACAGATACCTCTGTAAGACGGGTGTAAGCGGTGTGTCAGTAGGGAAGTCGGCGGCCTGACGGCGTCCGCAGGTCGGCGTCCGTGTTCTGGTCCGTGTTCTGGTCCGGGCGCCGGCTGCTCGCCGGCTTGCTGATCCGCACTCGTCGCATCGTCGGCCCCTTCCCCGGTGGTCACAGCGCGAGTGTGCGCCGTGCCGCTTGACGGGTGGTTGCCGACAACCTAGCGCCCGCTTGCGGGGCCGCTCAAGGCATTTGCGGGTCCGCGCCCCTTTCTAGGGGCTGCCGGGCGTCGCGCGGGCGGCGACGGCCGCTGGGTCAGCGCACACCTCCGGAATCGGGCGGGTTCATGCGCAATGACCGTTCCGGGGCGGCCGGATGTGACAATCCAGGGGATGAGAAATCCGCTCCCGCCGCTCGTCGCCGTGTGCGCGGCCTGGGGCGTCTTCTGGGGGTCCTGGTCGGCGCTGCTGCCCGCGGTCAAGGAGCACCTCGGCACGTCCACGGCCGGTCTCGGGCTGGCGCTGGCGGCCACGCCGGTGGGCGCGATCCCGGCGATGGCGCTGGCCGGGCGGCTGGCCCGGGGGCGTGAGCGGGGCGCGCTGGCGCTGTGCTCGGCCCTGTTCGCGCTGAGTGTGCTGGCCGTCGGCCGGGTCGACACGCCCGCCCAGCTCGCGGCGGCGCTGCTCGCGGTCGGCGCGACGAGCGGCGCGCTGGACATCGCGCTCAACCTGGCCACCGGCCGGGCCGAGCGCGAGAGCGGGCGCGGGCTCTTCCAGCCGGTGCACGCCGCCTTCCCGGTCGCGGTCATCGTCGCCGCGCCCGCCACCGGCCTGGCCCGCGACCTCGGCGCCGGGACGACGGCGGTGCTGGTGACCGCCGCCGCGATCATGCTGGCCGCGGCGGCGACGGCGCTCGCCCTGCCGCCCGGCCGCGGCCCGGCTCCCTCCGGTGGCGACGGGCACCGGCGGCGCTGGACGGCGGCGGTCGTGCTCGGCGTGCTCGCGGCCGGGGTGCTCGCCGTCGAGAACGCCGTCGAGCAGTGGTCGGCGCTGCTGCTGGAGACTCATCAGGGCGCCTCGCCGCTGGTGGCCGGCGCCGCACCCGCCGCCTACATGGCCGCGCTCACCGCCGGCCGGCTCGTCGTGCACGCCCTCCCGCGCCTGCCGGAGCGCGCCCTCTATCTGGTGGCGGGCCTCGGCGGAGCCGGCGGCATCGCGCTGGCGGGCCTGGCCGGGACGCCCGCCCTGTCGCTGGCGGGGTTCGCGCTGACCGGGCTGGCGCTGGGCCCGGTGGTGCCCGCCATGCTCAGCCGCGCCGCCGCCGGCGACCCCACCGGCACGCAGGTCTCCGCCCTGTCGGCCATCTCCTACACCGGCTTCGTGGTCAGCCCGCTGCTCATGGCCGCGCTCGCCGCCTGGCTCGGCCTGCCCGCCGCGCTCGCGGCCATCGGGCTGCTGGCGTTGCCGCTGGTCGTCCTGGCCGTCGCTTCCCGGGGTCCTGAATAGGGCGCCGCATCGGGGAGAGGAAACCCTTGAGCGCGGAATCCCACCGGCGCTCCGAGATCAAGGGGGATCACCATGGCCGTCTGCGAGAACTGCGGCAACGACTACGACATGTCCTTCGAGGTGCACGCCCAGGGCGCGGTGCACACGTTCGACTCCTTCCAGTGCGCGATCCAGGCCATGGCGCCGATCTGCGAGCACTGCGGCACCAAGGTCATCGGCCACGGCGTCCAGTCCGGCGAGCACTGGTACTGCTGCGCCCACTGCGCCCGGCAGGAGGGCACCCGCGGCATCGTCGACCGCGTCATGGCCGGCGCCAGTGCCTGAGGGCGCTGTGGCGCGACCATAAATAGGGAAATATCCCTATCGTTTTGGATCTGTGTGGGTCGTTACGCTCCTCCTGGTTCTGATGACAGGGAGGGCGCGGGTGCGCGGCAACGGAGCAGGGAGGTGGCTGCCGGCGTTCCTGGTGCTGGCGGCCGTCTGGGGGAACAGCTTCTTCTTCATCAAGGTCGCCGTCACCGAGCTGCATCCGCTGCAGGTGTCGTTCGGGCGGATGGCCGTCGGCGCCGCCGTGCTGCTCGCCGCGCTGGCCGTCAGCCGCCGCGCGCTGCCGCGCGACCCCCGGCTGTGGGGGCACTTCCAGGTCGCGTCCGTGGTGCTGACCACGCTCCCGTTCACGCTGTTCGCCTACGGGGAGCAGTACGTGTCCTCCGTCGTCGCGTCGATCTGGAACGCGACCACGCCGCTGTGCACCCTGGCCTTCACGCTGCTGCTGCGGGCCGAGAAGCCGACCGCCGGGCGGATGGCCGGGCTCGGCGCCGGGTTCGCGGGCGTGATGGTGGTGCTGGGCGTGTGGCAGCCGATCAGCGGCGGGCAGCTCGGCGGCAGCCTCGCCTGCTTCGGCGCGGCCCTGTGCTACGGGATCGGGGGCGCGTACCTGGGGCGGTTCGTCACCGGGCGGCGCAGCGAGCCGCCGGTCGTGCTGGCCACCGGGCAGCTCCTCAGCGGGACCGTGCAGCTCGGGGTGATCACGCTGCTGGCCGGGGTGCCGCTGGTCGACACCGGCGTGACCGCGGGCGTCTGGTGGAGCCTGCTGGCGCTCGGCGGACTCGGCACCGGGGTGGCGTACCTGCTGCTCTACTGGGTGCAGAAGCAGGCCGGGGTGACCACGACCTCGACTGTCACGTACCTGCTGCCGGTGTTCGCGGCGCTGTCGGGCGTGCTCGTGCTGGACGAGGGCCTGACGTGGAACCAGCCGGTCGGGGCGCTGATCATCCTGGCGGCCATCGCGCTCACCCAGGGCGCGCTCAGGCCGCTCAAGAAGCGCGCCCCGGCGCCGGCCGCCTAGTCGGCCGCCTAGTCGGCCGAGGTCGTCCGGCGGCCCCGCGCGGGCGGCTTCTTCCGCCCGGCCACCAGCGTGTCGCCGGGGGAGGAGCCGGGCTCACCGGCGGGCTCGGGGTCCGTGCGGCCGGGTCGCGGGTGCGGGGCCGTGTCGTCCGGCGCGGGCTCGGCCGAGGGCTTGCCCCTGGCCGCCGGCGCGCCCTTGGCGGCGGGCGGCGTCCTGGGCGGTGTCCTGGGCGGCGGCGCGGGGTCGTCGGCCCGCTCCGGCGGGGTGGCCGGTCGCGATGGGGCGGCCGGGTGCGAGGGGGTGGACGGGCGCGGCGGGGCGTCAGGGTCGCGCAGGCTGGCGATGACCGCGTCGGCCTCCTGGTCGGCCGCGAACTCGCCGGCCGCCTCCGACTCCCTGCGCCGGATCACCACCATGTGATCCACCGAGAGCCGCCCCGCGCCCACCACGGCGAGCAGCAGCGAGGTCGCCCCCAGCAGGATGAGCTCGTTGACCGTGATCGGGTTGAGCGGCATCGCGACCGTCAGCACGGCCACGGCCTCGGCGAACAGGATCAGCCCCATCACCGACACCAGCAGCCCGGCGATCAGCAGCGCGCCGCCGATCAGCTCGGTCATCATGGTGATCGTGGCCCAGGCCCGCGGCGCGGGGGCGCCCTGCGACTGGAACTGGACCCCGGTCTGGGCCAGGCCGATCTCCAGCTTGCGCCAGCCGTTGGCGAAGAAGATGCCGCCCACGCCCACACGGGCGACGAGCGCGGCGAGATCACGGAGGGCCTGTCTCACGGTTGTTGTCTGCCCTAATCGGGACATCACACACCTCAATCACGGCGCAGCAGCATGGCCACGGCGACGGCGGTCAGGCTGAGCAGGACGACGCTCACGACCACGGTCGTGTGCAGGGCGTTGACGAAGGCCCAGCGGGCCGCGTCGAGCAACGCGTGGCCGGCGCTGCCGCCGACCCGGTCGGCCACGTGGGCGGCGCCGGCGAGCGACTGCCTGGCCTGGTCCATGTCCGCGCCGGGGACGCCGGGCACGGCCGGCAGCGCGGGGGCGTACACGATGGTGGTGATCGTGCCGAGCACGGCGACGCCGAGACCGGCGCCCAGCTCGTAGGCGGTCTCCTCGATCGCGGCGGCGCCGCCCGCCTGGGACTCGGGGGCCGCCGACATGATCGTGTCGGACGCGGCCAGCAGCGCGACCTGGACGCCGAACCCGATGCCCACGAAGCAGCAGGCCAGCATGACCGGATGGCTCTCGACGCCCCAGGTCAGCGTCGGGGTCAGGGAGAGCGCGACGAGGCCGAGGCCGCCGCTCATCGTGGCGCGCATGCCGAGGCGGGGCAGGAGGTGCGCCGCCGCCAGCCCGCCGGCGACGGCCGAGACGACCAGCGGCAGCATCCGCAGCGCCGCCCGGATCTCGCTGTCGCCCAGCACGAGCTGCAGGTACTGCGCCAGCATGAGCTGCAGCCCCACCAGCGCGAACACGCCCAGCAGCACCCCGGCGACCCCGGTGGTGAACGCCCGCCGCCGGAACAGGCCGACCTCCAGCAGCGGCGCGGCCAGCCGGGTCTGCCGCCTGACGAACCACACCAGCAGCGCCACCCCGGTCAGGAACACCGCCACGGCCGCGCCGAACGGCATCAGGCTGCCCGAGCCCGCCTCCTTCAGCCCGAACGCCAGCGCCAGGATGCCCAGCACCGACAGCGCGGCGCTGGGCGCGTCCCACGGGTGACCGGCGCGCCCGCGCGACTCCGGCAGCAGGCGCACGGCGGCGGGCAGCAGCACGAGCAGGATCGGCACGTTGACCAGGAAGACCGCGCCCCACCACCAGCCGACGAGCAGGCCGCCGACCAGCGGGCCCACGGCGGCCCCCGCGGCGGCCACGGCGCTCCACACGCCGAGCGCGATCGTCCGCTCGCGCCGGTCGGTGAACACCTGGCGGATCAGCGACAGCGTGGCCGGCATGATCATCGCGCCGCCGACGCCGAGCGCCGCCCTGGACAGGATGAGCGCCAGCGGCGTGGTCGACAGGGCCGCAGCCGCCGAGGCCAGGCCGAACAGCACGAACCCCGCCAGCACCAGCCGCTTGCGCCCGTAGCGGTCGCCGAGCGAGCCGAACATGATCAGCAGCGGGGCCACGACCAGCGAGTAGACGTCCACGATCCACAGCAGTTGCACCGCCGACGGCTCCAGGGCGGCGGTGAGCGCGGGGACCGCGATGTGCAGGACGGTGGCGTCGACCGTGATCAGCAGCAGGCTCAGGCAGAGCAGGACCAGGACGGCCCAGCGATTGTCCCGGGGTTCGTGGTCGGCGCGGCGGGCGAGGGGCGCGGCCTGGGTGACGGTCATGGACCTCCTTGCAGGCCGATCCGTGCGCAAGCGGGCCCGCATGAACTTGCGTGGCAGCTTAGGCCATGTCACCCGATGGGTGTAGCGGTATCGGTTGATCCGGAATACCGTTCGCGGCCCGGTCCCTGGGCGGCGCCGGGGCCGCTGCATAGAATCTTGTTCTATGCGAATCCTCCGCACCCCCCACGACCGGTTCGCCGATCTGCCCGGATTCCCGTACGAGGCCCGCTACGCCGACGTGGGCGACGGGCTGCGGATGGCCTACGCCGAGGCGGGGCCCGCCGACGGGGAGCCGGTGGTGCTCCTGCACGGTGAGCCGTCCTGGTCGTACCTCTACCGTGACGTGATGCGCGAGCTGGCCGCCGCCGGGCTGCGTGCGATCGCGCCGGACCTCATCGGCTTCGGCCGCTCCGACAAACCGGCCGAACAGGGCGACCACAGCTACGCCCGGCACGTCGAGTGGACGCGCGCCCTGCTGTACGACGCGCTCGGCCTGACCGGCGTCACCCTCGTCGGCCAGGACTGGGGCGGGCTGATCGGCCTGCGCCTGGCCGCCGAGCACCCCGGACGCGTGGCCAGGATCGTCGCCGCCAACACGGGGTTGCCGACGGGTGACAATCCCATGCCGGAGGTGTGGCACCGGTTCAAGGACGCGGTGGCGTCCGCGCCGGAGCTGGACATCGCCAGGTTCGTCCAATCGGGCTGCGCCACGAAACTGCCGCCGGAGGTACGCGCCGCCTACGACGCCCCCTTCCCGGACGAGTCGTACAAAGCGGGCCCACGGGCGATGCCCGGCCTCGTGCCGTACGCGCCGGACAACCCCGCCTCGGCCGCCAACCGCGCCGCCTGGCAGGTCCTCACCACGCTTGACCGGCCCTTTCTCGTCGCCTTCTCCGACGGCGACCCGATCACCGCCGGGATGGCGCCCGTCCTGCGCCGGTCCATGCCGGGGGCGGCCGGCCGCGCCCATCCGGTCATCACGGGCGCCGGCCACTTCCTCCAGGAGGACGCGGGCGCCGAACTCGGCCGGCACATCGCCGCTTTCGTCAGCTCCACCTAGCGTGTCAGGTCCGCCCAATCGACGGCCCGGTGCGGTATAACCAGGGGCGGACCGGGGAGGCGTGATGCAGGAGTCCAGCAGGACCCGGGCGGCGGGGCGGGCCGCGGTGCGGGATCTGTTCGAACAGGTGCGCGTGCGCTATTTCCGGCTTCCGCCGGCCGCCCGCCGGGTGATGTACGTGGTCGTCCTGGTGGGCTCCGTCGGTGTGTCCGCGGCGCTGGGCGGCCAGCTGTTCCAGACCTTCCTGCTCACGATGGTGGCGCTCTCCTTCATCGCGCTGGCGCTGCACTTCCCGCGCGCCGCCGCGACGACGCTCGTGGTGGCGGGCTGGTGCGCGCTGCTGCCCGTCTTCGTCGCGCTGTTCCCGCCGACGTCGCTCGCGCCGACGCTGCTCCTGCTGCTGGCGCTGCCGGTGGCCGCGGGGGCGCACCTCATCCGGTGGGTGGCGCCCTGGGTGACGGCGCTGCTGGCGCTGGTGCCCGCCGGTGCGCTGGCCGCCGCCGTCTCCCTGGTCTCCGAGAGCCTGGCCGTCTGGGTCGCCTACGGCGCCGCCGCCGCCGTGCTCGGCTACCGCTTCCTGCTGGCCCGCCGCGCCAGGTCCGAGCTGACCGCCGAGGAGCAGGTCCGCGTTCGGGCGCGCGAGGGCAGGCCGGAGCCGGTGGCCGACAAGGCGCCCGCGCTGCCGCAGATCTCCGTCGAGGAGGCGCTGGCCGAGCTCGACGGCATGATCGGACTGGCCCCGGTCAAGGAGCAGGTCCGGTCGATCGCCGCCTCCATCGAGGCGTCCCGGCTGCGCGCCGAGGCGGGCTACACGGCCGGGCGTCCCACCCGCCACTTCGTCTTCCTGGGGCCGCCCGGCACCGGCAAGACCAGCGTGGCCCGTACCCTCGCGAAGATCTTCTACGCGTTCGGCCTGCTGGAGACCCCGTACGTGGTCGAGGGGCAGCGGGCCGACCTGGTCGGCGAGTTCCTGGGCGCGACGGCGATCAAGACGAACGAGCTGGTCGACCGGGCGCTCGGCGGCGTGCTGTTCATCGACGAGGCGTACGGCCTGATCAACTCCTCCGACGGCCAGCCCGACCGGTTCGGCGCGGAGGCCGTGCAGACGCTGCTCAAGCGGGCCGAGGACGACCGCGACCGGCTGATCATCATCCTGGCCGGCTACGAGCAGGAGATGACCGCGTTCCTGTCCAGCAACCCCGGCCTGGCCAGCCGCTTCGCCACCCGCGTGCGCTTCCCCACCTACTCCGCCGGGGAGCTGGCCGAGATCACCGAGCTGCTCCAGCGGCAGCGCGGCGACACCATGCGCCCGGAGGCCAGGGCGGCGCTGCTCGGCATGTTCGAGGACGTGCAGCGGCGCGGCCTGGTCGACGAGCTGGGCAACGCCCGGTTCGCGCGCAGCCTGGTCGAGGCCGCCGCCCAGGCCCGTGACGTGCGCGTGGTCGGCGCGGGCGGCACCCCGACCACCGAGGACCTGGTGACGACCACGACCGCCGACGTGACCAAGGCGTTCGACGAGCTGACGGCCCGCTTCCGCGGCTACGTGGCCACGCCCACGCTGGAGGAGGCGCTGGCCGACCTCGACAGGATGGCCGGGCTGGCCCCGGTCAAGCGGCAGGTGCACGCGATCGCCGCCCAGCTCCAGGTGGCCCGGATGCGCCAGGAGCGCGGGCTGCCGACGCCGCCGCAGATGCGCCACTTCGTGTTCGTCGGCCCGCCGGGCACCGGCAAGACGACCGTCGCCCGCGTCGTGGGCCGGGTGTTCGCCGCGCTCGGCCTGCTGGCCAGGCCCGACGTGGTCGAGGCGCACCGCGCCGACCTGGTCGGCCAGCACCTGGGCGCGACGGCCATCAAGACGAACGAGCTCGTCGACCGGGCGCTCGGCGGCGTGCTGTTCATCGACGAGGCCTACAGCCTGGTCAATCCCGGTTACTCGGGCGGCGACGCGTTCGGCGCCGAGGCCGTGCAGACGCTGCTCAAGCGGGCCGAGGACGACCGCGACCGGCTCGTCATCGTGCTGGCCGGCTACCAGCGCGAGATGGACGTCTTCCTGGCCTCCAACCCCGGCCTGGCCAGCCGGTTCAACCAGCGGGTGACCTTCCCCAGCTACGCGCCGCGCGAGCTGTCGGAGATCGCCGTGCTGCTGGCCGAGCAGGCGGGCGACCGGTTCGACGAGGAGGCGCTGGGCGACCTCGACGAGGTGTTCACCTGGGTGTGCGGCGAGCGGCTGATCGACGGGCTCGGCAACGGCCGCTTCGCCAGGTCGCTGTTCGAGCGAGCGGCCATGCGCCGCGACGTGCGGCTGGCCGCGCTGGCCTCGCGCGGCGAGTCGGCCAGCTCCGCCGACCTCACCACGATCACCAGCGACGACGTCCGCACCGCGGTCGACGAGCTGTCCGGCCGCTGACCGCCCCGCCGAGGGTCTGACCAGGGCTTTCCGGACGTTAACCAGACGCCCCCTTGACATGTGCCTGCGCCCGGATGGTCGCGGAATGTAGCACGATGGCCACACGCCGTTCGTAAGGGGGGACGATGGCGGGGTTCCTGGCCCGCAGGCTGCTCGGCTCGGTCGTGCTGGCCGCCGTCGCCGCCAGCCTCGCCTACCTGCTGGCCGCCGCCGCCCTCGACCCGCGCGCCAACTACGCCGGGCGCACCCCGCAGCCGCCGCCCGCCGCCGTCGACGCCCAGCTCGCCGCGCTCAACCTGAACGACCGCACGCCGCTGTTCGAGCGCTACCTGACCTGGGCGGGCGGGGTGCTGCGCGGCGACTTCGGCAGGAGCGTGACGGGCTCGCCGGTCGGCGACGACCTGCGGCGGCGGGCCGGTGTCACGCTGCGGCTGGTCCTGCTCGGGCTGGTGTGCGGCAGCGTGCTCGGCGTCGCCGCCGGGGCCGCCGCGGCGGCCAGGCAGTACGGCTGGTTCGACCGGCTGTCGGCGGGCCTGGCCTACCTGCTGCTGGCGATCCCCGTCGTGGTGCTGGCGAACGTGGCGATCCTGGGCGGCACCTGGGCCAACGACCATCTGTTCGGCCGCCGGGTCCTCCTGGTGGGCGGTGAGCGGTCCGCCGGGCTCGACGCCGGGCTCTGGGCGGGGCTGCTCGACCGGCTCCAGCACCTGATCCTGCCGACCGTGACGCTGTCGCTCGGCCTGATCGCGGTCTTCAGCCGCTACCAGCGCAACCTGATGCTCGACGTGCTCGGCGCCGACTATCTGCGCACCGCCAGGGCCAAGGGGCTGAGCAGGCGGCGGGCGCTGGTCCGCCACGGGCTGCGCACCGCGCTCATCCCGGTCGCGACGTACTTCGCCTTCGTGTTCGGCACGCTGCTCACCGGCGCCGCCTTCACCGAGAAGATCTTCGGCTGGCACGGGCTGGGGGAGCGGCTGATCAGCGCCGTCTTCACCAACGACGTCAACACCGTCGCCGCGATCTCGTGCCTGGCCGCGCTGGCCGTGCTGTGCGCGTCGCTGGCCGCCGACCTGCTGCACGCCGCGCTCGATCCCCGGGTGAGGGCGGGATGACGCTCTCGGAGGAGGAGGTCGCCGGCGAACTCGGCCCGGCAGTGGCCGCGCCGCCGTCCCGCGGGCGCGTGCTGGCGCGGCGCTTCCTCGCCTCCCGGCAGGGGCGGGCCGGGGTCGCGGTGCTGGCGCTGATGTTCGCGCTCGCGTTCGCCGGACCGCTGCTCACCCCGTGGTCCCCCGCGGACAAGGACTTCACCGCGTTCCTGGCGCCGCCGTCGTCCCGGCACTGGTTCGGCACCCTGCAGACCGGCGCCGACGTGTACGCGGTCACGCTGTGCGGGCTGCGGCGGTCGCTGATCGTCGGCCTGCTCGCCGCCCTGGTGTCGACCGCGCTGGCCGCGCTCGCGGGGGCGTTCGCCGGCTACTTCGGCGGCTGGACCGACCGGGTGCTCGGCTGGGCCGCCGACCTGCTGCTCGCGTTGCCCGCCTTCCTCGTCCTGGCGATCATGTCGCCGCTGTTCGGGGCGGGGCAGTGGCCGCTGTTCGTGATCGTGCTGGCGCTGTTCCTGTGGATGGTCACCGCCAAGATCGTCCGGGGGATGACGATCTCGCTCAGGCAGCGCGAGTTCGTCCGCGCCGCCCGCTACCTCGGCGTCCCGCCCGTGAAGATCATCTTCTCGCACGTGCTGCCCAACCTGTCGTCCCTGCTCATCGTGGACGCCACCGTGAACGTCAGCGCCGCCATCCTCGCCGAGACGTCCCTGTCGTACTTCGGCCTCGGCATCCAGCCGCCCGACGTGTCGCTCGGCACGGTCATCGCCGACGGCTCCCGGACCGCGATCTACGCGCCGTGGACGTTCTGGTTCGCCGCCGGGCTGCTCGTCGTCACCCTGCTCGCGGTCAACCTGGCCGGCGACGCGCTGCGCGACGCCTTCGACCCCGGCGCGAAGGGGCCGCGATGAGCCCGGTCCTGGAGGTCGACGGCCTGGAGGTCGCCTTCGGCGACGTGCCCGTCGTACGCGGCCTCAGCTACGAGCTGCGGGCCGGCGAGGTGCTCGGCATCGTCGGCGAGTCCGGCGCGGGCAAGTCCGTGGCCGCCGCCGCCGTGCTCGGCCTCCTGCCGCCCGAGGCCAAGGTCGCCGGCTCGGTCCGGCTGCACGGCCGCGAGCTCGTCGGCGCCTCCGAGCGCGAGCTGGCCCGCGTACGGGGCCGGGCCGTGTCGATGGTGTTCCAGGACCCGCTGTCGGCGCTCACCCCCGTCTACCGGGTCGGCGACCAGATCGCCGAGGCGGTGCGCGCCCACCACCGGGTCACCCGCGAGCAGGCCGCCGTCAAGGCCGTCGACCTGCTCGACCTCGTCGGCATCCCGGACCCGGCCCGGCGCGCGCTCGCCTTCCCGCACGAGTTCTCCGGCGGGATGCGCCAGCGCGCGCTCATCGCCATGGCCGTCGCCAACGACCCCGACGTGATCATCTGCGACGAGCCCACGACCGCGCTCGACGTCACCGTCCAGGCCCAGGTGCTGGAGGTGCTCAAGAAGGCGCAGCGCCGGACCGGCGCCGCCATCGTCCTGATCACCCACGACCTCGGCGTGGTCGCCGGCTTCGCCGACCGCGTCCTGGTCATGTACGCGGGCCGCCCGGTCGAGGTCGGCGACGTGGACGACGTCTACTACCGCACGCGGATGCCGTACACCGCGGGCCTGCTCGGCTCGGTGCCGCGCGTCGACGGCGGCGGGAGGCGGCCGCTGGTGCCGATCGAGGGCGGCCCGCCCGAGCCCGGCAGGCTGCCGCCGGGCTGCCCGTTCGCGCCGCGCTGCCCGATGCGGGTGGAGGCGTGCGACGACCGGGAGCCGCCGCTGTTCGAGGTGGGGGCCGGGCACCGGGCGGCCTGCATCCGCTGGGCCGACGTGCACAGGGCTGACGTGCGCCGGGACGGCGCCGAGCGGCCCGCGCCGCCGCGCGAGCCGGTGACCCGCCGCCCGCGCACGGTGCTGGAGGTCGAGGGCCTGGTCAAGCGCTACCCGCTGACGCGGGGCACGCTGTTCAGGCGGCGGACCGGCACCGTGCACGCCGTGGCCGGGATCAGCTTCGACATCCGCGAGGGCGAGACGCTCGGCCTCGTCGGCGAGTCGGGATCGGGCAAGACCACGGCGCTGACGCAGATCCTGGAGCTGGCCAGGCCCGAGGAGGGCCGCATCGTCGTGCTCGGCCGCGACACCGCCCGGCTCACGCCCGCGCAGCGCGCCGCGATCCGGCGCGACATGCAGGTGGTCTTCCAGGACCCGGCGGCCTCGCTCGACCCGCGCATGACCGTCCACGACATCCTCGCCGAGCCGCTGCGCGCCCACCGCCGGGGCGCGCCCGAGGGCCGGGTGGCCGAGCTGCTCGCCCTGGCCGGGCTCGACCCCGCGTGCGCCGCCCGCCACCCGCGCGAGCTGTCCGGAGGCCAGTGCCAGCGCGTCGCCATCGCCCGCGCGCTCGCCCTCGAACCCCGGCTGCTCGTCCTCGACGAGCCCGTCTCCGCACTCGACACGTCGATCCGCGCGGGCGTGCTCAACCTGCTCGGCGCGCTGAAGGACCGGCTGGGCCTGTCCTACCTGTTCGTCGCGCACGACCTGGCCGTGGTCCGCCACCTGGCCGACCGGGTCGCCGTCATGCAGCTCGGCAGGATCGCCGAGATCGGGCGCGCCGAGGCCGTCTACGCCAGCCCGGCGCACCCGTACACGCAGGCGCTGCTGTCGGCGGTCCCGCTGCCCGACCCGGTGCGCGAACGCTCACGCGAGCGCATCCTGCTCGACGGCGAGCCGCCCAGCCCGGCCGACCCGCCGTCGGGATGCCGGTTCCGTACCCGATGCCCGACCTTCCGGGGCGTGCTGACGGCCGAGGAGCGCAGCCTGTGCGTCGAGACCGAGCCCGAGGTGCGGCCGCTCGGCGAGGACCAGGCCGCCGCCTGCCACTACGCCGAGAAGCTCGCCGTCGTCTGACAGGAGTACCGTTGAAAGCAACTCATTTCGTGGCCGCCGCGACCGCAGTGCTGTCGCTGACGGCGTGCGGCGGGGGCGGCGCCGTGGTCGTCCGGCCCTCCGGAGACGCGGTGATCAAGGCGTCCGACCTCAACCCCGTGCCGCGCGAGCGGGTCAAGGACGGCGGCACGCTGCGCTGGGGCGTCAACGAGTTCCCCGCCCAGTGGAACAGGCACCACGTCGACGGCCACCTGGCCGTGGCGGCGGCCATCACCGACGCGCTGCTGCCGCGCCCGTTCGTGTCGGACGACAGGGCGCGCATCTCCGTCAACCACGCCTACCTGATCGACGCCCGCGTCACCGCCACCACGCCCAAGCAGGTCGTCACCTACGAGCTGAACCCGCGCGCCCGATGGTCCGACGGCAGGCCCATCACCTGGGCCGACTTCCGCGCTCAGTGGCAGGCGCTGGACGGCGGCGACCCGGCCTTCCACATCGCCTCCTCCACCGGCTACCAGGACATCGAGAGCGTCGAGCGGGGCCGCGGCGACCACGAGGTCGTGGTGACGTTCGCGCGGCCGTTCGGCGACTGGCGGGCGCTGTTCGGGCCGCTGCTGCCCGCCTCCGCCAACGCCACGCCCGAGGCGTTCAACACCGCCTGGCTCAACCGCATCCCCGTCACCGCCGGGCCGTTCAAGGTCCAGGGCATCGACCAGACCGCCAAGACCGTCACGCTCGTGCGCGACGACGCCTGGTGGGGCGACCGGGCCAAACTGGACAGGATCGTCTTCCGGGCGGCCGAGCAGGACTCGCTCGTCGGCATGTTCGGCAACGGCGAGCTCGACCTGGCCGACATCGGCCCGTCCGCCCCCGACCACGCCCGCGCCGCCGCCACGCCAGGCGCCGAGGTCCGCCGGGCCGCCGCCCCCGACTTCCGCCACTTCACGCTCAACGGCTCACGCGGGCCGCTCCGCGACCTGCGCGTCCGCCAGGCCGTCCAGCTCGGCCTCGACCGGGAGGCCATCGCCCGCTCCGACCTGCGCGGCCTCGACTGGCCGAGCACCCCGCTCAACAGCCACTTCTTCATGACCACCCAGCAGGGCTACCGCGACAACGCCGGCGACCTCGGCGCCCACGACCCGGCACGCGCCGCCCGGCTGCTCGACGAGGCCGGCTGGCGGCTCGACCCCCGCACCGGCCCGGTCCGGCACAAGGACGGCCGCCCGCTCGAGCTCACCTTCGTGGTGCCGTCCGGCGTGCAGATCAGCAAGTCCGAGGGCGAGCTGGCGCAGAACATGCTCGCCGCGATCGGGGTGAAGCTCGCCATCCGGGCCGTGCCCAGCGACGACTTCTTCGCCAAGTACGTGATCCCCGGCGACTTCGACATCGCGCCGTTCGCCTACATCGGCACCCCGTACCCGGTGTCGAGCAGCTACGGCGTCTACGCCCACGCCGCCGACGGCAAGACGTGGAACGCCAACTTCGGCCGCACCGGCTCGGCCGACATCGACGCCGCCATGGCCCGCGCCGCCCGCAGCCTCGACCCGGACCAGGCCCGCGCCGAGGCCAACACCGCCGACCGGCTCATCTGGCAGCAGGTCAACGTGCTGCCCCTCTACCAGCGGCCGCAGCTCGTCGCCGCCCGGCAGAACCTGGCCAACGCGGGCGCCCGGGGCTTCCAGACGCTGCGCTACCAGGACATCGGCTACACCCGCTGACCCGGACTGTCGGCCCGGCCGTGTACAACTGGCCGGGTGACGATCCATGTGAGCTGGCCGCAGATCCTCGCCTGGCGGCTGCGCCGGCAGTTCGTGAGCGGCCCCGGCGGGCCGGGCGCCGTGGAGATCGCCCGCCGGCTGTGCGGGGTGCAGGCCCAGGTGGCCTCCTCCGCCCAGCACGCGGTCGCCGTCCGCGCCGCCTCACCCGGCCCCGGCGAGGTCGAGCGGGCGCTCTGGGACGAGCGCACCCTGGTCAAGACCTGGGTCATGCGCGGCACCCTGCACCTGCTGCCCGCCGACGAGCTGCCCGGCTACTGCGCGGCGCTGAGCACGCTGCGGTTCTGGGAGAAGGGCTCCTGGCAGCGCGGCCACGGCGTCACCGCCGCCGAGATCGCCGCCATCGTCGAGGCCGTCCCGCAGGCGCTCGGCGACACGCCCAAGACCCGGGAGGAGCTGGTCGACGCCGTCGTCGAGGTGACCGGCGACGCCCACCTGCGGGAGGCGCTCACCTCCGGCTGGGGGGCGCTGCTCAAGCCGCTCAGCCGCCTCGGCGAGCTCTGCTACGGCCCGCCGCGCGACGGCCGCGTCACCTTCACCGCGCCCCGCGCCTGGCTGCCCGGCTGGCCCGCCGAGCTGCCGCCGCAGGAGGAGGCGGGCGTGCGGATCGCCCGCGCGTTCCTGGCCGCCCACGGCCCCGCCACGCCGGAGATGCTCGACGGCTGGCTGTTCGGCGGCGTCGCCAGGAAGGCCGTGCTCAAGGGCTGGTTCCGCGACCTGGCGGGCGAGCTGACCGAGGTCGAGGCCGGCGGCCACACCCTGCTGGCGCTCACCGAGCACCTCGACGACCTGGCCGCAACCCGGCCGGCGGACGAGGTCCACCTGCTGCCCGGCTTCGACCCCTACATCCTCGGCGCGCCCCGCTCCCTGGAGCCGCTCGTCCCGGCCGCCGTCAAGGCCAGGGTGAGCCGCCAGGCCGGCTGGATCTCCCCGGTCGTCCTCCACCAGGGGCGCGTCGCCGGCGTGTGGGAGGCCAAGGGCGGCCGGGTCACCACCGACCTGTTCGAGCCCGTCCCCGATGATCCGCTCGCCGCCGCCGTCTCCCGCGCCGAGAAGCTGATTGCCGGGGCCGCCGCCGGGTAGCCGGGCGGGGTGCGGCTCGACGAGTGGTTCCTCACCCGCGAGGAGCGGGGCAACCCGGCCACCAGGCTCGGCGCCTGGACGACCGGCAACCTCGTGCGCCCGCTCGTCCACGGCGCCGCCTACTTCGCCGACCTGCGGGCCGCGCTCGACCGGCTCGGCAAGGGCGACCTGCTGCTGTTCGCCGACTGGCGCGGCGACCCCGACGAGCGGCTGACCGGCGACGGCCCCGGCGTGGCGAGCGCCATGGCCGCGGCGGCGCACCGGGGAGCGCTCGTCCGGGGCCTCATCTGGCGCTCCCACCTCGACCGGCTGCGCTTCAGCGCCGCGGAGAACCGCCACCTCGGCGAGGACATCGAGGCCGCCGGCGGCCAGTGCCTGCTCGACACCCGGGTCCGCCCCGGCGGCTCGCACCACCAGAAGTTCGTCGTCCTGCGCCACGACGGCGACGCCGCCGCCGACGTCGCCTACGTCGGCGGCATCGACCTGTGCCACAGCCGCCGCGACGACGCCGCCCACCGCGGCGACCCGCAGGCCGCGCCCATGCCGGACGTCTACGGCGACACCCCGCCCTGGCACGACGCCCAGGTGGCCGTGCACGGCCCCGCCGTGGCCGACGTGGAGACCGTCTTCTGCGAGCGCTGGGACGACCCCGCCCCCGAGACCCGCCAGCCGCTGCGCCGCCTGCGCGACCACGTCGAGCGGATGGACGACGTGCCCGCCCTGCCCGACCCCGGACCGCCGCCCGCCCCGGCCGGCACCCACGCCGTGCAGCTCCTGCGCACCTACCCCTACCGGCGATCCGCCTACCCGTTCGCGCCCCTGGGCGAGCGCAGCGTCGCCAGGGCCTACCACAAGGTGCTGGCCAGGGCCCGGTCCCTGGTCTACCTGGAGGACCAGTACCTGTGGTCCACCGAGGTGATCGAGCCGTTCGCCGCCGCGCTCGAACGGGAGCCCGGGCTCCGCATGATCATCGTGGTGCCGCGCCACCCCGACCAGGACGGCTGGCTCGCCGCCCCGGCCAGCCTCATCGGCCGCGCCGACGCGCTGGCCAGGCTCCGGCGCGCCGGCGGCGACCGGCTCGGCGTGTACGACCTGGAGAACCACGCCGGCACCCCCGTCTACGTGCACGCCAAGGTGTGCGTGGTCGACGACGTGTGGGCCTCGATCGGCTCCGACAACGTCAACCTGCGCTCGTGGACGTACGACTCGGAGCTGAGCTGCGCCGTCGTCGACGAGGAGCCCGACCCGCGCCCGCCCGCCGGGGCCCGCAAATTCGCCCGCGACCTGCGGCTGCTCCTGGCGGGCGAGCACCTCGACCGCGACCCGTCCGGCCTGTGCGACCCCCGCGACGCGTTCGAGGCGTTCGCCGCCTCGGCCCGCGCGCTCGACGCCTGGCACCGCGGCGGCCGTCGCGGGCTCAGGCCGCCCGGCCGGCTGCGCCCGCACCCCGAGCCCAGCCTCGGCCGCGTGCGCAGGATGCTGGCCCAGCCGCTCTACCGGCTCGCCGTCGACCCCGACGGGCGGCCCCCGGCGCTGCGCCGCTCCCGGCGGTTCTGAGAGACTCGCGAGCATGCAGCGCCCCTTCCGCCAGGTCGACGTGTTCACCTCGACGCCCTACGGCGGCAACCCGCTCGCCGTCGTGCTCGACGCCGGCGGGCTGACCGGCGAGGAGATGCAGCGCTTCGCCCACTGGACGAACCTGTCGGAGACCACGTTCCTGCTGCCGCCCGCCGACCCTCGCGCCGACTACCGGGTACGGATCTTCACCACCACGTCCGAGCTGCCGTTCGCCGGGCATCCGACGCTCGGCACCTGCCACGCCTGGCTGGAGGCGGGCGGCGTCCCGCGCGACGCGCGGACCGTCGTCCAGGAATGCGGCGCCGGGCTGATCCGCGTGCGCGGCGACGACCGCGGCGGCGACCTCGCCTTCGCCGCGCCGCCGCTGCTGCGCTCCGGCCCCGTGGACGAGACGCTGCTGACGGGCCTCGCCGCCGCGCTCGGCATCGCCAGGGACGACGTCGTCGACGCCGAATGGGCCGACAACGGCCCCGGCTGGGTCGCGCTCCTGCTCCGCGACGCCGCCGCCGTCCTCGCGCTGCGGCCCGGCCGGGTGCCCGTCGACGTCGGCGTGGCGGGCCCGCACCCCGCCGGATCGCCGTACGCGTACGAGCTGCGGGCCTTCTGCCCCCACGACGGCGGCACGACCGAGGACCCGGTGACCGGCAGCCTCAACGCCTCGGTCGCCCAGTGGCTCCTGCGCACGGGCCGTGTCACCGCCCCCTACACGGTCAGCCAGGGCACCGCGCTCGGCCGCGCCGGCCGCGTCCGCATCACGGCCGAGGGCGACGACGTCTGGGTGGGCGGCTCGGTCGTCACCCGCGTCAGCGGCCACGTCAGCATGTGACGCGGAAGCGCACCTCGTCCCCGGGCCGCAGCTGCGCCGCCACCCCCAGATCCGCCTCACGCACCACCGCGATCACCGGGTAGCCGCCCGTCGGCGGATGGTCGGCCAGGAAGACGATCGGCTGCCCGCTCGGCGGCACCTGCACCGCGCCCGCCACCATGCCCTCGCTCGGCAGCTCCCCCTCCCGGCCGCGCGCCAGCTCCGCGCCGCGCAGCCGCACCCCCACCCGGTTGCTGTCCTGGCTCACCTCGTACGGGGCCGCGCACAGCGCCGCCAGGGCCCCCTCGGCGAACCAGTCGTCACGCGGGCCCCTCAGCACCCGCAGCACCGCCGGCCCCGGCCCCGGAATCGGCGCCAGGTCCACCCCGATCCCGCCCTGGTCCGCCGCGTCGCCGATCGGCAGCCTCGTCCCCGGCGCGAGCGGAGGCGGCCCCAGGCCCGACAGCGAATCGGTCGACCGGCTGCCCAGCACCGGCTCCACCGCCACCCCGCCGCGCACCGCCAGGTACGTTCGCAGCCCCCACACCGGCGCCCCCAGCGCCAGCTCGCCGCCCCCGGGCACCCAGAACGGCACCCCCATGCCCGCCCGCGCGGGACCCCGCACCGGGCACGGCGCGCCCGCCAGCGCCACCCACGCGCCACGCCCGAACCGCAGCCGCAGCCCGCCGAACGTCGCCTCGATCCCCGCCAGCCCCTCCGGGTTGCCGACGAGCCGGTTCGCCAGCCGCAGGCTCGCCTCGTCGGCCGCCCCCGAACGCGGCACCCCCAGATGCGCCAGCCCCCGGCGCCCCAGATCCTGCACGGTCGCGTACGGACCGGACCCGAGCACCTCGATCATGCAGCCTCGATCATGGGACCTCGATCATGCGGCCTCGAAGCGCACGCGGGTCCCCGGGCGGAACGCCGACGGCGGGCGCGCCGTCACGTCCCACACCCGCAGCCCCGTCCTGCCCAGCAGCCGCCACCCGCCCGGCGACGCCGCCGGATAGACGGCCGAGTACGGCCCGGCCACGGCCACCGACCCGGCGGGCACCGACGTCCGCGGCGTCGCCAGCCGGGGCACGTGCAGCACCGGGTCCAGCCCCGTCAGATACGCGAACCCCGGCGCGAACCCCAGCCAGCCCACCACCAGCTCCCGCCGCGTGTGCCGGGCCACCACCTCGTCCACCGGCACCCCGGCCAGCTCCGCCACCGACTCCAGATCCGCCCCGTCGTAGACGACGGGCACCCGGACCACGTCCCCCTCCTCGGGCGCCTCCGTCACCCCGGCCGCCGCGCACCGCCGCAGCAGCTCGCCCAGCCGCGCCCGCAACCCGCCCTGCTCGGCCCCCGGAGCCACCACCAGGACCGTCTCAGGCCCCGGCACCACCTCCACGACCCCGGGCGGCCGTTCGGCCCGCAGCGCGGCGTCCAGCCGGTGCGACACGTCCAGCGCGCCCGTCTCCACGAGCAGCCCGTGCTCCCCGACCCGCCGAATCACCCGCCCGCCTCCCGGCGACCACGCATGAACCTCCGCGCCCCCAAGAGCCGTCCAGGCCGGACCGGCCCACGGCCCCCTTGGGGTGGCCCCCACTCTCTCGCCGAAAACCACGCGCCATCCAGCGGGGGCGCGCCCTTTAGCGGGCGCGCGCTCGTGGCGGCGCGGTGCCCTGCCCCGGGGAGGCGCACCCGCCGGAGCGGGTGACGGCCCTTCCGCAGCAGCCGCTGCTCCCTCCCGCGAGGCCGCGCACCCTCCAGCGGGCGCGCGCCCGTCGGGGTGCCGTTCCGGTGGTCCGGCAGGGGCGTGGCCTTTGCGCGTCCACCGGGGGCGTGGGCCTTGCGGGAGGGGAGGGGGCGGGGCGGGAGGCGGCGGGAGGGGGTCTCGCGGGCCGGGCGGAGGGGAGAGGGCGTCTCGCGGGGAGGGAGCTCGCGCGAGGGGAGGCGGCGGGGCGGCAGGGGCCGCGTGGGGGCGGTCATGCGAAGGCCTGGAGGACGATGCCGGCGGCCAGGAGGTCGTCGCGGACGGTGCGGGCGAGGTGGACGGCGTCGGGCGTGTCGCCGTGGACGCAGAGGGAGCGGGCCTTGACCGGGACCTCGGCCCCGTCGACGGAGATGACCGACCCGGACAGGGCCATGCGGACGGCGCGGGCCGAGACGTCGGCGGCGTCGTGCAGCACGGCGCCGGGCAGGCGGCGGGGGAGCAGGGCGCCGTCGGCGGTGTAGGCGCGGTCGGCGAACGCCTCGGCGACGGTGGGGACGCCCGCGGCGGCGGCGACGGTGTGGACCACGGAGCCGGGCAGCGTGAGCACCGGCAGCGCCGGGTCGTAGTCGGCGATGGCGTCGACGACGGCCTCGGCCTGCTCCCGGTCGCGGCAGATGCGGTTGTAGAGGGCGCCGTGCGGCTTCACGTACGAGACGCGGCCGCCCATGGCGCGGGCGATGCCGTCGACGGCGGCGAGCTGGTAGAGCACCTCGGCGCAGAGCTCCTCGGGCTCGACCTCCATCTCCCGGCGCCCGAAGTGGGCCAGGTCGCGGTAGGACACCTGCGCCCCGATGGACACCCCCCGGTCGACGGCGGCGGCGCAGGTGCGCCGGATGGTCACCGGGTCGCCGGCGTGGAAGCCGCACGCGACGTTGGCGCTGGTGACGATGTCGAGCAGCGCCAGGTCGTCGCCGAGCCGCCAGATGCCGAAGCCTTCGCCGAGGTCCGCGTTCAGGTCCATCACCATGACCCCATCATGGCGTGAGCGGCTACCTCGGCGCGACGAACAAGGTCTGAGTCGCGCTGCCGACTTCGCCGTCGAGGTCGTACAGGGTGGAGCGGGTGAGGCCGCGCCCGGACGGGCCGATGGCGGTGGCGGCGTCGAGGCAGATCCACTCGCCGGCGGGCGCGCGGAACAGGGAGATGGTCAGGTCGACGTTCACGAACAGGTGGGTGTCGAAGCCGAGGGCGAGGCTGATGCCGTTGCCGCTGTCGGCGAACAGCGCCAGCCGCTCCATCGGCGTGATCTCCTCGCCGTCGACCAGCGGCACCCGGCAGCGGCCCCACGCGGTGGCGGGGCCGGGCTCGTCGGGGCCGCCGCGGGCGAAGCGCCATTCGGTGGCGCGCCCGTAGCCGAAGCCGGTCGAGATCCACGACTCGCCCTGCGGGCCGGGCAGGGGCGGCGGGGCGGCGGCGGGGGTGGCGGGCGTGGGGGCCTCGCGGATGCGCCACGCGGTGGCCCGTACGTGCTCGCGGCCGCCGCCGCTCACCGACGCCGACAGGCACTGCACGCGCTTGCCGTCGCGTACGACGTCGGTGCGTACGTCGAGGTCGCCGACGGGGACGGGACCGAGCACGTCGACGGCCAGCCGCGCCAGGTCGAGGCCGGGACGGGGCGCGGTGAGCGCCAGCTCGTGCACGAGCAGCGCCGTCACCGGCCCGAGGTGCTGCGTGGCCGGGTCCCACGGGCCCTGGGTGTGCTCGGAGGCGCGGTAGCGGCCCGGCGCGAGCCGCGTGTACATGGCCATCAGATCTCGTCGGGGATGTCGGCGATGTCGTCGAGCGCGGCGGCCAGCTCCTCGGGGTCGCCGCCGATGCGCTCGGCGATCTCGATGAGCACGTGGAGCACGTCGTGGCGGTCGTGGCCGAGGTCGAGCAGCCGCTGGGCGGCCTCCCACAGCTGTGGCGGGTCGCCGTCCCACAGTCGGGTGGCGATCTCCTCGTGCCACGCCAGGTGCTCCTCGTCGATCGCGCCGACGTGGTCGATCTCCAGGAGGGTACGGCGGTCCGCCGCGTCGGCGGGGTTGAGCCGGTCGAGGTCGACGCCGTTGTGCACGCCCTGCAGGAACGGGAACGCGAACGCCCGTCTGGCCAGCGCCGACAGGTCGCCGTCGGGCAGCAGGCGCTCCAGCAGCGGCCGGTCGATCCCGAACGACGTCGGGTCGCGGTAGGCCTCGGGGAACTTGCCGATCGCCCCCCACACCGCGTCGAGCGTGGCCTTGAGCCCCTGCTCGGGCAGGCCGGTGCGGGCGGCGGCGAAGCGCACCCAGGCCGACAGCGCGTGCGGCATCGCCTCCTGCTCGGCCTGCGAGAGCATGACCTTGCGCGGCAGCCAGTCGAGCAGGAACGTCTCGCACTTGGTCGGGCTGACCCGCAGCGGCCGGCCGAAGTCCTGCTCGCAGCCGTAGTCGATGATGTGGTCGGCGCACCGGGAGGCGGCCGACGGGTCCGACAGGTGCTCGGCGGCGTCGGAGGCGAGGAACTCGGCGGCGAGCATCGCCCGCCGCTCGCGGCTGTAGGGGGCCTCGATGTGCAGCGGGGCGGGCCGCTTGCGGCCGGGCGGCAGCGCCTTGAGGCGGGCGCGGGCGAAGGCGTGGTAGGCGCTGTAGCTGTCGCTGACGGGCGGCGGCGTCTTGGGCTCGCCGGTGGCCTTCATCGCCGATTCGAGCAGCGCCCTGGCCTGCTGCGGCTCGATCTCCTCGAACAGCAGCATCGGGTTGCCGGCGGCCTCGGCCCTGGCCTGCTCCAGCAGCTTGTCGACGTGGGAGGACACCCAGGCGTCGCGCGCCATGCCGGACATGTTGTGGTCGACGACCATGACCAGCGCGTGCCGGTCCTGGTTGTGGCGGGGGGTGGAGTCCTCGTTCCAGCGGTAGGCGAAGGTGCAGATGACGGTGTCCTGGTCGCCGTAGGCGTCGCGGGAGACGTAGCAGCCGGTGGGCTTGACCGCGCCCACCCGGTCGGCCCAGCCGGGCCTGGCCACGCCGGACTCCATCATGGCCAGCGCCGCGCCCTCGGCCTTGGCGCCCTGGCGGGCGGTGCCGAGGTAGGCCAGGCAGATGAGCAGCGTCAGGGAGGCGGGGGTGCCGGCCTTGGCCGCGTAGTCGACCAGCCCCTCGCCGAGCACCTGCTCGACGTCGCCGCCCCGCACCTTCCTGCCCCACCAGGCCCCGACCATGTCGGAGACCATCAGCTCCGCGTCGAGCGGGCTGCGCACGGCCAGCAGTTCGCGGGCCGCCTGCACCATCTCCTTGAACACGTCGTCGGGCGGGGGGCTCTCCCGGGGGTCTCGTCGGTGTCGGCGCACGCCCTCACTCTCTCGCATTCCAGGCGGAAACGGTGCGCAGAACGCGGCCCGGTGACTCCGATGTTATCGAGGGGCGCGCGGCGGCGGCGCGGAGTTGACGATCGCGAGCAGGTGCTCGCGGGCGATCCGCTCCACGATCTCGGGTGTCGCGGTGATGCCGAGGTGCTGCGCGCACACGCACACGTCCTCGACGCACCGGTCGATGGTGTCCACGGGCACGGTCAGGAACTCCTCGGCCAGCCTGAGACTGACCGGCTCCTTGAGGAAGCGTGTGGCCAGAGCGAGCATAGGTGTGAGATTCCTCTGGATGCCCCAGGGCAAACCCCCAGGAATGGACGCAGGTGACTTGCGCTCTCATTTCATCTTTTCTCGGGCTGGTGTCAAGCCTCCACGACGGCTGTCTTCGCTTCTCGCGAGCGGCTTTCGTGCGAAGCTGTTCCCATGCGCATCCAGCTCACCCAGCGCGCGGAGGCCGACGAACTGCTCGGCCGCAGTCCGCTCGCCCTGCTCGTCGGCATGCTGCTCGATCAGCAGGTGCCGATGGAGTGGGCGTTCACGGGCCCTTACACCATCTCCGAACGGCTCGGGCACGAGCTCACCGCCGAGGAGATCGCGGCCTACGACCCCGAGGCGTTCACCGCGCTCCTGGCCGCCAAGCCGGCGGTCCACCGCTACCCCAAGTCGATGGCGGCCCGCGTCCAGCAGCTCGCCGCCTACCTCGTCGAGCACTACGACGGCAAGCCCGAGCGCATCTGGACCGAGGCAGCCGACGGCAAGCAGTTGCTCAAACGACTGATGGACCTTCCGGGATACGGCAAGCAGAAGGCCCAGATATTTTTGGCATTGCTGGGCAAGCAGCTCGGGGTCCAGCCGCAAGGATGGCGCGAGGCGGCCGGCCCCTATGGCGAGCAGGGGTCCTACCGTTCGGTCGCGGACGTGGTCGACGCCGACAGCCTGGGCAGAGTGCGCGCCACCAAGCAGGCGGCCAAGCGGGCGGCGAAGGCCGAGTAGCCTGATCTTGCTGCGCAACGTGGAGCGATTTTGACAGGATGCGTTGACCGTATGGCGGCCGGGGCTTCCGTCCGCGCCCGCCCATCGCAGATGATGTACTGCAGAATCCGGTCGCCCGGAGCTGCGCTACGCCGATACACGATTATGGAGATGTGCCGCGTGGGAGACCCTGGCACGCGACGGAGGTGCCGACCATGAGCGCCGAGACCTCCGTTCCCCGTCCCCGGGAGTCGGATGTGGACGTCTCAGACTCCGCCCTCTTCGAGGGCCTGCTGTCCGAGGCAGAGTTCGCCTTTGCCTTCTTCGACACCCAGACCCGCGTCCTGCGGGTCAACGACGTGTTCGCCGAGGTCGTCGGCGTGCCCGCCGAGCGGCTGCTGGGACGCGCGCCGTCCGAGACGCTCGCGGCCGACCTCAGCCAGCTCATCACGCACGGCGTCCAGGCCGTCATCGGCAGCGACGCGCCGGTCTCCGAGCGGCCCGTGCGGGTGCGCGCGACCGGCGGCGAGGCCCGCTACTGGTCGGTCTCGTTCTCGCCGGTCCACGACGCCGACGGCGCGCTGCAGGCCGTCGCCCTGGCCGGGCTCGACGTGACCGAGAGCCGCCTCGTCGAGGAGGACCTGCGCCGCAGCGAGGAGCGCTACCGCTCGCTGGTCGAGGCGCAGTCGCAGCTCGTCTGGATCACCTCGCCGACCGGCACGGTGGTCGAGGACGCCCCGCAGTGGCGCGCCATCACCGGCCAGGGCCTGGAGGAATACCTGGCGGCCGGCTGGCTGGACGTGGTCCACCCGGAGGAGCGCCAGCAGACCGAGGAGGCCTGGAAGGAGGCGCTGCGCGGCCGCACCATGTTCGAGTGGAACTACCGCGTGCGCACCCGGGCCAGCGGCTACCGCCACTTCGAGGTCCGCGCGGTGCCGATCATCCGGCACGGCAGGGTCGTGGAGTGGGTGGGCGCCAACACCGACGTCACGCCGCAGCGCGAGGCCGAGGAGATGCGCGGCAGGCTGACCGACCAGCTCGGCGCCGCCGCGCTGCGCACCGCCCGGCTCCAGGGCGCCACCGCCATACTGGCCGAGGCGCTCACCGTCGAGCAGGTGGTGCAGGTCATCATCGACGTCGGCCGCACGGCGCTGGCCGCCGACCGGTCGGCCGTGGCGCTGCTCGACACCGACCGGGCGGCGCTCAAGCTGATCAACGGCGAGGGCGTCCCCGAGGCGTCCGGCGCCGCCGGCGAGGAGATCCCGCTGTCGAGCTCCAGCGTGATGACGATGGCGGTCAACAGCCGCAGGCCGGTGTTCGCCGAGTCGCCCGAGAGCCTGAAGGCCCAGCTGCTGGAGGCGGGCGGCGACGAGCAGGTGCTGACCAACTACCTGGCCAGCAGCGACGAGCGCGCCTGGGTCGGGCTGCCGCTGCTGGCGGCGGGCCGGGCGCTGGGCGCGCTGCGGTTCTCGTTCACCCGGCCGCAGAAGATCTCCCAGGAGGACGGCGTCTTCCTGGAGGCGCTGGCCGGGCAGTGCGCGCTGGCCGTGGAGCGCGCCACGCTGTTCGAGCGCGAGCACCGCACCGCCGAGACGCTGCAGCGCAGCCTGCTGCCCGACCGCCTGCCGGTGGTCAGGGGCCTGGAGCTGGCCCAGCGCTTCCGCTCGGGCAGCCGTCACGTGCAGGTCGGCGGCGACTGGTACGACGCGTTCGTGCTGCAGGACGGCCGCGTGGCCGCGGTCGTCGGCGACGTCATGGGCAAGGGCGTCAAGGCGGCGGCCGGGATGGGCCGCATCCGCAACGCCATGCGGGCGCTCGCGCTGACCAACCCGCCGCCCGCCGCGGTTCTCACCGGCCTGGACCGGGTCTTCGACGCGACCGAGGAGGAAGAGCAGGTCACCACCCTGGCCTACATGGTCGTCGAGCCGTCGACGGGCGAGGGCACGCTGGCGCTGGCCGGTCACCCGCCGCCCGTGCTGGTTTCTCCGCAGGGCACGGCGATTCTCTGCGACGCGGAGCCGGGCACCCCGCTAGGCTGGCCGACCAGCCGTAGGCAGTTCCGGTTCGTGGTGCCGCCCGGCCATACCGCCGTGCTCTACTCCGACGGCCTCGTCGAGAACCGGAAGCGCGGGCTGGATGCCGGTCTCGCAGAGATTTGCAGTGTTGTGACCGAAGCGCCGCCTGAGGTCGTGAGAAGTCCACACATGTTGCTGGACTTCCTGGTCGACCGGATGTTGTCGGGATATGAGCAAGATGATGACGTTACCGCCCTGGCCATTCACGTGCCGCCCGCCACGAAGAGTGACTGAATGAAACAGTCATAAGGGTTGCTTTCGGATATCAGTGGCGCGCTTACGTACGCACTACTCTCTTGGTCGGCCTAGGGTGGAGGTCAACCGCCGGGAGGTGGCCGTATGGAGTGCGTGGTCGTGCCAGAATGCTGGACAGGTCCGTCGCGATCCGCACGGCCTCACCGATCTCCGAGAGAGGCATCAGCCCCCCAGCGGGCATCTGGGTCCATTGTCGCCACGCGTTCGTTCGAGAGGTGTTCGTGTCGCCTGCAAGTTCGACTCGCTCGAAGCCACAAGAGCTGAACGAGCCCGTCATTCAGCGACTGCTCGAGCGTGGGCGCTCGCAGGGTTTCCTCGAGTCTGAGGACGTCCGTCAGGCCTTCGAGGAGGCGGACATCCCCATGTCGCACGCCGCCGCGTTCTTGCGGAACCTCAGCAAAGAGGGCGTGACCGTGGTGGTGACCGCCGCGGATTCGGCTGCGCCGAAGAAGAAGTCTCGAGGCTCAGCAAAGCGCCAGACCGCCGCGCCCGTCAAGACCAAGACGGCGGCGGCCGCCAAAGAGCAGCAACCCGAGACCGTGACCGCGGTCGTGGGCACCGCCGAAGCAGAGCCGGCGGCCAAGAAGCCGGCTCCCGCCAAGAAGGCCGCTCCCGCGGCCAAGAAGGCCGCCGCGCCCGCCAAGGCCGCGCCTGCCAAGAAGGCCAAGCCGGACAGCGCTGGGCCTGCCGACAACAAGCCGAAGGGCCCCGAGGGTCCCAAGGCCGACGCCGACGACGACGAGGACATCGAGCTCGACGGCGACGTGGAGCTGGACGACCTCGAGGACATCGACGTCGAGGAGATCGCCGACGACGCCGACTCCGCCGACGAGGCCGACTCCGACGACGACGACTCCGACGACGAGCCCAAGGTCGTCGCCGAGGCCGCCGCCGTGACCGCCGAGAAGAGCGAGGACGAGGTCCTCATCCTGTCCGACGACGACGATGACGCCCCGGTCGCGCAGGTCGCCGCCGCCGGCGCCACCGCCGACCCGGTCAAGGACTACCTCAAGCAGATCGGCAAGGTCCCCCTGCTCAACGCCGAGCAGGAGGTCGAGCTGGCCAAGCGCATCGAGGCCGGCCTGTTCGCCGAGGAGCAGCTGGGCGGCGAGAGCGACGGCCTTCCGGTCGACGTGCGCGCCGAGCTGGAGTGGATCGCCGAGGACGGCCGCCGGGCCAAGAACCACCTGCTGGAGGCCAACCTCCGCCTGGTGGTCTCGCTGGCCAAGCGCTACACCGGCCGCGGCATGCTGTTCCTGGACCTGATCCAGGAGGGCAACCTGGGCCTGATCCGCGCGGTGGAGAAGTTCGACTACACCAAGGGCTACAAGTTCTCCACCTACGCCACGTGGTGGATCCGGCAGGCGATCACCAGGGCCATGGCCGACCAGGCGCGGACCATCCGCATCCCGGTCCACATGGTCGAAGTGATCAACAAGCTGGCCCGCGTCCAGCGGCAGATGCTGCAGGACCTGGGCCGCGAGCCCACGCCGGAAGAGCTCGCCCGCGAGCTGGACATGACCCCCGAGAAGGTGGTCGAGGTCCAGAAGTACGGCCGCGAGCCGATCTCCCTGCACACCCCGCTGGGTGAGGAGGGCGACAGCGAGTTCGGTGACCTCATCGAGGACTCCGAGGCCATCGTGCCGGCCGACGCCGTCAGCTTCACGCTGCTGCAGGAGCAGCTCCACTCCGTTCTCGACACGCTGTCGGAGCGCGAGGCGGGCGTCGTGTCGATGCGGTTCGGCCTCACCGACGGCCAGCCCAAGACGCTGGACGAGATCGGCAAGGTCTACGGGGTGACGCGGGAGCGCATCCGGCAGATCGAGTCCAAGACCATGTCCAAGCTGCGTCACCCGTCGCGCTCGCAGGTCCTGCGCGACTACCTGGACTAGGTCCCAGCACGACGAAAAGGGGGGTGCGGCCCGCGCGGGCCGCACCCCCCTTTTCGTCGTTCAGAGGTCGACGTCGAGCTTGCCGGGGGCGAGCCGGACGGAGTAGCCGAGGTCGTCGAGGGCCTTGGCCAGCTCGTCCGGGGTGGTGGGCGTCAGGCCGCTCTCCAGCAGCTTCCTGGCGATCTCCCCCCGGGTGGCCTTGGCCATGTGGCTGACGACCTTGCCGTCCTTGAAGACCCGTACGCTCACGGCGCGGTCGCCGGGGCGCCAGGCGCCCGCGTAGGTGGCCGAGCGCAGGTCGACGACCAGGCCGGGCAGCCGGTCCAGCTCGGCGGTGATCAGCGGGCGCCAGAAGGCCGCCAGCCCGCCCAGGGGCTTCAGCGACACGCCCATCGACAGCCGGTAGGGCGGGATGCGGTCGGACAGCCGCACGACCCCCCACAGCCCCGAGAAGATCAGCACGCTCTCCTCGGCCCTGGCCCGCGCGTCGGCGTCGAGGCCGGACAGCGCCAGGTTGTCGTAGAGCACGCCCGTGTAGAGCTCGGCGGCGGGCAGCGTGGCCGCCTCCTTGAGCGCTAGGTTCTTGGCCAGCTCGGGGGCCTGACCGGGCGACAGGCCGAGCACGCTCAGGGCGTCGCGGCGGCGCGAGGCCTTGATCAGGGCGCTCATGACCCGCCCGCGCGGGCGGCCGAGCTTGGGGAACGACAGCTCTCCGACGGGCGGGCCGTCTCCCGTGGACGCCTTGCCCTCGGACGGCGGCAGCAGAATCAGCACAGCCGAACCCTATACGCCCTGGTCATCACCGGTGCCCGGTGGTGGCGACGCCCTGCACGAAGTAGCGCTGCCCGGCGAAGAAGACGACGACGAGCGGCAGCGTGGTGATCACGCTCACGGCCAGGACGAGCTCCCACTTGGGGTCGCCGCCCTGGTAGAACTGGTCGACGACGGCCTTCAGCCCCCGGGGCAGCGTGAACAGGCTCGGGTCCTGCAGGTAGACCAGCGGCTTCATCAGGTCGAACCAGCTCGCCTTCAGCTCGAACACGAACGCGATGATCAGCGCCGGTTTCGCCAGCGGCACCGCGATCCGCCAGAACAGGTCCAGGTACGTGGCGCCGTCCACCCGGGCGGCCTCGAACACGTACCGGGGCACGCCGAGCAGGAACTGGCGCAGCAGGAAGATGTAGAACGCCGAGCCGAACAGGTTGCCCGCCCACAGCGGCACCTGGGTCCCGGTCAGCCCGGCGGCGTGCCAGATCAGGTACGTCGGCACGAGCGTCACCGCGGCCGGCAGCATCATCGTGCCCAGCACGCTCGCGAAGATCACGTTGCGCCCGGGGAAGCGGAAGTAGGCGAACCCGAACGCCACGAAGGCGCTCGACAGGGTCACCGCGAGCGCCGCCGCCAGCCCCACGAGCACGGTGTTCACCAGCCACGCCAGCATCGGCACGGCCTCCCAGACCACCGCGTAGTTCTCCGGCGCGAACGGGTCGGGCCACGGGGCGAACGGGTCGGCGAAGGTGTGGGAGCGCGGCTTGAGCGAGGCGACGACCAGCCACACGAACGGGTACAGGAAGATCACCGACGCCGCCGCGAGCATCATCCAGAAGAACGGCCGCCGCCTCACGCCCGATCTCCCGCCTCGTAGTGCACCAGCCGCCCGCCGAGCTTCCACTGCACGAGCGTGATCAGCGCGATCACCAGGAACAGCACCCAGGCCAGCGCCGAGGCGTAGCCCATGTGCAGGAACTGGAACGCCTGCTGGAACAGGTAGACGACGTAGAACAGCGCCGAGTCGCCCGACGCCTGCTGCGTCACCTGGTTGCCGAAGAACATGGCGTACACCTGGTCGAACATCTGCAGCGACGCGATCGTGTTGATGATCACGACGAAGAACAGCGCCGGGCTGATCATCGGCAGCGTGATCCACCGGAACCGCGCCCACGCCCCGGCCCCGTCGATCATCGCGGCCTCGGCCAGCTCGGCGGGCACGTTCCGCAGCGCCGCGAACAGGATGATCGTCGTCGAGCCCAGGTTCCACAGCGACATGAGCACGATGCCCGGCAGGATCCACTCCGGGTCGGTCGTCCACTGCGGCCCCTCGACGCCGAACAGGCCCAGGAACTGGTTGACCATGCCCGCCTGCCCGTTCAGCAGGAACAGGAACAGCACACCCACCGCCACGTACGGGGTCATCGACGGCAGGTAGAAGATCGTCCGGAAGACTCCGGCGCCCCGGCCGCCGATCCGGTTCAGCATCAGCGCCAGGCCGAGCGCCAGCGTGATGGCCAGCGGCACGTGCAGGGCGGTGTAGAGCACGGTGTTGCCGATCGCCACCGCGACCTTGGGATCCTGCGCCATCCGGGCGTAGTTGGCCGTCCCGGCGAACTCCGGGCTGGAGATCAGGTCGTACTCGGTGAACGACAGGGCGAGGCTGGCGAGCATCGGGCCGAGCTGGAACAGCACCAGCCCGACGAGCCAGGGGAGCACGAAGACGTACGCCCAGCGGGTCTCCGCTCTCACGACGCCGCCCCGTCGATGGCCTTCTGGGCCTCGGCCTGGGCGCGTCCCAGGGCGTCGGCCGGCTTCTGGCCGCCGAGCAGCACGCGGGTGCCCGCGTCCTCCCACGCCTTCCTGAACTCGGCCGCGGCGGGCGACTGCGGCACCACGAACCCGGCCGGCTGCACCGCGCGGATCGTCCTGACCGCCGCGTCGAACGGCGCCTTCCCGCTCGGCCTGACGATCTCGCCGAAGATCGTCTCGTCGGCCCTGGCGTTGCCGGTGAAGGTGCCGATGTTGACCTTGCCCTCGCGGGTGCGCTTGTCCTGGCGGGCCCGTGCGGCGGCGATCCAGGTCTCGGCGGCGGTCATCGTCTTCATCCAGCGGCAGGCGGCCTGCGGGTTGCGCGCGCCCTTCGGCACGGCCCAGGCGTTGCCGCCCACCAGGTTGACCGGCTGCCCGTCGCGGCCCCGGAACGGCAGCACGGTGATCGCGACGTCCGGCGTGGTGCCGGCCATCGAGGAGACCAGGAACTGCTCGCCCAGCATCATGCCGACCTGGTCCTCGGCGAACGGGTTGCGGGCGCCGAAGAAGTCCCACGTGTCCACGAACGCCTTGAGCCGCTTCCAGCCGCCCTGCGACTCGACCAGGCGGCTCGCGTACGTCATGGCCTCGACGACGGCGGGAGCGTCGAGGCCGGCGGTGCGGCCGTCGGGGGACAGCAGGTCGGCGCCGTTGGCCTTGGCCCACAGCGGCAGGAACTCGGGCAGCTTCGGGTTGAAGCCGAATCGCTCGACCTTGCCGCCGTCCGTCCTGGTCATCTTCCTGGCCAGCGCGGCAAGGCGGTCCCAGTCGGAGGTGTCGACGCTCGCCGGGTCGATCCCGGCGTCACGGGCCGCCCGGTCGTTGACGATGAGCACGATGGAGTTGGAGAACTCGGGGATGCCGTACCAGCGGCCGTCGTAGCGCACCTGCTGCCGCGCGGCCGGGTAGAAGTCGCCGGTCGGGATGGACTCGCGGCTGACGCAGTCGTCCAGCGGCTGGATGGCGCCGCGCGCGGCGTAGCTGCCCAGCCGCTCGCGGGCCAGGTAGACCACGTCCGGCGGGTTGCCCGAGGCGACCGCCGACAGGAACGCCTGCTCGTCGAACGCGCCCTCGTTGATCCGGACCGTCACTCCCGGGTACGCCTTTTTGAAGGCGTCCACCCGGACCGTGGCGATCTCGTCGGGCAGCCCGAAGCCCATCGTGGTCAGCGACTCGCCCGCCGGGCGGCTCGGGCCGCCCACGCCGCCGCACGCGGTCAGGAGGAGCATCGCGGCGACCGCGGCAGTTGACCTGGACATGGCGACCCCTTTCACGGCCCATGTGATGGGGGAGGCACTTACCTGGAGTGATGCCGTCAAACCCGGGTCGGCTAGGCTCGCGGGCCATGAACGTCGACGCTCTCGTGCACCAGGCGTGGCCTGCCTACGAGCAGGTGCGCCACGACGGCTGGATCCTGCGCCACGCGGGCGGCGTGACCAAGCGCGCGAACTCGGTGCTGCCGCTCGGCGTCCCGGCGGACCTGGGCGCGGCGATCGAGGCGGCCGAGGCGTTCTACGCGGCGCGCGGGCAGGCGTGCGCGTTCTCCATCGGGCCGGGCGCCACGCCCGGCCTCGACGCCGAGCTGGACCGGCGCGGCTACGCGCGGGCCGACCCGACCGTGGTCATGTCCGGGTCTGTCCCAGGCGAGCCCGCCCATCCCGTACGGGTCGAGGACCGGCCCTGGGACGCCTGGGCGCGGACCTGGTGGCAGGTCGACGGCCGCTACGGCGACGGGCTGCGCGAGGCGGGGCGCATCCTCACGGGCGTGCCCGCGCGCTACGCGGCCGTGGAGGAGGACGGCGTGCCCGTGGCGGTCGGCAGGGGAGTGCCCCAGGGAGGCACGGAAGACGGCACAGTCGGTGTGTACTGCATGGCGACGCTGCCGTCTGCCCGCAGGCGCGGGCTGGCGCGCAGCGTGCTGCGGGCGCTGGCCGGGGGCGGGCATGCCTACCTGGTGGTCACGGCAGGCAACGCGGCCGCCCAGGCGCTCTACCGGAGCGAGGGGCTGGAGCCGGTCGCCACGTATCACTATCGAGTGCGCTGACCCGGTGCGTTGACCTGGCGCGTTGAACGCAGAACGGCGATCCCGGGCAGGCCCGGGATCGCCGTTCTGTCATGCAATATGTGGTTATCTCAAGGCCAGCGCGGTCAGCGCTCGCCGTCGGGGGCGTGGGATCGGGTTTCGCTGAGTCGTGCCGACTCGTCCAGGATGTCGGCGCCCTTTTCGCGCAGCGCCGCGATGTGCTGACGCCCGTGGTGGGCGCAGAACAGCAGCTCCCCGCCCACGGGCAGGGTCGCGCGAATGTATGCCTGGGCACCGCAACGGTCGCAGCGGTCGAGGGCCGTCAGCGGCTTAACGGGGGCAAGAGCTCCAGTCACGTATCGCCTTTCGGGTCACCCCCGCCGAAGCGAGGATCTGGCGTCAGTCACTTGGAACAACATCTAACCGGACGTGGACGTTCCCAACCTCCCCCTCGCTACGCCCAGAGCAGAATGTGTCCGAAAGTAATGCCCAGCAGCCCGCCGGTAACGGCAAACGTGACCGCATGGCAAGCTTGTACGCGTGCGCAGGGGAAGAACGGTAGGCTACGCACACGTGTTCGATGACAAGTGACCAGAGGAGCTGGAGTGACGCTAGTGGAGGCGGGTTACACAGCTCGTCACCTGTCGGTGCTTGAGGGCCTCGAAGCCGTCCGCAAGCGACCTGGCATGTACATCGGGTCCACCGACAGCCGCGGGCTCATGCACTGTCTCTGGGAGATCGTCGACAACGGCGTCGACGAGGCGCTCGGCGGCCACTGCGACCGCATCGAGGTCGAGCTCCACGCCGACGGCTCCATCGAGGTCCGCGACAACGGCCGCGGCATCCCGGTCGACGTCGAGCCCAAGAGCGGCCTGGCCGGCGTCGAGCTCGTCTACACCAAGCTGCACGCCGGCGGGAAGTTCGGCGGCGGCTCCTACGCGGCCTCCGGCGGCCTGCACGGCGTGGGCGCCTCCGTGGTCAACGCGCTGTCGTCCCGCCTCGACGTCGAGGTCGACCGTGACGGCCGGGTCCACGAGATCAGCTTCCGGCGCGGCGTGCCGGGCGTGTTCGACGGCGACGGGCCCACCGCCAAGTTCCGCAAGAAGTCCGGCCTGCGCGACGGCGGCCCGCTGCCCAAGCGCGTCACCGGCACCCGGGTGCGGTTCTGGGCCGACAAGCAGATCTTCCTGCCCGACGCCGAGGTCTCCCTCGACGAGATCCACGTCCGGCTGCGCCAGACCGCCTTCCTGGTCCCCGGCCTCACCCTGGTCGTCATCGACAGCCGCCACGAGGAGCGCGTCGAGGAGGAGTTCCGCTTCGACGGCGGCATCTCCGAGTTCACCGAGTTCCTGGCCCGCGACGAGGCCGTCTGCGACGTGCTGCGGCTGCAGGGCGTCGGCCACTTCCACGAGACCGTCCCGGTCCTCGACGACCAGGGCCACATGACGCCCACCGAGGTGCAGCGCGAGCTGACCGTCGACGTGGCCGTGCGCTGGGGCAAGGGCTACGAGTCGACCGTGCGCTCGTTCGTCAACGTGATCGCCACCCCCAAGGGCGGCACCCACGTCACCGGCTTCGAGCGGGCGCTCGTGCGCACGATCAACGAGCAGCTGCGCGAGACCCGCCTGCTGAAGAACGGCGACGACCCGGTCAACAAGGAGGACATCTCCGAGGGCCTGACCGCCGTCGTCACCATCCGGGTGCCTGAGCCGCAGTTCGAGGGCCAGACCAAGGAGGTGCTGGGCACCTCCGCGGCCACCCGCATCGTCTCCCACGTGGTCAGCCGCGAGCTCAAGGAGCTGTTCGCCAACCCTCCGCGCGGCACGAAGCAGGCGCTGCGCGCCGTGCTGGAGAAGATCGTCGCCGCCGCCAAGGCCCGCATCGCCGCCCGCGAGCACCGGGAGAACCAGCGCCGCAAGAGCGCCCTGGAGAACTCCGCGCTCCCGGCCAAGCTCGTCGACTGCCGCAACGACGACGTCGACCGCAGCGAGCTGTTCATCGTCGAGGGCGACTCGGCGCTCGGCACCGCCAAGCTGGCCCGCGACTCGGAGTTCCAGGCCCTGCTGCCGATCCGCGGCAAGATCCTCAACGTGCAGAAGGCGTCCGTGAGCGACATGCTCAAGAACGCCGAGTGCGCCGCGATCATCCAGGTGGTCGGCGCCGGCTCGGGCCGCTCGTTCGACATCGAGGCGGCCCGCTACGGCAAGATCATCCTGATGGCCGACGCCGACGTCGACGGCGCCCACATCCGCTGCCTGCTGCTCACGCTCTTCCACCGCTACATGAAGCCGATGGTCGAGGCCGGGCGGGTCTTCGCGGCGGTCCCGCCGCTGCACCGCATCGAGCTGACCAACCCGGGCCGGGGCAAGGACAAGTACATCTACTGCTACTCCGACGGCGAGCTGCAGAAGGTGCTGCGCGACCTGGAGCGGCGCGGCAAGCGCTGGAAGGACCCGGTGCAGCGCTACAAGGGCCTGGGGGAGATGGACGCCGACCAGCTCGCCGAGACCACCATGGACCCCCGTCACCGCATCCTGCGCCGGGTCCGCATCGAGGACGTCGAAGAGGCCGAGAGCATCTTCAGCCTGCTCATGGGCAGCGACGTGGCGCCCCGGCGGGAGTTCATCGTCAAGAGCGCCGCCGAGGTCGACCGCGACCACATCGACGCCTGACCACCCCCGCCCTGCGGCCCGCCACGTTGCGGGCCGCCACGTTGCGGGCCGTCACCCAGCGGCGGGCCGTCACCCAGCGGCCCGCCATCCTGCGGGCCGCTGACCCCGCGAGCCAGCACTCCGCGGGCCGCTACTGGACGGGCCGCTACCCGACGGGCCGCAACACGCCCGAGCGCACGTCGTAGATCGCTCCCTGCACCGGCATGTCCGCCGGCAGGAAGGGCGAGGACGTGATGCGGGTGAGGTCGTGCAGCAGCGCGGCGTGCTGGTCAGGCACCGTGTGAAACTCCAGGCTGCGCGTGTCGACGCCGTTGCTCTGCGTCAGGTCGTGCACGTCGGCGTCCGTCACCTTCGTCATGCCGCAGTCGGTGTGCGGCATGACGAGCACCCGGCGCACGCCGAGCAGGTAGACGCCCAGCACCAGCGTGCGCAGCACGTCGTCGGTGACGCGGGCGCCCGCGTTGCGCAGGATCTTGGCGTCGCCGGGCTTGAGCCCGAGCAGTCCGAGCGGGTCGATCCGTGAGTCCATGCAGGTGACCACCGCGAGCCCGCGTGCGGCGGTGCCGGTGAGCCCAGACTCCTTGAACTTCTCAGCAAACTTCGCGTTACCGGCGAAAACGTCGTCGAAGGCATCCATGTCCTTGATGATCCCATGCTCGTCCCCCGCGAAAACGCGGGGTGGCGGACTGTCGTACTTCGCGAACGACCCCCGATCACTGCTAACTTAGCGCGATGATGTGCTAGCCCAACGTGACGTAGAAGAGGGTCGTCTTGAGCAGGTCCGAGTCGCTCGCCGCGTATTTCCGAGCCCAGGCCAGGCGCCGCCTGGACCGTGTGGAGTCCAACGACGGCGGCCGCAACGCCAGATGCGCCCTGGCCCTGCTCGACGCCGCCGCCTACGCCGCGGCGCTGCCCGACGACGACCCGCTCATCCTCATGCTCGACCAGGCCGGCTGCTACGGGCCGCTCGGGTGCGAGGACTTCAACCCCGGCCCGGCCGGCGACCGGCTGGTGCGCGGCTGGCAGGGCGGCGAGCCGCACGAGCTGCTGCTGTCGCTGCCCGCCACGATCACCGCCGCCACCGAATGGGAGTCACACTAGGCCGGCGCGTTGCCGGGCTTCCACTTGATGCCGCAGCCGATCGCCGGCACCTGATCCGTGCTGACCGGCACGCCCTCCAGCAGCGCGTCGATCGCGGCCCGCACCGACGAGCCCGTCACCGGCACCCCGTTGCCGGGCCGCGAGCCGTCGAACTCACCCCGGTAGGCCAGCCGAAAATCGGCGTCGTAGAGGAACAGATCGGGCGTGCACGCAGCCCGGTAGGCCTTGGCGACCTCCTGCGTGTCGTCCAGCAGATACGGAAAGCCGAACCCGGCCCGGGCCGCCTGCTCGGCCAGGTGTGTCGGATCGTCGTCCGGGTAGTTCACGCTGTCGTTGCTGCAGATGGCGACGACCGACAGGCGTGACCCGTAGTCGGCGGCCAACGCGCCCAGGCCGTGCTCGATGTGGCGGACGTACGGGCAGTGGTTGGACAGGAAGACCACGAGCGTGGCCGGCGAGCCGCGCAGATCGCCGAGCGAGACGCTGCCGCCGCTGACGGCGGTGAGGTCGAACGGGGGCGCGGGCGTGCCGAGAGGAACCATGAACGAGTTCGCAGCCATGCGGACCATCATCCCGGAGGTGAGCCATGAAGGGCATCGCGGAGTACCACTCCACGGTGATCGACTGCCCCGACCCGAAGAAGCTGGCGGACTTCTACTCCCGGCTGTTCGGCTGGCCGGTGATCCATGACGAGGACGACTGGGTCGTGCTGAAGGACACCGGCTCGTCGATGCGTCTGGCCTTCCAGCGGGTCGGCGACTTCCGGCCGCCCGTCTGGCCGGAGGGGGAGCGGCCCCAGCAGCTCCACATCGACACCGTCGTCGACGACCTGGACGCGGCCGAGGAGCAGGTGCTCAAGATCGGCGCCACCAAGCACGAGGTCCAGCCGAGCGAGAGCGACAACTTCCGCGTCTACCTCGACCCGGCCGGCCACCCGTTCTGCCTCACGATCGCCGACTGACCCAGGCACCGGCCCACACGCCCGCGCCCCGCCCGACCTCCTGGCGCACGCCCGCCGTAGCCTCCAAGGCGCACGGCGGGCGCCGGACCCCCACCCGGCGCCAGGCCTCCCACCCGGCCCTCCGCCTGTGTCCAGCGTCCGTTCAGTGCCCCCGGCACCACGACCGTCCGCGCACGTCCGGGCCCGCCTCTGGGCCGTACAGGACGTCCGCCTCACATGGCGGGCGTGTGTACGGCCCGTCCGTGAAGGGCCCCGGCGCCGGCAGCGTGCCGGGGCTCAGAGCGGCGGCTACTCGGTGTCCTGAGGGGTTTCTCCCTCTGGGGCGTCGGGGGAGGAGGCCAGGGGGCCGCCGATGGCGCCGATGGTGTGGGTGAGGCGCACGCCCGAGCCGTCGCGGCGGCCGATCTCGTCGGGGAGCGGCACGGGCTTGCCGACCGAGGAGACCGCCTTGGCCGGGGCGGGCCCGGCCCAGGCGAGCAGCAGGACGTCCTCGCCCTTGAGGAAGCGCTGGGCGCGTACGCCGCCCGTGGCGCGCCCCTTGGCGGGGAACTCGGCGTAGTCGGACACCTTGCCGCCGCCGACCTGGGTGCCGGGCAGCGCGGTGGAGGAGCCGGCGACCGTGACGACCTGGCCGGGCCGGGCCGGGTCGACGACGCCGAACCAGATGACCCGCGCCCCGCCGTCGAGCCGGATGCCGGCCATGCCGCCCGCGGGCCGTCCCTGGGGGCGCACCTGGGCCGCCTGGTAGCGCAGGAGCTGGGCGTCGGAGCTGATGAACACCAGGTCGTGCTCTTCGGAGTCGAGCTCGACCGCGCCGACGACGGTGTCGCCGTCCTTGAGGGTGATCACCTCGAAGTCGTCACGGTTGGCCGGATAGTCGGGCACCACCCGTTTCACCACGCCCTGCGCGGTGCCGAGGGCCAGGCCGGGGCTCTCGGGGTCGAGGGAGCCGAGGCCGACCACGGTCTCGTCGGGCTGGAGCGACACGTACTCGGAGACGGGATGCCCGCCCGACAGGGAGGGCGGGCCGGCGGACGGCGGCAGCGTGGGGAGGTCGACCACCTGGACGCGGATGAGCCGGCCGAGTGACGTGACCACGCCCACCTCGCCTCTGACGGTGGTGCGCACGGCGGAGACGAGCACGTCGTGGGCGGTGCGGTCGCCGGTGGCGGCCAGCGGGTCGGCGTTGGAGGTGCGGGCCAGCAGGCCGGTGGACGACAGCAGCGCCAGGCACGGGTCGTCGGCCACCTGGAGCTCGACCGTCGCGGTGCGGGAGACGCCGGACGCCTCCAGCAGCACGGTGCGGCGCGGCGTGGCGTACTTCTTGGCCACCTCGGCGAGCTCGCCGGAGACGACCTGGCGCAGCCGCGTCTCGGACGACAGGATGCCGGTCAGCTCGGCGATCTCGTCGGTCAGCGTCTCCTTCTCGCGGTCGAGCTCCAGCTTGTCGTAGCGGGTCAGGCGGCGCAGCGGGGTGTCGAGGATGTAGGCGGCCTGGATGTCGGTCAGGTCGAAGACGTCCATCAGCCGCTCGCGGGCCTGCCCGGAGTCGTCGGAGGAGCGGATGACCTGGATGACCTCGTCGATGTTGAGCAGTGCGACGATGAGGCCGTCGACCAGGTGGAGGCGGTCCTCGCGCTTGCGCCTGCGGTGCTCGGAGCGACGGCGGACGACCTCGATGCGGTGGTCGACGTAGACCTGGAGGAGCTCGCGCAGGCCCAGCGTGCGCGGCTCGCCGTCGACCAGCGCGACGTTGTTGATGCCGAACGTCTCCTCCATCGGCGTGAGCCGGTAGAGCTCGTCGAGCACCGCCTCGGGGATGAAGCCGTTCTTGATCTCGATGACCAGGCGCAGGCCCTTGTGCCGGTCGGTGAGGTCCTTCAGGTCGGCGATGCCCTGCAGCTTCTTGCTGGTCACCAGCTCTTTGATCTTGGTGACCACGCGCTCGGGGCCGACGTTGTAGGGCAGCTCGGTGACGACGATGCCCCTGCGGCGCGGCGTGATCTGCTCGACCGCGCACTTGGCGCGCATGCGGAACGTGCCGCGGCCGGTCTCGTACGCGTCACGCACCCCCTGCAGGCCGGTGATCGTGCCGCCGGTCGGCAGGTCGGGGCCGGGGATGAACTTCATCAGCTCGTCGAGCGTGGCCGTGGGCTTCTTGATCAGGTGGCGGGCGGCGGCCACGACCTCGGCCAGGTTGTGCGGCGCCATGTTGGTCGCCATGCCGACCGCGATGCCGGTCGTGCCGTTGACCAGCAGGTTGGGGAACGCCGACGGCATGACCGTGGGCTCGGTCTCCTGGCCGTCGTAGTTGGGCTTGAAGTCGACGGTGTCCTCGTCGAGCGACTCCACCATGAGCATCGCGGCCGGGGCCAGCCGGGCCTCGGTGTAACGCATGGCGGCGGGCAGGTCGTCGGGCGAGCCGAAGTTGCCGTGCCCGTCGACCAGCGGCAGCCGCATCGAGAACGGCTGCGCCAGGCGCACCACCGCGTCGTAGATGGCGGTGTCGCCGTGGGGATGGAGCTTGCCCATCACGTCGCCGACGACGCGGGAGGACTTGACGTGCCCCCGGTCGGGGCGCAGGCCCATCTCGCTCATCGAGTAGAGGATGCGCCGCTGCACCGGCTTGAGTCCGTCACGGGCGTCGGGCAGCGCACGCTGGTAGATCACCGAATACGCGTACTCGAGGAAGCTCGTGCGCATCTCCGAGGAGACGTCGATGTCGACGATCCGCTCTTCGAAGTCCTCAGTCGGGGGTGCAGGGGTACGTCGGGCCATGTCGAACATTGTGCCGAAGAAACGCGGGTGCCCGCGACACCGACGTGCTTCGCCGTGCGCCTGGACGCCCACATGATCACTTTTGTGCCGATCTTGGCCCGAAATCGCTAGGCCAGCGACCGCGCCCCGAACACGAGGACGAGGAACAACAGGACCTCGACGCCGTACACGATGTTGCGCCCGGTCGGACCGGCGACCACGAAGGCGACGGCGGCCAGGAAGCACCCGGCGGTCAGCACCAGGTCGGCCACCCCGAGGACGAGCGCCAGGGCCAGCCGGACCAGGAACAGCACGAATCCCAGGCCGAACCACTGGTCGATGGTCGAGTCGTCGTAGGCCCACCGCGACAGCGACATCGGCGTGTAGAGGCAGCCGTCCCAGAACTCCCGCCACCGCTGCGCCAGGCCGCTGGGCCGCTCCTGCATGATCGCCTGGGCGCCCTGGAACTCGATGACCTTGAGCGTGCCGTCCGTGACGTCGATGAGCACTTCCTGGTTGGCGACCTGGATGACGGCCGTGCCGTTGACCACGGCGGTGAACCGGCCGCCCCCGCTCAGCACCTCGTACACCAGGTCGGTGCCCGCCACGGGCGAGCCGGGCAGGACCCCGTCGTGGTCGCGGAAGATGACGTAGAGGGCGTTCTGCTTCTTGGCCACGAGGCTGTGCTCGGCGCCCACGGAGAACACGCCGATCGGCGTGGCGATCGAGGCGTCGCCGGTGACCTTCACCCCGCCGGGCCCCCACTCGAGCTTGACCGGCAGGAACATCGGCCGGTAGGACGCCTTCACGTCCGTTCCCGCGCAGCCCGCCGCGCCCATCCCCACCACCAGCAGCACCACCGTGACGACCCGCGCGAAAGCAAGACGCGGAACCGCCGGCCGCCGGGCACGTCGCGCGAGTGACAACTCCGCCATGAACCCTCCTGAGGGCCGTGCTCTCCAGGGGTGACGTACGCTCAACGCTTCGCGCCGATGGCGGGTTCCGCCGCTCGCGGGCGCGAATCGTCGGGGAAACCTGGTAACAAGGGACACATGATTGACGCCCCCGACGCCGGGATGCTGCGCGAAGAGGCCGAGGAGAAGCTGCGCGCGCTGGCCGGCGAGCACGCCAGGCTCCGCGACGACCAGTGGAAGGCCATCGAGGCGCTGGTCGTCGACCGCCGGCGGGTGCTCGTCGTGCAGCGCACCGGCTGGGGCAAGTCGGCCGTCTACTTCGTGGCCACCGCCCTGCTGCGCGAGCTCGGCGAGGGGCCGACCGTCATCGTGTCGCCGCTGCTGGCCCTCATGCGCAACCAGATCGCCGCCGCCGAGCGCGCCGGCATCCGCGCCGTCACCATCAACTCGGCCAACCCCGAGGCGTGGGAGGAGGTCTACGGCCAGGTCGCCGACGGCCTCGTCGACGTGCTGCTGGTCAGCCCCGAGCGGCTCAACAACCCCGACTTCCGCGACAACGTGCTGCCCGAGCTGGCCGAGAGCGCCGGGCTGGTCGTCGTCGACGAGGCCCACTGCATCTCCGACTGGGGCCACGACTTCAGGCCCGACTACCGCAGGCTCGCCACCCTCTTCGAGGAGCTGCCGCCCGGCATCCCGGTGCTGGCCACCACCGCCACCGCCAACGCCCGCGTCACCCGCGACGTGGCCGAGCAGATGGGCGAGGACACCCTCGTGCTGCGCGGCCCGCTGGAGCGCGAGAGCCTCCACCTGAGCGTCGTACGCCTCCCGTCGGCCGAGCAGCGGCTGGCCTGGCTGGCCCAGACGCTGCACGAGCTGCCCGGCTCCGGCATCGTCTACACGCTGACCGTGGCCGCCGCCCACGAGATCGCCTCCTACCTGCGCGAGCAGGGCCACGAGGTGGCCGCCTACTCCGGCCAGACCGACCCGGCCGAGCGGCTGGCGGCCGAGGAGGCGCTGCTCAACAACAAGATCAAGGCGCTGGTCGCCACCAGCGCGCTCGGCATGGGCTTCGACAAGCCCGACCTGGGCTTCGTCGTCCACGTCGGCGCGCCGCAGTCGCCCGTCGCCTACTACCAGCAGGTCGGCCGCGCGGGCCGCGGGGTCGAGCGGGCCGAGGTGATCCTGCTGCCCGGCACCGAGGACCGCGACATCTGGGCCTATTTCACGTCGCTGGCGTTCCCGCCGGAGCCGGTCGTGCGCACCGTGCTGGAGACGCTGGCCGAGCGCGGCGTCATGTCCACGCAGGCCCTGGAGACCGCCGTCGACCTCAGCCGCAGCCGGCTGGAGATGATGCTCAAGGTCCTCGACGTCGACGGCGCCGTGCGCAGGGTCAAGGGCGGCTGGGAGTCGACCGGCGAGGAATGGTCCTACGACGCCGAGCGCTACTCCCGCATCGCCGCCGAGCGCAAGGCCGAGCAGGACGCCATGCTCGGCTACCTGACCACCGCCGACTGCCGTGAGGAATACCTGCGCCGCCGCCTCGACGACGAGGCCGCCCGGCCGTGCGGCCGCTGCGACAACTGCACCGGACGCCACCGCTCACCCGAGATCGCCGCCGGGGCCGTCGAGACCGCCCGCGAGCGGCTGAGCAGGCCCGGCGTCGACATCGAGGCGCGCAAGCAGTGGCCGACCGGGCTGGCCGACCTGTCCGGGCGGATCAAGCCCGAGCTGGGCGCCGAGCCGGGCCGCGCGCTCGGCAGGCTCACCGACATCGGCTGGGGCAACCGGCTGCGCGAGCTGTTCGCCGGGGCCGACGGGCCGATGGCCGACGACATGTTCGCCGCCGTGGTCAAGGTGCTGTCCGCGTGGGAGTGGCGCGAGCGGCCGGTGGCCGTGGTCAACGTGCCGTCGGCGTCGCGTCCGCTGCTCGTGCGCGGGTTCGCCGAACGGCTGGCGCAGGTGGGCCGGCTGTCCTACCTCGGCGAGCTCGGCTACCGGTCGGGGCCGCCCGGGCAGCAGTTCAACAGCGCCAAGCGGGTGCAGGCCGTGCGGGCGACGCTGGCGATGCCGCGCGAGGTGGGCGCGGCCGTGGCCGCCTGTGGCGGGCCCGTGCTGCTGATCGACGACCGGGTCGACACCGGCTGGACGATGACGCTCGCCGCCGCCCTGGTGCGCCACGCGGGCGCCCCGGCCGTCCTCCCGCTCGTCCTGGCCACCACATCCTGAGCGCCGTACGCCCTTAGCGCCGTACGTTCAGCCCGTACGGTGGCTCGGAGGGAGAGGCCCCGCCGGAAGGTCAGAGGCGGGGCCGCGCGCCCAGGTGCACGATCGCCTTGGCGGCCAGGGCGCACCCGGCGCCCAGCGACTCCGCCGGCGGCTTGCCCGCCAGCCACGCCGGCAGGAACCCGGCGCAGAACGCGTCACCCGCGCCCGTGCCGTCGACGATCCGGTCGACCGGCTCGGCCGGCACCCGGACCGGCTCCTGCCGCCCGTTGCCGAACCACAGCGCGCCCTCGGCGGTCATCTTGATGACGACCTGCGGGAACCACGCCGTCAGCACCTTGGCCGCCGCCTCCGGGTCGTCCCGCCCGGTCAGCACCTTGGCCTGGTCGATGTTGGCGAACAGCAGCTTGGCGCCGTTGGTCCACTCCAGGAACGGCTCGGCGCCCGTACGCTCGAGAGGCGCCGACGAGGCGCAGTCGACGGAGATCGACATCCCCGAGCGGCGCGCCATGTCGAGCGCGGCCAGCCCCGCGTCGCGCGAGCCCTCGTTGATCAGCGTGTAGCCCGACAGGTGCAGGTGGCCGCCGCCGTTGAACAGGTCACGCGGCAGGTCCTCCGGCGACAGCGCCGCGTTGGCGCCCGGGTCGGACAGCATGGTGCGCTCGCCCTTGTGCGTGACGAGCACCACGCAGGTGCCGGTGGGACGCTCGGGGTCCATGACGAGCCGGGCGTCGACGCCGTAGCCCATCAGCTCCATGTCGCGGTTGCGCCCCGTGATGTCGGCGCCCCGGCGGCCGATGAAGGCCACCTCCGCGCCCTCGACGGCTAGCCACGAGGCGATGTTGGCCCCGGACCCGCCACCGTGCATCGTGACGATCGCCGGGGTGTCGCTCGCCCTGGCGAGCGCATAACGGGCGCGCGCCACCGCGTCGGTCATGAGATCGCCCACCACGACGACCCGCGTCATGATGCCACCACCTTGCTGCCTACAGATCGAGCCTGGCCACGGCAAAACTAACAGCTTCCAGCCGGTTCGTGTGGCGGACCCCCGACACCCGGCCTGAGTCGATGCACAAGCGTTGCCCAACTTCTTGACATGTGGGACACGGGTTTACGCTCGTGACTGTGGAGGCACAATATCCCGCTCACTGGGAAGCCGACGTCGTCCTGGCCGACGGCGGCACCGCGCACGTGCGCCCGATCAGGCCCGCAGACGCCGATCGGCTGCGCGCCTTCTACTCGCGGCTGTCCCCCGAATCCATCTATTTCCGGTTCTTCGGGCCCCGGCCGCGCCTGTCCGACCGCGAGGTCACCCGGTTCACCACCGTCGACTACGAGAGCCGCGTCGCCCTGATCGCCACCATCGGGGCGGAGATGGTGGCCGTCATCCGCTACGACCGCACCGGACCGGGCGAGGCCGAGGTCGCCTTCCTCGTCGAGGACGCCCACCAGGGCAGGGGAGTGGCCTCCGTGCTGCTCGAACACCTGGCCGCCACCGCCCGCGAACGCGGCATCGAGCGCTTCGTCGCCGACGTGCTGCCCGCCAACATGAAGATGATGGGCGTGCTGCGCCAGGCCGGCTACACGGCGGAGAGCAGCTTCGCCGACGGCGTCGTCCGCATGACGCTCGACCTCACCCCGACCGAGACCGCCGCCGAGGTCACCACCGCCCGCGAGCACCGCGCCGAGGCCCGTTCGATCGCCCGGCTGCTCACCCCCGGCTCCGTCGCCGTCATCGGCGCCTCCCGCGAGCCCGGCGGCGTCGGCCAGACCGTGCTGCGCAACCTGCTGGCCGCCGACTTCACCGGCCCCGTCTACCCGGTGCACCGCGAGGTCCGGGCCGTCGCGGGCGTGCGCGCCTACCCGAGCGTGACCGCCATCGACGGCGAGGTCGACCTCGCCGTCGTCGCCGTGCCCGCCGAGAGCGTGCTCGACGTGGTCAAGGAGTGCGCCGAGAAGGGCGTGCACGGCCTCGTCGTCGTGTCGTCGGGGTTCGGCGAGACGGGCAGCCGCGGCCGCGCCCGCCAGGACGAGCTCGCCCGCATCGCCCGCTCCTACGGGCTGCGCGTGGTCGGCCCCAACTGCCTCGGCATCGCCAACACCGACCCCGCCGTCAAGCTCAACGCCACCCTCGCCGCCACCGTCCCCGGCCGTGGCCGCGTGGGCTTCTTCAGCCAGTCCGGCGCCCTCGGCACCGCCCTCCTCCAGCGCGTCAAGCAGCGCGGCATGGGCATCTCGTCGTTCGTCTCCGCGGGCAACCGGGCCGACGTGTCGGGCAACGACCTGCTCCAGTACTGGGAGGAGGACGACGCCACCGAGGTGATCCTGCTCTACCTGGAGTCGCTGGGAAACCCGCGCAAGTTCACCCGCCTGGCCCGGCGCATCGCCCGCACCAAGCCCATCGTCGTCGTCAAGAGCGGCGGCACCCCGTCCGGCCACTCCGCCGAGGAGCTCGGCCTGCCAGACTCCGCCGTCAGCTCCCTGTTCGAGCAGGCGGGGCTGATCCGGGTGGCCGACCTCATCGAGCTCTTCGACGTCGGCCAGCTCCTGGCCTACCAGCCGCTGCCCGCCGGGCCGCGCGTCGCCCTGGTCACCAACTCCGACGCGCTCGGCCTGCTCGCCGCGGACGCCTGCGTCGCCGCCGGGCTCGCCCCCCGGCCCCCGGCCAACCTCGGCCCCGCCGCCGGGCCGGACGAGTTCGGCACGGCCCTCGCCGCCGAGCTGGCCTCACCCGAGGTCGACGCGGCGGTCGTCATCTACATGCCGCCCATCCCGGGTGACGCCGCGGGCATCGCCGACCGGCTCATGGAGGTGTCGCGGGGCTCGGCCAAGCCCGTTCTCGCCACCTTCCAGGGGCATCTGGGCATGCACCCCTGCCTCCAGACGGGCGCCGCCCCGGCCCGCGGCTCCATCCCCTCCTACGCGGCCCCCGAGGAGGCGGTGCGCGCCCTGTCCCACGCCGTCCGCTACGCCGCCTGGCGCGCCCGCCCCGCCGTCCCCCCGGCGGACCTGGAGGACATCGACACCCCGCGCGCCCGCGCGCTCGTCCATCGCACCCTCACCCCGCCGCCCCAGGAAGCACCCGGCACCCCCGGGGACGAAGCCGCCGCCGGGCCGGACGCTGTGCCGGACCCCGCGCCGGACCCCGCGCCGGACGCCGCGCCGGACGCCGCGCCGGACGCCGGGGCGTTCGCCGAGGCGGGGCCGCCGGTCCTGGCGGAGGCGGCCGAGCTGCTCGCCTGCTACGGGCTGAGCGTGTGGCCGGCCGAGGTGGCCGGGTCGCCGGACGAGGCGGTGGCCGCCGCCGAACGGCTCGGGTGGCCGGTGGTGCTCAAGCTCGCCGACCCCCGCGCCGCCCGCCGCGCCGGGACCGTACGCCTGGGCCTGTCCACCGCCGAGAGCGTCCGTCACGCGTACGCCGAGCTCGCCCGCCAGTTCGGCGACGCCACGGAGCTGGCCGTGCAGCGCATGGCCCCGCAGCCCGCCGTCCCCACGGTCGTGACCGTTGTCGAGGACCCGGCGTTCGGGCCGGTGGTGTCGTTCGGGCTGGGCGAGGTGACCGCGCGCCTGCTGCTCGACCAGGGGTTCCGTCTCGCGCCGCTGACCCGCGACGACGCCGCCGGCCTGGTGAGGTCCGTACGGGCCGCGCCGCTGCTGTTCGGCGAGTACGGCTACCCGCCGGTGGCCGTCGACGCCCTGGAGGACCTCCTGGTCAGGGTGGGCCGTCTGGCCCACGACCTGCCGGAGCTGGCCCGCCTCGACCTGGACCAGGTCCTCGTCGGCGAGAGCGGCGTGATCGTCCTCGGCGCCCGCGTGACCCTCCGCACCCCGCCCGGCCCCCGGCTGGACGGCGGCCCCCGCCGCCTGGGCTGACCGGCACGGGCGGCGGGCTCCGCCCCGGCGGGGGAGCTGGGGGCGAAAGGGAAAATTTCGGTGTTGAAGACGTTATAGAGCGTTATATCCGGCGGGTGAGTGCACTGCGACGCCCTGGCAAACTGGATCCATGAGGGAAACCCGAGTCTCAGCCGCGGGCCTGCGTGAAGCGATCGAGCGCAGCGGCTACTATCCCGACCTCGTCACCGATGCGGTCGAATCCGCGCTGGGCAAGGAGGCCGTGACCGCGTTCGTGGTCCATCACGAGGCCACCTTCGATCCCGCGATGGAGGTGCGCCGGCACGTCACCGTGCTGGTGCTGTCCGGCACGAGGCTGCTGGTGTGCCACACCGACGAGCACCCGGCGGTGGAGGGGGTCTCGACGGCGCACGCGTCCACGACCACGGAGGCGGTGCGGCTGAGCCGCGTCCAGTCGGTCGCGGTGACCCGGGTGGTTCCCGACCCCGCCTCCTACGTCCCGGGCGTGCCGCCCACCGAGGTGACACTCACCATCGGCTGGGGCGCCATCTCCCACGTGGACCTCGAACCGGCCACCTGCGGCGACGAGAACTGCGAGGCCGACCACGGCTACACCGGCGCCATCACCGCCGACGACCTGTCCCTGCGCGTCAGCGAGGCAGCCGACGGCCCCGAGGCGGTCACCCACGTGCTGGCCTTCGCCAAGGCCCTGTCGGAGGCCACGGCCCGCGCCGCCGCCTGAGCGATCATCCCCCGTACGGCCTCGCCGACGCTGTAGGTGGGCGCCGCCGCGGCGTCTAAGATCGAGGGCATGGACAGCGTGCCGCTGGTGCCGGCCTACGGCGGGGCCTCGTTGCCCGACCTCGCCCGTTCCCTGCTCGCGGCCCTCGGCCTCGACGAGCCCAACCCGCTGGCGATCGCGCCCGCCACCCGCACCTGCCTGTTCCTGGTCGACGGCCTCGGCGCGGAGCTCCTGCGCGCCCACCCGGACGCCGCTCCCTTCCTCACGGCCGCCGCCGCGACCACCGCCACCGGCGGGACGATCGCCCCTCCGGCCCACGCGGCGCCGCCCGCCACCCTCACCGCCGGGTTTCCCGCGACGACCGTGACGAGCCTGTGCTCGCTCGGCACCGGGCTGCCGCCGGGCGAGCACGGCATGCTCGGCATGACGCTGGCCGTGCCCGGCGCCGGCCTGCTGTTCAACTGCCTGCGCTGGACCGGGACGCCGATGGACCCGGCCGAGTGGCAGCCGAGCACCACTGTTTACCAGCGGGCCGCCGCGGCCGGGATCGACGCCGTCTACGTGGCCCCGGCCGAGTTCGAGGGCACCGGCCTGACCGACGCCGTCTACCGGGGCGTCCGCTACGCCCCCGCCGAGACGCCGGACGAGCGCGTCACCAGGGCGCTGGCCGAGCTGGCCGGGCCGCGCGCCCACGTCACCGTCTACTACGGCGACCTCGACGCGGCCGGGCACATGACCGGCTGGGGCAGCGACGAGTGGCTGCGGCAGCTGGCGATCGTCGACCGCATGGCCGAGCGCCTGGCCGAGGGACTGCCCGACGGCGCCGCCCTGTACGTGACCGCCGACCACGGCATGGTCAACGCCGCCGACAAGCTCGACGCCGAGAAGACGCCCGAGCTGACGCGCGGCGTGGCGATGCTCGGCGGCGAGGCCCGCGCCCGCCACGTCTACGCCGAGCCCGGCGCGGCGGGCGACGTGCTCGACGCCTGGGCGGCGACGCTCAACGGGCGCGCCTGGGTGGTGCCGCGCGAGGAGGCGGTCGAGGCCGGCTGGTTCGGGCCGGACGTGCGCGGCGCGTGGCTGCGGCGCATCGGTGACGTGCTCGCCGTCCCCTACACTGACCTGGCGATCATCGCCCCGTCCGCGCATCGGATCGAGGCGCTCTTCACCGGCTACCACGGCTCCATGACCGCCGCCGAGCAGCTCGTACCACTTGTGGAGGTATCCCGCAGATGAGCCCGCTGATCACTCCGGACGAGCTGGCCGCGCTGGGCGACACGGCGAGCGTGCTCGACGTGCGCTGGCGGCTGGGCGGCCCGCCCGGGATCGGCCTCTACCGCGAGGGTCACGTGCCGGGCGCCGTCTTCTGCAACCTCGACGCCGACCTGGCGGCGCCGCCCGGCGACGCCGGCCGGCACCCGCTGCCCGGCGCGGACGCGTTCGAGCGGGCGATGCGGCGGCTCGGCGTGTCGGACGGCAGGCCCGTCGTGGTGTACGACGACGCGGGCTCGACGGTGGCCGCCCGCGCCTGGTGGACGCTGCGCTACTTCGGCCACCAGGACGTACGGGTGCTCGACGGCGGGCTGCCCGCCTGGATCGCGGCCGGGCTGCCGGTCACCAAGGACGAGCCCCGGCCCGAGCCCGGCGACTTCACGGCCACGCCTGGCGGGATGCCGGTCCTCGACGCCGGGCAGGCCGCGGCGCTGGCCGGCTCCGGCGTGCTGCTCGACGCCAGGGCGGAGGAGCGCTACCGGGGTGAGGTGGAGCCGGTCGACCCGGTGGCCGGGCACATCCCCGGCGCGGTCAGCGCCCCGACCACCGCGAACGTGGGCGCCGACGGCCGCTTCCCGGCCCCGGACGTGCTGCGGGTCCGCTTCGCCGGGCTGGGCGTGACGGGCGGCGTGCCGGTCGGCGCCTACTGCGGGTCGGGCGTGACGGCCGCGCACGAGGTGCTCGCGCTCGCGATCGCCGGGATCGACGCCGCCCTCTACGTGGGCTCGTGGTCCAACTGGGTGGCCGACCCGGCGAGGCCCGTCGCCACCGGCTGAACGCCCGCCCGCGCGTCCGCCGCAGCGGGCCGGACGAGCGGCCGGTGACCGGCCCCGAAGCACACGAAGCCCGGCACCCCCGTCGCGGCCGACGAGACGGCCAGCGCGGCGTCGGGCGGCCGGCCGGCGGCCAGCAGCTCGTGGAAGGCCGTCATGAGCGCCAGCGCGTCCTCGTCGCCCACCGGCACCATTCCCGCCACCACGCAGGCGGCGCCGCGCGACAGGAACGTGCCGGCCAGCCCGAGCGGTGCCCCGTCGGCGGGCGTGCGCGCCATCCCCGAGTCGCAGGACGACAGCACCACCAGCCTCGGCGCCCGCTCCACCCGCAGCAGGTCGTACGCCATGAGCGGGCCGTCCTCCAGCGTGATGCCGGACAGCAGCGGGCTGCGCGCGTGGAACACCCCGTGGGCGGCCAGGTGCAGCACGTCCGCGCCCGTCAGCGCGTCGAGCACCGCCTGCCTGCGGCCGGGGACCGGGCGGGCGCCGGGATGGCGGGCGAGCACCCTGCCCACCTCCTCCTCGGCGTGCGCGAGGCCGGGCCCGGCGGCGGCGACCACGGACGGCCGCCCGTCCCCGGCGCCGCGTCCGCTCGCCGCCAGCCAACCGGCCGCGCTCGCCGCCACGCTCACCGGACGGCCGCGCAGGCAGGGCAGCGCGCCCCACGGCATGGTGTGCAGCGGCCCGGTCGGCACCAGGACGAGCGGCCGCTCGCCGAGCTCGTCGGCGAGCTCGTCAGCGAAGGGCTCCAGCAGCAGCCGCCCGAGCTCGGCCCCGACGGCGTCGATCGGCTGCGGAGGCGCTGCGCCGCCCTCGCGCAGCCCGGCCCGGCGCAGCGAGTAGCGCAGCCGGATCAGCGTCTCGGCCACCGCCCGCAGCCCGCCGAGCCGCCGCAGCGTCACGCGCTCGCCGGTGACGACCACGCCCAGCAGCGACTCCTCGTCGGTGACGTACTCGACCAGCGCGGCCCGTCCCAACTCCTCGCGCAGCTGCCCGGAGCCGGTCAGCAGGCGGGCGTGCGCCGGCGCGGCCACCGCCCGCCACCGCTCCGCCCACTCGAACACCGCGCCGGCGTCTCCGTCGCGGATCGCCAGCCGCAGCCCGAACGCCGCCAGCCGCTCACCGGCGCGGGCCGCGTGGGCGCGCAACGCCGGGTCGTCGAGCGTGTCCATGCGCCCGCCCATCTCGGCCAGGCCCTCCCTCACGGCGCGGAAGGCGCCCGGGACGTCCTCCTGCAGCGCCGCCTCCAGCGCGAGCGCGTGCTGGCGCACCACGGGCGGCACCTGGGCGGCCTGGGCCAGCCGCCGCTGCTGCGTCTCGCACGACAGCGGCGTCAGCCGGGTGCCGGCCGGCATCCACCGCTCCTGCGGCCTGGCGTGCGTGGTGAGCCGGGCGAGCTGGGCCGAGGCCGTCGGGTGGTCGTCGACGGCCAGCGCGGTCTCGGCCGCCACCAGCCGCAGCGCCGCCGCCCCGGCCAGGTGGGCGGCGTCGCGTTCGAGCTCGCCCGCACACGCGATCAGCTCGGCGAGCAGCGCGGGCGTCGGCGGCTCCAGCGCCAGCCTGGCCCGCAGCACGACCTCCCCGGCCAGCGGCAGCCACGAGTGCCGCTCCTGCTCCGCCAGCTCGCGCCCGGCCCGCTCGGCCACCGTGATCGCCTCGCGGGCGTCGCCCGTCAGCAGCTCGACCTGGGCGAGCTTGAGCCGCGCCTCGGCCAGCGCCGCCCGGCCGCCGGACTGCTCCAGGTCGGGCACGGCCAGGCTGAGCAGCGCCCGCGCCTCGCCGGGCAGGTGGGCGGCCAGCAGGGCGCCCGCGAAGTCGGCGCGCATCGTGGCCAGCCGCTCGGTGAAGCCGAACAGCGTGTCCTGGGCGGCGCGGTAGTGGGCGAACGCCTCGCCGACGTCGCCGCGTCGTACGGCGAGAAAGGGCAGGTTGGCGGCGGCGAGCCGGGCCAGGTGGTGGAGCCCGGCGTGGCGGGAGATCTCCAGGCAGGCGCTGATGTCGCGCATCGCGTCGTCCCAGTCGCCCCGGTAGGCGTGCACCAGGCCCCGGTTGAGCAGCCCGCCCGCCAGGAACCTGCGGTCGTCGAGCGTGCCCGGCGCGGCCACGAGCGCCCGCAGCGCCCGGTCGCAGGAGGCGACGGCCTCCTGGTAGCGGCCCAGGCAGGCCAGCGCGACGGCCCGCTGCGTGTCGAGCTTGGCGCGGTCGAGCGGCGACAGGTAGGCCCACGCCAGCGCGGCGACGCGCAGCGCCTGCAGCGGGTGGCCGCGCTCGGTGCGCACCGTCACCAGCGACAGCCGCGCCTGCGCCAGCCGCTCGCCGGGCGCCCCCACGGTGCCGATCGCCTGCCTGAGGTGCTGCTCGGCCGCCTCCAGATCGCCCAGCTCACGCTCGGCCAGGCCCATCGCCCGCAACGCCACCGCCGTCGCCTCCGCGCTCCCGGGGACGGCCGCCGCCTTCGCCAGGATCGTCCGGCCCGCCCGCAACGCCTGCCGCGGGTCGACCACGGAACGCTGCACCGCCATCTCCGCCGCGCGCACGAGCATGGCGACGACCGGGGACGTGTCCCGCTGATGCTCCGGTGTCGTCAGGTTCGGCTCGGTGTTCAAGGGCGGATGCGCACCCACCGGGTCTGGACGGGGGCGTTGCCGGGGCGGTGGCAGACCACGCTGAGCCAGCCCGGCGGCAGCCCGGTCACCGCGAAGTGGCCGCTGGGCGCCAGCCGCCTGCTCAGCGTCAGGTGCGGGGTGCGTACGTCGACGAGCGTCCCGTCGCCGGGAGCCGGGCACACCTGCCCCGCCACGTCGATCAGCCCGTCGCCGAAGGTCACCTCCAGGTCGAAGGTGAGCCCGGCCGCCACGAAGCGGACCATGTGCGGGCCCTCCGGCCCGCGCACGCCGCGCGTCGCGGTGCACTCGGCGGGGACGGCGGTGATCGCGCTGGGGACCCGGAGCCGGAAGACGTCGCGGGCGGCCGCGCTCACGTGTCCCGGGATGGGATCGCTCCCGGCGGCCAGTCTGAGGGCCGCCAGGAAGTATTCGTCGTTGATCATTGCACCGTCTCCTGTAGTGAGATCAGGGTGCGCAGTTTTTCCAGGCAGCGCGCCCTGGTAGGGCCGACGCTGCCGATCGGGACGCCCAGGCGCTGGGCCATCTGCCGGCTGCCGAGATCCGTCGCCACCAGCCGGAGCATGGTGCGGCAGGGCTCGTGCAGGGTGGAGACCGTCTGCCAGAGCAGGCGGTTGCCGTCGGCCTCCAGCACGGCGGAGGCCGGGTCGGGCGCGGCCGGAGGCTCCGCGGCCACGCTGTGCGGAGTCTTCCGCAGCAGCTGGAGCGCTTCGCGGCGGGTCGTGGTGGCCAGCCACGCCCCCACGGCCGCGGGCTCCCTGATCGCGTGCAGCCGCTCCAGCAGGCGCAGCCACGCGCCCTGGACGACGTCCGCCGCGTCGCTCTCGCCGAGACCGCAGGAGCGGGCCACCGCCCACATCCGCGGCCCGAAGCGGGACACGAGCTGGTCCCAGGCGTCCTGGTCGCCATCGGCCGCCGCCGCGAGCAGCTCCGCTGGGTCGCGCGTGTCGTGCATACGGCCTCCTTCCCGACCCTGCCGGGAGGCCGTTCTGCCTCCACGTGATCGCCCGGGGACTGAGCGTAAACTCTACAGACTCGACGGGACGAGAACTCCCAGATCGGGAATTTGCCGGGTGGCCTGCGGATCCAGCACCGCCTTGGCCGCCTGGGCCGCCGGCAGATCGCGCGCGGCGTCCGCGATGGCCCCCGCCACCAGGGCCGCGGCGAACGACGTGCCGCTCCACGAGGCGTAGCCGGCGAACTCGCCCCGCTCCGGGAACGTGCTGGTCAGCCACTCGCCGCGGGCGCAGGCATCCACCCACGGCCCGTACGCCGAGAACGGGGCGCGGCGCTGCTGGGTGTCGTCGACCGCGCCCACCGCCACCACCGGCCCCAGCGCGGCCGGGTAGAAGGGCACGTCCGAGGCGGAGTTGCCGGCGCACGCGACCACGACCGTGCCGGGCAGCTCGGCCAGCGCGTCGGCCAGCAGCGGCGGCGGCCTGCCGTCGAAGGTGTGGCAGCCGAACGACAGGTTGAGCACGTCGGGCGGCCGCTCGCGCATCCGGTGCAGCGCCCGCACCACGGTCGCCTCGTCGCCCAGCCCCTCGCCGTCGAGCACCCGGGTCACCCGCAGCGACACGCCCGGCGCCCGCATCGTCAGCAATCCGGCCAGGAACGTTCCATGCCCCGCCTGGCGGCCCTCGGCGGCGTCGTCGTCCTCGGCCCGGCGCTCGGCGAACCAGTCGCTCCCGGCCCACCAGCGGTGCTCCGCCACGCCCGTGTCGAGCAGCCCGACCACCACCGGCGAGCGGGTGCGGCTGTGGCGGTGGGCGATGGGCGGGGCGGGGAAAGGGCGCGACGCCGGCCCGCCGAAGAACAGCGGCTGCCCGGCCAGCACGTGGTTGGGGGAGGCGCGGAAGCCGTGCTCGCGCAGGTCGGCGGTCAGCTCGCACGGGTCGACGCCGTCGGACAGGTGGATCACGCAGACGCCGTCGGCCTCCGAGACGGCCTGCGTCCAGCGCGAGGCGGCGGACAGCGCGCTGCGGTCGGTCAGCACCTGACCTGGGCGGATGAGCGCGTCGCCGACTTGTTGGATGTTCATGAGCGGGTATCTTTCCCCGCCGGCCGTCCTGTCACGTGTCACACGCGCACCAACTTGGTATGGCCCCCCTCTGGTGTCGGATTGCGACCGACGGTAGTCTCTCCCTAGTCACTTGTGATCATCCCGGGGCGAGGCCGTTGGGGAAGGCGCACCTCGTACCGAAACGGGAGGTCCGGTGTCTGCTCGTGGCGTGCTGTACGTCCACTCGGCTCAGCCCGCGCTGTGCCCTCATATCGAATGGGCAGTCGCGGGTGTCCTTGGCGTGCCCGTTGATCTTACCTGGACGCCGCAACCCGCCGCGCCCAACGTGGTGCGCGCGCAGGCCGAATGGGAAGGCCGGCCCGGCATCGCCGCCGCCATCGCCTCCTCACTCATGGGCTGGCAGCGCCTCAGGTTCGAGATCACCGAGGACGCCTCGCCGGGCGTCGACGGCTCCCGGCACGCCTACACCCCGACGCTCGGCGCGTTCAGCGCGGTCATCGGCGCCGCGGGCGACATCATGATCCCCGAGGACCGGCTGCGCGCCGTGATGCTGACCGCCGGTCAGGGCCGCTGCGTGCTGGAGGAGGAGCTCGACAAGCTGCTCGGCCGGCCCTGGGACGAGGAGCTGGAGCCGTTCCGCTACGCGGGCGACGGCGCGCCCGTCCGCTGGCTGCACGCCGCCGTCTGACGCGCGGCGCCGCCCCCGGTCCGCCGCCCCCATCTCCCCGGTCCGCCGCGCCCATCTCCCCGGTCCCCACCCCCCCGGTCCCCGTCCTCCCGGTCCCCGCGCCCGTCTCCGCGGTCCCCGCCCCGCCCCCGTCCCCGTCCCCCTGGCACGAGAGCAGACGCGAAAGGGCCCCGCACCGAATCGGTGCGGGGCCCCTCGACGTCGTCCGGACTACAGCGGGATGTTGCCGTGCGCGCCCCGGGCCGGGGTCGCCTGGGCCAGGACCTTGGCGATCGCGCCGCGGGTCTCCTCCGGCTTGATCACCTCGTCGATCACGCCCAGCTCCTGCGCGCGGCTGAGGCCGCCCGCGAGCTTCTCGTGCTCCTCGGCGAGCCGCTGCTCCAGCTCCGCGCGCTCGTCCTCGGAGGCGGCGGCGAGCTGGCGGCGCTTGAGGATGCGGACCGCGGCGACCGCGCCCATGACCGCGACCTCGGTCGTCGGCCACGCGAACACCTTGGTCGCGCCGAGGGCGCGGGAGTTCATCGCGATGTAGGCGCCGCCGTAGGCCTTGCGGGTGACGAGCGTGATGCGCGGCACCGACGCCTCGGCGAAGGCGTGCAGCAGCTTGGCGCCGCGGCGCACCACGCCGTCGTGCTCCTGGCCGACGCCCGGCAGATAGCCCGGCACGTCCACCAGCACGACCAGCGGCACCCCGAAGGCGTCACACATGCGCACGAAACGCGCGGCCTTCTCGGCGGAGGTGGCGTCGAGGCAGCCGCCCAGCCGCATCGGGTTGTTGGCGATCACGCCGACGGTCCGGCCGCCGAGCCGTCCCAGCGACGTGACGATGTTGGGCGCCCACTTGGGGTGCAGCTCCACGCCGGGCTCGTCGAGCAGGCCGTTGACCAGCGGCTTGACGTCGTAGGCGCGGCGCGGCGAGTCGGGCAGCAGCGAGGAGAAGTCGACCTCGTCGATCTCCGAGGAGCGCACCCGGCCCTGGTGGCCGAGCAGCACGGCGAGCTGGCGGGCCTTGAGCAGCGCGTCGGTCTCGGTCTTGGTGACGACGTGCACGACACCGCTGCGCTTGCTGTGCGGCTCGGGGCCGCCCAGGGCGGCGCTGGTGACGTCCTCGCCGGTGACGCTGCGGACCACGTCGGGCCCGGTGACGAAGATGCGGCCGGAGTCGGCCAGGATCACCAGGTCGGTCAGCGCCGGGCCGTAGGCGGCGCCGCCGGCGGCCGGGCCGACGACCACGGAGATCTGCGGCACGACGCCCGACGCCTTGGTCATGGCGGCGAACACCCGGCCGACGGCGTGCAGCGACTCGACGCCTTCGGCGAGTCGCGCACCGCCGGAGTGCCAGATCCCGAGGACCGGCACCCGTTCGCGGACGGCCACGTCATAGGCGTGGACGATGTGCTCGCAACCCTCGCTGCCCATCGCGCCGCCCTGAAAACGCGCGTCACTGCAGAACGCGACGACGGGGACTCCCTCGACGCGGCCCATGGCGGCCAGCACGCCGCTCTTGTCCTCGGGGGTAATCAGCCGCACCGACCCCTCGTCGAGGAGGGCGGCCAGGCGGACGGCGGGATCGCGGGGATCGGCAGGCTCCTGTTCGGGACCCTCGGTCGCCACGCGGTTGTCGAGCACGGTCATTTAAGCCCCCTTGAACACGACGGTCACGTTGTGGCCGCCGAAGCCGAACGAGTTGTTGACCGCGGCGATGTCACCCGCGGGCAGGGCGCGGTGGGCGCCGTGCACCAGATCGACCTCGATGCCGTCGTCGACGTTGTCGAGGTTGATGGTCGCGGGGACGATGCGCTCCTGCAGCGCCTTGACGGTGAAGACGGACTCGATGCCGCCGGCGCCGCCCAGGAGGTGGCCGGTCATGGACTTGGTCGAGGTGACCAGCGGGTGGTTGCCGATGGCCTTGGCCACCGCCTGCACCTCGATGACGTCGCCTGCCGGGGTGGAGGTGGCGTGCGCGTTGACGTGCTTGACGTCCTGGCCGGTGATGCCGGCGTCGGTGAGCGCCTGCGTCATCGCCATGATGATGCCCCGGCCCTCGGGCTCGGGCTGGGTGATGTGGTGGGAGTCGGCCGAGTAGCCGACACCCGAGGCGTAGGCGTAGATCCGCGCGTCGCGGGCGCGGGCGTGCTCCTCCGACTCCAGGACGAGGATGCCGGCGCCCTCACCCAGGACGAAGCCGTCGCGGTCGCGGTCCCACGGCCGGGAGGCGCGCTGCGGCTCGTCGTTGCGGGTGGACATGGCGCGGGCGGCGGCGAAGGCCGCCACGTTGAGGCCGTGGATGGCGGCCTCGGTGCCGCCGGCGATCACCACGTCGGCCCGGCCCGCCCTGATCATGTCCATCGCGTAGCCGATGGCTTCCGCGCCGGAGGCGCAGGCGGACACCGTGGCGTGCACCCCGGCCTGGGCGCCCCGGTCGAGGCCGATCCAGGCGGCGGGGCCGTTGGGCATGAGCATCGGCACCGTGAAGGGCGACAGCCGGTTCCAGCCGCGCTCCTTGTAGGTGTCGTAGGCGGACAGGGTGGTGTTGATGCCGCCGATGCCGCTGGACACGACGACGCCCAGCCGCTCGGGCGCCACCTCCGGCGCTCCCGCGTCCTGCCACGCCTCACGCGCGGCGACCATCGCGAACTGCTCGCTGCGGTCGAGACGGCGGGACTCGGGCCGGGGCAGCACCTCGGTCGGGTCGACCGCGGCCGTCCCCGCGAACGTCACGGGGACGGTGTCGATCCAGTCCTCGGTGAGGGTCCTGACACCCGACTGACCGGCGAGGAGCGCCGACCAGGACGAGGCGACGTCTCCACCGACGGGCGTCGTCGCGCCGAGCCCGGTGACGACGACACGTACCCGGTTTGCACTCACGTTTCGCACTCCTTGTCGATCAGGGGTAAGGACGTTCTAGTTCTGGATGAAGGTGAGGACGTCCTTGACCGTCTTCAGGTTCTTGAGCTGGTCGTCGGGGATCTCGACGCCGAACTCGTCCTGGGCGGCCACGGCGATCTCGACCATGGACAGGGAGTCGATGTCGAGGTCGTCCACGAAGCTCTTCTCCGGGGTGACCTCGGCGGCCGGGATGCCGGTGATCTCGTTGATGATCTTGCCGAGGCCCTGGAGGATGTCCTGCTCGGTGGCCATGTCGCTGGTTCTCCTTAGTTTTCCTGGTTCTGCACGGCTTCGCCGTACAAGCTTTTCTTAGGGGATCTCGATGACCTGACCCGCGTAGGTCAGGCCGGCGCCGAAGCCGAGGATGAGCGCGAGCTCACCCGAGCGGACCTCGCCGCGCTCCAGCATGCGCGAGAGCGCGAGCGGGATGGAGGCTGCGGAGGTGTTGCCGGCGGTGACGATGTCGCGGGCGATGACCGCGCGCTCGGCGCCCAGCCGGCGGGCGATCGACTCGATGATACGCAGGTTGGCCTGATGCGGGATGAACGCGGCCAGCTCCGACGGGTCGACGCCGGCGCGCTCGCACGCCTGCTTGGCGACCGGGTGGAGCGCGGTGGTGGCCCAGCGGAAGACCGTCTGGCCCTCCTGCTGCAGCGAGCTGTGGCGGTCGTCGATGCGGATGGCCTCGGACTTGTCGCCGGAGCTGCCCCACACGACCGGGCCGATGCCGGGGGTGTCGGAGGGGCCGACGACCGCGGCGCCCGCGCCGTCGGCGAAGATCACCGCGGTGGAGCGGTCGGTCCAGTCGATCCACTGCGACAGCTTCTCCGCGCCGATGACCAGCACGTTGCGGGCCGAGCCGGCGCGGATGGCGGCGTCGGCGGTGCCGAGCGCGTAGCAGAAGCCGGCGCAGGCGGCGTTGACGTCGAAGGCGCCGGGGGCGTCGATGCCGAGCCGGTGCGCGACGACCGCGGCGGCGTTGGGGATCTGCGACTCCAGCGTGCAGGTCGCGACGATGACCAGGTCGATGTCATCGGCGGCCAGACCGCTGGCGGCCAGCGCCTTGCCGCCCGCCTGGGCCGCCATGTCCTCCAGCGTCTCGCTGTCGGCGGCGACCCGACGCTCCTTGATGCCGACGCGGGACTGGATCCACTCGTCGTTGGTCTCCATGGTCCTGGCCAGCTCGTCGTTGGTGACGACGCGGGCGGGCTGGTAGTGGCCGAGGGCCAGCAGCCTGGCGCCGGGCGCGGTGTCGGCGATCCTCACTTGATCAGCTCCCTGGCGGCGTCGAGATGTTCGGGGGTCTTGACGGCCACGGTCTTCACGCCGCGCAGCCCGCGCCTGGCGAGGCCGGTCAGCGTGCCGCCGGGCAGCAGCTCGATCATCGCGGTGACGCCCAGCTCGGCCATCGTCGCCATGCAGGAGTCCCAGCGCACGGGGTTGCTCACCTGGTTGACCAGGCGGCTCATGACCTCGTCGCCGCCGGTCACGACCTGGCCGTCGGCGTTGGACAGCAGCCGCACGGTGGGGTCGGCGGGGGTGACGGAGGCGGCGGCCTCGCGCAGCCGCGCGACCGCGGGGGCCATGTGGGCGGTGTGGAAGGCGCCGGCCACGGCCAGCGGGCGGAGCCGGGCGCCGGCCGGGGCGTCGTCGGCGAAGGCGGCGAGCTGCTCCAGCGTGCCGCCCGCGACGATCTGGCCGGAGCCGTTGATGTTGGCGGGGGTCAGGCCGTGCTTGTCGATGGCCGCCAGCACGTCGGGCTCCTCGCCGCCGAGCACGGCGGTCATGCCGGTCTCGGTGACGGAGGCGGCCTCGGCCATCGCCCTGCCGCGCTCGCGGACCAGCGTCAGCGCCTGCTCGGGGGTGATCACCCCGGCCAGCGCGGCGGTCGCGAACTCGCCGACGCTGTGGCCGGCCAGCAGGTCGGGGGTCACGCCGAGCGCCTCGGCGCTGGCCAGCGCGGCTGCCACGAGCAGGGGCTGGGCGACGGCGGTGTCGCGGATCTCGTCGGCGTCCGCAGTGGTGCCGAACGCGATCAGGTCGAGCCCGGCGACCTCCGACCACGCGGCGAGCCGGTCGGCCACACCGGGCAGCTCCAGCCACGGGGTGAGGAAACCTGGGGTTTGGGCGCCTTGGCCCGGCGCGACGACTACAAGCACGAAATCCACCATGCCCTGTAGAACTTCGACACGCCGATGAAGATCTGAACGAACTTTGTCCGGGCTGTTTTGTAGGAACCCCACAGTAGGGGTTTCGGGAAGATTACGTTAGGGCCCGCCACATCTCGGCGCTGTCGGCGAGGCGCCCCAGGATGAGCCCCACCTGCAGGGTGAAGGCCGAACGGCCCTCGGTCGGCTGGTAGCCGGTCAGCTCGGTGATCTTCTTGAGCCGGTAGCGGACCGTGTTGGGATGGACGAACAGCAGCCGTGCGGTCGCCTCCAGCGACGTGCCCTGCTCCAGGTACGTGGCCAGCGTATCGAGCAGCGGGGTGCCCGCGAGGGGCAGATAGACGTTCTCGACGAGCTGCTCCCTGGCGTCCTCGTCGCCGTCGAGCGCCCGCTCGGCCAGCAGGTCCTCGGCGTGCACCGGCCGGGGCGCGTCGGGCCAGCCGGAGGAGGCCTTCAGCCCGGCCAGCGCGGCCCGGGCCGACCGCGCGGCGGCGTGCAGGTCGGGCACCTCGGGGCCGATCACGATCGGGCCCTCGCCGAACCGGGCGACGACCTGCCGGGCCGCGTCGTTCACGCTCTCGGCGCCGCCCACGATCACGATGAGCCGGTCGGCCTGGACACCGGCGAGCAGGTCCATGCCGATGCGGCGGCCCCGCTCGCGCAGCCCGTCGATGACGGCGCGCGGGTCGCCCTCGGGGGCGTGCCCGGCGATCACGACCACCGGCGAGGACGTCCAGCCGAGCGCGGCGGCCCAGGAGTGCAGCCCGTCGTCGACCTCGCCGCGCACCAGCGCGTCGACGATCAGCGCCTCCAGCCGCGCGTCCCAGGAGCCCCGGGCCTCGGCCTCGCGGGCGTAGACGTGCGCGGCGGCGAACGCCACGTCCCGGGTGTAGCGGAGCATCGCCTGCTGGAGCTGGTCCTCGCCGCCGGGCGCGGCCAGCTCGTCGGTCTGCGCCTCGACCACCTGGACGACGACGCGGACGATGTCGACCGTCTGCTGCAGCGAGATCGACCGCTTCAGCTCGCGCGGCGCGGTGCCGAAGAACTCGATGCTGGGCGTGGGCCGGTCCTCGCCCGCGTGCTGGAACCACTCGACGAACGCGGCGATGCCCGCCTGCGCCACCAGCCCCACCCAGGAGCGGTCCTCGGCGCTGAGCGCGCGGAACCACGGCAGCTGGTCGTCCATCCGCGCCATCGCCGCCGTGCCGAGCGCGCCCATCGCGCGCTCGAGCCTGCGAGTGGTGTCCTCCCGGGTCCGGTCTGTCACGTCTCCTAGAGTGCCAGGTGATTTCAGATGACCGCGACGGCGGTTATCAGGCCGATCGCAATGTGGGTCACCGCGAGCAGCCGGGCGCCCGGCTGCAGCTCGGGCTCCTTGACGAGTTCGCGCACGGAGATGCCGACCACCCGGTCGAACAGCAGCATCGCCAGCGTCTGCACGGCGATGCCGACCAGGCCGAACACCGCGGTGCTCACCAGCCCCTCGGCCAGCCGCCCGCCGGAGCCCCAGATGGAGGCGGCCACGATCAGTCCGACCGCGGCCAGCGCGGAGGTGGCCAGCAGGGTCGCGTTCGGGTTGCGCTCGGTGCGGATGATCTGGCTGAGCTTGCCCGGGGTCGCCAGGTCGATCACGTAGAAGCCGACGATCATCAGGATCACGCCGACGGCGGCGTAGGAGGCGATGGAGCCCGCGCCGCGGGCGAGATGTTCCAGGAACACGGTGGTCACGGTCACTCGATTCGGTGAGGTACGAAGGAAGAGGTGTCGTCGGTGATCAGGCCGGTCGTCTCCCGGATGCCCAGGCCGGCCGCCTCGTCGGCGACCACCCAGGCGCCCAGGACCGGCCGCTGGCCGCCGAACTCCGGCAACGCCTCGAAGCCCTGGTAGACATACCCCTCCTGGCCATAGGAACCGGGCGTCTCCAGGCCGCCGGACGGCGTGACGATCCGCATCGACGCGCCCTCCCGGCCGAGCAGCGGCTTGGCGATGTACGAGCCGAGGTCGCGGGGGCCGTCGAGGTAGGCGGGCAGCAGGTTGGGATGGCCGGGGAACAGCTCCCACAGCACGGCCAGCAGCGCCTTGTTGGACAGTAGAGCCTTCCACAGCGGCTCGATCCACGTCGCGTGGCGCACCGCGTGGCGGCCGAACGGCTCGGCGAGCATCCACTCCCACGGGTAGAGCTTGAAGGCCGAGCGGATCCTGCGCTCCTCGACGTCGACGAAGCACCGGTTGAGCGAGTCCCAGCCGATGTCCTCCATGGCGACGGCCACGGTCTCCAGCCCGGCCTGCTCGGCGGTCTCCTGGAGGTAGGCCAGCGTCATGGCCTCCTCGCCGGTCTCGTCGCCGTTGGTCCAGGCGAAGTGGGTGGGGCCCGGCGGCAGCGGCATCGCGCGCCAGCGGTCGATGAGCCGCTCGTGCACGGAGTTCCACTGGTCGCCGCCGGGGTGGGTGTCCTGCAGCCAGAACCACTGGATCACCGACGACTCCAGCAGCGAGGTCGGCGTGTCGGCGTTGTACTCCAGCAGCTTGGCCGGCCCGGTGCCGTCGTAGCGCAGGTCGAATCGGCCGTAGAGGTGGGCGTCGCGCCGCTCCCACGAGCGCGCCACGTCGCCGGCCGCCCACTCCGGGATGGCCAGGTCGGCCAGGCGGCCGGTGGAGACCACGTGCTCGGCGGCCTGGAGGCACATCCCGTGCAGCTCCTCGACCTGCTCCTCCAGCGACTCGACCTCGTCCATGGAGAACACGTAGTGGACCGACTCGTCCCAGTAGGGCCTGCTCAGCCCCTCGGGGTGGGCCGCGCGGTGGTAGGCCAGGCCCTGGCTCTCGATCGTCTTGTCCCAGCCGTCGCGGGGAGCGCCCTGCTCGCGTCGCACCGGTCAGCTCCCGCTGCTGCGGCCGCTGCCGAAGCCGCCGCGCTGGATCTCGCGCCCGGTGCGGGTGGAGATGGTGACGTCGGAGGGGCGCAGCGTGGTGCCGCCGCGCACGCGGGTGCCGTTGCGGACGCCGCCGTAGTACCAGTGGTAGGCGCCCCGCGGCCCGGCGTAGTAGTGGGAGTGGTGGTCGTCGTCGCAGTAGTCCTCGTCCACGACCGGGTAGGAGCCGTCGGGGAGCTGCTGGCTGGTGTCGACGCAGTCGGCGGTGACCTCGTCGTCGTCCTGCGTCGCCGCGCAGTAGCCGACCACCATGACGGACACGACGCCGATGACGGTCAGGGTGATCGCTTTCGACGAGCGCTGTTTCGGTGGGGGCGGCTTGGGGGGCAATCGGGCTCCTTCGTGGGTCGCACAGCCTAGCGGGGGTTCCGGCCGGCCTTCAATCGCCCGTGATCCGACGGTGACCTGGCCCGTTGCCGCTTTTGATAGGGATGAACGTATGGAACCGGTCGAAGCGTTCCGGGAAATCGCCTTCCTGCTGGAGCGGGCGGGCGAGCCCGCCTACCGCGTGCGCGCCTTCCGCCGCGCCGCCTCCGTCGTCGCCGACCTGCCCCGCGACGAGCTCGTACGGCGCGCGGAGTCGGGCGGCCTGGCCGAGCTGCCCGGCATCGGCAAGGTGACCGCGCTGGTCGTCACCGAGGCGCTGGCCGGTCAGGTCCCGACCTATCTGCGCCGGTTGCGCGCCACGGAGGGGGCCGACCTCGACGACGAGACGGCGGCGTTGCGCGCGGCGCTCAAGGGCGACCTGCACAGCCATTCCGACTGGTCCGACGGCGGATCGCCGATCGAGGAGATGGCCGAGGCGGCCGAGTCGCTGGGCCACGCCTACCTGGCGCTGACCGACCACTCGCCGCGGCTGACCGTCGCCCGCGGGCTGCCGGCGGCGCGGCTGCGCGAGCAGCTCGACGTCGTGGAGGCGCTCAACGAGCGGCTGGCGCCGTTCCGCATCCTGACGGGCATCGAGGTCGACATCAACCTCGACGGCAGCCTCGACCAGGAGCCGGAGCTGCTGGAACGGCTCGACGTGGTGGTCGCCAGCGTGCACTCCAAGCTGCGCATGCCCAGCTCCGAGATGACCCGGCGGATGGTGACGGCCGTCGCCAACCCGCTCGTGGACGTGCTCGGCCACTGCACCGGCCGGGTCGTGCAGGCCGGGGGAGCGCGCGGCTCGCGCAGGCCGGAGTCGGAGTTCGAGGCCGACCTGGTCTTCGAGGCGTGCCGGCGGTTCGGGGTCGCCGTGGAGATCAACTCGCGTCCCGACCGGCTCGACCCGCCCAAGCGGCTGCTGCGCCAGGCGTACGAGCAGGGGTGCGTGTTCGCGATCAACTCCGACGCGCACGCGCCCGGCCAGCTCGACTGGCAGCGCTTCGGCTGCGAGCGGGCGGCCAGGTGCGGGATCGAGGCCGGCCGGATCGTCAACACCTGGCCGGTGGACGAGCTGCTCGACTGGGCTCGCTGACCCCCTTCCGGACGCCCGAAACCCCGGTGCGCTCGGGATTGTCGGTGTCCGCGCGTAGCGTCGCGGGTGTGAACCGTACCGACCGGCTCTACGCGCTCGTCGAGGACCTGCGCGCCATCTCGCCCCGTTGCCGCTCGGCCCGCGAGCTGGCCGGCAGGTTCGAGGTGAGCGTGCGCACGATCGAGCGCGACATCACCGCCCTGCAGGAGTCCGGGGTGCCGATCTACGCCGAGACGGGGCGCAAGGGCGGCTACGCGATCGACAGGAAGATGTCCCTGCCGCCGCTCAACTTCACCCCCGCCGAGGCGGTGGCCATCGCGGTGGCGCTCAGCCGGGCCGGCGACCAGCCGTTCGGCCGGCAGGCCCGCAGCGCGTTACGCAAGGTCGTCGCCGCCATGCCCGGCCGCGAGGGCGAGCTGGCCAGGGAGCTGGCGCGGCGGGTGGTGCACGTCACCGAGCCCGCCGAGCCGGGCGGCGCCCGGCCGATGGGCGGTGAGGGCATCTCCCGCGCCATCGAGGAGGCGCTGCTGCGCCGCCGGGTGCTCCGGCTCGACTACGCCGACGCCAAGGGCGCGCTGACCTCGCGCGACGTCGAGCCCGGCGTGTTCCTGGGCGGCCGAGGCGGGTTCTGGTATCTGGTGGCGTGGTGCCGGCTCCGTGACGACGTGCGCGTCTTCCGGCTCGACCGCATCGCCGCCGCCTCCGTCACCGCCGAGCGCTGCCCCGACCGGCCGCTGGAGGGCTATGCCACCGATGTCCCCGACCTGCTCGTGCACGGCACCGTACTCGATTGAATGCTCGAAAAGTCAAGAGGAAACACCGACATAGGGTTGTCGCCATCGCGTTAGATCGTTGTCTTGTTCGAAAGTTGTGGAGGAGATGGCGATGGCTGACAACACGGTCAACTGGTTCGAGGTGGCCACCGACGACCCGGAGGGCGCCGAGCGCTTCTACGGCGAGCTGTTCGGCTGGACCTTCGCCCGGGAGGGCGACGGCTCGATGGACTACCGGTTGATCCGCTACCCGGGCGGTGAGCCCGTCGGCGGCCTGTTCGGCACCAAGGGCGAGTTCCCGGCGCACGCGGTCTTCCACGTGCAGGTGGCCGACGTGGCGGAGACCTGCCGGCGCGGCGAGGAGCTGGGCGGCAAGGTGCTGACGAAGGTGGTCGGCGACGCCCCGGGCACCGACTTCGCCTACGTGCGCGACCGGTCGGGCAGCGTCTTCGGCGTCTACCGGCCCCGCGCGTGAGCCGCCCCTGATCGTCGCGGGCCGGGTGCCGCCTTCCCCGCGTCCCGGTCCCGCGCGGGCCGCTCCCGCGAGCGGCCACCCCTGCCCTGGACACGCCGCCGACCGCCGAGTGGCGGCGCGTCCAGGGCCCGAAGCGTCAGGCCCGATGCGTCAGGCCCGGAGGCGTCAGGCTGCCGGGCAGGAGGCGCCGCGCTCGGGCACCTTGCCCTTGAGCAGGTAGCCGTTCACCAGCTCGGCGACGCACTTGCTGCCCGACAGGTAGGCGCCGTGCCCCTCGCCCTCGTAGGTGACCAGCGTGGCGGTCCTGAGCTGCCTGGTCAGCTTGGGCGCCCACTCGTACGGGGTGGCGGGGTCGTTCTTGCCGCCGACCACGAGGATCGGCGCCGAGCCGGTGGCGTCGACCTTCCTGGCTTCATCGCTGCCCTTGACCGGCCACACGTCGCACAGCGCGCCCGAGCCCGCGCCGCCGAACAGCGGCGAGATCTTCAGCGAGGCCGTCTCGGTGCGCCGCAGCGTGGCCGCGTCGGGGCGTTCGGCCGTGTCGACGCAGGTGATCGCCGGGAAGCTGGTCGTCTGCGTGGTGTAGGAGCCGTCCTCGCCGCGGCCGGTGTAGGTGTCGGCCAGATAGAGCAGCGCCGCCCCGTTGCCCTTGAGCGCCTGGCCGAGCGCGCTCTCCAGGAACGGCCACGTCAGCTCCGAGTAGAGGGCGGCGGCGACGCCGGTGGCGGCCAGCCCCTGCGTGAGCTGGCGGTGGTAGACCTTCATCGGCTTGGCGGCCAGGTCGTTCATCAGCTTCTCGACGTTCGAGCCCGCGGCGGCGACGTCGGCGCCGACCTCGCAGGTGTCCTTCACGCAGTCCTTCAGGAAGGCCTCGTACGACTTCTGGAAGCCCTTGGTCTGGGCCAGCGTGCGCTCCTCGAACGTGACCGTCGGGTCCAGCGGCGCGTCGAGCACCATCCGGCCCACGTTCTCCGGGAACTGCGTGGCGTACACGGCGCCGAGCTGGGTGCCGTAGGACATGCCGACGTAGTTGAGCTTCTCGTCGCCGAGGGCGGTGCGGATGCGGTCCATGTCGCGGGCGGCGTTGGCGGTGCCGACGTACGGCAGGATCTTGCCGGAGTCGCGCGCGCAGAGCTCGGCGAAGCGCCGGTTGGCCGCGTCGATCTCGGCGCGGGTCTGCGCGTTGGCGGGCAGCGTGTCGAGCGAGGTGAAGCGGTCGAGGTCGGCGGTGCCGCCGCAGCGCACGCCGGAGCTGCGCTCGACGCCGCGCGGGTCGAAGCTGACCAGGTCGTAGCGGGTGCGCAGCGCGCCGAGCGCCTTGCCCGCCTGGTCGAGCGTGTCGACGCCGGAGGCGCCGGGGCCGCCGAAGTTGAACAGCAGCGACCCGATCCGCTTCTTCTGGTCGGTCGCCGCGAGCTTGATCAGCGCCAGGTCGATCTTCTCGCCGCCGGGGTCGGAGTAGTTCAGCGGGACGCTCAGCTTGCCGCACCGGACCGTCGCGTCCTTCTCGACGGGCGGTTCGCCGTCGGGGCGGGCCACGTCCGTGCACGGGCCCCACGCGATCTTGTCAGTCTCCGGAATCACATCGGTGGCGGGCTTGGCCGTGCTCACACAACCCGTGGTTGCGGCGGCCAGGACTGCGGCGGCCAGTACGCGGCGCATGCGACATTTCCCCTCGTCAGCTCAGGGGGAAGTAGTGCCCACAATACGTGACGGCCCACCGGAACGGGCGGGACGGCACGGTCGTGCCGTCCCGCCCGTCCGGGTCGTCTCAGACGCCCATCGACTGGGTGTCGTTGCTCTCGGCGCCACCGGCCTCGGTCACGCCGTTCTTCAGGTGGTAGCGGGCGATCGCCTCGCGCAGCACCTCGCCGTCGAGCTCACCCCGCTTGACCAGGCTGGTCAGCACGGCCAGCGTGATCGAGGCGGCGTCGACGTGGAAGTGGCGGCGCAGCGCCGAGCGCGTGTCGGACAGGCCGAACCCGTCGGTGCCCAGCGAGGACCAGTCACCCGGCACCCACTGCGCGATCTGGTCCTGGACGGCCTTCATGTAGTCGCTGACGCCCACGAACGGGCCCTGCGCCTGCGACAGCACCTGCGTCACGTACGGGACGCGCTGCTCGGCGTCGGGGTTGAGCAGGTTGTGCTCCTCGCACGCCAGCGCGTCGCGGCGCAGCTCGGTCCAGGACGTCGCCGACCACACGTCGGCCGACACGCCCCACTCCTCGGCCAGCAGCCGCTGGGCCTCCATCGCCCACGGGCCCGCCACGCCGGAGGACAGGATGTTGGCCTTCGGCCCCTGCGTCTGCGGCCCCTCGGCGAACTTGTAGAGGCCCTTGAGCAGGCCGTCCACGTCGATGCCTTCGGGCTGGGCCGGCTGCAGGTAGGGCTCGTTGTAGACGGTCAGGTAGTAGAACACGTCCTCCGGCTGCTCGCCGTACATGCGCCGCAGGCCGTCCTTGACGATGTGCGCGACCTCGAACGCCCACGACGGGTCGTAGGAGATCGCCGCCGGGTTGGTCGAGGCGATGAGCGGCGTGTGGCCGTCCTCGTGCTGCAGGCCCTCGCCGTTGAGCGTGGTGCGGCCGGCGGTGGCGCCCAGCAGGAAGCCGCGCGTCATCTGGTCGGCCATCTGCCACATCTGGTCGCCGGTGCGCTGCCAGCCGAACATCGAGTAGAAGATGTAGACCGGGATCATGTGCTCGCCGTGCGTGGCGTACGAGGTGCCGACGGCGATCGCCGAGGCCATCGAGCCCGACTCGCTGATGCCCTCGTGCAGGATCTGGCCCTGCACCGACTCCTTGTACGACAGCAGCAGCTCCCTGTCGACGGCCTCGTACGTCTGGCCGTGCGGCGAGTAGATCTTCGCCGTGGGGAACATCGCGTCGAGGCCGAACGTACGGGCCTCGTCGGGGATGATCGGCACGAACCGGTGGCCGATCTCCTTGTCGCGCATGAGGTCCTTGAGCAGCCGCACGAACGCCATCGTGGTGGCGACCTGCTGCTTGCCCGAGCCCTTGGCGAACGTCTGGTAGGCGGCGTCGCCGGGCAGCTTGACCGGCTTGGCGCGCACGACGCGCTTGGGCAGCACGCCGCCGAGCGCGGCGCGGCGCTCCTTCATGTACGCGATCTCGGGGTCGTTCTCGCCCGGGTGGAAGTACGGCGGCAGGTCGCCTTCCAGCGCCGAGTCCGGGATCGGCAGGTAGAGCCGGTCGCGGAACTCCTTGAGCTCGGCCTTGGTGAGCTTCTTCATCTGATGGGTGGCGTTGCGCGCCTCGAAGTCCTTGCCGAGCGTCCAGCCCTTGATGGTCTGGGCCAGGATGACCGTCGGCTGGCCGACGTGCTCGCGCGCGGCCTTGAACGCCGCGTAGACCTTGTGGTAGTCGTGCCCGCCGCGCGACAGCTTGCGGATGTCGTCGTCGGTCAGGTGCTCGACCATCTTGCGCAGGCGCGGGTCGCCGCCGAAGAAGTTCTCCCGGATGTAGCCGCCCGACTCGACCGAGTAGGTCTGGAACTGGCCGTCGGGGGTGGTGTTCATCTGGTTGACGAGCACGCCGTCGACGTCGGCCGCGAGCAGCGGGTCCCAGTCGCGGCCCCAGACGACCTTGATGACGTTCCAGCCGGCGCCGCGGAAGTAGGACTCCAGCTCCTGGATGATCTTGCCGTTGCCGCGCACCGGGCCGTCGAGCCGCTGCAGGTTGCAGTTGATGACGAAGGTGAGGTTGTCGAGCTCCTCGCGCGCGGCCACGCCGATGGCGCCGAGCGACTCGGGCTCGTCCATCTCGCCGTCGCCCAGGAACGCCCATACGTGGCTGCGGCTGGTGTCCTTGATCTGGCGGTTGAGCAGGTAGCGGTTGAACCGCGCCTGGTAGATCGCCCCGATCGGCCCCAGACCCATCGAGACCGTGGGGAACTCCCAGAAGTCAGGCATGAGCCGCGGATGCGGGTAGGAGGGCAGGCCGTGGAAGCCGTGCGACAGCTCCTGGCGGAAGGCGTCGAGCTGGGCCTCGTTGAGACGGCCCTCCAGGAAGGCGCGGGCGTAGATGCCCGGCGCGGCGTGACCCTGGAAGAAGACCTGGTCGCCCGACTCGCCGTGGTCCTTGCCGCGGAAGAAGTGGTTGAAGCCGACCTCGTACAGGGAGGCGGCCGAGGCGTAGGTGGCGATGTGGCCGCCCACGTTGGTGCGGGCGTTGGCGCGCGAGACCATGACCGCCGCGTTCCAGCGGATGTAGGCCCGGATGCGCCGCTCGACGTGCTCGTCGCCGGGGAACCAGGGCTCGCGCTCCGGCGGGATCGTGTTGATGTAGTCGGTGCTGCGCAGGCCCGGCACGCCGACCTGGTGCTCGCGCGCCCGCTCCAGCATGCGGAGCATCAGGTAGCGGGCTCTGGTGCGGCCCTCCGTCTTGACGACGTTGTCGAGGGACTCGAGCCACTCGTTGGTCTCACTGGGGTCGACATCAGGCAGCTGGCTGGGTAGGCCGTCGCTGATGATCGAGAAACGCTGGCGTCCGGAAGCCACTGGGTCTCGCCTTCCGAGGATGACTGATGTCTGGTCTGGGTCGCTTTCCATCCTGGTCGCTCGGCGTAGAAAGTGCATCTCTACTCACCGGTAACCAGGGTGTCGCGGCTGGCAGGGGTACCACTGGTGGCCTAGACCACCGATGGTAGGACGAATCAACCGCATAGGTTACATCCGTCCCGCATTTTAACAAGACGGGAAAAGCTACAAATTTTTGCCTTGCGCTCCTGAGTATCCCCCGGCGGGGTGGCCGCGTCACTCCCGGGGAGGGGGCAAGCGCCGCGCGGAGTCTAACGGCAGGCATCCGGCTCCTCCGGCGCCTGCCTTCCGGGCGTTCTCAGCGAACTCTCAGGTAACGGTTCGGTCATGATTGCGGCCGTTGTCGCGCCGCTCCGGCCGCCGCCCTCTTTTCGTACGGCCGCGTCCGTACGAGGCTGTAGCTATGAATGCGACGGTAGGAGACCGGCTCCTCGTGCACGGGAACACCGTTGGCGAAAGGGACCGGAGCGGAGTGATCATCGAGGTCCAGGGCGCGGACGGCGGCCCTCCGTACATCGTGCGCTTCGACGACGGGCACACCGGGCTGGTGTTTCCCGGCCCTGATGCCGTCATTGTGCCTCAGTAGAATTTCCCCGTGAGATCAGAACTCATCTCCGTGGCCACGGGTTCACGCGAGACGGTGCACGACATCACCGGGGAATGCGCCGAATTCGTCCGCGCGCGGGGTGACGACGGGCTGCTGCACGTCTTCGTCCCGCACGCGACGGCCGGCGTGGCGCTGCTGGAGCTCGGCTCCGGCAGCGACGACGACCTGCTGTCCGCGCTGCGTGACCTGCTGCCGGCCGACGACCGGTGGCGCCACGCCCACGGCTCGCGCGGTCACGGCAGGTCACACGTGATGCCCGCGTTCATTCCGCCGTACGTCACGGTCCCCGTGCTGGGCGGCAGATTGGCGCTGGGCACCTGGCAGTCCATCGCGCTGGTGGACCTGAATGTCGACAACCCGCAACGCCAGGTTCGGCTGTCGTTTTTGTCTGATTGATTCTGGCCGAGTAGGGCCGTACCCGTGGCGACCGTTGACGACTGAGGGTCACAGCGTGTGGACTGTCCCGAAGCGATAAACCGCATATGCGGGGCCACTCAAGCAGGAGGGATAAACGTGAGCGCGACCGCGGGTCAGGCGCAGGGCGAGCGCGGCCTGGCCGAACGACTCGGCCTCAAGCCGGGTCAGGTGGTGCAGGAGATCGGCTGGGACGAGGACGTCGATGACGAGCTTCGCGATTCCATCGAGGACCTGACCGGCAACGAACTGCTGGACGAAGACACCGACGACGTCGTCGACGTGGTGCTGCTGTGGTGGCGCGACGGCGACGGGGACCTGTTCGACGTCCTGAGCGGCGATGCCATGCGAGCACTCGCCGACGGTGGCCAGATCTGGTTGCTGACTCCGAAGGCCGGGCGCGAGGGCCACGTGGAGCCGAGCGACATCGGGGAGGATGCCACTACGGCCGGTCTATCGCAGACCAGCAGCATCTCCGCGGCCCCCGACTGGTCGGGGACCAGGCTCGTCGCCCCGAAGGGCCGGCGGTAGGAGCCTGACGACAGGAGCGCGGACGCCAGCCGTACGGCAGGATGGAACCGTGAACGGGCATCCTGCCGGGGTCGGCGCCCCGGCTCCCGAATTCGAGCTGCGGGACCAGCACGGCACTCCGGTGAGGCTTTCTCAGTTCCGGGGCAGGAAGGTCGTGCTGGTCTTCTACCCGCTGGCGTTCAGCGGCGTGTGCCACCGCGAGCTGTCCGATCTGCGTGACTTCGCCGCGGGTGACGCGCAGATCCTCACCGTCTCGGTCGACTCGATGTTCACGCATCGTGCCTGGGCGGACCAGGAGGGTTACGTTTTTCCCCTGCTCTCCGATTTCTGGCCACATGGACAGGTGGCGCGGGCGTACGGTGTGTTCGACGAGACGAAGGGCGTCGCGCGGCGGGGCACCTTCGTCATCGACGGCGAGGGCGTGATCCGCTGGTCGGTGGTCAACCCGGCCGGTGAGGCGCGCGACGTCGCCGACTACGCCAAGGCGCTCGCCGACATCTCGTAACGGAGGAAACGATGCCCTGCTACCGCTGCGGGGCCCGGCAGACCGACCCCGTCCGCGGGGCCAGCCCCTGGAAGCGCGCGGTGCGCCGGGAGCGGCAGGTGCTCATCTGCCCGGACTGTCAACGCCTGCACGACCTCGACCTGGAATCGTGCGGCTCGTGCGGGTCCACGTCGATGATCTGCCGGCTCGGCGAGGTCGAGTGCCGTTCCTGCGGCGCCGTCCGCACCGCCCGTGCCCTGGTCGACCCCGAGGCGCTGATCGGCTCCGGCGCTCCGCCCGGGCTGTCCGCGGAGGTCGAGGCGGCGCTCAACCGGGTGCTCGGACGCGCCTGATCTTGCAGGACTTTTCCAGACATTTGCTGAGCTGCGCTATCGTTCCGTTTCGTGTCCTCAACTAGTTCGTTCGTCGTCGCGCTGGACGTCGGTGGCACGTCCATGAAGGGCGGCCTGGTCAGCGAGACCGGCACCGTGCTGCTGAGCGAGCGCCGCTCCACCCCGCGCGCCGAAGGGCCCGAGGCGGTCGTCGCCGCCATCCGCGCCTTCATCAGCCACCTCGCCGCCTCCGGCGACGGCACGCCCGCGGGCGTCGGCCTGGCCGTCCCCGGCCTGGTCTCCGAGGACACGGCCCTCTACGCCGCCAACCTCGGCTGGAGCGAGGTCCCCGCCACCGACTTCACCGAACTCGACGTGCCCGTCATCCTCGGCCACGACGTCCGCACCGGCGGCCTCGCAGAAAGCGTCCTCGGCGCCGGGCGCGGCGTGCCCGACTTCCTCTTCCTCCCCATCGGCACCGGCATCGCCGGCGCCATGATCATCCACGGCGAGCCGTACGGCGGCGCGTCCGGCTGGGGCGGCGAGATCGGCCACATCCCCGTCTTCCCCGACGGCGAACAGTGCGCCTGCGGCCAGCTCGGCTGCCTGGAGACCTACGCCTCCGCCGCCTCCGTAGGCCGCCGCTACAGCCAGCGCGCCGGCGTCGAAGGCGTACGCGCCGAACAGGTCGTCGCCTCCGACGACCCCGTCGCCATCGAAGTCTGGGACGACGCCGTCGAAGCCCTCTCCCTGGCGCTGGCCACGTACACGCTCCTGCTGGACCCCTCGATGATCGTCCTCGGCGGCGGCCTGGCCGAGGCGGGACCCGCCCTGTTCGATCCGGTTCGTACGCGCCTCGTCAAGCGCCTCACGTTCCGCGACGCCCCGCCCCTGCTGCCGGCCGCCCTGGGCGTCGACGCCGGCATGCTCGGCGCCGCCCTCCTCGGCTGGCGCGCCGCCGGCCGCCCGGACCTGGGCGCCGGGTGGGACGTGGAGGTGCGATCGGCTCCGTTGGTGTCGTAAGGTGTAGTGCCGATCAGGGGGCGGTTAGCTCAGCGGTAGAGCACTCGCCTTACAAGCGAGGGGTCACTGGTTCGAACCCAGTACCGCCCACCAGCAGAAGAAGCCCCGTTTCCGATCATGGAAACGGGGCTTTTCTGCTGGTGGCGTGCCATCAGGGTTGCGTCGATCTTGGCGTTCCGAGCCGAGGCAGTCAGAGGCACAGGCGCCAGCTCAGGAAGGGGCGGCGTACCCGGCTGCCCCTATCGAGGTAACGGCTGCCGCCCATAGCCTGTCCCCGAAAAGGATCATTGTCCAGGCTGCAGCGAAAGGGGAAAATTATGGGCGGCGCATCGCCGATGGCTTACGCCTGGTTCATCGAGGAGTGCCAGAAGGACAGCGACCTGATCGGCGTGACGTTCGTGCGGGGCCTGTCTCCTGAGGAAGCATTGCACCGGGTCGGCGCCACTCCCGGTGACATTTCCCGCGAGGTGGGCATCGCCGCCTACGCGGGAGACGGAGGAGCGGTCCTGATCGACTACCATTGCCAGCCGCTCCCAGAGACCCTCTCCCAAGGTACGGAGATGGCAAGGGTCATTACAGGCATCACCATGGACGAACACTTCGGCTACTCCGTCGAGGGAGTGATGGTCACGGCATTCGAGCCGTTCTTCCCCGGCGATCGGCAGGGCAGCGATCCTGACCGCTTGCTGGCTCATATGCGAGAGCTTGGCATGCCGCTGGATGGAGAGGCCGACTCGCGGACCTCCATCGGTCTCGCCATTGCGCTGGCCGCACGAGCCACTGGAGTCACCCTGACACCGGCTCACTATGGGGCGGAGCCTGTCGTGGGGTCGATCGACTGAAGGTCCCGATCCAGCGACCTGCCATGCAATGCATGTAATGATCACGCAGCTCATCGTGGCGAGAGATCGTTCTGTCGTATGGAGAAGGCCGCTCCTGGAGAGCAACGAAGGAAGGTTACGGTGGCCGATCCGCTTGCCCCGTTCCGTTGGTTGGAAGCCTTTCCAGGGGACCATGACGACCTGCTTGGCGAGATCTTCTGCGTGTCCTTCTTTCGCAGGCTCGAACCTGCTGAGGTGCTGCGCCGCTTCGGGGCCGGACGCCCAGGGCGAGAGATGACCTTCCATGAACTCGCTGGGGAGGTCTGGGAGGCCATAGGAATGACTGATGACGACTATGTCGGGGTCGTCCAGGCCGGTGAGTGGGGCGTGGCCGTCGAACTGCGGGGTTGCCAGGCGGTGCTGCCCGATCGGCTGACCGGGCTGTCTCGGGGATGTGAGGTGGTGGCGGTGGCACGGCACGATCATGCGGAGGACAGCTTCGTGTACGCGGCGGATGGCGAGGTCGTCACCAGCTTCACGCCGCACTCGCCAGGCACCCGGTGGGGCAGAGATCCGGACCTGATCAACGAGCTCATGCGTGAAACCGGCTTGCCTCCGGAGAAGTTGGATGAGGAGGCATGGGAGGCGACGTGGGATGACATGTACATGAACAGGATTTCGCGCGCGTTCTTGCTGGCAGCCAAGATCACGGGCGTGGTGTTCACCCCCAGCGTCCTCGACGAGCCCCTGCTTGTCGGCGCCATCAGTCAATGATCACGAGGGGCGTGCACTGGTGCTGCGGGTGGCGACCGGGTTTGGCCCACCGTCAAGGTGGGGGAGTCCGCAATGATCAGCTTGCATCGGGTTGGAAGTCCTTGAATCTGTCCATGTCACTGGCCACAAGGTCGAAGAAGCTGCGATGGCGCTCGACTCCCGGCAGCCACGCGGCCGCGAAGCACGCTTCCCATTCTCCCGCCGGGCTGATGACGTGCGGGTTGAGGAAATAGTCGCCCTCGTCGAACTGCCCGATCAGGATGGAATCGGGGAGATATTCGGGGCGGTAGAACACGGAATCCTGGTCGTCGCCGTAGACGAAGTAGTCCTCATCCGATGCACTGTCGATGGGGTAGGGCTGATTGGGGTCCGCCAGTTCGGCCAGCCATGGGGCGAGGGTTCGCACCCGCCCGATTTCGTGGACGGGCCGGAAGATGCCCTCCCCCCACCCGTTCGCGATGCGGAGGAAGGCGCGATAAGTCGGCGGGAGGCGTATACCAAGACGTTCCTCCCGCTCGGCGATTTCGGCCTCGCTTGCGCCTATCGCCGGGAACCCCGGTGCCTGCCCAAGGAGTTCGCGCCATGCGTTGTCGGTGTCGCTCATGGCGGAGACCATAGCGATCAGATCTGACATGTCATCCGATGCCGCGGGTGGTACCTCACCCGGCCCGGGTCGGCATCCATCCCTCTGGCGAGCCCGCCTACCGTGACAGGGCCAATCCGGAAGAGCCTTATCCGAAACCCGCTGGCCAAGGCCTTGAGCACATTCGGGTCATCGATCTGTTGTGCCCGCCAGCTTGATTGAATGGCAGGTGATCGGCATGATCACCGTGCCATTGGCCAGCCTCTGAAGCGGTAGGGGGGTGGCCAGCGGTGTGAGGGTGGCCGCAACCCGGGATCGGGCATCATGGCCGCTTACAAGCGAGGCGCCCGCGGGATGCGGCCTGGGGGTCGGTCTCGTGTGGGAGGTCGCGCCGAAGAGCGACGGCCGGTCGGGCATCTCACGGACTCGGCGGATCGCCGAGGTCCCTGCGTCTACCGGAAACCGCCCGTGAGGGCCAGGTAGGCGAGGAGAACCGCGCCGACGACAAGCCCCGCGTAGGCCATCGAGCCGAGAGCGCTGCCCGGTTTCGATGCCCGGGGTTTCTTGCCGGAGTTCTGGATCAAGGCCGCGAGCACAACCCAGGCGATGGCGATGAAGACGGCGGCGAACGTGTCAGTCATGGTGAGCGTCTTCCCGGATTCGTTCAGGCAGCAGGCCAGGGACATGAGGTCGAGCGGCGTTCTTTTCGTTCAGGGTTACGTCCAAGAGGTTGGGATTTTGGCCCTCTGATTCACAGGCGGGCGAGGCACGCGGGAAGCGCAGACCAGGCAGGAAGACGGGGCCCGCCCATGGGCGTGGCCCCGGCGCTGCGCGAGATCTGCGCGGCTCGCGCCGGGGCGACGGTGAAACGTGTGCCGCGTGTTGGGGGCTATGGATGTGAAGAATGGGAGCTTGAGCCTTCTGGTACTTTCTCGAGGCTCTTCGTGGCGGTCATGAGCCCGCCAGGGACACTTTCACTCCGTCTGAGAAGATCGAATCGTGGAGCTCGATCGAGACAGGCTTCACATTCTTCGGAATGTCGAACAGCACCACGCCGTCCACCGAGTTGCCAGGGTTGATCTTCTCGTAGAGCGACTTCGAGTCATCCAGGTAGAAGGCTGCCTCCGACGACGCTTCGAATTCGCGGCCCTTTGCGTCGAACAGCTTCTGCTCGGCGCCCATGAACGACTCCGACTCATCGCCGATGTTCGTCACCTTGACATGGACGAGCAGGAACACGCCTTGCGCGTCCTTGCTGAGGAATTCGCCGCCGACCCGGTCTCGCTTCTCCAGCCTGGTGACGGTGAACTCGAACTTTCCGTCTCGTACCCGTGAGCCGATCCCTGCGGTCTTAGGCTTGGCTTCCGGCTTAGCTTCTGCTTCTGCGGCATCGGATTCCGGTTCCGGTGCTTGGTCTTCGTCGGCGGGTTCGCGGTCGGCCACGACCGTCGTCGGGGCGCTGCTGCCCCCACCGGTAGCCGCGGCGATGAGCACCGCACAGCCGCCGAACACGAACACCAGCACCACGCCGATGATCAGCAGGATCAGCGGGGCGCTGCTCTTCTTCCTCGGCGGCGGGCCGGGTGGATAGCCGTAACCCTGCTGTGGAGGGTACGTCGGCTGCTGCGGCCTGTATCCGTAAGGGTCTTGCCCGTATGGCTGCGACATCGCAGGGGCTCCGAATCACGAAAGAAGAGAACGGGGGGTAGGGATTGGGACGTTCCAGCCTCCTGCTTGGTTGCCGTGGCTGAGGGGATGTGCGTGTCCGGATGTGGACAGGCAGCTCGGCGGCCCTGGTGTTTGTAATGGTTTGTGGTGATCTGTGTGTCCGGGGTCGCGCACCGTTTGAAATGCAGCTCTCGAAGTGTGGGACCGGGCCGTGCGTGAGTAGCGGCCCCACCGGTCGCATTGCCCGCGAGCGTGCGCGGCCTGGTGGCAGGGCCTCCCGCTGGGTGACAGTGGCCAGGAACGGTAGTGGGTCCGCTTCCCGTCGATGGAGAATGCCGGTATCTAGGCGCGGCCGTAGAACTCGCGGATGAAACGGTAACTTCGCGGTACCCTTCGGGCGGCCTCTTCCTTGTCTTGAGGGTCCTACTCCTCGTCCGTTGAATGAAACGCTCCCGCGAACGTCTCACCGCGGGCTTCAAGGACGTCGAACAGGGCTTGGGTATCCGTGCCCGTCACTTCCTCCCAGGCGGTCAGAGCCACATAGGCGAGGCCTTCCAGCTCCGGCCAGTCGTCATCGGTGCGGGGTATCCGGTCTCGCTGCATGGTGAGAAAGCGCTGGACCTCTGGCACGTCCGAAAGCGTGTCCGGGTCGGCGGTGACCTTTTCGAAGATTTCACGGCCGAGGCCGACCAGCCACATCTGGAAATACTCGAAGCTGTCGCTACTGCCTGTCAGATATAAAATGTTGGACGCGCCTCCCAGCAGGTTGGTGTTGGCCTTACGCCGAGCTTCGAGAATCCACGACTCGAAGTCGATGATGTCCTCGACGGTCCGTCGCATGAGCTCCTGTTGCAGCCATTGCAGGCGCGCTTCGTTCGGACGATGTTGTGCGGATCGCTCGATCAGGTGCCAGAACTCGTCGATGTCCATAGTGGTGATCGTGGCATATGCCGATGACAGAACTGGTGGGTCCGAAAGGGGTGCCGCCTCAATCGTCCGCCGGATGACGATGCGCTGGATCGATGAGACAAGCGGGACTCCGTGGGCAGCCAGGCTTAAGGCGTGGGAGGTCGTCGCCCTGAGCGGCAGCCACGGACCCGCCACAGCGCATCCCGCCGACAGGAAGATAGGCGCTAGGAACAGTACGAGTGACCAGCCCCGTCACCGTATGGACAGTGGCCGGTGCGCTTTTCGTCGACGGCGTAGACCGCGATGGGATTGGCGTGGAGGAGTGGCGAATTTGGACTGGTCCTGGGGGACGGCTGATGTGGGCCTCGCCTGCTCCACTGGGCGCCGTCCATGACGTGACCGCGACCCGGATGATTGGCCTGATCGACGCCCTGAGCAGGGTCGCGTACGAGTTGGTGTGGTTGCGGGACACTGGGGTGGAGGAGGGGACGTGAGCGGCCTCTGGCTTGTGGACATCGACGGCGCACTCGCGTTACGCGGCGATCGCGGACCGTACGAGTGGGATCGGGTAGGCGAGGATCAGCCGAACCCGCTTCAGGCCCTGCTGCGTGACGAACACCGCATCGGCTACGTGTCCGGTAGGAAAGAGAGGTGCCGGCGCCAGACGGAGAAGTGGCTGTGCGCCCATGTCGGCTACTGGGACGACACCGAAGGGCTGTGGATGCGAGGCAACGGAGCCAACCGGGCTGACACGGTCGTGAAGCGGGAGATCTACGAGCGGCATTTCGCTCACCTCCGGATCGCCGGGGTGATCGACGACTGGGCGTCCGTGGTCGCGATGTGGCGGCGGCTCGGGTTGACCGTGCTGCAGGTGGCTGGAGGCCGGTTCTGATGAACCTTCTCGATCTCACCGAGCCTGCCGCCCTCGACCATGTCGCCAAGTGTGCGGCCTGCAAGCACACCCTCAGGACCCCGGAGTCCCGCGCGCTGGGGTTGGGGCCGGGCTGTGCTTCCAAGCTGGGGTTGGCTCCCCGGAAGCCGTTGAGGATCACCGGAGTGCCGCGAGGATGGGCTGTCGAAGGGCAGATCGATCTGCTGGAGGAAGGGTGATCCTGGAACGGCATCGCGGAGGGTGGACGTAAGGCCCTGGGGTGGGGCCTTTATGGTCGATCTTGGCGGCGGGGCGGTGCTGTGATCACTGTCTGCGTGACCGAGGCGGGTGACAAGTACGATTCCTCCAGGACTGCCGGGATCTCTCCATACCGCCCCAGAAGAGTGGCTGTGGCCAGGAGTCGATCGAGTCCGGGGAACTGAGCGAGGCCGTGGCGGAGGGCCGGCGGCCGTGCGGCACCTGCGGAGGGACGACGCCGTGACCAACCACCAGTGCACCTGCTCCGGTTCGGCCATTGGCGAGCCGTGGCGCTGCCCTGACTGCGGCACACTGTGGGAACCGCTGCCGCAACAGGCAGCGGAGCACGCCGGCCATCAGGCGGACATGCGGCAGGCGGACACACCGCCGTGGGCCGAAGAGCCGATGAGCACGAAAGGTGTCGTCATCGGTGTCGCCATGGGGTGCGCCGTGGGGCTCCCGATGCTTCTCCAGTACGAGATGCCGGTTCTCGCCGGCGTGCTGGCCGTCGTGGGGATCGGGGTTCTCGCCTGGTGGTTCTGGCAGGTCGTCCGCGGGTGAGACGAGTACGGTCCATTCGGGTGTCCGCTCAGCGTAGCGCGCCCTCCAGCAGGCCCATGATGACCATGTCGTGCCACGTGGCGTTCCGGCGGAAGGCTTCTCGTTCGCGGCCCTCCACGATGAAGCCGGCCTTTTCGTAGACGCGGATGGCGGCGGTGTTCTCCGCGACTACGGTGAGCCGGATTCTGTGAAGGCGTATTTCCGCGAAGCCGTATCGGCTGGGAGCGGAGGGGGCGTGTCCGTGGGTCGCCTGGTGCCTTGTGCTGACATTTGGTGACTCGTCCGAAAATCAGATGTGACCCATCACGCCTCCCGCTACGGTGGAATCAGTTCATGAGGACCGAAAAAGCGCGGCATCGAATGCGGCGCCTTTTCCGGGCTCGTGAGCTGGTCAGGTCTGGTGCTGGTACGGGTCGAAGCTTGTCGGTTATCCACTTCTCATGGGGTTGTCGCAGGTTCGAGTCCTGCCCGAGGCTCCGGTCTCGGTAGCTCAGTCGGCAGAGCGCCAATACCGGCGGGCGCGCCCATATCCGTGCCAGTTCCAGACCTGATCGCTCGTCAGTCCCGTCGGTGGCGCGGGTCGAATCTGATCGGTTATCGCTCTTCCAAAGCGGAGACCCGGGTTCGAATCCCGGCGCCGCCCCTCGGGCGGTGTGGTGCAGCGGCCTAGCACGTCTGAATCCGGTCAGTCTCCCCACATCCGCGCCACCGACAGGGGTGACGAGCGAGGGGAGCGGGTCGAAGGTCGTCGGTTATCGGGAACAGAGGGTCGCAGGTTCGAATCCTGCCCTCCCGGCTCGTCGGGAGGTGGCGCAGCCTGGACAGCGCATCTGTCCAACCCGGCGGTCGTCACCACATCCGCTCCCTTTTCTCATGTCCGCCCCCGGGCGGGTCGAATCGAAGGAGCGCACGATGGCACGTGACCCTCTCGCGAACGTCTCGACGATCGCCACCCCGCAGACCCTGCCGATGCCGGGCCGCGCCGACCAGGTGCGCAACGCCGCCGGCGGCTACGTGTTCGCCAAGGACCTGTGGACGCGCGTGGAGGACTTCCTGATCCTCGGCACCACGGGCGGCACGTACTACGTGGGCGAGGACCAGCTGACCGCCGAGAACGCGGGCGTGCTGTTCCAGGCGATCGCCGAGGACGGGCCGCGCGTCGTCGCTTTGCTCACCGAGATCTCGACGGCTCGGCCGCCGCGGGCTCCGAAGCAGGGCCCGGCGCTGTTCGCTCTCGCCGCGGCGTACGCGAAGGGGGACGCGGACACGCGCCAGGCGGCGAAGGCGGCGTTGGCGAAGGTCGCGCGCACCACGGATCATCTGGCGAAGTTCTTCGGCTACTACAAGAACCTCGGCGGCAAGCCGACCGCCCGCGGCACCGCCCCCAGGGTGGGGCGTTCGCTGCGGACGGCGCTCGGCTCCTGGTTCCTGACCGGGTCGCCGGACGACGTGGCGTTCCGGGCGTGCAAGGCCCGGCAGCGCAGGACGCCGCAGGGCGAGAGCCTGGACCTGCGCGACGTCCTCCGGATCGCGCACCCGGTGGCCGACGACGAGCAGCGTAAGACGTTGTTCGGGTGGATCGCCGGGAACGTGTCCGACGACGAGGCGCGTGACGAGCTGCCCGCCGTCGACCGGTTCCTGACCGCGAAGGCCGTCACCACGCCGGCCGAGGCGGTCCGGGTGGTGACGGCGGCGCGGGCGCCGTGGGAGTTCCTGCCGGACGCGATGCTGCGTGAGCCCTCGGTGTGGGAGGCGCTGATCGACACGGTCGGCCTGACCGCGCTGATCCGGAACCTGGCCCGCATGACGCGGATCGGCGCGCTGGAGCCGCTCGGCGACGGCACCGCCCGCGTCGTGGCGCGGCTGACGGACCGGGAGGCGATCACGCGTGCCCGCATCCACCCGATGGACGCCTGGCTGGCGCTGCGCGTCTACGCCTCCGGCCAGGCCCGGCCGAACCCGCGCGCCGGCCGGCACACGTGGAAGCCCGTCCCGGCGATCCTGGACGCGCTGGAGCGGACGTACGAGCTCGCCTTCGGCGCGGTCGAGCCGTCCGGGAAGCGGCTGCTGGTCGCGGTGGACTCGTCCGGGTCGATGGCCTGGGGCGACGGCGTCCGCGTCGGAGGCTCGCCGGTCGGCTCGCCGTACGAGGTCGGCTGCGCGATGGCGGTCATGCTGTCCCGCGTCGAGAAGGGCAACGTCCACGTCATCGACGTCGACACCAGGGCGCGCGGGTCCAAGGTGACGCCGCGCACCAACCTGCGCGAGATCGCCCGCTGGCAGCCGTCCGGCGGCGGCACGGACCTGTCGCTGCCATTCACGTGGGCGGCTCGCAAGGGGTTCCACGCCGACGGGATCGTGGTGTTCACGGACAACGAGACGTGGGCGGGGCGGTCCCACCCGGCGCAGGCGCTGGCCGCCTACCGGCGTACGGTCAACCCGGACGCGCGGGTCGTCGTCGTGGCGATGACCCCGACCGGGTACTCGATCGGCGACCCGGGCGACGACGGCGTGCTGAACGTGGCCGGGCTGGACGCGTCGCTGCCGCTGATCGTGAACGGGTTCGTCCGCACGCGGGCGGCGGCGGGTGCGGCGATATAGGGGAAGTATAGCGGCCCCGACAATTCTTCCTTCATCGAAGTTTATGGAGGAGAAGAATGACGGAGCTGAGTGCGGCCGCCGGTCTTGATTCGGAGCAGCGCGGCCTCATCAAAGAAATAGTCTGCGAGATTCTCGAGATCGACCCCGCGGAAATCACGGACGACAGCCTCTTCAAGGAGGACCACGACGCCGACTCGCTGCGCGCCATCGAAATTCTCGCCGCGATCGAGCGGGCCTGCAAGGTCACCATCGACCAGGCCGAACTGTCCAGGATGACCAGCCTGAACGGCGTCTACGCCGTCGTCGCAGAGGCCTAGGGCAGACAACCGCGGAGGCGTTGTGATGCGCAGGGTGGTCATCACCGGCATCGGAGTGGTAACCAGTATCGGGATCGGCGTCGGAGAATTCCTCTCCGGCATCAGGTCGGGGCGCAGCGGGGTCAAGCCGATCGGCGCGTTCGACACGACCGGGTTCGAATACGGCAACGCCTGCGAGGTCGCGGGTTTCGATCCGGAAGCGTATATCGAGAGGCTCGACCCGGCCGAGCTCGGGCGGGCGAGCCAGTTGTCGGTGGCGGCGGCCGGGATGGCCGTCAAGGATGCCGGGATGTCGCTCGCCGAGCTGCGGTCGCGGCGTTCCCTGGTGTCGGTGGGGACGACCAACGGCGAGGGGCGGGACTTCGACGTCCTGACCGGCCAGGGGGTCGACTCCGGCATGGAGGGGCTGGACCCGGCCCTGGCCGGCAGGATCGGCGCGGGGCGGCTGTCGTCCGGCATCGCGCGGGAGATGGGGCTGACGGACACCGAGGCCGTCACGCTGCCGACCGCGTGCGCGGCCGGCAACTACGCCATCGGCTACGGGTTCGACGCCGTACGCAGCGGTGACGTGGAGGTGGCGCTGTGCGGCGGCGCCGACGCGCTGTGCCGTAAGACGTTCGCCGGCTTCTACCGGCTCGGCACGATCGCGCCCGAGGTGTGCCAGCCGTTCGACCGGGATCGCAAGGGCATCCTGACCGGTGAGGGCGCGGGGATCCTCCTCATGGAGAGCCTCGACACGGCGCTGGCCCGGGGCGCGAAGATCTACGCCGAGGTGCTGGGGTTCGGGCTCAACTGCGACGCCCACCACCCGGTGGCCCCGGAGCGCGACAGCATCGCCTCCTGCATCCGGCTGGCGCACGAGGACGCGGGCATCAAGCCGTCGGAGGTGGACTTCATCTCCGCGCACGGCACCGGCACCAAGGCGAACGACGTCACTGAGGCGCAGGCCATCCACCAGGTGTTCGGTGGCAGCCCGCCGCCCACGGTGTCGATCAAGTCGATGCTCGGGCACTCGATGGGCGCGGCCAGCGCGCTCGCCGCGGCGGCCTGCGCGCTGGCGCTCACCGAGGGCTTCATCCCGCCGACGATCAACCACGTCGAGACGGACCCGGAGTGCGCCGTCGACTGTGTGCCGAACCAGGAGCGGGTCGCCGACCTGCGGGTGGTGCAGAACAACGCGCTGGCCTTCGGCGGCAACAACGCGGTGCTCATCCTCGGCAAGCACGAGGAGAGTTGATGTCGGGTGTGGCCATCTGCGGCGCGGGCGCCGTGGCGAGCGTCGGCTCCAGCCTGGGGGAGATCTTCCAGGCGCTGTGCGCGGGCCGCAGCGGGCTGGGCACGCCGAACGGGTTCGACCTCGGCAAGTACCGTACGCGGCTCTCGTTCGAGATCGACGACCGGCCCGAGCGCGGCCGGGACGTGCCGCTGCGCTCGACGCGCTGGCTGGAGCACGTGATCGAGGTCGCGGCGGCCGAGGCGGAGCTGCCGGACCTGCGCGGCGTGCCGATCCTGATCGGCACGACGCTGCGCGAGCTGCGCTCGGTGGAGCTGCGCTGGCGCGACGGCGTCGACTTCGACCTGGAGGAGCTGCACTTCGGGCCCGCGCTGCGCCGGCGTTTCGGCGCGGTGCAGGTCTCCACGGTCGCGAACGCCTGCGCCGCCTCGCTGTACGCGCTCGCGCTCGGGTGCGACCTCATCGAGACCGGGGCGGCGGACACGGTGATCGTGGCCGGGGTCGACAACATCTCCGAGAGCACCTACGGCCTGCTGGACCGCTGCTACCCGGAGGCCCCGGACGCGCTGCGGCCCTTCGACAAGGCGCGCCGGGGCATGCTGCAGGGCGAGGGTGCCGCGGCGATCGTGCTGCGCCGGGCGCAGAGCGCGCGGCACGGCTGGGTGCGCTCGGTCGCGGTCAACTGCGACGCGCACCACCCGTCCGCGCCGGACGCCAAGAGCATCACGATCGCGATGCGGCAGGCGCACACGCGGGCCGGGCTGACCCCGGCCGACATCGACCTGCTGATGCTGCACGGCACCGGCACGCCGCTCAACGACGAGGCCGAGGCCAGGAGCGTCGGCGAGGTGTTCGGCCAGAGCGCCCCGCCGCCGTGGATGACCGCGATCAAGTCGATGACCGGTCACACCGCGGGCGCGTCCGGGCTGCACAGCCTGCTCGTGGCGGTGGAGTCGATGCGCACCGGCACGATCCCGCCGGTGGTGGGCGTGCGGGAGGTCATGGACGAGATGGCCGGCCTGCGGCTGGTACGCGACGAGGCCGTGGGCGACGAGCTGCGGCTGGCGCAGGTCAACGCGTTCGGGTTCGGCGGGCTGAACGCCGTCGCGGTGGTGGAGCGCCCATGACGACCCCGGAAGCGGAGCGCCCATGACGACCCCGGACGAGGACATGCTGATCACAGGAGCGGGCACGGCGATCAGAGGCGTGGCGGGTCCGGCCGGCCTGCTGCGGCCCGCCGTGCCGGAGGCGTCCGCCGACCCGACGGCGAGCCTGACCGGGCGCGGCCTGCGCTACAAGGACCGGGCCACCAAGCTCGCGCTGTGCGCCGGCCGCGACGCGCTGGCCGACGCCGGGCTGCTGCTCGACCCCGGCCTCTCGGTGCCCGGCGAGAGCGTCGGCGTGGTCGTCAGCTCCAACTACGGCAACCTCGACACCGTCTGCGACACGGTGTCGGCCATCGCCGCGCACGACTACACCGCGACCAGCCCGATGGCGCTGCCGGGGACGGCCAGCAACGTCACCGCCTCCTGGGTGGCGATCACGTACGGGCTGCGCGGGGTCAACCTGACCTTGTGCAACGGGGCGACCTCGGGGCTGGACGCGGTCTCCTGGGCCCGCGTCATGGTCCGGGCGGGACGGGTGCGGCACATGCTGGTGATCGGCGTCGAGCCGGCCAACCCGGTGGTCGCCGAGCTGGTGGGGCCGACCTTCGACGGGGCGGCGGCCCTGGTGCTGGAGTCGGCGGAGACCGCGCGTGAGCGCGGCGCCACGGCGATGGCCCGGCTGGGACGCCACGCCAGACGGGAGACGCACGCCGGGGCCGTCGGCGACGTGCTCGGCGGCCTGCCCGGCGACCGGGTGGACTTGTGGTGCCGTCCGGAGACGGCGCCCGGCGACCGGGTGGAGAGCGCCGAGGAGCAGGACCTCACCGCCCTGCTCGGGCCGGCCTCGGGAGCGCTCGGCGTCGTGCAGTGCGTGACGGGCGCCGCCTGGCTGAGCGAGAGGGCGGGCGGCACCGTCCTGGCCACCACCCAGGGCGTGGACGCCGCCGCGGCGACCGTCCTCACGGGAGCGGGAGCCGCCTTATGACCAGCACCCACCCCGCGCTCGCACCCCGGCCCGCCACCGGCGGCCGGACGGCGGGTCAGGGGCGGGCCCTGAGGCTGCGGAGGGCGGGGCCGGCGGAGCCCGGGGTGCGGGCGGTGCTGCTGCACGGGCTCGGCGGCGGCCCCGCCACCTGGACCGCGTTCGCCGCGCTCGCCCCGCCCCGCCTGGAGCTGTGGGAGGCCGACCTGCCGTGGTCGGCGGTGGGGACGCGGGAGTGGACCCTCCAGCCGGACCCCGGCCGGTGGGTGGCGGACGCGGCCGAGGGGGCCGAGGTCGTCATCGCCCACTCCTTCGCCGCCAACCTGCTCCTGGAGTCGCTGGCCCGCGGGCTGAAGGTCGGCGCCGCCGTCCTGGTCGCGCCGTTCTACCGGGCCAGCCCGGCCGAGTTCGACTGGGCGACCATCGAGAGCTACCTGGCCGGGTTCCACACGATCCTCGATCACGGCCTGCGCGTCACCTCCAGCGACCGGCTGCCCCCGGACACGCGCCACGACATGGCGGTGAAGCTCCGCGAGCGGCTCGGCCCCTACAGCTGGATGCGCTTCTTCGAGGCGTACCTGCGCTCGCCCCTGGTGGACACGGCGGCGGTCACCACGCCGTGCCTGGTGGTCAGCGGGCGCGACGACCGGGCGGCGCCGCCGCGTGACGGGCGGGCGCTGGCCGGGGCGTTGCCCCGGGCGCGCTTCGAGACCCTGGCGGCCGGCCACCTGCCGATGATCGAGCAAGCACAGGCCTTCGCCGAGCTCGTCGGCGACTTCGTTTCCGCGCACACCTTGGAGATCACGTGAACACCACCCGGCTCAGGCCCCGGTACGAAGGCGCCAACGTCGGCACCTGGATCGGCTTCAAACACCTGAACTACCTGGTGGAGGAGGCCGTTCTGGAGCACCTGCGCGGCGCCGGGCTCCGGGTCACCGACCTGTATCACGACCACGGCCTGTGCGTGGACCTCGTGGACATCGACACGCGGATCCTGCGCGCGCTGCGGGTGGACGACGTGGCGGTGGCCGAGGTGGCGGCCGACGGCATGTCGTACACCGTGAAGATCACCGCCGAGGGTGACGCGCGCAAGGCGATCCACGCGCGGGCCACCGTGGCGCTGCGGCTCGACCCGTGGGGCGAGGACGTCAAGGACGCCCCCGCCGAGCTGGCGCCGTACGTGGTGAAGCGGCTGGGGGAGGGCGGGGCGGGCGAGCGGCTGCCCGAGGGCGTGACGGTGGAGGACCACCTGACCGCGGGCCGCAACGCGTTCGCCTGGAAGTGGCGCATCCCGTACTTCTACTGCCATTTCACCGAGCGGCTGCAGATGTCCGGCTACCTGCGGCTGATGGAGGAGGTCGTGGACCGCTTCCTCGCCGACCGGGGGGTGTCGGTCAAGCGGCTGCTGGACGAGCAGCGGCTCATCCCGGCCGTGCCGCACTCGCGCGTCACGATCCTCGACGAGGCCCTCATGGAGGAGGAGCTGTACGTCGTCTACACGGTCGAAGAGGTGTTCAAACGCCTGACGTACACCAGCCGGATGGACTGCTACGTGCTGCGGGACGGCGTGCTCGTCCGGACGGCGACGGGCCGGATCACCCACGGCTACGCGCGGCTGACCGGCAGGTCCGAATGGAGCCTGGTCGACCTCGACGACCGGCTCCACGACGCGCTGACCAACCGCCCGTCATGACGGACGTCCTGGTCACCGGGGTGGGCGCGGTGACGTGCCAGGGGTACGGCGCCGCCGCCCTGAGCGCCGCGATGACCGCCGCGGCGCCGCCGGTGCCGCAGCGGCTGACCGATACCCCGGCCGTCATGCGCCACCCGCTGATCCACCGGGTCCCGGGCGTGGCGTCCGGCGCGGTGGCGCTGGCGGCCTCGGCCGTGGGGGAGGCGCTCGACGACGCCGGCCTGGAGCTGCGGCCCGACCTGCGCGCCGGAGTGGTCCTCGGCTCCTGCCTGGGCGAGGCGGGCCCCGACGGGAGCCCGGACTTCCAGGTGGCCTCGGCGGTGGGGAGGCTGCTAGGCGCGTTCGGCGCCAACATCAGCGTCAGCAACGCCTGCGCGGCGGGCGGGTTCGCGCTGTGCCTGGCCGCCGACCTCATCCGCACCGGCGAGGCCGACGTGGTGATCACCGGCGGCGCCGACGCCTACTCGCGGGTCGGCTGGGCGTCGTTCGACCGGCTGGGCGCGGTGGATCCCGTACGGTGCCGCCCGTTCGACCGGGACCGCCAGGGCACGATCCTCGCCGAGGGCACCGGCATCCTGGTCCTGGAGAGCGCCGGGCACGCGCACCGGCGCGGGGCGGAGGCGTACGCGAAGCTGACCGGGAGCGGGTGGAGCTGCGACGCGCACCACCTCACCGCGCCCGAGCCGAGCGGCGAGCAGATCATCCGCGGCATGCGTGAGGCGCTGGCCGGCGACGAGCCCGGCTGCGTCATCCCGCACGGCACCGGCACGGTGCTCAACGACCTGGTCGAGAGCCAGGCCCTGCGCGCCGTCCTCGGGACGGCCGCCGACCGGGTGCCTCTCTACAGCGCCAAGGCCCTGCTCGGGCACACCGGCGGCGCGTCGGCGGCGATCGGCGCGGTGATGGCCTGCCTGATCCTGCGGGACGGCGCCGTGCCGGCCAACGTCCCGCTCGACGAGCAGGACCCGCGCTGCGAGGTCTACCTGCCCGTGGACGCGCCGGCGCCGCTGCCGATCCCGCGCGTCCTGGTCAACGCCTACGCCTTCGGCGGCGCCAACGCCTCGTTCGTCCTGGAGGCCGCATGATCGCGGTCACCGGGGCGGGCGAGGTCCACGCCCCGTCCGACGTCTCGCGGGAGCTGGGCCGGCGCGGCTACAAGTACCTGCTGCCCGCCTCCCGCTACCTGCTGGCCGCCACGCGGCGCGCGGTGGCCGGGGGCGGCCGGCTCGACCACGCGCCGGCCGAGCGGCGGGGCGTGGCGGTGGGCTCCAACACCGCCGTCCGCGAGTACTTCGCCCAGGCCATGACGGCCACCGGCCAGGAGGACCTGAGCCCGGCCATGGCGCCCTACTTCGCGATCAACGCGCTGGCCGCCCGCGTGACCGGCGAGCACGAGCTCAAGGCGTTCAGCCTGACCTGCACGTCGCCGCACGTCGCCGGGTTCGAGGCGATCGAGCTGGGCGGGCGTGCGCTGGCGGCCGGACGGGCCGACGTGATGGTCGTGGCCGCGATGGAGGGCACGGGCGCGGTGGCGCTCGTCGTCGAGCCGGGCGCCGCCCACCTGCCCCGCGTGCTGGCGCGCACCGCGTTCGCGCCGCCGGACCTCGTCGCCTCCGACCAGGGACGCCGCAGGCTGCTCGCCGACGCCGAAGCGGTCGTCGAACGGGTCGGGCCGACGCGTGTCCACGCGGTCGTCGACGGCTCGCCCGTGGCCGAGGCGGTCATCCGGGCAGTCGCCATCGCCGGCGACGGCGTGGTGCCGGTCGTCTCCGAGCCCGCGGCCGGCGGCTGCCTGGGGCCCATGACGCTGCTGTCCGACCTCCTGCGCACCGCGCGGGAGAACACCTTAGTGATCACCGCGACGGCCGAGGGCCACTACGCCTTCGGCGCCTTCCTCCCGGGGGTACCGGCATGCTGACCTCACTCGACAAGACCTGGGGCCTGGTGCTGGGCGCATCCAGCGGGATCGGCCGCGCGTGCGCCCTCGCCATGGCCCAGCAGGGCATGAACGTGGTGGGCGTCCACTTCGACACCGCGGCCGCGGCCCGATCCGTGGCGGAGCTGGCCGACGAGATCACCGCCTGCGGCGTCCAGGCCCGCTTCCACAACCTCAACGCCGCGCGCAAGTCCACCAGGGACGAGCTCGTCGGCACGCTCGGCGAGCTGACGGACGGGGCGGGGCTGAAGATCCTCCTGCACTCGCTCGCCTTCGGCACGCTGGTCAGATACCTGCCCGAGCAGACCGGCGGGCCCATGCTCACGCAGCGCCAGCTGGAGATGACCATGGACGTCATGGCGCACAGCCTCCTGTACTGGGTGCAGGACCTGTGCGCGGCCGACCTGCTCCGGCCCGGGGCCAAGGTCTACGCGATGACCAGCGCCGGAGCCGTCCAGCACCTGCCCAGCTACGGCGCCGTCTCGGCGGCGAAGGTGGCGCTGGAGGCGCACGTGCGGCAGCTCGCCTGCGAGCTGGCCCCGCGCGGGGTCGCGGTGAACGCGCTGCGCGCCGGCGTCACCCTCACCCCGGCGCTGCGCCGCATCCCGGAGCACGAGGAGTTCAGCCGCGACAGCGCGCGCAACAACCCGCACCACCGGCTCACCACCCCGCAGGACGTGGCCGAGGCCGTGGTCCTGCTGTCCGCGACCACCTCCTCGTGGATCACCGGCAACACGATCGGAGTCGACGGCGGCGAACTGCTGGCCGCGGGCGGCTCCTGGGCATCTCAGGAAGGGATTCGGCAGGATGGATGAGCTGGTCATCTCGGGATGCTCCGTGATATCCCCGTTCGGACTCGGCGTCGACGCCTTCGCCGCGGGCCTCGCCTCCGGCGACCGGCCGACGTCCGCCACCTCCGGCGGGCCGTACGCCGACGCCTGCCTCATCCCGGACTTCGACGTCCGCGCCGTCCTCGGCGCGAAGGGGACGCGGGCGATGGACCGGGCCACCGCGATCGCCGTGGCGGGCGTCGGCATGCTGCTCGACACCCCCGTGGCCGAGCACCCGCACCAGGTCGGCCTGGTCCTCGGGACGAGCTCGGGCAGCATCAAGAGCATCATGGACTTCACCGAGGAGTCGCTGACCGGGGACAAGCCCTACCACGTCGACCCGGCCCGCTTCCCCAACACGGTGATGAACCGGGCGGCCGGGCAGAGCGCGATCTGGCACGGGCTGAAGGGCCCCAACGCCACCGTGGCCGGGGGCGCCGCCACCGGCCTGCTGGCGCTCAACTACGCCACCCGGCTGCTGCGCCGCGACCGCTGCCGGGCCGTGCTGTGCGGCGCGGTCGAGGAGTACTCCGAGCAGCGCGGCTGGCTCGCCTGGCACGTCGGCCAGCGGGACGTCCCGCCGGGCGAAGGCTGCGCGATCTTCCTGCTGGAGTCGCGGGAGGCCGCGCTCGCCGCCTCCCGCGAGCCGCTGGCGGCCGTGCTCGGCTCCCGCTTCATGGCCTACGAGCGCGCGGTGGAGGTCCGCGCGATCCTGGCCGCGTGCGTGCGCGGGCTGCTGGACGACCTCGGCCTGCGCGCCGAGGACGTCGGCCTGGTCGTCTCCTCGGGCGCCGAGTCGGAGGACGCCGCCCTCGACGGCGTCGTCGGCCCGCAGGCCGAGCGGCGGAGCTGCCGGGACGCGCTCGGCGACACGGCCTCCGCCGCGTCCGCGTTCCAGCTCGCCGCCGCCCTCACCGGCGGGCCGTCCGGAGCCGTGACGCTGGTGACCTCGGTCGACCGCGACGGCGTCGTCGGATGCACGGCCGTGCGGCTGGAGCGCGCCGCATGACCGTGCTGGAGCAGATCAACGCGCTGCCCGAGGGCACCTGGCTGCGCTGCCAGGGCTGCGCCGTCCTCCTGCACCACGAGGCGCTGGCCAGGCACGAGCACACCTGCCCGAACTGCGGCCGGCACTTCCCGGTGCGCGCGCTCGACCGCGTCGCCATGCTGGCCGACCCGGGCAGCTTCACCGAACGCCACGCGAACCTGGCCCCGCTCGACCCGCTCGGCTTCACCGACCGGCTCGCCTACCCCGACCGGCTGGCCCGCGCCCAGGCCAGGACCGGGCTCAACGACGCCGTCGTCACCGGACTGGCCACCCTCGGCGGGCGGCCGGTCGCGCTGGCCGTCATGGAGTTCGCCTTCTTCGGCGGCAGCATGGGCTCGGTCGTCGGCGAGAAGGTGGCCAGGATCGCCGGTGACGCCCTGCGCGGCCGGGTCCCGCTGGTCGCGGTCTCCGCCTCGGGCGGCGCCCGCATGCAGGAAGGCGTGCTGTCGCTGCTGCAGATGGCCAAGACGGCCGAGGCGGTGCGGTCGCTCAGGCAGGCCGGGGTGCCGTTCGTCAGCGTGCTGGCCGACCCCGTCTACGGCGGGGTGGCCGCCTCCTTCGCCAGCCTCGGCGACGTGATCGTCGCCGAGGAGGGGGCCAGGGCGGGGTTCGCCGGCCCCCGGGTGATCGAGCAGACGATCAGGCAGGAGCTGCCGCCGGGCTTCCAGACCGCCGAGTTCCTGCTCGAACACGGCCACGTGGACCGCGTCGAACGGCGTCAGGAGCTGCGCGGCCTGCTGGACCGCGTCCTCGGCATCCTGTCGGGGGAGCGCGGCGCGGCTGCGCCCCCCGAGCCGCCCGCCGAGCCGCCCGCCGGGCAGCCGGCCGGGGACCTCGACGCCTGGGAGACGGTCCGGCTGGCCCGCGACCCGGGGCGGCCGAACGCCCGCCGCCGGGTGGAGGAGCTGTTCACCGGCTTCGTCGAGCTGCACGGCGACCGCCAGGGCGGCGACGACCCGGCGATCCTCGGCGGCCTGGCGCGGCTCGACGGCCTGCCCGTCGTGGTCGTCGCCCACCACAAGGGCGCCGACACCGCCGAGAACGTCGCGCGCAACTTCGGCATGCCGCATCCGGCCGGCTACCGCAAGGCCATGCGCCTGTTCCGGCTCGCCGAGCGCCACCGGCTGCCCGTGGTGACGCTGGTCGACACCCCGGGCGCGTACCCGGGGGTGGCGGCGGAGGAGGACAACCAGAGCGGCGCCATCGCCGAGTGCCTGCTGCTCGCCGCCGGGCTGCGCACCCCCGTCCTGTCGGTGATCACCGGCGAGGGCGGCAGCGGCGGGGCGCTCGCGCTGGCCGTCGGCGACCGCCTGCTCATCCAGGAGCACGCCGTCTTCTCGGTGATCAGCCCCGAGGGCGCGGCGTCGATCCTGTACGGGACGGCCGCCCGGGCGCCCGAGACCGCCAGGGCGCTGAAGCTGCGCGGCGCGGACCTGCGGGCGCTGGAGGTCGTCGACGCCGTGGTGCCCGAGCGGAACCTCGGGCCCACCCTGGCCCGGCACCTGCGCGACCTGCTCGGCGTGCCGATCGACGACCTGGTGGCCGCGCGCCGCGGCCGATTGCGCTCCTACGGGGTGTGGAGCACGGAGGGAGAAGACCATGACTGATCTCCGCGCGACCGTCGAGGCCACGGGCCGGATCCTGGATCTGGTCCGCGGCAGCGACGTGCGCCGCCTGGTGGTCAGGGGCGAGGACGTCACGATCGAGATCGAACGCTCCGCCCCGGCCGCCGTCACGGAAGCGCTGCCGGCGGTGGCGCGGCAGGAGGAGGAGCCCCGCGAGGAGGCCGCCACGGCGGTGACCGCCCCGCTGATGGGCGTCTTCTACCAGCGGCCGGCCCCCGACCAGCCGCCGTTCGTCACCGTCGGCCAGCACGTCGAGGCCGGGGAGCAGGTGGCGATCGTCGAGGCGATGAAGATGATGAACCCGGTCGTGGCCGGGCGCGCCGGCGTGGTGCTGCGCGTCAACGCCGCCGACGGCGACGTCGTGGAGTTCGAGCAGCCGCTCATGGAGCTGGGGGCGGTGGGCTGAGGTGGAGCGTCTGCTGGTCGCCAACCGCGGCGAGATCGCGGTCCGCATCGTCCGCGCCTGCCGCGACCTCGGCATCGGCAGCGTCGTCGCGTACTCGTCCGCCGACCGTGACAGCCTGGCCGTGCGGATCGCCGACCGGAGCGTGCACATCGGCCCCGCGCCCGCGCGGCGCAGCTACAACGACATCCCGTCGCTGCTGTACGCGTGCGCGCTGAGCGAGGCCGACGCCGTGCATCCCGGCTACGGTTTCCTGTCCGAGGAGCCGCTGTTCGCGACGGCCTGCGCCGAGGTGGGCGTCACGTTCGTCGGGCCGTCGGCCAAGCACATCGCGCTCATGGGCAACAAGCTCGACGCCAGGGCGGCGATGCGGGCGTGCGGCGTGCCGGTGCTGCCCGGCTCCGACGGGCCGGTGGAGAGCGCGCACGAGGCCGCCGAGGAGGCCGCCCGGATCGGCTACCCGCTGATCCTCAAGGCGGTCGCGGGCGGCGGCGGCCGGGGCATGCGCGTCGTCCGCGACCCCGGCGAGCTCGCCAGGACGTGGGAGGAGACGCGGGCGGTCGCCCGGACGCTGTTCCGCGACGACCGCATCTACCTCGAACGGTACGTGCCGCGCGGCCGGCACATCGAGGTCCAGATCCTCGCCGACTCCTTCGGCAACGTCGTCGACCTCGGCGAGCGCGACTGCACCGTGCAGCGCAGGCACCAGAAGCTCGCCGAGGAGTCCCCCGCCCCGTCGCTGCCCGGCGACCTGCGCGAGCGGCTGCGCGACGCCGCCGTGCTGGGCGCCACGTCGGTGGAGTACGTCAGCGCGGGCACCATGGAGTTCCTGGTGTCCGACGAGGGCGAGCCGTACTTCCTGGAGATGAACACCCGCCTCCAGGTGGAGCACCCGGTCACCGAGGAGCGCACCGGGATCGACCTGGTCGAGTGGATGATCAGGATCGCCCGCGGCGAGGCGCTCCCCTTCGGGCAGCGCGGCCCCGACCTCGGCCGGCACGCCGTCGAGGTGCGGATCAACGCCGAGGACGTGGCGCGCGACTGGGCGGGCAGCACCGGGCGCGTCGAACGGCTGCGGCTGCCCGGCGGCCCCGGCATCCGCGTCGACACCCACCTGTACGAGGGCTACGTGGTGCCGCCGTTCTACGACTCGCTGCTCGCCAAGATCATCGCCACTGGTCCCACCCGCGAGGTCGCGCTGCGGCGGATGGACCGGGCGCTGCGCGAGTTCAGCTGCGAGGGCGTGGTGACCAACGCCGACTTCCATCGAACCCTGCTGTCCGACGCGGGCTTCCGGGCCGGTGACTACCGGCTGGACCTGGTCGAGGACATCGTCGACAGGCTGTGCACGACCGAGAGGAGCACGACATGACCGCCTCCCTGGTGGACAAGGACGAACTGCGGAAGGTGATCGCGACGACGCTCGACATCGACGTCGACGAGGTCACCGACGACGCGCACTTCGTCCAGGACCTGGAAGTGGACTCGCTGATGGCGCTGGAGATCGCGGTGATGCTGGAGAAGCGGTTCCAGGTCAAGATCGACGAGACCGAGATGGCCGGGATCACCTCGTTGTCCAGCACGTACGAGCTGCTGTGCGGGTTGCTGGCGGAAGGGGCCGGACGGTGAGCGCGATCCTGCCGGCGGGCACGCCGCGTGACGGCGGCGTGCGCGTCGATCCGGGGCTGCCGGTGCTGGCCGGGCACTACCCGGGTTTCCCCGTCTTCCCCGGCGTGGGCGTGCTGGAGGTGGCCGACCAGGCGATCCGCGCGAAGTTCGGCGCGGACCTGGTGCTGAGCGAGATCGTCAGCGGGCGGTTCCTGCGGCCGGTCCTGCCGGGCGACACGATGACCGTGGAGGTGGCGGAGCAGGGCGAGGGGTTCGCCGCGGTGGTGAGCACCGAGCGCGGCGAGACCGCCCGGCTCCAGGTGCGCTACCGGGGGACGGCATGAGCGGCCCCGGGGAGATCGGCGTCGACCGGATCAGGAAGGTCATCCCGCACCGCTTCCCGATCCTCCTGCTGGACCGGGTCGTCGCCGTCACGCCGGGCGAGAGCCTGGTCGCGGTCAAGGCCGTCACCTGCACCGAGCCCTGCTACGAGGGCATCGGCGACGAGGCGGGGCCCGGCGCCTACGACTACCCGTGGCCGCTGCTGCTGGAGTCCTGGGCGCAGGCCGCGGCGCTGCTGGCGCTGTGGGAGTCGCCCAACCCCGACGTGCTGGCCGGGGACGTGGTGCTGGCCGGCGGCATGCGCAACGTGCGCTTCCACCGGCCCGTACGGCCCGGCCAGGTGATCGAGCACCGGGTGCGCATGGTCCGCAAGGTCGGCGAGAACGCCGTCATGGAAGGCGAGTCGCTGGTCGGCTCGGAGGTCGTGCAGGAGATGGGAACCATGATCGAGACGACTCGGCCGATCGGAGTGCTGGCATGACCGTCGCCCTGGTCACCGGAGGTTCGCGCGGCATCGGCCGGGCCGCCGCCGTCGCCCTGGCGGCGGACGGCCAGGACGTCGCGCTGTGCTACCAGTCCAACACCGAAGCGGCCGAGGAGGCCGCCAAGGAGATCGAGCGGCACGGCGTACGCGCCCTGATCAGGAAGGTCGACGTCACCGACCGGGCCGAGGTGCGAGCCTTCGCCGCCGACGTGGAGACCGAGCTCGGCCCGGTGCACACGGTCGTCACCTCCGCCGGGATCACCCGCGACCGGCCCCTCGCGCTGCTGCCCGACGACGACTGGGACCACGTCCTCGACGTCAACCTGGGCGGCACCCACAACATCGTGCGCGCGGTCGTCCTCGGCATGATGAAGCGCGGCGGCGGGCGGATCATCACGATGTCGTCGGTCGCCGGGGTGGCGGGCAACGTCGGGCAGACGAACTACGCCGCGTCCAAGGCCGGGATCATCGGCTTCACCAAGGCGCTGGCCAAGGAGGTCGGCCGCTACCGCATCACCGCGAACGTGGTCGCGCCGGGCTTCATCGAGACCGACATGACCGCCGACCTGCCGGAGAAGGCCACCGCCCAGCTCCGCGACCGGATCTCGCTCGGGCGCTTCGGTGCGGCGGACGAGGTCGCCCAGCTCGTGTCGTTCCTCGCCTCCGAGCGGGCCGCCTACATCACCGGGCAGGTCATCCGCGTCGACGGGGGGATGGCGCTGTGAGGTTCTACTTCAACTTCCGCAGCCCGTACTCCTGGTTGACCCTGCACGACCTGCTCGCCGAGCGGCCCGGCCTGGCGCGGCGGCTGGACTGGATCCCGTACTGGGACCCGGAGGAGGCCACGCTGCGCGAGCTCGACGCGGCCGGCGGCCGGTTCGGCTACTCGGCCATGTCCCGCGAGAAGCACCTGTACATCCTCCAGGACGTGCGGCGGCTGGCCAGGGCGCGCGGCCTGGAGCCGCGCTGGCCGCTGGACCGAGGCCCCCGATGGGAGGTGCCGCACCTGGCCTACCTGGTCGCGGCCGACCACGGCGTGGGGCAGGAGTTCGCGGCGGGCGTCACCGAGCTGCGCTGGCAGCGGGGGGCCGACGTGTGCGACCCGCGCGTGGTCGCCGAGCTCGGGCGCTCGCTCGGGCTCGACGAGGCCGCGCTGACCGGCGCGGCGGACGACCCCAAGCTGCGCGAACGGGGCATCGAGGCGCTGCGGACGGCCGACCGCGACGGCGTCTTCGGCGTGCCGTTCTTCGTCCACGGGCGGGAGAGGTTCTGGGGGCTGGACCGGCTGGCCGCCTTCGCCGAGTCGGCCGGCGAGCAGGACGCGGACGCGTACCCGCCGGAGGACCACCCCGGTGGCTGTGGCTGAGAGGAGGAGGGGATGAGCTCCATGGACTTCATGAGCACGCTGAGCAGGCACGCCGCCGAGTTCGCCGGCAGGCGCGCCGTGCTCTTCCACGACCGGCGGGGTGAGAAGGCGCTCACCTACGGCGAGCTCGACCTCGCGGCCCGCCGGATCGGCGGCTGGCTGGCCGGGCGCGTCGAGCCGGGCGAGCGGGTGCTGCTGTGCTACCCCGCCGGCCTGGAGTTCGTCGAGGTCTTCCTCGGCTGCCTGGCCGCGGGCGTGGTGGCCGTCCCGGCGCCGTTCCCCGACGCCTCCTCCCTGCACCGCGAGCGCGTCCTCGCGGTGGCGGCCGACGCCGAGCCAGCCCTGGTGCTCACCTCCGCGCCGCTCGCCGGGTCGCTGACGGCCGCGCTCGCGGACGGCGAGCCCGCCCTGGTGGCCGAGGCCGCCCAGTACGGCGAGCCGCTGCCCCGCCCGCACGCGACCGGGCCGCAGACGCTGGCGTTCCTGCAGTACACCTCCGGCTCGACCAGCGACGCCAAGGGCGTCATGGTCACCCACGGCAGCCTGGTCGACACCCTGCGGGTCGGCGCGGAGCTGCTGGACCTGCGGGAGGGCGCGCGGTTCTGCAGCTGGCTGCCCATGCACCACGACATGGGACTGGTGGCCATGCTCCTGCTGCCGCTCCACCTGGGCGGCAGCACCGTGCTGATGTCGCCGACCGACTTCCTGCGCCACCCGTGGCAGTGGCTCGACCTCATCGGCCGGCACGGCGCGGAGGTCAGCGCGGCGCCGAACTTCGCCTACGACCTGTGCGTACGCCGCGTCACCGACCAGCAGTTGCGCGAGCTGGACCTGTCCTCGTGGAAGCACGTGTGCAACGGCGCCGAGCCCATCGACGCGGGCACGCTCACGCGCTTCGCCGACCGGTTCGCCGCCGCCGGGCTCAAGCCGGAGTCGCTGACCGCGGGCTACGGCATGGCCGAGACCACGCTGTTCATCTCGGGCACCGCTCCCGGGCACGCCCCGGTCGTGACCACGGTCGACCCGTGGGCGCTGGAACGCGACACGCTGGACCCGGCCGCGACCGGCAGGGCGCTGGTGGGCTGCGGCCGGCCGAGGGCGCTGGAAGTCCTCATCGCCGACCCCGACACGGGCGCGGAGCTGCCGGAGGGCCGCGTCGGCGAGATCTGGGTGCGCGGCCCCGGCGTGGCCGCCGGATACTGGCGCAAGCCCGAGGAGACCCGGCGCACCTTCGGCGGCATCACCGCCACGGGCGAGGGCGGCTTCCTGCGCACCGGCGACCTGGGCGCGCTGCTGGAGGGCGAGCTCTACATCACCGGCCGCATCAAGGACCTGGTGATCGTCAACGGCCGCAACCTCTACCCGCACGACCTCGAACGCGCGCTGACCCGGGTGCACGCGGCGGTCGAGAACATGCCGTCGTGCGTCTTCTCCGTCGCCGTGCCGCGCGAGGAGATCGTCGTCGTCCAGGAGGTCAGGTCGCGGGCGCTCGCCTCGCCCGGCGAGCTGGTCGAGGAGATCAGGTCGGCGCTCAGCCGCAGGTTCGGCGTCGGGGCCGCCAACGTGTGCCTGGTGCGGCCGGGCGAGATCCGCAGGACGACCAGCGGCAAGATCCGGAGGCAGGTCACCAGGCAGCTCTTCGCCTCCGGCGGGCTGACCGCGCACCACGAGGCCCTGTCCCGCGCGGTGACCGCCCGCTACCGGAAGGGCGCCGATGGCTGAGCCGGTGCTGCCGCCAGTGCTGCCATCGGTGCTGCCGCCGGTGCTGACCGTCGAGCGCTGCCTGGAGCTGGACGCGCGCGAGGAGTTCCCCGGCGAGATCTGCCGCGCCCTGACGGACCTCGGCGCGGAACGCCACTACCTGCCCGGTGTGCCCGCCGAACGCCTGCTCGCCCTGATCAGGAGCCTGGCCGGCCGCGACTTCACCGTGGCGCTCGCGCACTGCAAGACCTACCTGGGCTCGGTGGCCACCTGGGTCGGCGGCACCCCCGAGCAGGTGGCCGCGCTGTCGGCCCGCGTCTCGGGCGGCGCCGTGGTCTCCCTGGCGCTCACCGAACGCGCCCACGGCAGCGACGTGCTGGCCGGGGAGGTCACCGCCACGCCCGTCCCGGGCGGCTACCGCCTCGACGGCGAGAAGTGGCTGATCAACAACGCCACCCGCGCCGACGTGGTGTGCGTGCTCGCCAGGACCGGCGACAGCGGCGACGCCCGCGGGTTCAGCCTCTTCCTGGTGGACAAGGACACGCTGCCCGCGCACGCCTACCGGTGCCTGCCGAAGGTGGCCACCCACGGCGTGCGCGGCGCCGACATCAGCGGCATCGCCTTCACCGGCGCCGTGGTGCCGCCGGAGGCGATGGTCGGGGAGCCGGGAACGGGCCTGGAGGTCCTGCTCAAGGGCCTGCAGCTCACCCGCACGCTGTGCGGCGGCATGTCGCTGGGCATGGGGGAGCACGCCCTGCGGATCGTGCTGGACTTCGCCGAGCACCACCACATGTACGGGCGGCCGCTGGCCGACCTGCCCCTCACCACCCGCGCCCTGGCCGACTCGTACGTGGACCTGCTGGTCGCAGAGGCCGTCACCGTGGTCTCCACCCGGTCGATCCACTCGCTCACGGGCGAGCAGAGCCTCGTCTCGGCCGTCGTCAAGTACTACGTGCCCACGCTGATCGACCGGACCCTGCAGCGGCTGGCCAAGGTGCTGGGCGCCCGCGCGCTGCTGACGGACGGGCCCTTCCAGAAGATCTGGCGCGACCACGCCATCGTCGGCGTCTTCGACGGCAACACCTGGGTCAACCTCGGCACGCTGGTCAACCAGTTCCCGGCGCTGGTGCGCGGCTACCGGCGCGGGCGCGTGGACGCGGCGGGGCTGGCGGCGGCGACCGGGCTGAAGCAGCCGCTGCCGCCCCTCGACCCGGCCCGGCTGAGCCTGGCCGCGCGTGACGGCTGCAGCCTGGTGCAGAGCCTGGCCGGCGACCCGGACGCGCCGCGGGAGCTGCGCGAGCGGGCCGACCGGCTGCACGAGGCGATGGCCGGGTGGCGGCCACGCGGGCGGGAGGTTCCGCCCGAGCTGTTCGGCCTGGCGCGCGAGTACGCCCGGCTGTACGCGGCGGCGGCCTGCGTACGGCTGTGGGCGGACAACGCCCTGGACGACGTGTGGCTGCGCGCCTGCCTGGCCAGGGTCTTCGACCGCCCGGACGCGGCCACCGATCATCTGCTGGACCTGACGCGGCGCGGCCGCGCGTTTTCCTTCCTGCGAGGAGTCGACCATGACGCTTGACCACATCCGCAACTGGCTGCGCGCACGGGTCGCGTTCTACGTGGAGCGGACGCCCGAGGAGATCGACCCGGACGTCAAGTTCGTCGAGGTGGGCCTGGACTCGGTGTTCGCGATGAGCCTGAGCGGCGACATCGAGGACGAGTTCGGGCTGGTCGTCGAGCCGACCGTGGCGTGGGACCACCCGACCGTCAACGCGCTGGCCGACTACCTCCACGCGGAAGCGGCCTGATGGAGCTGACGATCGGCCAGCAGGCCCTGTGGTTCCTGTACCGGCTGGCGCCGGAGAGCACGGCCTATCTGATCACCGTCGCGCTGCGCGTCCATGACGTGCTGGACCTCGACCGGCTGCGCCGGGCCACCTCGGCCGTCATGGCCAGGCACGAGGTGCTGCGCTCGGTGTTCGACGAGGTCGACGGGGCGCCCCGGCGGTCGGTGGCCGATCGGCCGCCGCCGTTCACGGTCACCGAGCTGGGGGCGGTGGACGAGAGCGAGCTGCGGGCCGCGGCGGCGCGGGCGGCGGGGGAGCCGTTCGACCTGGGCGTGGGGGCGTTCCGGGTCACGCTGGTGCGCGGCGGCGGCGGGTCGGTGCTCCTGGTGACGGCGCACCACATCGTCAGTGACGCGATGTCGCAGTGGATGATCCTGCGCGACCTGCTGTGGGCGTACGAGCAGGACGAGCCCGGCTGGCCGGTGATCACGCGGACCTTCGGCGACTACGTCCGGCACGAGCGCGAGCTGCTGGCCTCGCCGCGGCGGGAGCGGCTGGAGCGCTACTGGCGCGGCGTCTGCGAGGGCGCCGAGCCCGGGGGGCTGCCGGCCGGCCGGGCGCGGCCGGCGGGGGCGTTCCGGGGGGCCTCGGTGACCGTCGTGTGGCCGGAGGCGACCGGGGCGCGCCTGATCGAGCAGGCCAGGACGCTGGGGGTGACGCCCTTCGCGCTCGTGGTCGCCGGGGTGCAGGCGGCGCTGCACCGGCGGGGCGCGGGCGGCGACTTCCTCATCGGCTGCCCGGTCAGCACCCGCTTCGCCGGGCGGGCGCGCGACGTCGTGGGCTGCTTCGCCAACACGGTGCCGCTGCGGGCGCGGCTGCGCCCGGGGACCACGCTGGGGGAGGCCGCCGTGGCCGCGCACCGCGAGCTGGTGGCGGCGACGGCGCACGGGGAGTTCCCGTCGGCGCTCATCCGGGAGCTGACGCCGGGCCGGGGCCTGCCCTACCAGCTCGCGGTGAACCTGCTGTCGATGGACGCGATGGACCCGCCGCTGCCGCTGGCGGCCGACGGCTCGATCGAGGGGCCGGTGACGACCTACCGGGGGCTGCGGTTCGCCGTTCTCGACCTCGCGCAGATGGAGGGCCAGTTCGAGCTGATGGTGGATGTGCGCAGGGCGGGCGCGCTGTTCACCGCCGTGGTCAAGTATGACGCCGCCCTGTTCGACCGGCTCACGATCGAGCGTTTCACCGGGCGGCTCCGTCAGGCGGTGGAGTCGGGTCCGGATTCGCCGATCGGCAGGCTGCCGGCGGTGGACGAGAGTGAGGTGGAGCGTTTACTGGCCTTCGGTGAAGCATGAGTCATGCTCATTGTTATTGGCTGACAAAGGCGTCCCGCAACCCCTAATAGAATATTGTTCCCCCCTTTTGGTTTCTGGGGTCTGTCCCGAATGATGGGTATAGTTGCGTTTGGCCCGATCGGGCGCAAGGTCCCATCCTTGTGAGCCTGCAAGGGGAGTTCGTATGGGGGATATTTCTGTTTTCGGGGCGATGCTTCGTCACGTCGAGGAAAGGCCGCAGGCTGACGCGGTCATATTCAAGGGGGACGGCGAAACTCGTATCGGCTACCTGGATCTCCACCTGGCCGCGAGGGAGGTGGCGTCGTGGCTGCAGACCGTGTGCAAACCGGGGGATCGGGTGCTGCTCTGCTACCCGACGGGCATCGAGTTCGTGCGGGCGCTGCTGGCCTGCCTCTACGCCGACGTCGTCCCGGTGCCGCTGCCGCTCCCCACGCACGCCGATCACCATCTCAGCACGCAGACCGGCGTCGCGCTTGACGCGGACGCCCACCTCGTCCTCACCGACACGGCCCACGCCGACGCCATCCACGCCTGGCTGACCCACGACGACCTGGGCACCTACGCCTGCGTCGCCACCGACGGCGTCACGTACGAGGACCCCGCCGACTGGGTCGAGCCCATGCGGTCCGGCGACGACGCGGCCCTGCTCCACTACACCAGCGGCCTGGCCGGCGAGCCCGTCGGCATCCCGCTGTCGCACACCAACCTGCTGCACAACGTGGAGACCCTGGCCGAGGCCTGCGGCCTGCGCCCGGGGACGCGCACGGGCGGCTGGCTGCCGCTGCACCACGGGCTCGGGCTGTTCTCCATGCTGCTGGCGCCGCTCCTGTCGGGGGGCACGGCGGTGCTGCTGCCGCCCGAGACGTTCTGCGTCGACCCGCTCGCCTGGCTGCGCCTGCTCGACCGCCACCAGGTCGAGGTGAGCGCGGCCCCGAGCTTCGGCTACGACCAGTGCCTGCACGAGATGACCGACGAGGAGTGCTCGACGCTGGACCTGTCGCGATTACGTCACCTGCTCGTGCTGGAGATGACGGGGCTGCCCCCGATCGAGCCGGACATGCTGCACGACTTCGCCGGCCGCCTGCGCCCCGCCGGGCTGCGCGCCGACGCCCTGCGCACCGCCTACTGCCTGCCCGAGGCCACGATGATCGCCTCGATCGGCGCGGCGGGCCAGGCCCTGGCCGCGCCCGGCTTCGACACGCGGGCGCTGGACAAGGGCCTGCTGCTGCCCGGCGCCGACGGGCCCCGGCTCGCCGGTCTCGGCCGGCCCGCCGGGCACGAGCTCCTCATCGTCGACCCGTTCACCGGGGTCCCGGCGGCCGAGGGCGCCGTCGGCGAGATCTGGGTGCGCGGGCCGCACGTCGCCGCGGGCTACTGGCGCAGGGACCGGCTCAGCGCCGAGCGCTTCGAGCAGAGCACCGCGACCGGGGAGAAGGGATTCGTGCGCAGCGGCACCCTCGGCGCCACCGTCGACGGCCGCCTCCACGTGACCGGCACCTCCCGCGACCTGGTCCTCTTCCAGGGCCGCCCGCTGCACCTGGGCCGGGTCGAACGCAGCCTCCTCGACCTCGGCACCCTCGTGGCCTGCACCGCCTTCCCCGCGCCCGACTCCGCCGAGAAGATCGTCGTGGTCGCCCAGCCGGGCGGCGGCCGGGCCGGCGACGGCCTGGTCCGCGCCGTCCGCGACCGGCTCGCCCTGCGGTTTGGGCTGCAACGGGTCGGCGTGGTCCTGGTCAGGCCCGGCCAGTTCCCGGTCACGCCTGACGGCGGCGTCAACCGCCAGCTCGTCCGGGAGCTGCTCCGGGCCAACGCCCTGGACGTGCTCGACTCCACCGTCCCGGAGAACCGCTGACGGCGTCGCCCGGCTTGACCGGCTCCATTTCTCCGCACGCGGAATATAGGCGAGATATAGCGGCGTGCCCGGATAGTGAGCTGGCTGGTTCTGGTTGCGGAACCGGCGCAATTTCATGGACGGAGCCAGCGCTGTGCCAATATCCACCACGACTGGAATTATTTCGGCTATTGGTGGGACGCCGCTTGTCGAACTCGAACGGCTGGTCCCCGGACTGTTGGTGTATGCGAAGCTGGAGCGGTTCAATCCCGGCGGAAGCCTCAAGGACCGCAGTGCGCTCAGCATGCTGAGCGCGGCCATCGACGCAGGTGATCTCGTTCCAGGGATCTCCGTCGTGGTGGAGTCCAGTTCGGGAAACCTGGCGATCGGCATGGCGCAGATCTGCCGCTACCTCGGCCTCAGATTCATCTGTGTCGTCGATGCCAGGACCACGGAGCAGAACCTCGCGATTTTGCGGGCATTCGGCGCCGAGGTCGAGGTCGTGGAGTTCCCCGACCCCGACACCGGCGAGTACCTGCCGCGCCGGATCCAGCGGGTGCGCGAGCTCCTTGACAGCGTTCCGAACTCCTTCCACCCCAACCAGTACGGGAACCGGCTGAACGCGCGGGCGCACGTCCAGACGATGCGCGAGATCGCCGAGGCGCTCAACGGGGAGATCGACCACCTGTTCGTCCCGGTGAGCTCGTGCGGCACGCTGGTCGGCTGCGCCGACTACGTCGCCGAGCACGGCCTGTCCGTCCAGATCACCGCCGTGGACGCGATCGGCAGCATGATCTTCGAGGGGCAGACGCCTGGCCCCCGCCTGCTGCCGGGCCACGGCGCGGCGATCCGCCCGGCCCTCTTCCGCGAGGGCGCCGCCGACCGCGTGGTCCACGTGTCGGACCTGGACTGCGTGGTGGGGTGCCGCAGGCTGACCGAACGCGAGGCCATCCTGGCCGGCGCGTCGTCCGGCGCGATCGTCTCCGCGCTCACCGCGACCCAGCGGGACATCGCGCCCGGGTCGACGTGCGTGCTGCTGCTCCCGGACGGCGGAGATCGTTACCTCGACACTATCTACTCCGACGAGTGGGTGCGCCGCACCTTCGGCGAGGTCTCGCACCTGTGGAAGGAAGGGATCTGACCCATGCTGGTCATCCGACACGACGAGGTGCGCGACATCCTGCACGGCGCCGAGGACGCCGTGCTGGACCTGGTACGCGACACCTACCGCGAGCACGACGCCGGTGAGACGGTCGTGCCCCACTCCACGTTCCTGCGCTTCCCCGGGGACAGCGCCAACCGCATCATCGGCCTGCCCGCGTTCGTGGGCGGCGACCAGCCCGTCGCGGGCATCAAGTGGGTGGCGTCCTTCCCCGGCAACCTCGGCAAGGGGCTGCCCCGGGCCAGCGCCACCATCGTGCTCAACTCCATGGACACCGGCCGGCCGGTGGCCTTCATGGAGGGCGCGCAGATCTCCGCCGCGCGCACCGCCGCCTCCGCGGCGGTCGCCGCCCGCACCCTCACCGGCCCGGACCCCGTCCGGTCGATCGCCGTGATCGGCTGCGGCCTGATCAACCTCGAGGTCCTGCGGTTCCTGCCCGATGTCACGGAGCTGACCCTCTTCGACCTGTCGCGGGAGCGCGCCGAGGAGTTCGGCGAGCGCGCCCGCGCCCTGCTGCCCGGCCTCGGCGTACGCGTCGCCGCCACCGCCGCCGAGGCCGTCGCGGCGGCCGGGGTGGTGTCGCTGGCGACCACCGCCGTCGAGCCGCACCTGACCCTGGACGGGGCCCGGCCGGGAACGGTCGTGCTGCACCTGTCGCTGCGCGACCTTACGCCGGAGACCGTCCTGGCCGCGCGCAACGTCGTCGACGACGTCGACCACGTGCTGCGTGAGCGCACCTCGCCGCACCTGGCCGAGCAGGCCACGGGCGACCGCGCGTTCGTCCACGCCACGCTCGGCGGGCTGCTGCGCGGAACCGCCACGCTGCCCGGCGGCGACTCACCGATCATCTTCTCCCCGTTCGGCCTCGGCGCGCTGGACCTGGCGCTGGCCCGGTACGTGTTCCAGCAGGCCGTCGCCCGGGGCTCCGGGCTGGCCGTCGAGGCCTTTCAGCAACCCGCGTGAAGGAGCAGTCCGCCATGAGCGACAAGTACCTGGTAGTGCTCAACGACGAAGAGCAGTACTCCATCTGGTGGGCGGACCGGGACCTGCCCTCCGGCTGGCAGGCCGAGGGGACCCAGGGCACCAAGGACGAGTGCCTGCGCCACATCGAGCAGGTCTGGACCGACATGCGCCCGCGGAGCCTGCGGTGAGCGACGGTCTCCTCGGCGACCTGGTGTGGCGGCAGGCGGCGGCCACACCGGACGCGGTCGCCGTCGTGGACGGGGACCGCACCCTGACCTACGCCCAGCTGGCCCGCCGGGCCGCCCGCCTGGCCCACCTGCTGGGCGGGTGGGGCATCGGCCGGGGCGACGTCGTCTGCCTCAACCTGCCGCGCGGCGCCGACTTCATCGTCGCCGTCCTCGGCGTGTGGCGCAGCGGCGCCGCCTACCTGCCGACCGACCCCGAGCACCCGCGCGAGCGCCGCGACCGCATCCTGCGGGACGCCCGGCCCGCCATCGTGCTCACCCCGGAGCTGCTGCGCTCGCTGCCCACCCCGGAGGCCGCGCCCGTCCCGGTCTCCGGCGCGGACGCCGCGTACGTGATCTACACCTCCGGCTCGACCGGGCGGCCCAAGGGCGTCGTCGTGACGCACGAGGGCATCGCCAACCGGGTGCTGTGGACGACGCGGACGCACGAGCTGGGCCCGCGCGACAGGCTGCTGCACAAGACGTCCGTCACCTTCGACGCGGCCGGCTGGGAGATGGTCGGGCCGCTGGTGAGCGGCGGCACGGTGGTCGTCGCGCCGCCGGGCGCCGAGCGCGATCCGGCCACGCTCGTCGGCATGGCGCGCGAGCACGGGATCACCGTGCTCCAGGTCGTCCCGTCGCTACTGCGCGAGCTGGTCCGCGAGCCCGGCTGGGCGGGCCTCGGCTCGCTGCGGCTGCTGTTCAGCGCCGGCGAGCCGCTGCACGCCGGGCTGGCGCGGGCCGCCGCCCTGCCGGGGCTGGCGATGTGGAACACCTACGGGCCCACCGAGTGCGCCATCGACGTGACCGCGCACCTCGTCGACCCGGACCAGGACGGCGAGGCGGTGCCCATCGGCCGGCCGATCTCCGGCATGCGGGTGCGCGTCCTGGACGAGGAGGGCGGCCTGGCGCCCATCGGCGTGCCCGGCGAGCTGTGCGCGGGCGGGCCCGGCGTCGGCCGCGGCTACCTGGGCATGCCCGCCCTGACGGCCGAGCGTTTCGTGCCCGACCCCTTCGGCGACGGCGAACGGCTCTACCGCACCGGCGACCTCGTGCGCTGGTCCGAGGACGGCGTGCTGCACTTCATGGGCCGCCTCGACGACCAGCTCAAGGTCAACGGCGTCCGGGTCGAGCCCGGCGAGATCGAGGCCGTCCTCCAGGGCCATCCGGCCGTGGCGGCCGTGGCCGTCGTCGCGTCGGAGGGACGCCTGGTCGCGCACGTCGCCGGCGGCGTCGCCCCGGCCGAGCTGCGGCTGTTCGCCCGCGACGTGCTCCCCGACACCCACGTGCCGACCCGCTACGTCCTGCACGACAGGCTGCCCGTGCTGCCCAGCGGGAAGATCGACCGCGCGGCGCTGAAGGCTCCCACCGAGGAGGCCGCCCACACGCCGCCGCGCACCCCCGCCGAGCGGCGGGTCGCCGCCGTCTGGTCCGAGCTGCTGGGCGTCGAGAGGATCGGCGCCGAGGACGACTTCTTCCAGCGGGGCGGCACCTCGCTGCTCCTCACCAAGCTCGCCAACCGGCTCGGCGTGCCCGTCCCCGACCTGTACGCGATCTCCACGGTGTCCGGCCAGGCCGAGCTCCTGGACCGGCAGGCCCCCGGGGACGAGCGCGTCGGCCCGGCCCGGCCCGGGGCCGCCGCCGAGGTCTCCTACGGCCAGCGCCGCCTGTGGTTCCTCGACCGGATCCAGCCCGGCAGCCCCGAGTGGGTCGCGCCGCTGTTCGTCAGGCTGGACCACGCCGACCCGGACACCGTCCGGGCCGCCCTGTACCGGCTGGCCGAGCGGCACGAGATCCTGCGCACCCGCTACGTCCCGGCCGACGGCGAGCCCCGGCCGGTCGTCGACGCCCCCGCGCCGGTCGAGCTGCGGGTCGCCGCCCCCGGCGAGGACCCCGCGACGCTGGTCGCCGAACAGCTCGCCCGGGGCTTCGACCTGGAACGCGGGCCCGTGTGGCGGGCGCTGCTGGCGGGCGACCTGCTGCTGATCACCGTCCACCACATCGCCAGCGACGGCTGGTCGACCGTGGTGCTCGACCGGGAGTTGCGCGCGCTCTGCGCCGGCCAGGACCTGCCGCCCGCGCCCCTGCAGTACGCCGACTACGCGGCCTGGCAGCGCCGCACGCTCACCGAGGACAGCCTCGCCGGCGACCTCGCCTACTGGCGCGACCACCTGGCCGGCGTGCCCGCGCTCGACCTGCCCACGGACCGGCCCCGGCCCGCCCAGCGCGACCCGCGCGGCGCCATGGTCACCTTCGACATCCCGGCGGACCTGGCCAACACCCTGGCCGCGTGGGGGCGCGAGCGCGGCGCCACGCTGGTCGCCGTGCTGCTGACCGCCTGGGCGATGCTGATCTCCCGGCACAGCGGGCAGCGGGACTTCGCCGTCGGCACCCCGGTCGCCGGGCGCGATCGCGCCGAGTTCGCCGACGTCGTGGGGTTCTTCCTCAACGCCCTCGCCCTGCGCATGGACCTGACCGGCAACCCCTCCTTCGAGGAGGCCGTGGCCCGCGTCAACGAGGTCTGCCGTGCCGGCTTCGCCCGCCAGCGCCTGCCCTTCGACCGGCTCGTGGAGGAGCTCCAGCCGGAGCGCGACCTGACCCGGACGCCGATCTACCAGGTCACCTTCGACCTGCACGAGGTCGGCCACACGGACACGGCGCTGGAGGCGGCGGACGCCGAGGTGATGGCCGGGTCGTGGCTGATCGCCAAGACCGACCTCAGCCTGCTCGCGCAGCGGCGGCCGGACGGCTCGGTGCTCGCCTCGATCGAGTACGCCACCGCGCTGTTCGACCGGGACACCGCCACGCGGATGGCCGGCCGCCTGCTCAAGCTCCTGCGCGAGGTCGCCGCCCGGCCGCGCACCCGGCTGTCGGCCGTCGACCTGGCCGACTTCGAGCAGCCCGCGCGCCGCGCCGCCCCGCCCTCCCGCTGCGTGCACGAGGCGTTCCAGGAGCAGGCGGCGCGCACCCCCGGCGCCCCGGCCGTGGACGGCATGACGTACGCGGAGCTGAACGGCCGGGCCAACCACCTGGCCCGCCACCTGCGCGCCCGCGGGGCCGGGCCGGGCGGGCTGGTCGGCGTCTGCCTGGAACGCGGCCCCGAGCTGGTCGTCACGCTGCTGGCCGTGCTGAAGTCGGGCGCCGGATACCTGCCCCTGGACCCCGGCCAGCCGGCCGAGCGGCTCACGTACATGATCGAGGACGCCGCCGCCGCGCTCGTGGTCACCACGCGGGATCTCGCGGACCGGGTCACCGGGCCGGTGGTGCTGCTCGACACGTTCCCGGCCGGCTCCTCGCCCGACGACCCGCGGACGCCGGTCGCGCCCGACGACGTCATGTACGTGATCTACACCTCGGGCTCCACCGGGCGGCCCAAGGGCGTCGAGGTGACGCACGCCAACGTGCTGCGCCTGTTCGGCGCGACCGAGGCGGACTTCGCCTTCGGCCCCGGTGACGTGTGGACGCTCTTCCACTCCTACGCCTTCGACTTCTCGGTGTGGGAGATGTGGGGCGCGCTGCTGTACGGCGGCCGGCTCGTCGTCGTCCCCCGCGACGTGGTGCGCGACCCGGGCCGGTTCCTGGACCTGCTGCGCGAGGAGCGGGTCACGGTGCTGAACCAGACGCCGTCCGCCTTCCGGCAGCTCGTCGCGTTCGCCGCCGAGGGCGACCCCCGGGTGGGGGAGCTCGCGCTGCGCGCCGTGGTGTTCGGCGGCGAGAAGCTGGAGGTGGGCGAGCTGACGCCGTGGATCCGCCGGTTCGGCGCCGGACGCCCACGGCTGATCAACATGTACGGGATCACCGAGACCACCGTCCACACCACGCTCCACGAGATCCGCCCGGACGACCACGGCAGCCCGATCGGCGTCCCGCTCGCCGACCTCACCGTGCACCTGCTGGACGAGCACGGGGGCGTCGCGCCCGTCGGCGTGCCCGGCGAGATCTACGTGGAGGGCCCGGGCGTGGCGCGCGGCTACCTGAACCGGCCGGCGCTGACCGCCGAGCGGTTCCTGCCCGCCCCCGGCGGCGGGCGGCTCTACCGCAGCGGCGACCTGGCCAGGCGCAACCCCGACGGCAGCCTGGAGTTCCTGGGCCGCGCCGACGACCAGGTGAAGATCCGCGGCTACCGCATCGAGCTGGGCGAGATCCAGGCGGCACTGCTCGGCCAGGCGAGCGTCCGTGACGCGGTCGTCGTCGTGCGCGACCAGGCGCTGGTCGGCTACGTCGAACCGGCCGGCGACAGCATCGACGTGGGCGAGCTGAAGGAGGCGCTGGGCCGGAGCCTGCCCGACTACATGGTGCCCGCCGCCGTCATCGCGCTGGACCGCATCCCCCTGACCGTCAACGGCAAGCTCGACCGGGCCGCCCTGCCGCTGCCCGGACGCGAGGAGACCGGCGCGGCGAGGTTCGTCGCGCCGCGCACCACGGTGGAGACGCTGCTGGCCGAGATCTGGCAGGACGTGCTCGGCGTCGACAAGGTGGGCGCGCGCGACGACTTCTTCGCCCTGGGCGGCAACTCGCTCCAGGTGCTCAAGATGATCTCCCGGGTCCGGGAGGAGCTCGACGTGGAGCTCGGCGCCCGCGAGGTCTTCGAGCAATCCGAACTCGCCCTGCTGGCCGGCCGCGTCGAGGCCGTCCTGCTGGACGAGGACTTCCGAGTGGAGGAAACGGCATGACGCCCCAGCACCTGATCTCGATCGACGACCTCTCGGACGAGGCCCTGCGCCACCTGGCCCGCCGCGGCCTGGACTTCCGCAACGGCGGCGTCACCACGCACCCGCTCGCCGACCAGATCGTCGGAATCTACTTCAGCAAGACCTCCACCAGGACGCGCACCGCCTTCACCTCGGGCGCGCTGCGCCTGGGCGCGCGCACGATCGCCTTCGGCCCGAACGACCTGCAGACCAACACCGGCGAGTCCGTCGAGGACACCGCCAAGGTGCTGAACCGGATGCTGGACGTCTTCGTCATGCGCACCGCGGGCGACCCGGCCGAGATGCGCCTGTACGCCGCGGACAACCGCATGTCGGTGATCAACGCGATGAGCGCCACCGAGCACCCCACCCAGGCGCTGACCGACCTCACCACGCTGCTGTGGCGCTTCGGCGCGATCGAGGGCCTGCGCATCCTGTACGTGGGCGAGGGCAACAACACCGCCGCCGCCCTGGCCCTCGCCCTGAGCAGGTACGACGCGGTCGAGCTCGAACTGCGCACCCCGCCCGGCTACGGCCTGGCCGACGACGTGCTCGCCCGGGTGAACCCCAAGGTGGTCACCGAACGGCACGACATGCGGGACCTGCCGGAGGCCGTGGACGTCGTCTACACCACCCGCTGGCAGACCACGGGCACCGCCAAGCCCGACCCCGGCTGGCGTGACACGTTCGCGCCCTTCCAGGTGACCGGCGAGTTGTGGCGGGCCAGCCCCGGCGCGGCGTTCATGCACGACCTGCCCGCCCACCGGGGCGAGGAGGTCACCGCCGAAGTCATCGACGGCCCGCACAGCATCGTCTTCGACCAGGCGGAGAACAAGCTGCACAGCGCCATGGCCGTGCTCGAGTGGTGCCGATGACAGTGGTGCCGATGACGACGCTGGACGAGCTTTTCGGGGACCCCTGGAACGCGGCGAACCCCACCGGGTTCGCCGCGGTCCTGGCCGCCGACGAGCGGGGCGAGCTGCTGGCCGCCGGGGAGGCCGTCCTCGACGGGGCGCGGCTGGCCGACCGGTTCGTCCCGGCCTCGCTCGGCGGCGCCTTCGTCGACGTGAACGGCCTCGTCCAGGAGATGCGGGCGGTCTTCAGGCGCGATCCCACGCTGGGCATCGGCTACGGGGTGACGAGCTTCATCGCCGCGGTCCCGGTGTGGACGGCGGGCGACGCCGCCCAGCGCGCGTGGCTGGCCGGGCGGCTGCTCGGCGGGGACCGGGCGGCGGCGGCGTTCACGGAGCTGGCCCACGGCGCCGACTTCTCGCGCATGTCGATGCGCGCCGAGGCGCACGGCGACAGCCTGGTGATGACCGGGACCAAGCAGCTCATCAACAACATCGGCCGGGCCCGCGCCGTCACCGTGTTCGCCCGCACCCGCGACGATCCCGGCAGCCGCAGCCACTCCATGCTGCTGGTCGACCTGGCCGGCACCCGCGACTACCGCATCCTGCCCCGCCACCACACGTCCGGGCTGCGCGCCACCCCGCTGGCCGGGGTGGCGTTCGACGGCAGCCGGGTGCCCGCGGACGCGCTGCTCGGCGAGCCCGGCACCGGCCTGGAGACCGCGCTGCGCGCCTTCCAGGTGACGCGGATCGCGCTGCCCGCCATCGCGCTCGGCGCCCTGGACACCCAGCTCCGGCTGGCGTTGAGCTTCGCCGGGGAGCGGGTGCTCTACGGCCGGCCGGTGGCCGACATCCCGGTCACCCGCGACTGCCTGGTGGGCGTCTTCGCCGACCTCCTGGTGTGCGACGCCTTCGGCGCGGTGGCCGGACGCGCCCTGCACCTGCTGCCCGAGCAGACCAGCGTGCTCGCGGCGGCCTGCAAGTACGTGGTGTGCGCCCTGCTCGACTCGGCCTCCTACGACCTCTTCACGATCCTCGGCGCGCGCTCGTACCTGCGGGAGGGCCCCTACGGGATCTTCCAGAAGTATCACCGGGATCTCGCCGTGGCCGCGCTGGCCCATTCGAGCAGCGCCGCCTGCCTGGCGACGATCATCCCGCAGCTGCCCCGGCTGGCGCGGCGGAGCTGGCTGCGCGCCGACGCCGGGCCGGAGGAGCTGTTCGACCTCGGCTCCGCGCTGCCCGAGCTCGACTTCGGCAGGCTGGCGCCGGACGCGCGGGGCCGCGACAGCCTGACCGCCGCGCTGTCGCGGATCGAGGACGCCGAGCTGCGGGCGTTCTTCCTCGACCGGCTGGCCGAGCTGCGCACGCGCTGCGAGGAGCTGCCGCCGGGCGAGCGGACCGTGACGGCCTCGGCGGCCACGTTCGCGCTGGCCGAGCAGTACGCGTTCACCCTGGCCGCCGCCGCGTGCGCGGGCGTGACGGCGGCGCGGGCCGGCGACTTCGGCGCCGCCTGGCAGCGGGTCGCCCTGCGCCGGATCGCCGCCCGCCTCGGGGCGCCCGCCCGGCCGGCGGGCGAGGCGGGCGAGGTGATGTTCGCCGAGCTGCTGGCCCGGCACGAGGACTCGCGCACCTTCGACGTGATCCCCCGGCGGCTGGCCAGGCACGGGCGCCGGTGACGACCCGAGACGAGCTTCGTGATGAAAGGTGATGGGGTGCTGCACTTTCGCATACTCGGCCCGATAACGGTGAGCGGGGCGTCGGGCCCGGTCGAACTCAGCGCCACCAAGATCCGTACGCTGCTGGCGATCCTCCTGCTGTCGCGCTCGCGCATCGTGTCGGACTCCTGGATCGCGGAGATGCTGTGGGGGGAGGAGCTGCCCACCACCTCCGAGGCGCAGATCCAGATCTACGTCTCGCGGCTGCGGCAGAAGCTCGGTGTCTCCATCACCCGGCAGCGGCCCGGCTACCTCATGGAGGCCGACCCGGACGCGGTGGACCTGCTCGTCTTCGAGAAGCTCACCCGGCAGGGCAGGCACCTGCTGGAGAAGGGGGCGGCGGGCGAGGCGGCGCGCGTGCTGGGCGAGGCGCTGGCGCTCTGGCGCGGCCCGGCGCTGTCCGGCGCCACCGACCTGCTCACCGCCGTGGAGCGGCCCCGCCTGGAGGAGGCCAAGCTCGCCACCCTGGAGGACCGCGTCGACGCCGACCTGCTCCTGGGCCGGCACAGCGGCCTGGTGTCGGAGCTGACCGGGCTGGTGTCCAGGCACCCGTGGCGTGAGCGCCTGCGCGGCCAGCTCATGCTGGCCCTGCACCGCTCGGGCAGGCAGGCCGACGCGATCAACGTCTACGAGGACCTGCGCGGCCTGCTCGCCGACGACCTGTCCACCGAGCCCGGCCAGGAGTTGCGCGAGCTGTACGGCAAGGTGCTCGTCGGCGACCCGGCGCTCGACACGGCGGGGGAGCGCGCGACGGTCACCACGCGCCTGCGCCCCGGCCAGCTCCCGCCCGACGTGGGCGACTTCACCGGCAGGTCCGCGGAGTCCGCCGAGCTCAGCGCCTCGCTCAGCGGCAAGGGCGGCCAGGGCGTCACGGTGGGCTCGGTCGTCGGCGGCATGGCCGGGGTGGGCAAGACCGCGCTGGCCGTCCACGTCGCCTACCAGGTCCTCGACCGCTACCCGGACGGCCAGCTCTTCGTCGACCTCGGCGGGCTGCGGGCCCGCCCGGTGTCGCCGTTCGACGCGCTCGGCGAGATGCTGCTGTCGCTCGGCGTGGACGCCTCGGCGGTGCCCGCCTCGTTCGAGGAGCGCCTCCGCCTCTACCGGAGCCGGATGATCCATCAGCGGATCATGGTGGTGCTCGACGACGCGGCCGGTGAGCAGCAGGTCCGCCCGCTGCTGCCGCCGGGCCCGAGGAGCGCCGTCCTGGTGACCGGCCGGACGCGGCTGGTGCTCGCCGGGATGCCGGCACTGGACCTGGACGTGCCGGCCGAGCGGCACGCCGTCGCCCTGCTCGGCCGGATCATCGGCGCCGGCCGCGTCCAGGCGGAGCCGGAGGAGGCCGCGCGCATCGCCGCGTTCTGCGGCCACCTGCCGCTGGGCGTCCGCCTGGCCGGCATGCGCCTGGTGGCCAAGCCGCACTGGTCGCTGGGCCAGCTCGCCCAGCGGCTGGCCGACCCCCGGCAGCGGCTGGCGGAGCTGGGCGCCGCCGACGTCACGCTCCGGGACCGGCTGGGCCGCAGCTATCTGGCGCTGGCGCCGGACACCCAGCGGGCCCTGCGGCTGCTCGTGCTGCTCGACGTGCCCGCCTTCACGCTGTGGATGGCGGCCGTCGTCCTCGACACCAAGGTCACCCGGGCCCGCGACCTGGTCGAGCAACTGCTGGACGCCCGGCTGCTGGAGAGCGTGCCCGGCACGCACGGGATGTCCGCGCAGTACCGCTTCCACCCGCTGGTCCGCGCGCTCGCGCTGGACTTCGCCGTACGGGAGGACTCCTCGCTGGACCGCCAGGCGGCCCTGGCCCGGATGACGGCCGCCTCCATCCAGATGGACGGCATCGGCTTCCGCGAGATCGCCCCGGCCCAGTAATCAAGCCCAGTGATCAAGAAAGCCCAGTAAATCGGGAGACGTCCGTATAGGGCGGATATGGCGGAGGCGTCGAGACTCCTCGCGACGACAACGCCGGCGCACCCGCGCCGCGCAGCGAGGAGTTCCCCATGACCGAGCAGCGAACCGCCGCCCCGTTCCTCGTCGTGCTCAACGACGAGGAACAGCATTCGATCTGGTGGGCCGACCGGGATCTCCCGGCCGGCTGGAGACCCGAAGGGTTCACCGGGACCCGCGAGGAATGCCTCGCCCACATCGGGCGCGTGTGGACCGACATGCGCCCCGCGAGCCTGCGCCGTGAGACGGGCGCCCCCGTATAGGGCCCGTATAGGCGCTGATCCAAGGCTCGTTCTCTGATGGCCGACCACCTGTCTAGGGAGCAACGGGGATGAGCAACGAGCCAGTCTCGAATTCCGCTCGTGAGGAGCTGATCCGCCGGAGCCTTGAAGCCCGGCGAGCGCGCCGGGGATCACCCGCCGCGGGCATACCCCTGGCCGATCGCAACGCGCGGCTTCCGCTGTCGTTCGGCCAGCAGCAGCTCTGGTTCCTCAACCGGCTGGAGACCAGCAACCCGGAGTACCTCGTCCCCGTCGCGTGGCGGCTGCGCGGGCCGCTCGACGTCGCCGCCCTGGTGGAGGCGTGGCGGGAGGTGCTCGCCCGGCACGAGATCCTGCGCACCCGCTACCGCATGGCCGGGACCGAGCCCGTCCAGGTCGTCGACGCCCCCGGCGACCTGCGGCTGACGTCGCTGGACCTGTCCGCCCGCGAGGACCGGGACGCGGCCGTCGCGGAGCTGAGCGAGCGGGAGGCGCTGGTCCCGTTCGACCTGGAGCACGAGTGGCCGGTCCGGGCCACGCTGGCCCGGCTGGCCGACGACGACCACGCGCTGATCGTCGTCCTGCACCACATCGCCTGCGACGCCTGGTCGCTGGCCGTCCTGACCGCCGAGCTCGGCGAGCTGTACGCGGCCCGCCACGAGGGGCGCCCGCCCACGCTGGCCCCGCTGGCCGTCCAGTACGCCGACTACGCGGCCTGGGAACGCGCCCAGGACTCCGAGCACCAGCGGCACCTCCGCTACTGGCGGCAGCGCCTGGACGGCATGGAGCCGCTCGACCTGCCCGCCGACCGGCCCCGGCCGAGCCACCGCGACCCCGCCGGGGACGTCCTCGGCTTCGAGATCCCCGGCGACCTGGCCGCCCGGCTCCGCGACCTGGCCCGCGACCGCGGCACCACGCTGTTCACCGTCCTGCTGACCGCCTTCCACGTGCTGCTCTCGCGCTACACCGGCAAGACCGACATCCCCGTGGGCACGATGGTCTCCGGCCGCTCCCGCCCCGAGCTGCGCGAGCTGATCGGCTACGGCATCAACAGCCTCGTCCTGCGCGCCCGCTGGGACGACGACGCCGCCTTCCAGGACCTGCTCGCCGATGCCCACGGCATGGTCGCCGACGCCTTCGACCACCAGGGCATCCCGTTCGCCCTCCTGGTGGACGAGCTCCAGCCGCAGCGCGACATGTCCAGGACCCCCCTGTTCCAGGTCGCCTTCACCCTGCAGCAGGGCGAGCGGGCCGGGCTGCGGCTGCCCGGCCTCACGGTCGCGCCGATCCCCGGCTCCTCCCGCTTCTCCCGCTTCGACCTGACCCTCCTGGTGGACGAGAGCGAGCACGACAGGCTGCCGGCCAAGCTGGAGTACGCGACCGCCCTGTTCGACCGGGACACCATGACGCGCATGGCCGGCAACTACGTCCGGCTCCTCCGGGCGGTCGCCGCCGACCCCGCCGCGCGGGCGGCCACGCTCGGCTTCATCGGCGCCGAGGAGCGCGCGCTGCAGATCGGCGCCGCCGAGCAGCCGGTCATCGACGGCCGCGTCCACGAGCTGTTCGAACGGCAGGCCGCCCGCACCCCCGGAGCGACCGCCGTCGTGTTCGGGCAGACCCGGCTCACCTACGCCCAGCTCAACGCCGAGGCCAACCGGCTGGCCCGCCACCTGCGCGCCCTGGGCGCCGGGCCCGGCTCGCTGGTCGGCGTGTGCCTGGACAACGACCTCGCCCTCGTCCCCGCCCTGCTCGCGGTCCTCAAGTGCGGCGCCGCCTACCTGCCGCTGGACCCCGCCCAGCCGGCCGACCGGCTCGGCTTCATGGTCACCGACGCGGCCGCCCCCGTGCTCGTCACCTCGGCCGCCCGCGCCCGTACCGTCGCCGGGTTCTACGAGGGCACGATCGTGGACGTCGACCGGGACCGGGAGCTCATCGCCGGCCACTCCGGCGACGACCTCGCCGTCCCCGGCACGGCCGACGACCTGATCTACGTCATCTACACCTCCGGCTCGACCGGGCGGCCCAAGGGCGTGTGCCTGTCCCACGCCAACGTGGTCCGGCTGTTGCGGAGCGCCGAGCGGCACTACCGCTTCTCCGCGGCCGACGTGTGGCCCCTGTGCCACTCCTACGCCTTCGACGTGTCCGTGTGGGAGCTGTGGGGCTCGCTGCTGTACGGCGGCACCCTCGTCGTGCCGCCCCGTGAGGTGACCCGTTCCCCCGAGGACCTGCTCGCCCTGCTGGCCGAGCACGGGGTGACCGTGCTCAACCAGACGCCGTCGGCCTTCCGCGGCCTGGTCGGCCTCGCCCGGCAGGGCCACCCGGGCCTCGACCGGCTGAAGCTGCGCGCGGTCGTGTTCGCCGGGGAGAAGCTGGAGATCTCCGAGCTGGAGCCGTGGGTCGCCAGGTTCGGCCTGCGCGGCCCCGTCCTGGTCAACATGTACGGCATCACCGAGACGACCGTGCACACCACCTACCACGAGGTGAACGAGGCCGACCTGCGGCCGGGCGCCGGCAACGCCGTGGGCCGCCCGCTCGCCGACCTGCGCGTCCACCTGCTGGACCAGTGGGGGAACCTGGTGCCGATCGGCGTCCCCGGCGAGATCCACGTCGGCGGGCCCGGCGTCGCCCGCGCCTACCTCAACCGGCCGGCGCTCACCGCCGAGAAGTTCGTCCCCGACCCCTTCGGCGCGCACCCGGGCGCCCGCATGTACCGCAGCGGCGACCTGGCCCGCAGGCTCCCCGACGGCAGCCTCGAATTCCTCGGCCGCATCGACCACCAGGTCAAGCTGCGCGGCTACCGCATCGAGCTGGGCGAGATCGAGACCGTGCTCACCCGGCACCCCGGCATCAGCGAGGCCGTCGTCCTGCTCAGGGAGAGCGGCTCCGCCGGGGACAAGCAGCTCGTCGGCTACCTGATCAGCGACGGCGGCGACGTCCCGCCCCCGGCGGAGCTGCGCGAGTTCCTCGCCCGCGACCTGCCCGAGTACATGGTCCCCTCGGCCTTCGTCGTGCTGGACGGCTTCCCGCTGACCAACAACGGCAAGCTCGACCGCGCCGCCCTGCCCGCGCCCGGCCGCGCCGAGCTGGGCACCCGGGGCGACTACCTGGCCCCGCGCGACAGCGTGGAGGAGCGGATCGCCGCCATCTGGAGCGACGTGCTCGGCGTGGACAAGGTCGGCGTGCACGACGGGTTCTTCGACATCGGCGGCGACTCCATCCGCGCGGTGGCGCTCGCGGGCGCGCTGCGCGAGGCCGGGTTCGACGTCGGCGTCAGCGACCTGTTCGAGCACCGCAGCGTCGCCGCGCTGGCCGCCGCCGTCGGCGCGCCCCAGGACGACGCGCCCGAACAGGGGTACGTGCGGCCGTTCGAGCTGATCTCGCCGGCTGACCGGGCCAAGGTCCCCGCCGGGATCGCCGACGCGTACCCGCTCTCCCGGGTGCAGGCCGGGATGGTCGCCGAGATGATGGCCGACCAGGAGCTGCGCGTCTACCACAACGCCACGTCGTTCCGGATCCGCGACGGGGCGGCGTTCTCCCCCGAGGCGTTCCGGGAGGCGGCCGCGATCCTCGTCGCCCGCCACGAGGCGCTGCGCACGGCCATCGACATGACCACGTACAGCGTGCCGATGCAGCTCGTCCACCGGGAGGCGGAGATGTCCGTCACCACGGCGGACCTCGGCGTCCTCGACGACGCCGGCATCGAGCGGGCGATGCGCGCCTACGTCGAGGCCGAGCGCGCCCGCCCGTTCGAGGACCTGGGCCGGCCGTGCCTGATCCGGCTGGCCGCCCACACCTGCGCGGACGGCTCGTGGTGGCTGTCGGTCACCGAGCACCACGCGGTGATGGAGGGCTGGAGCCACCACTCGATGCTGATGGACCTGCTGGGCTGCTACCGGCGGCTGCGCGACGGCGCCGAGCCGGAGCCGTGGGAGGCCCCCCGGCTGCGCTACGCCGACTTCATCGCCGCCGAGCTGCGCTCGCTGGAGTCGGAGGAGAGCCGGGGCTACTGGCGCGACATCGTCCGCGGCCACCCGAAGTTCGCCGTGACGCCCGGAACGGGCGAGGCCGAGCGGAGCAACCACACGGCCGTCGTCTCCTTCCTCGACCTGGAGCCCGGGCTGCGCGCGCTGGCGGACGCCGCCGGCGCCCCGATGAAGAGCGTGCTGCTGGCCGCGCACCTCAAGGTGCTCAGCCAGCTCACCGAGGAGGAGTCGTTCCTGGCGGGCGTGGTGTTCCACGGCAGGCCCGAGGTGACCGGCGCGGAGCACGTGTACGGCATGTACCTCAACACGCTGCCGTTCGCCCACGAGACCGGCGCCCGGACCTGGCGGGACCTCGTCGAGCGGACCTTCGCCGGCGAGCGCACGATGTGGCGGCACCGCCAGTTCCCGATGCCCGCGATCCAGGAGCTGGCCGGTGGCGGGCGGCTGCTGGACACCATGTTCGTCTACCTGGACTTCCACCAGGTCGACACCGGGCTGGTGGACTACCTGGCCAGCATCGACGACAGCCCGACGGAGTTCCCGCTCGGCGTGGCGGTGCGCGTCGGGCACATCGGCATCAGCGTCGACACCAGCGTCATCAGCAGGGCCGACGCCGACCGGCTGACCCAGATGTACCGCAAGGTGCTCGCCGCGATGGCGACGGACCCCGACGGCGACGCCGTCGCCACGTTCCTGCCCGACGGCGACGAGGCGCTGATGGCCGCCTTCAGCGGCGACGAGCAGATCACCGCGCCGGCCGCGCGGGTGCACGAGCTGTTCGAACGGCAGGCCGCGCGCACCCCGGACGCCGTCGCCGTCGTGTCCGGCGGCACCGAGCTGACCTACGCCGAGCTCGACCGGCGCGCCAACCGCTGCGCCCACCGCCTCATCGAGCTCGGCGCCGGGCCGGAGACGCTGGTCGGCGTGTGCCTCGACCGGGGCCCCGACCTCGTGCCCACCCTGCTCGGCGTGCTCAAGTCCGGCGCCGCGTACCTGCCGCTGGACCCGCAGCAGCCGCACGAGCGGGTGAACTACATCCTGGCCGACTCCGGCGCGCCGATCGTGATCACCGACGAGGGCCGCGCCGCGGACCTGCGCGGCGCGCTCGTCCTCGGCGACGTGTCGGGCTACCCCGGCACCGCCCCGGCCGCGCCGGGATCGGCCGGCGACCTGTGCTACGTCATCTACACCTCGGGCTCGACCGGACGGCCGAAGGGCACCGGCGTCACCCACGCCAACGTCACGAGCCTGTTCGAGGCCACCGCGCGGCACTTCGACTTCGGCCTCGGCGATGTGTGGACCCTGTTCCACTCCTACGCCTTCGACTTCTCCGTCTGGGAGCTGTGGGGCGCGCTCTTCCACGGCGGCACGGTCGTCGTGCCATCCCTCGAACAGGTGCGCTCCCCGGACGACTTCGTCGACCTGCTGGTCCGCCACCGGGTGAGCGTGCTGAACCAGACGCCGTCGGCGTTCCGCTCGCTCGTCGCCCTGGCCAGGGACGGCGACCCCCGGCTGGACCGGCTGGCCCTGCGCTACGTGGTGTTCGGCGGCGAGAAGCTGGAGATCGCCGAGCTGCGGCCGTGGACGTCCCGGTTCGGGCTGTCCCGGCCGGCCCTGGTGAACATGTACGGCATCACCGAGACGACCGTGCACACCACGTTCCACCGGATCACCGAGGCCGACCTGGAGCCGGGCGCGGGCAACCCGATCGGCAGGCCGCTGGCCGACGGCCGGGTCCAGCTGCTCGACCGGCACGGCGCCCCGGTCCCGGTCGGCACGCCCGGCGAGATCCACATCAGCGGCCTGGGCGTGGCGCGCGGCTACCTCGGCAACCCCGCGCTGACCGCGCAGCGGTTCGTGCCGGACCCGTTCGGCCACGGCGGCGTGCTCTACCGCAGCGGCGACCTGGGCCGGTGGCGCCCCGACGGCACCCTGGAGTTCCTCGGCCGCGCCGACGACCAGGTCAAACTGCGCGGCTACCGGATCGAGCTGGGCGAGATCTCCTCGGCGCTCGCCGCGCACCCGGCGGTCACGGAGGCCGCGACCGTCCTGGAGGGCGGCGCCGACCCGAGGCTCGTGTCGTACGTGGTGGGCGGGCCGGAGACGGACGTCGCCGAGCTGCGCGGGTTCGTGTCCGGGCGGCTGCCCGGCTACATGGTCCCATCGGTGATCATGGTGATCGACCGGCTGCCCGTGACGGCCAACGGGAAGCTGGACCGCCGGGCGCTGCCCGCGCCGGAGGCGGCCGCCCCGGTCGTCAGCCGCGCGCCGCGAACGCCCCGCGAACAGGTGCTGTGCGACCTGTTCGCCGAGGTCCTGGGCGTCGAGCGGGTGGGCATCGACGACGGCTTCTTCGACGCGGGCGGCAACTCGCTGTCGGCCGTCCGCCTGGTGTCCAGGGCACGCGCCGTGCTCGGCGTGGAGCTGCCGATCCGGCTGGTCTTCGAGGCGCCCACGGTCGCCGCGCTGGCCGGGCACCTGGCCGAGGCGTCCGGGCGCGTCCAGCCGCCGCTGCGGCCCGTGGCCAGGCCCGACGTGCTGCCGCTGTCGTTCGCGCAGCGCAGGCTGTGGTTCCTCAACCGCATGGAGGGCCCGAACGCGACCTACAACATCCCCGCCGCGCTGCGGCTGACCGGGCCGCTGGACGCCGGCGCGCTGCGGCAGGCGTTCGCGGACGTACTGGACAGGCAGGAGAGCCTGCGCACGGTGTTCCCGGAAGTGGACGGGGTGCCGCGCCAGGAGATCGTGCCGGACGCCGCGATCGACCTGCCGTGCGCCGACGTCGAGCCCGGGCGGCTCCGCGCGGTGCTGACCGAGGCGGCCGCCGAGGGCTTCGACCTGGCCACCGAGCTGCCCGTCCGCGCGCGGCTGTTCCGGCTGTCGGCCGAGGAGAACGTGCTGCTCATCGTCGTGCACCACATCGCGGGCGACGCCCTGTCGATGGGCCCGCTCGCCCGCGACCTGGCGGCGGCCTACTCCGCCCGCGTGCGCGGCACGGCCCCCGGATGGGAGCCGCTGCCCGTCCAGTACGCCGACTACGCCCTGTGGCAGCGGGAGGTGCTCGACTCGGCCGACGAGCTGGTCGCGTACTGGTCGAAGACGCTGGCCGGGCTGCCCGACGAGATCGCGCTGCCCGCCGACCGGCCGCGCCCCGCCGTGTCGTCCCACCGGGGCGCGTCCGCCGAGCTGCGCGTCGACGCCGACACCCACCGGGCGCTGGCCGCCGTCGCGGCCGAGCACCGGGTCACCCTGTTCATGGCGCTGCAGGCCGGGCTGGCCGCGCTGCTCACCCGGCTGGGCGCCGGCACCGACATCCCGATCGGCTCCCCGGTCGCCGGCCGCACCGACCAGGCGCTCTCCGACCTGGTGGGGTTCTTCGTGAACACGCTGGTGCTGCGCAACGACACCTCGGGCAACCCGTCGTTCCGCGAGCTGCTGGCGCGGGTCAGGGAGACCGACCTCGGCGCCTTCGCCCACCAGGACCTGCCCTTCGAACGGCTGGTCGACCTGGTCGCGCCGGAGCGGTCGGCGGGCCGCCACCCGCTGTTCCAGGTGATGCTCAGCCTCGCGCCGGACGAGCACGCCACGCTCGACCTGCCCGGCCTCGACGTCGCCCCGGTGCCGTTCGAGGAGGGCGTGGCCAAGTTCGACCTGCTCGTCCAGCTCACCGAGCACCGCACCGCCACCGGCGACCCGGCCGGGCTGAGCGGCGAGCTGAACTACGCCACCGACCTGTTCGACGCGGCCACCGCGCGGCGGCTGGCTACGCTGCTGGGCCGGCTGCTCACCGCCGTAGCCGCCGACCCCGACCGGCCGCTCGGCCACACCGCGCTGCTCACGGACGGCGAGCTGGAGCAGGTCCTGGTCCGCTGGAACGACACCGCCCGGCCCGGGATCGCGCGGACGCTGCCCGAGCTGTTCGAGGCCGCCGCCGCCCGCACCCCTGATGCGCCGGCGCTGGTCCTCGGCGACACCGAGCTGACCTACGCGCAGCTCGACGCCCGCGCCAACGGGCTGGCCAAGGCGCTGATCGAGCGCGGCGCGGGCGCCGAACGGCTGATCGCCGTGCTCGCCCCCGCCTCCGTCGAGCTGGTGGTGGCGCTCCTCGCCGTCGCCAAGTCCGGATCGGCGTACGTCCCGATCGACCCGGACCACCCGGACGCGCGGATCGCCCAGGTGCTGGCCGCCGCCGAGCCCGCGTTCGTGCTGGCCGCGCCCGGCCTGGCCGCCCGCGTCCCGGACGGCCACGCCGTCGTGCCGATCGAGGACGTCCCCGCCACGGCGGACAACCCGCGCCCGCCGATCGCGCTGGACCAGCCCGCCTACGTCATCTACACCTCGGGCTCCACCGGCACGCCCAAGGGCGTCGTGGTCACCCACCGCGGGCTGGCGTCCCTGGCCGCCGACAACATCGAGCGGTACGGGATCACCGGCACGTCGCGGGTGCTGCAGTTCGCCTCCTTCGGGTTCGACGCCTCCGTCGCCAACATGCTGATGGCGTGGGCGGCGGGCGCCGCGCTCGTCCTGCGCCCGCTGGACTGCCTGGGCGGCGACCGGCTCGCCGAGCTGATCGACGGCGCCGGCGTGACCCACGCGGTGCTGCCGCCCCAGGTCCTGGCGACCCTGCCCGAGCGCCCGTACCCGAGCTGGGAGACCGTGGTCACGGCGGGGGAGGCGTGCTCCGCCGAGGTGGTCGCCCGCTGGGCCCCTGGGCGCCGCATGTTCAACGCCTACGGCCCCACCGAGTTCACCGTGGCCGCGCTGGTCGCCGCCGCGCCGCCCGGCGCCGCCCCGCCGATCGGCACGCCGCTGCTCAACGCGCACGTGTACGTGCTGGACGAGCACTTCCAGCCGATGCCCGTGGGCGTGCCCGGCGAGCTGTACCTGGCGGGCGACGGGCTGGCGCGCGGCTACCTGCACCGGCCGGACCTGACCGCCGACCGGTTCGTGCCCTGCCCGTTCGGCGCGCCCGGCGAGCGGATGTACCGCACCGGCGACGTCGTCCGGTGGCGCGAGGACGGGCAGGTGGAGTTCCTCGGCCGCGCCGACGAGCAGGTCAAGATCCGCGGCTTCCGGATCGAGCCCGGCGAGGTCGAGGCGGTGCTGAACGAGCGCGCCGACGTCACCACCAGCGTCGTCGTGGCGCGCGAGGACCAGCCGGGCGTCAAGCGCCTGGTCGCCTACGTCGTCCCGGCGGGGGAGGCGGCGAGCCCGGACGAGCTGCGCGCCCACCTGGCCGCCCTGCTGCCGGACTACCTCGTCCCGTCGGCGGTCATGCACCTCGACGCGATCCCGCTGACCCCCAACGGCAAGCTCGACCGCCGGGCGCTGCCCGAGCCGTGGTCGCGGAACCTGGCCGCGCACCGCGCCCCCCGCACCCCGCAGGAGGAGCTGCTGTGCGGCCTGGTCGCCGACGTGCTCGGCCTGGAGCGGGTGGGCCTCGACGACGGGTTCTTCGAGCTCGGCGGCGACAGCATCATGACGATCCAGCTCGCGGCACGGGCGCACCGGGCGGGCTGGCAGCTGACCCCCCGGGACGTCTTCACCCACCGGACGATGGAGGCGCTGGCCGCCGCCATGCGCCCCGCTCCGGCCGGGGTCACCGAGGACCCCGCGGAGGCCGTCGGCGACGTGCCGCTCACGCCCATCATCGCCTGGCTGGCCGAGCGGCACGGCTCGATCGACGCCCACCACCAGTCGGCGTTCCTGCCCACGCCGCCGGGCGCCCGCCTGGACCTGGTCACCCAGGGGCTCCAGGCGCTGCTCGACCACCACGACGCCCTGCGGATGCGGCTGTCGCGGACCGGCGGGCAGTGGCGGCTCACGGTGCCGGAGAAGGGCGCCCTCGACGCCGCGTCCTGCGTACGCCGGGTGGACGCGACCGGGCTCGACGCGACCGGGCTGGACGCGAACGGGCTCGATGGCGGCGGGCTCGACGAGGCCGCGCTCGCCCGGCACGGGCACGCGGCCGTGGCCGGCCTCGACGTGGACGCGGGCGTGATGGTGCGCGCCGTCTGGTTCGACCACGGCCCGGACCGCGAGGGCCGGCTGCTGCTGGTTCTGCACCACCTGGTCGTCGACGGCGTCTCCTGGCGGATCCTGCTGCCCGACCTGCACGCCGCCTGGACGGCGCTGGCCGCCGGCGAGCCGGTCGAGCTGGACCCGGTGCCGTCCTCGTTCCGCCGGTGGGCGCGGCGCCTGCGCGAGCTGGCCGGCGACCCGGCCAGGGAGGCGCAGCTCCCGTTCTGGACCGACGTGCTCGCCACGCCGGACCCCCTCCTCGGCAGCCGCCCGCTCGACCCGGTGCGCGACACCTCCGACCGGACGGCCGACGTGCGCGTGACCCTGCCCGCCGAGGTGACGGAACCGCTGCTGACCAGCGTGCCCGCGGCCTTCCACGGGCGCGTCAACGACGTCCTGCTCACCGGGCTCGGGCTCGCCGTCTCGCAGTGGCGGTCCCGGCGCGCGGCAGCCCTGCCCGGTCCGACCGCCGTCCTGCTGGACCTGGAAGGGCACGGCCGCGAGGACATCGCCGGCGACGTCGACCTGTCGCGCACGGTCGGCTGGTTCACCAGCCTCTTCCCCGTGGCCGTCGACCCCGGCCCGGCCGACTGGGCGGCCGTCCGCGCCGGCGAGCCGGCCGTCGGCCTGGCCATGAAGCGGGTCAAGGAACAGCTCCGCGCCGTCCCCGAGAACGGCATCGGCTTCGGGATGCTGCGCCACCTCAACCCCGGCACCGCGCCCCGGCTGGCCGGGCTGCCCGCCCCGCAGATCAGCTTCAACTACCTCGGCCGGATCCAGCGCGCCGGCGAGGAGGCGCCGCCCGCGGCCCCCCGCCCGCGACTGGCCGTGGGGCACCCGCTGGAGATCAACGCCGTCACGTACGACCTGCCCGCCGGCCCGCGGCTGGAGGCCACGTGGACGTTCCCGGCGGACTGGATCGACAGGGAGGACGTGGAAGAACTCGCCGAGCTGTGGGCCGAGGCCCTGCGGGGCCTGGTCACGCACGTGCGGCGGGGTGACGCGGGCGGCCACACTCCGTCCGACCTGCCGCTGCTCGAACTGAGCCAGGAAGAAATTGACGATCTTGCCACCGAATGGGACAACGAATGAGAGTCCGCTCATGAAGCGCCGAGGTCTGGCCGATTACCTGCCCCTGTCGCCGCTCCAGGAGGGAATGCTGTTCCATTCCCTCTACGACCACGACGCCGTCGACGTCTACATGCCGCAGACGGTCCTGGAGTTCCACGGCGAGCTCGACATCGAGGCGCTGCGCGTCGCCGTCCGCGCACTGCTGGAACGCCACGTCAACCTGAAGGCCTGCTTCCGCACCCGCAAGAACCGGGGCGCGCCGGTGCAGTTGATCCCCGTCGACGTGGAGGTGCCGCTGCGCCGGATCGAGCTGGCCGACCTGCCCGAGGCCGACCGGGACGCCGAGCTGGAACGGCTGCTCCTGGCCGACCAGGCCGAGCGGTTCGACCTGGCGAAGCCGCCGCTGCTGCGGATCATGGTGATCCGCTGTGCCGAGGGCAGGACGCTGCTGGTGCTCACGCACCACCACATCCTGATGGACGGCTGGTCGGCGCCGCCGCTCTTCAGGGACCTGCTCACCCTCTACCGGCAGCACGGCGACCCGGCCGGGCTGCCGCCGGTGACCCCGTACAAGACCTACCTGGAGTGGCTGGCGCGGCAGGACGCCGACGCGGGGCGGCAGGCGTGGACGCGGGAGCTCCAGGGCCTGGACGAGCCGACGCTCGTCGTGCCCGAGCTCGGCGACCACATCCCGGGGCTGCCCGGCACGGTCACGGCCACGCTGAGCGCCGAGCTCACCGACGGCCTGACCCGGCAGGCGCGCCGGGCCGGGCTCACGGTCAACACCGTGGTCCAGGGCATTTGGGGGCTGGCCCTGGCCCGGCTGCTCGGCCGCGACGACGTGGTGTTCGGCGCGACCGTCTCCGGCCGGCCGCCGGAGATCGCGGGCGTCGAGGACATGGTGGGCCTGTTCATCAACACGGTGCCCGTCCGGCTGCGCATCACGCCGGGCGACTCGCTCGCCGACGTGTGCGGCCGGCTCCAGCGCACCCAGGCCGAGCTGCTGCCCCACCACCACCTCGGCCTGGTCGAGATCCAGAGACTGGCCGGCGGCGGGACGCTGTTCGACACGCTGATGGTGTTCGAGAACTACCCGCCGGCGACCGACGCCGACCGCGACATGGGCGCGATGGTGAGCGTCGTGGGCACGGCGGGCACCGACGCCACCCACTACCCGCTGTCGCTCGCCGTGGCCCCCGGCACCGGCCTGGAGCTGCGGCTGGACTACCAGACCGACCTGTTCGAGCGGGAGTTCGCCGAGCGGGTCCTCGGCTGGCTGGTGCGGCTGGCGGAGTCGTTCGCCGACGACCCGGCCCGGCCGGTGTCCGGCGTGGACGTCCTGCACCCCGCCGAGCGCGAGCGGGTGCTGGTCACCAACAACGCCACCGCGCACGAGGTGCCGCGCGCCACCCTGCCCGAGCTGTTCGAGGCCCAGGCCGCCCGCACGCCCGACGCGGTCGCGGTCGTGTCCGGCGGCGCCGCGCTCACGTACGCGGAGCTCGACGCCCGCGCCGGCCGTCTCGCGGCCGAGCTCGCCGCGCGGGGGGCCGGGCCGGAGCGCCTGGTCGGCGTGGCGCTGCCGCGCTCGCCGGACCTGATCGTGGCGATCCTGGCGGTCCTCAAGTCGGGCGCCGCCTACGTGCCCGTCGACCCCGACTACCCGGCCGCCCGCATCGCCTACCTCGTGCGGGACGCCGCGCCCGCCGTCGTCGTCTCGCGCTCGGACGTGCTCGGCGGCGGGGTCCTGCCCGACGGGGTCGACACGCTGCTGATCGACGGCGACCGCGCCGCCGACCCGCCCGCCGTCCGGCTGCCCGCGCCGGACCCGGCGAACCCCGCGTACGTGATCTACACCTCCGGGTCCACCGGGACGCCCAAGGGCGTCGTGGTCACCCACGCGAACGTGGCGAACCTGTTCCACGACCACCTGGCCGGCCTGTACCGCCCGCTCGCGGGCGACGGGCGGTTCCGGGTGGCGCTGGCCGCGTCGATCTCCTTCGACGCCTCGGTCGCCGGGCTGCTGTGGATGCTGGCCGGGCACGAGCTGCACGTCCTGGACGACGACTGCCGCTACGACCCCGCCGCGTTCGTCGCCTACGCGCGGGCCAACCGGCTCGACCTGGTCGACGTGACGCCGTCGTTCGCCGAGCAGCTCGTCGCCGCCGGCCTGCTGGCCGAGGCGCCCCCGAAGGTGCTGGTCGTGGGCGGCGAGCCGATGAGCGAGCCGCTGCTCGACGCCCTCGCGGGCGCCACCGGGACCGCCGTCTACAACTGTTACGGGCCGACGGAGGCCACGGTCGACGCGCTCTACCACCGGATGGCCGGCGAGCGCGAGCAGGTCATCGGCAGGCCGCTGTGGAACGTGCGCGCCTACGTGCTCGACGCCCACGGCCTGCCCGTGCCGATCGGGGTCACCGGCGAGCTGCACCTCGCGGGCGCCGGGGTGGCCAGGGGCTACCTCAACCGTCCCGGGCTCACCGCCGAGCGCTTCGTGCCCTGCCCGTTCGGCGCGCCGGGCGAGCGGATGTACCGCACCGGCGACCTGGTCCGCTGGCGCGACGACGGCACCGTGGAGTACCTGGGCCGCGCCGACGAGCAGGTCAAGATCCGCGGCTTCCGCGTCGAGCTCGGCGAGGTCGAGAACGCCCTGGTCCAGCACCCCGGCGTGGCGCAGGCCGTCGCCGTGGCGCGGGCGGACCAGCTCGTCGCCTACGTCGTCCCCTCGGGCGGCGACGACGACGCGGCCGGCCGCCAGGTCGAGGAGTGGCTGAAGCTCCACGAGTCCATCGAGCACACCGACCTGGAGGAGACCCCGTTCGGCACCGACTTCGGCGGCTGGGACTCCAGCTATACGGGGGAGCCGATCCCGCTCGACCAGATGGAGAGCTGGCGCGCCGCCGTGATCGCGCGCATCGCCGAGTACCGGCCCCGGCGCGTCCTGGAGATCGGCGTCGGCACAGGCCTGCTGCTGGCCAAGCTCGTGGACGACGTGGAGACCTACTGGGGCACCGACCTGTCGCCCTCCGCGATCGCGCTGCTCGGCGAGCACGTCAAGGCCCAGGGCCTGACCGACAAGGTACGGCTGCGCTCGCAGCCCGCCGACGTGACCGACGGGCTGCCTGCCGGGTTCTTCGACACCGTGATCCTCAACTCGGTCGTCCAGTACTTCCCCAACGGCGCCTACCTGCGGCAGGTGCTCAACCAGGCGATCGACCTGCTCGCCCCGGGCGGCAGGCTGTTCGTCGGCGACGTCCGCCGGGGCGAGACCCTCCGCGCGCTGCACACCGCGATCCAGTTCGGCAGGGAGAACAGGGCCGCCGGCGAGGCCATGCTCGCCGGCGTCGAGCGGGCGATGCGGCTGGAGCGGGAGCTGGTGATCGACCCCGAGTTCTTCACCACCCTGGCCGAGGAGAACGGCAGCGTCGGCGCCGTCGACATCCGGCTCAAGCGCGGCGCCGACCACAACGAGCTGACCCGGCACCGCTACGAGGTCGTGCTGCACAAGACGCCCGTCCCCGGCCGGTCCGTGGAGGCGGTGCCCGAGCTCGTCTGGGGCAGGGACGTGCACGGCCTCGGCGACCTGGACGGGCGCCTCGGCCGGCCGGTCCGCGTGACCGGCATCCCGAACGCGCGCCTGGTCAACGAGGTCGCCGCGGCGCAGGCACTCACGCAGGGCGTGTCGCCCGAGCTGGTGCGGGCGCAGCTGACCGCCCCCATCCCGGCCGCCGACCCCGAGGCGCTGCACGCCTGGGCGGCGCGGACCGGCCACTCCGTCTACCTGACCTGGTCGCGCGGCCGGGCCGACGCCTTCGACGCCGTCTTCCTGCCGCACGCGGCGGCGCCGGCCGCGCTCGACGGCCTCTACCTGGCCCGGGAGGACAGGCGGTGGCCGGACACGGTCAACGACCCCGCGGGCGCGCGCCGCACCGGCGAGCTCGCCGTGTCGCTGCGGCGCTTCGCCGGCGAATGGCTGCCCGGCCACATGGTGCCCGCCGCGATCGTCGTGCTGGACGCCTTCCCGCTCACCGCCAACGGCAAGCTCGACCGGGCCGCGCTGCCCGCGCCCGACCTGTCCGGCCTGGTGTCGAGCGGCGAGCCGCGCAACGCCAGGGAGGAGACCCTCTGCCGGCTGTTCGCCGAGGTGCTGGGGCTGGAACGGGTCGGCGTCGACGACGGGTTCTTCGAGCTGGGCGGCAACTCGCTGCTCGCGATCCGGCTCGCCGCGCGGATCCGCTCGGTGCTGGGCCACGAGCTGCCGGTGCGCGTCGTGTTCGAGGCCCCGACCGCCGCGGCGCTCGCCCGGCGGCTGGGCTCCGACGCCAAGGACGCCGGGCTGGGGGTGCTGCTCCCGCTGCAGACCGGCGGGAGCCGGCCGCCGCTGTTCTGCGTGCACCCGGCGGGCGGCCTGGCCTGGCCCTACGCGCGGCTCATCGGGATGCTCGACGCGGACCAGCCGATCTACGGCATCCAGGCGCGCGGCATCGCCCAGCCGGACCTGAGCCCGCGCTCGATCGGCGAGATGGCCGCCGACTACGCCGAGCAGATGCGCACCGTCGCCCCCGAAGGCCCCTACCGCCTGCTGGGCTGGTCGTGGGGCGGCCGGATCGCCCACGAGGTCGCCGTGCACCTGCGCAGGTTCGGCCACCAGGTCGACCTGCTGGCGATGCTCGACGCCTACCCCGACGAGGAGCCGGGCGAGGTGCCGACCGAGGCCGAGTTCATCGGCAACATCCTGCGCGAGACCGGCGTCGACACCAGCGCCCTGGACGGCCGCCCGCTGTCGTTCGCGCTGCTGCGGGAGGTCCTCAGCGACATCGAGTCCCCGCTCCAGGCGATCAAGGACAACGGCGCGCCGCTGACGGACCTCGACGAGCCGACGCTGCGCTCGCTCTACCGCGTCTACCGCAACGAGGAGGGCATCGGATCTCAGCCGCCGGACGCCGCCTTCGACGGCGACCTGCTGTTCTTCACGGCGGCTGAGGGCAAGCCGGTGGCATCGCCGGGCGAGCTGTGGCGGCCGTACGTCGCCGGGAGCATCAAGGAGTACGAGATTTCCTGCGCACACCACCAGATGGCCGATCCGGGCCCGCTGTCCGAGATCGCCGCCCTGCTGAAGGCCCACCTCGGGCAGGTGAACCGATGAGCGCCACCCAGTCGTCCGAGCCGGTCAAGGACCCGGTCGAGAGCGCCGTCGAGAGCCCCGCCGAGAACATCGTCCCGCTGGGCCGCAACCGGGACTTCATGCTCCTGTGGACCGGCGCCGGGTTCACCTCGCTCGGCGCCATGCTCACCATGACGGTCTACCCGCTGCTGGTGCTCTGGCAGACCGGGTCCACCGTGGCCACCGGCCTCATCGCGGCGGCGACCTCGCTGCCGCACCTGCTGGTCCAGGTGCCCGCGGGCGCGTTCGTCGACCGGTTCGACCGGCGGCGCCTGATGATCCTCTCGGACCTCGGGTGCGTGGTCACGGCCGCCAGCGTGCTCGTCGCCGTCCTCGCCGACGCGATCTGGCTGCCCCACCTGATCATCGCCGCGTTCGTCCAGGGCAGCCTCAGCATCTTCTACGAGCTGGCCGAGCGCTCCGCCGTGCGCAACCTGGTGCACGAGAGCCAGGTGCCGGTGGCGCTGAGCCGCAACGAGGCCCGGATGCAGGGCGTGAACATGCTGGCCAACCCGCTGGGCAGCTTCCTGTTCAGCCTGGTGCGCTGGACGCCGTTCCTGCTCACCGTGGTCATGCACGTGATCTCGCTGGTGCAGCTGCTGTTCATCCGCAAGAGCTTCCAGGCCGAGGGCGCGCCGCCGCCGCGCGGCAGGCTGTACGCGGAGATCCGCGAGGGCGTCCAGTGGGTGTGGGGGCAGCCGTTCCTGCGGGCGGCGATGACGCTCATCTCCGCCAGCAACATGATCTTCATGGGGATGACGCTGACGCTGTTCGCCGTCATCCACGACGGCGGCCACTCGCCCGCCATCGTCGGCCTCGTCGTCACCGCGGGCGGCATCGGCGGCGTGGCCGGCGCGATGACCGCGACCATGTGGCGCCAGCGGGTGACCATGCGCACGCTCGTCTGCGGCGGGCTGTTCGTCTGGGCGATCTGCATCGCGCCGCTCGCGGTGGTCACCGACCCGTGGCCGCTGGCCGCGGTGTTCGCGCTCAACGGGTACGTGTCCGGCGTGTTCAACGTCGCCGGCTCCGTCTACACCATGCAGGTGACGCCCGACCACCTGTTCGGCCGCGTGCTGAGCGTGATGATGACGCTCGGCTCCGGCGCGAACTTCCTCGGCAGCCTGATCGCGGGCGCCGCGCTGAGCTGGTGGGGCGTGACGAACTCGGTGCTCGGCATGACCGCGATGATGGGCCTGCTCGTCGTCGCCGCCGTGCTCAACCCGTCGGTCCGCGACGTCGTCAACACACCGCACGGAGGGCGGCTGCCGAGCGGCGGCGCGTGACCGCGCCCGTGCGTGAAGTCCCTGGCCGGGCCCCCGGTCAGGGACTTCGTCACGTCCGGGCGGGGGCTGTACCTAGTACCACCCGGAAACGGCAACAGGCACTCCCGACAGCCGCTCTCCCCGCTGCCACAGTGAAGAGCATGCTTAGTCGGATCGGCAGTTTCTGTTACCGCCGCCGAGGATGGGTTCTCGCGGCCTGGATCCTGATCGTCGTCGTGGGAGGGACGTCCGTCGGCCCCCTGCTCCACACCGTCAGCTCGGCCAACTACATCAGGGGCCTGGAGGCCGACGAGGGCCAGCGCGCCCTCGTGGAGGGCCGTACGCACGGCCGCGAGTTCACCACCGTGGTCGCCGGGATGGACCGGGCCGCCCCCGAGCTCGCCCGCGCGCTCGCCGACGTGCGGGCCATCCCCGGCGTGCACGCGGTCGGCGAGCCGTACGCCGGCGACCGCGGGACCGGCGCGGCCGTGCAGGTCCAGCTCGTGAAGGCCGGCGACCAGAGCGTGCCGCTGCGGCAGGCGCAGGAGCGCCTCGGCGACCTGGCCGAGGAGCGGCCCGGCGTGAGCGTCCGCTTCGGCGGGATCGACCTGATCTCCGACGACACGAACGCGATGGCGCAGCAGGACATGGCCAACGCGACCATGTACTCGCTGCCGATCACGCTGGTGGTGCTGGTCTTCGTGTTCGGCGGCCTGCTCGCCGCGAGCATCCCGGTGATCACGGCGGTGGCGACCATCGCCTCGTCGTTCGGGCTGATGCTGCTGGCGACCCGCGTCCTGCAGATCGACAACACCGTGCTCAGCGTCGTCGACCTGCTGGGGCTCGGCCTCTCGATCGACTACGGCCTGCTGCTGGTGGCCCGCTACCGGGAGGAGCTGGCGGCCGGGCACGACCGGCCGGAGGCCGTCCGCCGGGCGTGGGCGACCGCCGGGCGCACGGTGCTGTTCAGCGCCCTCACCGTCGCCGCCGCGCTGTCCAGCCTGCTGGTGATCCAGCAGCCCCGCCTGCAGACGATGGGCGCCGCCGGCATCGCCTCGGCCCTGCTCGGCATGCTGGCCGCGGTCACCCTCGTCCCGGCGCTGCTCGGGCTGTTCGGCAAGCGGGTCAAGCCGGCACGGGTGCGGGCCCGGCCGGACAACGGGGTGTTCGCCGGGATCGCCCGGGTCACCCAGCGCGTGCCGGTGCTCGTCCTGGCCGGCGTGCTGCTCGTGCTGGCCGTCGCTGGGAGCACGCTGACCGGGCTCCAGATCAGGATGGCCGGCGCGGAGAGCGTCCCGCCCGGCACGCAGTCCCTCCAGGTCGAACGCGAGGTCTCCGCCCACTACGGCTTCACCAGCAACCCGCCGCTGCGCGTCGTCGCCGAGACCGGCCCCGCCGAGCTGGCCGCCTGGAGCGCCGCCTTCCGCGGCGACCCCGGCATCGCCAGGATCGAGCCGCCCCGCGCCGAGGGCCCCGGCCTGTCGTCCGTCGGCATCCTCGTCCACGGGGACCCGCAGGGACCCGCCGCCGAACAGGTGCTGGACCGGCTGCGCGCCGACCGGCCGGACGGCGTCCGCTCGTGGGTGACCGGTGAGACCGCCGGCATGTTCGACCTGCTCGACCGGACCTCCCGCGACCTGCCGCTCGCCGTCGCCGTCGCCCTGCTCGCGATGCTCGTGCTGCTGTTCCTCATGACCGGCTCGGTCGTCGCCCCGCTGGTCGCGGTCGTGCTCAACATCGTGTCGCTCGCGGCCACGTACGGCGTGCTCGTCCTGCTCTTCCAGCAAGGCCGGCTGTCCGGCCCGCTCGACACCTTGCCCGTCTCCGGGCTGAGCGTCTACCTGCTGGTCACCGTGTTCGCGTTCGGGTTCGCCTTCGCCATGGACTACCACGTGTTCCTGCTGGCCCGGATCAAGGAGTACGCCGACCGCGGGCACGACACCAACACGTCCGTACGCCACGGCCTGCAGCACAGCGGACGGCTGATCACCCTGGCCGCGGCCGTCATGGGCATCGTCTTCGCCTGCTTCGGCGCCTCGAAGATCGGCGACATGGAACAGCTCGGCGTGGCCCTGCTCGTCGCGGTGATCGTCGACGCCACGCTGGTGCGCTGCCTCCTGCTGCCCGCCACCATGACCCTGCTGGGCCGCTGGAACTGGTGGGCGCCGGGCCGGATGCGCCGCGCGCACGAGCGCGTCGGGCTGCGCGAGCACGAGCGCGACCCCCTGGCCAGGGTGTGATCACCGCAGGCTTGTCCCGGGGGCGGGCGCATGATTGCCTACCAACGGATTCGGCCGCAACGGGTGGAGAACGGGGAGGGCTCGTGACCGTCGGGGGACGGGTGTTACGCGCGCCGTGGCAGGCCCGCACCTGGCTGGCCACGTTCCAGATCGCCGCGGGCAGCGCCGTCGGGATGCTGGCGTTCACCGTGCTCAGCGTCGTCGGCTCCGCCGTGGTGATGCTCACCCTCGTCGGCGTCCGCTGGCTCCCCCTGTCGGCCCTGCTGTGGTGCGGGCGGACATGCACGCGCATGCACCGCTCCCGCTTCGCCGCCCTGCGCGGCGCGCCCATCCCGGCCGCCGTCCACCCGCCCCCCGAAGGTCAGGGCCTGCGCTCGCGCGTACGGGCCGAGCTCCAGCAGCCGGTGGTCCGCTCGCGCCTGGCCTACAGCCTGCTCAGCGGCCTGGTGCTCACACTGGGCGCGGCCGTCTCGGTGACGCTCTGGACGGCCGGCCTGCTCGGCGCCACGATCATCGGCTACGCGTGGGCGCTGCCGGCCCGCAACGGCTTCGGCTGGGGCCTGCACGAGCCCGCCACCCTGCTCGCGCTCACGGCGGCCGGGCTGCTGTGCCTGTTCGGCACCCCGTGGGTGGTGCGCGGCCTGGCCGCCTGGGACGCCGCCGTCGCCACCCGCCTGCTGACCTCCACCCACGTCGACCAGCTCGCCCGCCGCGTCGAGGTGCTGTCGGAGAACCAGATCCGCCTCCTCGACGCCGCCGACGCCGAGCGCCGGCGCATCGAACGCGACCTGCACGACGGCACCCAGCAACGCCTGACCTCCCTGGCCATGAACCTGGGCATCGCCAGGGAACTGCTCTCCGACCTCCCGCCGGACGCCCGCAAGCTGATCGCCGACGCGCACGAGGAGGCCAAGCAGGCCCTCACCGAGCTGCGCGGATTCGTCCGCGGGCTGCACCCCGCCGTCCTCGACGACCGCGGCCTCGACGCCGCGCTGTCCGGGATCGCGGCCAGGCTGCCGCTTCCCGTCCACCTCACCGTGGACGTGCGGCCACGACCCTCACGGACGATCGAGGCGGCGGCCTACTTCGTCGTCTCGGAGGCACTCACCAACGTCGCCAAGCACACGGAGGCCGACAACGTGCACATCGAGGTCAACCGGCGCGACGACCGGTTGCGCATCCGGATCGCCGACGACGGCGGCGGCGGCGCCAGCCTGGACAAGGGCTCCGGCCTGCGCGGGCTGCGCGACCGCGTCAGATCCGTCGGCGGCGAGCTGCGCATCGACAGCCCGGCCGGCGGGCCGACCGTCATCGACGTGGAGATGCCGTGCGTGTCGTGATCGCCGAGGACTCCGCGCTGCTGCGCGAGGGGCTGGTCCGGATGCTGGAGCTGGCCGGGATCCAGGTCGTCGCCACCGCCTCCGACTCCGACGGGCTGCTGGCCGCCGTCGAGGAACACCAGCCGGACCTGGCGCTCGTCGACGTGCGCATGCCGCCCACCCAGACCGACGAGGGCATGCGTGCCGCGCTGGTCGTCCGCGAGCGGTGGCCGCACGTCGCCGTGCTGGTGCTCTCGCAGTACGTGGAGGAGCAGTACGCCACCGAACTGCTCGTCGGGGAGTCCAGCGGCCTCGGCTACCTGCTCAAGGACCGCGTGGCGAACTTCCGCGAGTTCCTGGAAGCCGTGCGCCGGGTCGCCGCCGGCGGCACCGCGCTCGACCCCGAGGTGGTGTCGCAACTGCTCGTCCGCCGCAGGCCCGACAGCCTCTCCCGGCTGTCGGCCCGCGAGCGCGAGGTGCTGACGCTCATGGCCGAGGGCAAGTCGAACGCGGGCATCGCGATGGGCCTGGCGATCAGCGAGAGCGCCGTCGCCAAGCACATCAACGGCATCTTCACCAAGCTCGACCTGCCCACGACGGACACCGACCACCGAAGGGTGCTCGCCGTGCTGAAATACCTGAAGGCATGACCGCCTCACGCCGGGCCCGGGCGGGCTGGATCACGCTCGGCGCGGGGGCGGCGCTGCTCATCGCCGTGCTGATCGGCCTGACGCTGTGGTCCTGGCTGGCCAGGCAGAGCGAGACGCAGCGCCAGACCCACCAGCGCCCGGCCGCCCGCGTCACGGTGGACCTCAGGATCGGCGAGGTGCGCCTGCTCCCCGGCGAGGCCGGGCGGGTCGACGTCGAACGGCGGCTGACCTGGTCGGGCCCCCGGCCGGCGCTGACGGAGCGGTGGTCCGGCGACACGCTCGGCATCCGGGCGCGCTGCGACGAGGACCTGCTGATCGGGGCCTGCTGGGTCAGCTACACGATCCGGGTCCCGGCGGGGACCGCCGTGGAGGCGCGGACCGCCGAGGGCGACATCACGCTGCGCGACCTGACTGGGGAGCTGCGGCTGGCCACGGAGACCGGCGCGATCACGGGCACGGGGCTGCGGGCGGCCGACGTCGAGGTCAGCGCCCAGCTGGGCGACATCGCGCTGAGATTCGTCCGGCCGCCGGGCTCGGTGCGGGCGGATTCGCAGGCCGGGAACATCGACGTGGAGGTGCCCGAAGGTGACGGTTACGCGCTCGACATTCGCAGCGGCATCGGCGAGCCGGACGTCGGAGTACGCGCCACCGAAGGCGCGAAGAACAATATTTCGGTGCACAACAGTACGGGCGGGATACGGGTCGCGTATTTGGGGTCCTGACCAGCCGGGAGGTTCACGCCGGTCAGTCGCGGTCGCCGTCGGCCGGTCGCCCGGGCGGGTCGTCAGCCGCCGGCTCCGCCCGCGCCCGGTTGGGGCACCCGGCGCATTCGCCGGGCTGCGTGCGGCGCAGCAGGACCGGGCACCATTCCCGCGAGTCCGTATCCGTCATGCACACATCGTGTCAGGTTTCCTGGCAGGTGTCGGTAAAGGGGGCGCTACTTCCCACCGGTAGCTAACTCCACCTCGGTCGTGGAGCAGGCACCCGGAGAGCCTCATTGAAATGCTGAAACGGCACCCTTTCATGAAATGCTATAGTCTCACTATATTTGGCGGGAGTATTGGAATTCTGTCCATTGACGGGCAGGATTAGCCTGCGTATCGAGCCATCCGGGGGATATCGGCACGCGGCCCGTCCGGCCGCCGCACGGATCGGCGACCTCGACCGTCGACCCCGACTGTCGACATGGCCGTCAGCGCGGCCGTCAAGACGGTCGCCGACGTCGTCCCCTCTGTCGCTGAAGGTGTGGAGGTTCGCCTGTGCTGAGCATCGCGATGAGCACGCTCCGGGAGCGGTGGGTGGCCTTCGTCGTGTCCCTCGTCGCCCTCGCCCTGGGCGTCGGCATCATCGCCACCATCGCGCTGGTGATGAACTCGGCCCTCACGGGCTTCCCCGGCCAGCGCGCCGCGCTGACCGGGACCGTGGTGCTGCTCAGCGTGTCGGCGGGGGTGACGGGGTTCGCCACCGTCTTCATCGTGGCCTCCACCTTCGCCCTGACGGTGATCCAGCGCACCCGTGAGCTGGCGCTGTTCCGGCTGATCGGCGCCACCCCGCAGCAGGTGCGGCGGATGATCGTGATCGAGGCGCTGCTCCTGGCCGCGATCGGCTGCGTGGCCGGGGTCGTGATCAGCCTCGTGGGCGCGCCGGTGCTGGCCTCGGTGCTGGCGTCGAGCGGCCTGGCCCCGTCCTGGTTCGAGGTGTCGATCTCGCCCGTGCCGCTCGTGCTGGTCTGCCTCGGCGGCCTGGGGCTGACGGCGCTGAGCGTGTCGGTGGCCTCGCGGCGGGCGGCGACGATCCGGCCGACGCAGTCGCTGCGCGAGTCGGTCGGCGACCCGCCCGGGGCGCGGCCCGGCAGGTCCGCGCGGACCGGCTGGGGCGTCGCGCTCCTGCTGATCTCGCTCATGGGGATGGGCGTGGTCGCGGCCGTGCTGCCGGAGCTCGCCACGGTCCCCGTGGTCTACCTGTGGGTGCTGCTCACGCTGGTCGCGGCCGTGGCGCTGCTGGCTCCGGCCCTCGTCCCGCCCGTCCTGAGGCTGCTGACGCTGCCGTGGGCGCGCGGCGGCAGCGCGATCGGCACCCTGGTCCGGGAGAACACCCTCACGATGGCCAGGCGCACCGCCGCGACGACGCTGCCCATCCTCATCACCGCCGGCATGTCGATCAGCCTGCTCGGCGCGCTGGAGACGATCGGCCACGCCCAGTCGGTCGAGGCGGGCGAGCGGTTACGCGCCGACTACGTGCTGGTGCCCGAGGGCGGCCCCGCCATCAGCGCCGAGGCGCTCGATCGGGCACGGAAGATCCCCGGCGTCCGGATCGCCCCGCTCGCGCCGACGACCGTCCAGGTCACCGGCGAGGCCGGGCTGGCCGACGGGTTCTGGGGCTACGCCACCGACGCCCAGCGGTTCGCCGCGATGACCTCGCTGCCGCTGATCGACGGCACGCTGGAGGACTTCGGGCCCGGCGGCATCGTGGTGTCCGACATCTGGGAGCTCGGCGCCGGGCAGCGCGTCACGGTCACGCCGGACGGCGGCAAGCCGGTCCAGCTCACCGTGGCCGCGGTCGTCGGCGACAGCGCCGGAGGAGGCGACTTCTACCTGGACGTCTCCGACACCGGCCCGCGCCCGGCCGAGGCCGCGTACGTGCAGGCCGGGGGCGAGGCCGCGGCGGCGCTGCGGGAGCGGAGCGGCGAGCTGGGGGCCTCGCTGCTGACCAAGGCCGCATGGGCGGCCACGGTGGGCAACAGCGACCAGGGCACCGGCGTGATCGGCATGCTGGTGACGCTCGGCATCGCGATCGTCTACAGCTGCATCGCCATCGTCAACACGATGGTCATGGCCGCCACGGCCAGGCGGCGCGACCTGACCCTGCTGCGGCTGCTCGGAGCCACGTCACGGCAGGCGGTGGCGGCGCTGCTCGCCGAGTCGGTCGTGATCGCGGCGGCCGCGATGGTGCTGGCCACCGCCGCGTCCGCGATCAACTTCGCCGGGCTGCTGGCCGCGCTGACCCAGGTCGTGCCCGGGGCCACGCTGGCCGTCCCGTGGGCGCCCGTCCTCGCGTTCGCCGCCACGAGCGCCCTGCTCGCCATCCTCGCCACGACGCTGACCGCCACGGCGGCCGTGCGCACGCCCGCCCCGTTGTCAGAGTGACGCCAGAGTGACGCCAGAGTGACGCGCCAGAGTGACGACAGAGTGACGACAGAGAAGGTGACTGCCATGGACTTCGCCGTCGAGCTGCGCTCGGTGCGCAAGACGTACGGGATCGGGAGCGCCGCGGTGACCGCGCTGGCCGATCTGAGCATCGGCTTCGCCACGGGCAGCTTCACCGCCGTGATGGGGCCCTCCGGGTCCGGCAAGTCCACGCTGCTCCAGTGCGCGGCCGGGCTCGACCGGCCCGACTCCGGCCAGGTGATCCTCACCGGCGTCGAGCTGGGCGGGCTGGACGAGCAGCGGCTGACCACGCTGCGCCGGGAGAGGATCAGCTTCGTCTTCCAGGCGTTCAACCTGATCACCGCGCTGACGGCCGCGCAGAACGTGGGGCTGCCGCTGCTGCTGGCGGGCCGCAAACCCGCCGCGGACCAGGTGCAGCGCGCCCTGGCCGAGGTCGGGCTCGCCGAGCGGAGCTCCCACCGACCGGCCGAGCTGTCCGGCGGGCAGCAGCAGCGGGTCGCGATCGCCCGCGCCCTCATCACGCAGCCGGCGGTGCTGTTCGCCGACGAGCCGACCGGCGCGCTCGACACCCGCAGCGCCAAGGAGGTGCTGGAGCTCATCCGCGCGATGGTCGACCGGCACCGCCGCACCGTGATCATGGTGACGCACGATCCCGTCGCCGCCTCCTACGCCGACTCGGTGGTCTTCCTGACCGACGGGCGGGTGGTCGACACCCTGCACCGCCCCACCGCCGACCGCGTCGCCGGCCACATGACGAACCTGGAACGCCGATGAGCCCCTACCACGGCGACCTGTGGGTCCGCCGCTTCCACGAGCCCCGGCCCGGCGCGCCGCGCCTGGTGTGCTTCCCGCACGCGGGCGGCTCCGCGAGCTTCTTCGTGCCCCTGTCGCAGGCGCTCAGCCCCGGCCTGGAGGTCCTGGTCATCCAGTATCCGGGCCGCCAGGACCGGGTCGCCGAGCCGTGCGTCGAGGACCTGAACGCGCTCGCCGACGAGATCTTCCTGCGGGTGCGCAAGCTCGCCGGCCCGCCCCCGGCGCTGTTCGGGCACAGCATGGGCGCCACGCTCGCCTTCGAGGTGGCGCAGCGGCTCGAAGGCGACGGGATCGCGGTGCCGCACCTGTTCGTGTCGGCCGCGCGCAGCCCCTCCTCCGAGCGGTCGGAGGAGGTCCACCTGCGTGACGACGACGGCATCATCGCCGAGATGCGGCGCCTCGACGGCACGGACGACGTGCTGCTCCTGGACCCCGAGCTGATGCGGCTCGTGCTGGGGCCGATCCGCAGCGACTACAAGGCGCTGGAGCGCTACCGTTACGCCGGCGGGGTGCTCGCCTGCCCGGTGACCGCGCTGGCCGGTGACGCCGACCCGGGCACCAGCCTGAGCGCGGCCCGCTCCTGGCGCGACCACACGGGCGGCGCGTTCACCTTCAGGCGGTTCCCCGGCGGCCACTTCTACCTGACCGGCGAGCTGGCCGGGGTCGCCGAGGAGATCAGGCGGACCCTGCTGCCGCCCGATCCCGGGTCAGTCGTCTAGCGTCTCCGCGCCCAGGAACGGCTGGGCCAGCAGGCCGGCGGAGAAGGGCAGGCCGGTGATGCGCTCGGCCAGGGCGAAGGCCCGCTCGATCGGACGGTCGATCTCGCCGCCGGGGACCAGTCCGGTCGCGCGCATCTCCGCGGCGAGCCGGTCCGCGTCGGCGCCCGAGGGGAGTTCCGGTTGGCGCGGGTCGAAGGCGACGACCGGCGTGCCGTCGACGATGTAGGCGAAGCTGTCGGAGGCGTAGTCGTGGCGGCAGATCGAGACCACCTCCGTCCCCTGGGACACGGGCCCGTACACGTCGGGGTCGACGGCGAGCTGCCAGCCGCCCGGCTCGACGACCACGGTCCAGTCGCCGGCCTTCGTGGCGCCGATGAAGCCGGCCGCGTCCTCGCGCATGGTGTCGATCGAGCGTTCGCCGAGGTCGTCGAACGCCACCTCCTCCAGGGTGTCCTCGTCCACGCCGAAGCGGCGCAGGACCTCGTCGGGGGTGAGGTTGCGTACGAAGGACACGCAGTAGACGTCGTCCAGCGTGTCGGCGCCGGGGAGGGGGACGAGGTGTCCGGGGATCTCGGTCATGGTCGCTCCTGTGTCGATGTGAGCGGAATGATCGCAGACGTGGCCGACAGATCGGTGCGCAATGGCGGGCGCGGGAGCTGGCCAAAAAACCTATACAAACCGGACAGAAGGCCATAATCTCTACTTGTCCCAGTCGGGGGACGACTGGGACGCCAAAACTTTACGGCTCGGCCTGCTTGCGCTGCATGACCGCCGAGATCACCAGCAGTGCGACGGGGACGAGCAGGCCCAGCGCCAGGTCCTTGGGCTCGATGAGCCCGGCCAGCAGACCGGCGGTGCCGCCCAGGCCGAAGGTGGCGAACACCACCCAGGCCCAGTGGCGGCGCGCCCAGCGCAGCGGACGCGGCCTCGGCCGGGCCGGCAGCAGCGGCTTCAGGGCCGCCGCCAGCGGCCGGTCACGATCGCCGTGTCGGAGCACGACGACGCCCTCGGCCCAGACGACCCGGTCCGCGGCACGCGCCAGCGGCAGCGCGCGGATCCCGGCCAGCGTCTCCACGCACGGCCACACGCCCCACAGCGTGACGTTCATGTCGTGGTTGTTGGGCCACGAGCCGTCGTCGCACTGGTCGGTGACGATGCGGTGCACGGCCTCGGCCAGCCGGGCCGTCACGTCCGGCTCGGGCACGCGCGGGTGGCGCATGAGCGCCGTGGCGGCGACCGGCAGCGCGTAGTGCATGAGCGGCGGGGGCCGCCAGATCTCGCCGCCGATGGCGCTCGGCAGCCGCACCGCCGTGCTCTCCACCCGGTTGTGCTTCTCGTCCAGCGAACTGGTGTCGACGTGTTCGAGCAGCCAGTCGAACCGGCCCCGCAGCCGCTCGTCGGCCGGGTCGGCCCCGGCCGCCAGCAGCGTCGTCAGCGCCATCGCCGTGTGTGCCACCCTCGGCGTCGCGCCCGGCTCCGCGCCCCACGCCCGGGGGAACAGGCGCTGGTCGAGGAGCCAGGCCACGCCGGACTCGACGGCCGGATCGTACGGGGCCGCCGCCACGAGCGCGCGCAGCGCCAGGCAGGTGAGCCAGGTGCGCGGCGGGCAGTCGGCGAACGATCCCCAGCCGCCCGAGGGGTGGCGGTTGCGGCGCAGCCACTCCACCGCGCGGTCCAGGTCGGGGGAGTCGGGCCGGGAGTCGCAGCGGAGCGTCGCCAGGCACCGGATCACCCAGGCCGTCGCCTCGACGACCGGGCGCTCGCCGCTCGTGTTGGTCCACCAGCCGCCGTCGACGCGGGGGTCGGCGTCGCGGAGCTGCCTGGCCCGCAGGAAGGCGAGCGCGTCGGTGAGCTGGTGCGGCTTCTCTCCGGCGGCGTGGAAGGCCAGAAGCGCCACCGCGGTGGCGGTGGCGCCCGGGGGAGGGGTTTCGAGCATGTGGTACCAGCCGCCACCGCCCGCGGGGCTTTCGGTGTAGGTCCGGCGCAACAGGCTCGTCGACCGGCGCAGCGCGCCCTCCACCTGGGTCAGGTCTATCTCGTACATCGAGCCCTTTCGTGCCGGGCCGCCTGAGATCTCGCACGCATCGTACCTATTGATGGTGTTGCCGGGGATGGTGCCGTTGAATATGTTTGGGGAGCCTTTCGTGATTGATCTGGATAAATCCTGTATTTCGGCGTCCCTTATGGAGCAGGAGCGCATGAACGAAGGCGACACGGCGGTCATCGGCGGAACACCGGAATGGGCCGCCTCCCTCCGCGACGGGGCCGGGCTCGTCCATCTCCGATCGTCCCCGGACGGTTACGCGGTGGAGGGAGCCGTGGTCAGCAGGCCCGCGGGCGGGGCCCTGCCGTACCCTCCGGGGTTCTTCCGGCGCGTCCACTGCGACCTGACGGCCGGAGCCCGCTTCGCGGCGGAGGCGCTGACGCTCCCCGCGCCCGGCGGGACCGTGACCTTGAGCCGGGTGCCGGAGGCCGAGCGGGAATCATGGCGCGAACGGCTCACCGCCGCCGGGCTCACCGCCACGGAAAAGAACGGCGCGGTAATAGGGCGGAACAATGCAACCGCACGGGCGGAAGAAACGGACTGTGTTTTCTGCGCCCGTTATCGATTCCGGATGAACGCCGACACCGGAGTGCCGGGAGCGGCCGGTGTGCTGTGGGGTGACGACGACCTGTGGTGCGCCCCCGACCTCGCCCCGCTGCGGCCCGGCCACCTGCTGATCGTGTCCACCGCGCACCGCCCGTGCTTCGGCGCGTGCCCGCCCGCCCTGCTGGACAAGCTCGCCGCCTGGCGCGCCCTGGTGACCGGCATGCTGGCCGGCGCGTACGGCCTGCCCGTCACCTTCTTCGAGCACGGCCCGGCGACCTCGCAGGGCGGCGGCGCCTGCATCGACCACGCGCACCTGCACTGCGTCCCCGGCCTGCCCTCCCTGCGCGAGAGCGTCGAGGCCGAGGGCCTGCGGGCCGGCCCGTACGGGATGACGGGCCTCTACCGGCGCCGGACCTCCTACCTGTACGTGGAGGACGCCTCGGGCCCGGCCGTCTACCCGTGCCGCACGGCGCTGCCCACCCAGTTCCTGCGCAAGGCCGCGACCGCCGAGGGACGGCCGTGGCGCTGGCAGGAGACCTACGGCACGTTGGCGACGCGCGAGCTCTTCCTGGCGACGTTGCGGGCGCTGCTGCCGTGGGCCGACCGGCTGCTCAGCGGCCAGGCCGACAGCAGCCAGCGCAGCTCGGCCGCCGTCACCGCGTCACCGAACCCCATGGGCTCGCGGGCCAGCTCGTAGCCGGTCTCGTAGTCGCGGTGGACGAGGCCGTGATGGTAGACCGTGGAGCGGCCCATGTTGCCCGCCCCTGACCTGATCAGCCACACCGGGCCGCCCGGCAGCGCCGCGTCGAGATGCGGGAAGAGCTGCGCCGGCGTCGCGCACGGCGTGCCCAGCAGGCCGTTGAGCGTCTGCAGCTCGGCCACGACGACGTCGGCCGCGTGCAGCGCCGGCAGCCACCGGCGGGAGTCCACGCGCCGGTGGAGGTCATGGGGCACCATGTCGACGCAGACCAGGGTGCCGCCGGCGTGCGCGATGCCCGCGGCCTCCAGCACGGCGCGGGCCGAGCGCGGGTGGAGAAGCTCGTAGCCGGTCAGGAACAGCACGTCCGCCTCGGCGATCGCCCGCCCGGCCGCCCGCACGTCGGCGGGGGCGAGCAACTGCCCTTCCGGCAGCGGCTCGGCGACCATGAGCCGCACCCCGTCACCCGGCCCGGCGTCGCGCACCACCACGACGCGGCCGGTGCAGACGCCCTCCACCACGGTCAGGCGCGGCTCGACGCCCAGGGCGGCGAGCTCGGCCAGGATCGTCTCGGTGAACGCGTCACGGCCGATCCTGGCGACCAGCTCGACCCGGTCGAACCGGCCGACCGCCTGCCGGGCCAGGCCGAGCGCCACCCCGGCGGGCGTGACGTCCACCGGGCCGTAGTGCAGGCGGTTGGCGTCCAGTTCGGCGAAACGCAGCGAGTCGAGCCGGACGCGCACGTCCACCCGGATCTCCCCGATCACGACCAGGCGGCCCGCACGCCCGCCCGGCGGCCGGGCCGCCGTCATGCCGAGAGGGAGTCGGTGAGCCCCCGCCGGAGCAGGCGGACGAAATGCTCGACGGCCTGGTCCATGCCGGGAATGAGCGGATAGTCGGCGAGCTCGTCGAGCGCCACCCAGCGGACGTCGCTGATGTGGTCGCCGGGCACCTGGTGCGCGCGGGACAGGCGGCGCGACAGCGGCCGGCAGATCCGGCCCACCGCGATCGCGCGGACCCGGGAGCGGCCGTCACCGCGCATGAGCCAGTCCCACATGTGGAACGGCGGCCCCGGCTCGATGTCGATGCCCGACTCCTCGCGCACCTCGCGGACGATGTGCTCGTCCAGCCCTTCGGCGGGCTGCATGCGCCCGCCGGGCACTTCCCACAGCCCCGGATGGTAGGGGTCGGCGGCCGATTTGCGCACCAGGAGCAGCCGCCCGTCGTCGGCCAGGAACGCCTTCTGCACGAAGGTGACGTGCACGTGCTGACGGCCGGCGCGATCCGCCTCGGTCAGGCCGCCCAGGAGCTGCTTCGCCACGGATTCCACCCCTGCCGAATAGGGAACGTCCTTGCGTGAGCCGGCGCCCAACCATAGCGCCCTTTCATTCTTCGCAAGACTCGAACGCCCGGCTGCTTGCGATTCTCCCGGCTGGAAATGAGCGGATCTTGCATTCCCAGTATCGGGGTAAAGGCGCGGGAATGCCAGCACGAGCTGCCGGACAGTGGTTATTCCATTATCGAATCGGTGAATTTCGGGCGGCTTAATGCGGGGTCGCGTTGATCAACCCGTGGCCCGCGTGCTCTTGATCTTCGGCGCGTTCACTGGGAACTTGTCGGGGTGTCCAAGTGGAGTCGCGTTCTCTGGAAAGGGCTGGCCGTCGTGCTGCCGGCCGCCGCGCTGGCCGGGCTCGGCGGCTACGCCATGTCGCTGGGCGGGTCCGGCCTGAGCGAAGCGCTGGCCTCGGCGCCGCCGGAGGCCACCTCCGTCACGGTCACCGGGCTGATCACGGCCGAGACGTACGCCCGCATCGACGGCGTCGTCCGCGAACAGGCCGGGGCGGCGCTCGGCGGGGCCGGGGGCGAGCCGGCCACCCGGTTCCGCTCCGACGCCTACGCGATGCCCGGTCAGGAGAACCTGCGCCGGCCCGAGCGGCTCAGGTTCGACAGCGTGAGCGACCTGCGCGAGCACGCCAAGCTCGTCGAAGGCGCCTGGCCCGGTCACGGCGGCGCCGACGGCACCGTGCAGGCCGCCGTCTCCCAGCCCGCCGCCACGCTCGCCAGGCTCCGCGCCGGACAGGAGATCATCGTCCAGGGGCGCATCGACGGCAAGCCGGTCAAGGTCCGGATCACCGGCGTCTACCTGCTCGACGACCCGTACGGGCCGCGCTGGGCCGACGACCCGATGCTCGCCAGGGGCGTCGACGAGCGCGACTACTACACCACGTTCGGCCCGCTGATGGTCGACCAGCGGACCTTCCTCGACCGCTTCGCCACCAACGTCAAGGCGTCCTGGACGTTCACTCCCGATCTGACCGGCTTTGCGGCGGAGGGCGTGCGATCGATGGCCGCGGGGGTCCGGGACCTGCGCGAGAGCCTGCTGAGCGCCGGGTGCGCCGACTGCACGCCCGTCAGCGCGCTGCCCGCGACCGTGGCCCGGCTCGACGCCGTCACCGCCGCCTCCCGGGCCGCCGTGCTCGGGCTCGCCGGCGGGCTGGGCGCGGCCCTGCTCCTGCTGCTCGTACGGCGGCCGGGCGTGCGCGGGATCTCCGTCGCCCTGGCCGCCGCCCTCGTCGTCACCACCGTGTCCACCGCCGCCACCTGGCGCACCTCCCAGGCCGACCAGGCGACCCACCAGGCAGGCGCCGACCTGCGCGTGCACGGCCCCGCCGAAGGCGGCACCCCGCACGCGCTCGGCCGCGGCAGCGCCTTCGCCGCGCTGCCCGGCGTCACCGCCGCCGTGCCCGCCCACCGGGTGACGGTCGTGGTCGACCTGCACGACGCCACCCTCGTCGGCCTCGACGCCGACCGCCTCGGCCAGGCGTACCGGATCCGCCCCGACCTGTCCGACCGCACCGTCGCCGAACTGGCCGCCGGCCTCGCCGCCGGACGCCCGGCCATCGGCGGGCTGCCCGTCCCCGGCACGCCCCGCACGCTCACCGTCGAGGCCGAGACGCCCGACGGGCCGCTGCCGCTCGTCCTGGTGGTCTCCGACGCCCTTGGCACCTGGCACGGCGTGCCCGTGCCGCCGCTGCGCACCGGCGCCACCGACGTCGACCTGTCCGCGCTGGCCGGCCCCGGCGAGGAGATCGCCTACCCGCTCACCGTCCGCGGGTTCCTCGGCCGCGTCGTCGACGGCGTCCCCCGCACCGCGACCGTGACCGCCCTGCGCGCCGGCGGCCAGACGCTCACGCTGCCCGCCGGACAGCAGTGGACCGGCGGCGAACAGGCCGACAGCGGGCTGTTCACCGTGCGCGTCGCCGACAGCGCCGTCACCGTCCGGCCCGTGCCCACCGCCGCGCCCGTGGACGGGCCGCTGCCCGTCGTCGTCACCGCCGACCTCGCCGCCGCGCACAACCTCGAGACCGGCCGCGAATCCGTCATCCTCCTCGAACGCAAACCCGTACGCGTCAAGGTCGCCGGCATCGTCGACCGGCTGCCCGCGACCACGCCCGCGCTCCCCGGCATCCTCGCCGACTGGCCCACCCTCCAGGTCCGCGAGCTGGCCGCCGGGCGGCTCCCCGCGCCCGCCACCGACTGGTGGCTCGCCACCGGCGACCCCCAGCGCACCCGCGCCGCGCTCGCCGCCCACCCCGGCTGGGACGTCCACCTCGCCCGCTCGCGCGACCTGGCCGCACCCCTCCTCGGCGACCAGCGGGCCGCCCTCCTGCTCGGGCTGGCCGCCGCGCTCGCCGTCCTCGTCCTGGCCGCGCTGCTCGCCGGGGCCCGCGCCCTCTTCTACGCCGCCGGGGGAGTGGCGGCCGGGCTCGGGCTCGCGTACGCGCTCGCCCCCGCGCTCGTCCGCGCCGCCCAGGCCGCCCCCGTCGTCCCGGAACCGGTGCCCGACCTGGCCTGGCCCGTGGCCGTGGCCATCCTGGTGCTGCTCGCCGGGCTGTCGGGCCTCGTCCACGTCCGGCGCGGCCGGGCCCGGCCGGAGGCGGCCCCCGTGCCGGTACGCGTCTGAGACCCTTTCGCCGGACAGCCGCGGGCGGGCCCGTATAGCCTCGCCGATGGTTCCCCCCGCTGTCCCCCCGCTTTCTCCCCCCGACGAGGACTGGCCTGTGGTGCGCTCATGGTCGCGATCACCGGCCGGCCGGGTGGTGTGGGCCGGGGCCGACCCCGACGCGATCGAGCTCGCCGCCGATCCGCTGCCCGAGGACGGCCCCGCGATCGTCACCTACACCGCCCGCCCGGCCCGCACCGCTGCCGTTTTCGTCGCGGCGGTCCTGGACGAGCTCGACGCCGCCGCGCTCGCCCTCTTCCCCGCCTGGCTGCCGGCCGCCGCGACGCTCGACGGCCCCGGCGGCGCCGCCCCGGCCGCGGTCCGCGCCCTGGCCCTGCGCGAAGCCGCGACCACCGCCCACTTCGGCCCCTTCCTCGCCGCCCTGGCCACCCGCGCCCTCACCACCCACACCCCCCTTTCCGGCCTTGGCCTCGTCCCGGGCTCCGCGCCCGGCTTCGGCCCTCTCCCGGGTACGGGCCCCGCCCCTTCCTTCGGCCAGGACCAGGACCAGGGCGCGGGCCGAGGCCAGGGCCAGGGCCGGGACCAGGCCGGGGTTCGGGGCCAGGGCGGGGTTCGGGGCCAGGGCGGGGATCAGGGCGGAGGCCAGGGCCAGGGCCGGGATCAGGCCGGGACCCGGGACCAGAGCGGGGATCAGGGCGGGCGCGGGGATCAGGGCTGGGGCCAGGAGCAGGGCCAGAACCGGGGCCGGGGCCGGGGTCGGGGGCAGTTCGGGCCGGAGGCGCGGGCGGCTGGACTGGCGCGGGTGCTGGCCGCGAGCTTCCGGCGGGAGTGGACGGCCATCCTGGTGCGCGTCCCCGGTGAGCTGCCGCCCGCCGCGCAGGAGGTGCTCGTCGCCGGCTGCGAATGGCTCGCCCATCGGGGTGGGTTCGGCGTGTGGCTGGCCGGGGCGCCGCTGCCCGCCGTGGACCGGGTGCCCGCCGTCGAGCTCCCGCTCCGGCCGCTCCGCCTTCCCGCCGTCCGCGCACTCCCCGGCGAGCGCGTCCGCATCCCCGCCGACCAGGCGGAGAGCGTACGGCCGGCCGGTTGGACGCCGGATGACGCGCGCCCGCCGCACGGGGAGGCGGAGGGCGGAGGGCTGGGCTATCCGCCGGTGGCGGGGCGGCCGCATCCGGCGAGCCGCAGCGAGCAGGCGCTGGAGGACGCACTCGCGCCACGGCCCTGGGCCGCCGGGCGGGCGTGGAACCGGACGTACCAGCCCCACCCGCTGGCCCCGCCCATCCGGGTGGATCTGCTGTGGCAGGCGGAGCGGTGCGTCGTCGAGATCGACGGCCCCGACCACCGGCGGCCGGCCAAGTTCGCCGACGACCGGAGGCGGGATGTGCTGCTCCAGCTCGCCGGTTACGCGGTGCTGCGCTTCACCGATTCCCATGTGTTGACCGATCCCGGATCGGTGGCCCGGCAGATCGAGCTGTTTCTGCGGAGCCGCCGCGGGACTACCGAAGGATGAGCCATGTCAGACAAGGCCCTGTCGCTGCCCGAGTTCTCGGCGCTGGTGGCGCTGGCGGTCGAGGCCCGGGAGATCTCCAACACGGAGCTCAAGGCGCGGCGCGGGCTGTCGATCGACGGGAAGAAGCGGGTCAGACTCAATGAGCTGAAGCTGGTCGACAGCTGGAAGCAGGGGCGCGGGTTCGCGCACGTGCTCACCGACGCGGGCTGGGCGCGGCTGGGGGAGGACCTGCGCGCGGGGCGGCTGCCGGTGTTCGGCGGCTCGTCGGGGGTGATCGCGCGGGCGCTGCTCGGCTGGCTGCCGGAGTTCCTGGAGCGTACCGACCAGCGGCTCGCCGACGTCTTCCAGCCGCCCGAGTCCCAGCCGCCCGGGTTCCAGCCGCCCGGGTTCCAGCCGCTGGCGCAGCCGCCGGGGGAGAGCGCGGACGTGGAGGGGCGGGTCCGGGACGCCTACACCCGGCTCGCGGCCTCGCCCGGCGCGTGGGTGAGCCTGACGCGGCTGCGGGCGCTGCTCGGCGACGTGCCGAGGGAGGCGCTCGACGGGACGCTGACCCGCATGGAACGCCTCGCCGACGTCAACCTCGTCCCCGAGTCCAACCAGAAGACGCTCAGCCCGCAGGACCGCGAGGCCGCCGTCCGCATCGGCGAGCAGGACAAGCACCTGCTGTGGATCGGGCAGTGACGGCCGGGGCCGCGGCCCTGGCGGCGCTCCGCTTCAACTACGCCGAGAGCGCCGACGACGTCTGGCGGCACTCCGACCACCACGTGGACGGGCTGCACGGGCCGTCCGCCGGGATCGTGCTCACCGGCCTGGCCGAGGCCGCCGAGGGGCGCGACACCAGCCCGATCGGCGTCGTCGTCCAGGGGCAGCGCGGCACCGGCAAGACCCACCTGCTCGGCTGGGTACGCGAACAGGCGCAACGCCGCGGCGGCTACTTCGTGCTCGTCGGCCTGCTCGACGCCAAGGGCTTCTGGGAGAGCACCGTCGTGTCCGTCCTGGACAGCCTGTCCCGCGACGCCGCCGAAGGACAGAGCCAGCTCGGCCTGTTCCTGACGCGGCTGGCCTCGGCGGCCGACCTGTCCCGGATGGAACGGCGCGCCGTCAGCGGCAGGAAGGCCATCACCCGGGAGGTGCTGGACCGGTTCGTCACGGCGCTGCGCCGGCTCGACCGGCAGGTCGGCAGCCAGGCGCAGGACACGGCGCGGGCCCTGGTGCTGTACGCGTCCGACGACCTCGCGCTGCAGGACATCGGCGAGGCGTTCCTGTCGTCGGCCCCCGAGGGCGAACCCGGCGAGCGGGCCCGCTGGGGCATCCGGCAGGTCGACCGCACGCCGCAGGAGATCGTCAGGGACGTCTCGCGGCTGCTCGCCCTCACCGGGCCCGCCATCGTCGCCGTCGACCAGATCGACGCGCTCGTCGCCCAGTCGCCCGTCGCCACCGACCCGCTCGCCCGCGAGCCGGGCGAATCGGCCATGATCGAACGGATCGCCGGCGGGCTCATGGACCTGCGCGAGGTCACGCGGCGCACGCTCACCGTCGTCACCTGCCTGCCCGCGACCTGGACGCTGATCGAGAAGGTGGCCGTCGACACCGTACGGGACCGGTTCCGGCAGGCCGTGCAGCTCAAGACCCTGCCCGACGCGCAGACGGCGGCGCGGCTCGTGGCGCGGCGGTTCGAGGTGCAGTACGCCGCCGCCGGGTTCGAGCCGCCGTACCCGACCTGGCCCGTCCGGCCGGAGGCGTTCGAGCAGGCGCCCGGGTTCACGCCCCGGCAACTGCTCATCACGATCGACGACCACGTCCGGGGCTGCGTCCAGGACGGGCAGGTCCGCGAGCTGACCCGGCTCACCGGGTCCGGCACCGGCACGCCGCGCCAGAGTCCCGCCCCCGACGCGGGCCTGCTCGCGGCGATCGACGCGCGGTTCGCCCGCCTGCGTGACGCCGCCGAGCCGCCCGAGCTCGACGCCGCCACCGAGGACGTCATCGTCCCCGCGCTCCTCGCGGCGGGGCTGACGGCCTGGGTCGGCGAACGCGGCGAAGCGGGCAAGGCGTTCAGCGTCGACCCGCCGCCCAGCGCCAAGCCGCCGCTGCACGCCCGGCTGCGGCACACGCTCGACGAGGAGACCGAGGACGAGGCGCACTGGGCGTTCCGCGCGGTCAGCGCCGCCCACGGGAACGCGGCGCTCAACCGGGTGCGCAAGGCGTCCGTGGCCGCCGGGCTGGATCCGCGCGTGCCCAAGCGGCGGCTCTTCCTGCTGCGCAACGCGCCCTGGTCTCCCGGGGTGCGCACCAAGGAGGCGATCGCGGCCTTCGAGCACGCCGGAGGGCGCACCCTGCCCGTGACGCCCGCCGACCTCAAGGTCCTGGCGGCGCTCAAGGCGCTGCTGGCCGAGAACCCGCCGGGGCTCGCGTCCTGGCTCACCGCCCGCCGCCCCACGTCCGCCATCCCCTTCCTCACCCAAGCTCTCACCGGCCCCTGGACCGTTCCCCCCGGACCGCCCAAGTCCGGTGCGTCCACGTCCGGGGTGGAGCCGTCCGGTCCGGGCGGCGGCACGCCGGAGGCGCCCGCCCCCGCCGCGTCGGGTGCGCCCGCTCCTGGAGCGGCAGCGGCGACGACGGCCGCACCCGGTGCGGTCGCGCCCGCGACGGCTGCGTCCGGTTCGGGTGGGGGCGCGGTGCGGGTTCCCGGTTCGGGAGGGGCGACGCCCCAGACGGCCGCGCCCGCTGCGGGAGGGGCGACGCCGCGGACGGCCGCGCCCTCTCCAGTCGTGTCGGGTGTGTCCGTTTCGGGAGACTTCGACGGTGGGGAGTACGTGGACGTCGGGGTGCGGGTGGGGTTGGAGGGGCTCAGGAAGCATGTGGCGATCTTCGCCGGCACCGGCTCCGGCAAGACGGTGCTGATCCGGCGGCTGGTGGAGGAGTGCGCGCTGCGGGGTGTGTCGGCCATCGTGCTCGACCCGAACAACGACCTGGCGAGGCTGGGGGACCGGTGGCCGGAGCGGCCGGAGGGCTGGGCGGAGGGCGACGAGCGCAAGGCGGAGGCGTATCTGGCGGGCACCGATGTGGTGGTGTGGACGCCGAGGCGGGCGGCGGGCCGGCCGCTGAGCTTCCAGCCGCTGCCCGACCTGGCCGGGGTGGCCGCCGATCCGGACGAGTTCGGCGAGGCGGTGGAGGCCGCGATGGCGGCCGTGGCCCCGAGGCTGAAGCTGACCGCGCAGACCGTGAAGGCGCAGCGCGGCCAGGCGGTGCTGCGCAAGGCGCTCGAATGGTACGGGCGGCGCGGCGGGACGACGCTGCGCGGCCTGGCCGGGATGCTGGCGGCGCTGCCGGAGGGCGTGAGCGAGCTGGCGGACGCGGAGCGCATCGCCGCGGATCTGGCCCAGTCGCTGCGGGCGGCGATGGACAACGATCCGCTGTTCGGCGGCGAGGGGACGCCGGTGGACCCGGGCCTGCTGCTGACGCCGCCGCCGGGCCGGCGGGCCCGCGTGTCGGTGGTGAGCCTGGCGGGCCTGCCGGGGGACGAGCAGCGGCAGAGCTTCGTCAGCCAGTTGCAGCTTGCGCTGTTCGCCTGGGTCAAGAAGAACCCGGCGGGTGACCGGCCGCTGGGCGGCCTGTTCGTGATGGACGAGGCGCAGACGTTCGCCCCGGCGGCCGGCGGCGTCACCGCGTGCCTGCGCAGCACGCTGGCGCTGGCGTCGCAGGCCCGCAAGTACGGGCTCGGCCTGGTCTTCGCCACGCAGGCGCCGAAGGGTCTGCACAACCAGATCCCCGGCAACGCCGCCACCCAGTTCTTCGGCCTGCTGAACGCGCCCATCCAGATCGGCGCGGCCCGCGAGATGGCGCGGGCGAAGGGCGGCGACGTGCCCGACGTGTCGCGGTTGCGGTCCGGGGAGTTCTACGTGGCGCTGGAGGGGCGGGGCCCGGTCAGGACGCGGGTGCCGATGTGCCTGAGCCACCACCCCAGGGCGCCGCTCACGACGGAGGAGGTCATCGCGCGGGCGGCACGGCCATCTCCCCCAGTTCGGACCAGCCGTCCTGCGCAATCGTCGTGTTGATGATCCGCGGGGTCTCCGCGAGGTGCGGCGGCAGCGTCCGCTGCGCCTCGCGGAAGTGGTCGGACTGGACGTGCGCGGCGCCGGCCTCGTCGTCGCGGAACGCCTCGACGAGCACGTACTCGTTCGGGTCGTCGAGGCTGCGCGACCAGTCGAACCACAGGCAGCCGGGCTCGGCCCGGGTGGCGGCGGTGAACTCGGCGGTGATCTCCGCCCACCTGGCGGCGGACTCGGGCAGTACGCGGAACTTCGCGGTGATGAAAATCATCGGGCCTCCTCAGGTCTCGGGGACGATCGTATGGCGGGTGGCCTGACCTGCCGTGACGCGCCCGGCGGAAAACTTCTCGGTCGCGTGTCGATCCGGCGGCCGGTCGTTCGACGCGCTGGTGAGGGGGAGGTTCCCCCGCACGAGAGGACGACGTCATGCAGAAGGTCACGACATTCCTGTGGTTCGACGACCAGGCCGAGGAGGCGGCCACGTTCTACACCTCGCTCCTGCCGGACTCGCGGATCGTGGACGTCCAGCGGGTGCCGGGGGGCGCGGCGATGACGGTGACGTTCGAGCTGGCCGGGCAGCGTCACATCGCGCTGAACGGCGGCCCGGGCAAGGAGTTCAGTGAGGCGACCTCCCTGTACGTGGACTGCGCGTCGCAGGAGGAGGTCGACGAGCTGTGGGCCCGGCTGACCGAGGGCGGCGAGGAGGGCCGGTGCGGCTGGCTCAAGGACCGCTACGGCCTGTCCTGGCAGATCATCCCGCGCGCCCTGCCGGACCTGATGGGCGGCCCGGACCCGGCGGTCGCGGCCAGGGTCGCGCAGGCCATGCTCGGCATGAACAAGATCGAGGTGAAGGGTCTGCTCGAAGCCGCCGCCGGCTGAGGTAAAACCTGTTGTCCCGGCGGCCGCCGATCTGGTGTGCTGCCGGGACACCGACGAGCGGAGGAGCTTCACGATGCGAGCCACAACCATGTCCCCCCAGCTGAGCACTTCCATCCACTCAGAGGACATGGCGGTTCGTGAAATTTCTGAATTTGGGCGTCCTTGCGCATGTAGACGCCGGTAAGACCAGCCTGACCGAGCGGCTGCTGCACGCCGCCGGAGTCATCGACGAGCTCGGCAGCGTCGACGACGGCAACACCCAGACCGACTCCCTCGCCCTCGAACGCCGGCGCGGCATCACCATCAAGTCCGCCGTCGTCTCCTTCCCGCTGGGCGACGTGACGGTCAACCTCATCGACACGCCCGGCCACCCCGACTTCATCGCCGAGGTCGAACGGGTGCTCGGCGTGCTCGACGGCGCGGTGCTCGTCGTGTCCGCCGTCGAGGGCGTCCAGGCGCAGACCCGCGTGCTGATGCGGACGCTGCGGCGGCTCGGCATCCCGGTGCTGATATTCGTCAACAAGATCGACCGGGGCGGGGCGCGCTGCGCGGGCGTGCTGCGCGACATCCAGGCCAAGCTCGCCCCGGCGAGCGTCGCGATGGGCGCCGTCACGGGCGAGGGCCGGCGCGACGCCCTGTTCGTCCCGTACGGGCCGGGCGACGCGGACGACGCCCTGGCCGAGACGCTCGCCGAGCACGACGACGCGCTGCTGGCCGCGTACGTGGAGGGCACCCCCGTCCCGTACCGGCGACTGCGCCGGGCGCTGGCCGGGCAGACGCGGCGGGCGCTCGCGCACCCGGTGTTCCTCGGCTCGGCCATCACCGGCGCGGGCGTCCCCGAGCTGGTCGGCGGCATCCGCGACCTGCTCCCGGCCGCGCGCGGCGACGCCGGTGGGCCGCTCTCCGGCACCGTGTTCAAGGTCGAGCGCGGGCCCGCCGGGGAAAAGGCCGCCTACGTGCGGCTGTTCTCCGGCACGGTCCGCGTACGGGACGTCGTGCCGTTCGGCGACGGCCGGGAGGGCAAGGTGACGTCGATCGCGCTGTTCGACCGGGGCTCGGCCGTCCGCGCCCCGGCCGTCGAGGCGGGGCGCATCGCCCGGCTGCACGGGCTCACCGAGGTGCGGATCGGCGACGCCGTCGGACGGCCCCCGCGGCTCGCCCGGCAGCACTTCGCGCCGCCCACGCTGGAGACCGTCGTCGTGCCGGACGACCCGTCCGACCGGGCCGCCCTGCACGCCGCGCTCTCCCAGCTCGCCGAGCAGGACCCGCTGATCAACCTGCGCCAGGACGACGTGCGCCAGGAGATCTCCGTCTCCCTGTACGGCGAGGTGCAGAAGGAGGTCATCCAGGAGACGCTGGCCGCCGAGTACGGGCTCGGCGTCACCTTCCGCGAGACCACCACGATCTGCGTCGAGCGCCCCGCGGGCACCGGCGCGGCCGTGGAGCTGATCGGCAAGGACGGCAACCCGTTCCTCGGCACCGTCGGGCTGCGCGTCGAGCCCGCGCCGATCGGGTCAGGCGTGGACTTCCGGCTGGAGGTGGAGCTGGGCTCGATGCCGTACACGTTCATGCGGGCCGTCGAGGACACCGTCCGCGAGACCCTGGGCCAGGGGCTGCACGGCTGGCAGGTGCTCGACTGCGTGGTCACGCTCACGCACTCCGGCTACTGGGCCAGGCAGAGCAGCGCGCACGGCGGGTTCGACAAGAGCATGTCGAGCACCGCCGGCGACTTCCGCCACCTGACGCCGCTGGTGCTCATGGACGCGCTGAAGCGGGCCGGCACCCGCGTGTACGAGCCGATGCACCGCTTCACGCTGGAGCTGCCGGCCGACGCCTCCGCCGCCGTGCTGGCCGAGCTGGTCCGCCTCGGCGGCGTGCCGGGCGCCGCCGGGCCGGCCGGGAGCGCGTACCGGGTGGACGGGGTGATCCCGGCGGCCCGGGTGCACGAGCTGGAGCAGCGGCTGCCGGGGCTCACCCGGGGGGAGGGGATGCTGGAGAGCGCGTTCGACTCCTACCAGGAGGTGCGCGGCCCCGTGCCCGCGCGGCCGCGTACCGACCACAACCCGCTCAACCGGAAGGAGTATCTGCTTCACGTGATCCGGCTCGTGTAGGTCCGGAAGTGCGATACAGTTGAGGAGTCGACGCGGGGTAGAGCAGTTCGGTAGCTCGTCGGGCTCATAACCCGAAGGTCGTAGGTTCAAATCCTTCCCCCGCTACTCTTCACGAGATCCCGTCCGGTTGGGCGGGATCTCGTCGTTTCCCGGCAGATACGCGCAGCGGGCCCCCGTCCGCACGGCGGCCCGCAGCTCCACGCCGATGACCGGGTCCGCCTCCGCGATCCGCGCCAGCGCCCGCCTGACCGCCTTGCCGACGGCGATCCTGGCCCGCTCCCCGCCGCCCGCCCGGTCCTCCTCGACCAGGTCGGCCGCCGGGACCTCCCGGCCGGGCCGCGCCACCAGGACGGCCAGGTGGCGCATGCCGACGCTGTCGGCGACGAGCGCGCGCCGCCCGCCCAGCGTCACCCGCCACTGCCTGCCGTGCGGCTCGATCCGGCACGCGCCCGGCCCGGCGGGCAGCATCATGCCCAGCTCCCTGGCCTCCTCGGCGGCGGCCGACCGCTCCCGGCGGGCCGCCTCGTCGTCGAGGCCGTGGCGCAGCGCCAGCGCCTGCGCCAGCCGGTGCCGCGACAGCGCCGCGGCGGGCCGGTGGCCCAGCGCCACGTTGTCGCGCACCGCCGCGCGCAGCTCCGCCACCGCGCCGTCCACGTCGCCGGTCGTCAGCGCCGCCATCCCCAGCGAGTGCCGCACCGAGCCGAGACACGTCACGCCCGGCCCGGCCACCGCCGGCAGCCCCGCGTAGGGCGCCAGCAGCTCGCGGGCCCGCGCCGCCGTGCCCGTGTCACGCAGCAGGTACGCGGCCTCGGTCAGGAAGTAGAGCGTCGCCAGCCAGCTTCCCGAACGTGGCAGGTTCTGGCCGCGCAACCGGGCCAGCACCCCCGCCGCCGTCCGATGATCGCCGGCCGTCGCGGCGGACACGGCCAGGCTCGCCGCCACCGCGTGGTCCACCGGGCTGAGCGTCGGCGACCCGGCCAGCTCGCGCAGCGACGGCACCAGCTCGCCCGCCCGCCCCTGGAACCAGCGGATCGCGCCGAGCTGCTCGCCGTACCAGCCGGGCGCGTCCACGTGCCCCGCCTCCGCGCCCCGCTGCGCGCACGCGCCCGCCAGCGCCTCCGCCTCCTCGAACCGGCCCGCCCGCGTCGCCAGCATCACCTCCGCCGCCCGCGCCACGAACCCGACCGCCAGATGGTCGCCCGCCGCCAGCGCCGCCCGCAGCTCCCGCAGAGACGGCTCCGCCTGCGGATCGGCCGCCTTGAACAGGTCGACCGTCCGCCACATCAGCCCCATGAGCAGGTCGCCGCGCCGCCCGGTGCGCGCCGCCACGCCCGTCAGCTCCGACGCCAGCGCCAGCCGCGTGCCCGCGTGGGCCGGGCCCAGCAGGCAGTGGTGCGCCAGGCTCAGCGCCTCCGCGAGCGCCACCGGGTCACCCGCCGCCCTCGCCTCCTCCAGCAGGCGCAGGGTCCCGGCGTGCTCGCCCGCCCGGTAGTCGTCCTCGCCGCGCATCCTGATCCGCAGCCGCAGCGCCAGCGGGGAGCGCGGGCCGACCAGCGCCAGCGCCCGCCGCTGCCGCGCCCGTACCGTCTCCTGACGCGGGCCCGGCCGGTGCTCCTGCACCCAGATCCCGCCCAGCCCCAGGGCCGCCCGCGCCAGCGCGGCACGGTCGCCGCTCGCCTCGGCCCGGCCGTGCGCCGCCTCGAAGCAGCGCCGCGCGGCCCGTAAGTCGCCCTCCTCGTACAGCGCCCGCTCGCCCGCGGTGATCGCGAACGCGCCGTCGTCACAGCGGGCCAGATCCACGCCCCCCACCGAACAGCCACCTCCCGGGAACGCGCGCGCACGCCATCCCAACAGGCCCCCCGCCCCCCGGCGCGCACCACGCCTGCGCATCGTCGCACGGGGACGGGCGAAATAGGTAGGCGCGCAGGTGTCATACGCTTGCGCACATGATTCGCCCCGCCACTCCCGACGACGTGCCCGTGATCAACCAGCTGGTCCGCGACCTGGCCGAATACGAGAAATCCCTGCACGAGGTCAAGCTCACCGACGAGCGGCTGAAGGACGCGCTGTTCGGCGACTCCCCGGCGGCGTACGCCCACGTCGCCGAGAGCGACGGGCAGGTCGTCGGCTTCGCGCTGTGGTTCCTCAGCTTCTCCACCTGGACCGGGACGTACGGGATCTATCTGGAGGATCTGTACGTGCGGCCGGAGAGCCGGGGCGGCGGGCACGGCAAGGCGCTCATGACGGAGCTGGCCCGCATCGGCGTCGAGCGCGGCTACGAGCGGTTCGAATGGTCGGTGCTCGACTGGAACCAGCCGTCGATCGACTTCTACCGGTCGATCGGCGCCGAGCCGTGCGACGAGTGGATCCGCTACCGGCTCTCGGGCGACGCGCTGACGACCTTCGCCGGCCGGTCCCGATAGCCGGTCAGCCGCGGTAGCCGGTCAGTCCCGGTAGATCGTCAGCTCGTAGGAGTAGCGGTCGGCCCGATAGAGCGACAGCGCGCGCTCGACCGCCCGGCCGCGCGCGTCGTAGGCCGTCCGCTGCACCAGGAACGCCGGCGAGAACGCCGCCACCCGCAGCTCCCGCGCGTCGGCCGGGTCGAGCACCGTCGCCCTGATCGTCTGCTCGGCCCGCCGCGGGGCCAGCCCGTGCCCGGCCAGCTCCTCGTACAGCGAGCCGCGCAACGCCTCGCCCAGCGCGCCCGGCACCAGCGCCGACGGCAGGTAGGAGTGCTCCAGGCAGATCGGCTCGCCGTCGGCCGTACGCACCCGCCGCACGTGCAGCACCTCGGCCGACGGGCTGATGCCCAGCGCGTAGCCGACCTCCGCCCCGGCCGGGATGCGTTCCTCCGTCACCGCCAGCGAACCCGGCCGCAGCCCCCGCGCCCGCATGTCCTCGCTGAACGAGGTCAGCTCCACCGACTTGGCGATGCGCGGCTCGCTCGCGAACGTCCCCGAGCCCTGCACCCGGTAGACGCGGCCCTCCCGCTCCAGCTGGTCGAGCACCAGCCGCACCGTCAACCGGCTCGCCCCGAACTCCTCCGCCAGACTGCGCTCGGTCGGCAGCCGGTCGTGCGGGGCCAGCTCGTCGCCCAGCAGCGAGAGCAGATGCCGGCGCAGCCGTGCCGACTTGCCCTCCGCCTCCTCGTTCACAGCCGGCAGTCTAGCCCTCCTCAGAATTGGGCTATACCATTTCGCCGAGCGAATCCCCCTTGTCGTGGGGGATCAGGTGGATTGGGCTATACAACCATGCTGGAACAGATCCGGGGCGGCCTCGTCGTCTCCTGCCAGGCGCCCGACGGGCACCCGCTGCGCGACCCCGAGACCATCGCCCGGCTCGCCCGCTGCGCCGAACTCGGCGGCGCCGCCGGGCTCCGGATCAACTCCGCCGCCGACATCCGCGCCGTCCGGCGCCACACCGCGCTCCCGGTCATCGGCCTGCACAAGATCCCGTACGCGCACCGCCACCTCATCACCCCCACCCTCGGTCTCGCCCGCGACCTGGCGGCGGCCGGGGCCGCGATGGTCGCCGTCGACCTGACCCGCGAATCGCCCGCCGACGCCGAGCTGGTCGCGGCCGTGCGCGCGTTCGTGCCCGTGATGGCCGACGTCTCCACCCTCGACGAGGGCCTCGCCGCCTGGGACGCGGGCGCCGCCGTGGTCGGCACCACCCTGTCCGGCTACACCGCCGCCCAGCTCCCCACGCCCGACGACCCCGACCTCGCCCTCGTCGCCGCCCTCGCCGGGCACGGCGTGCGGGTCGTCGCCGAGGGGCGCTACCGGACCGAGGACCAGGTACGGCGCGCGTTCGAGGCCGGGGCGTGGGCCGTCGTGGCCGGCGGCGCGATCACCGACCCGGTGTCCCTCACCGCCCGCCTCACCCACGCCACCCCGGCAGCCTCCCGATGACGGCGAACCGCCCAGGCGACCTGTCCTGGGACCGCGGTGAGGAGCCGGGCACCCGTTCCGAGGCCCCCGGCGTCGACTCCCGGGCTTTCAGCGGTGGTGGCGGTGCGCTGGCCGTGGCGGTGGACATCGGCGGCACCAAGATCGCGGCAGGGCTGGTGGACGCGGCCGGACGGCTGACCGGCGAGCGGCGCACGCCCACCCCGGCGGCCGACGGCGGCAAGGCGATCATGGCGGCCGTCCTGGACTGCGCCCGCCCTCTGCTGGCCCTCGGCGGCGACCGGGTGGTGGCGTGCGGCATCGCGACGGCCGGCGTGGTCGACGCCGGCGGACGCGTCTCCAGCGCCACCGACCTGCTCACCGGCTGGGCCGGCACCGACGTCAGGTCCGTCGCCGAGCACGCCCTCGGCCTCCCGGTGACCGTGGTGAACGACTGTCACGCCGCCGGAACCGCCGAAGCCCGCCTCGGCGCCGCCCGGGGCGCCCGCACCGCCCTGGTCGTCGCCGTCGGCACCGGCATCGGCGGCGCCCTGGTGACCGGCGGCACCACGTACCCCGGCCCCACGGGCACCGCGGGCGCCCTCGGCCACCTCCCCGCCCCGGCCGCCGCCCTGGTCTCCTCACGCAGATGCTCGTGCGGCGCGACGGACCACATCGAAGCCCACGCCTCAGGCCCCGCGATCGAACGCACGTACCACGAACTGACAGGTCATGAGCTGACCGGCCACGAGCTGGCAGGCCACGAGCTGACCGGCGACCGCCTCGGACTGGCCGCCATCGCCGCCCTGGCCCGATCCGGCGACCCGCGCGCCATCCAGGTGATCACCACCGCCGCGACCCTCCTGGGCCGCACGCTCGCCGGCGCCGCCAACCTCCTGGACCCCGACGTGATCGTGATCGCGGGCGGTGTCTCGCGACTCGGCCCCCTCCTGCTGGACCCGCTCCGCCTGGCCTACCGCGCCGACGCCCTGCCCGGCCCCCGCCGCGCCCCGATCCACCCGGCGACCCTCACCGACCAGGCGGGCCTCATCGGCGCCGGCCTGACCGCCCTCCCCCCACCCTCCTGACCAGGCCCGTCCTGGCCGCAGCAGGCCCGGATCGGGGCGACCACCCGCCCGTAGGGACCGCGCCCGTACGGACCGCTCCCCGTACGGACCACCCCTCGTACGTACGAGCTCTCCTCCGTCCGGAGGGCGCGCCCGTACGGACGAGGGCCCGCCTCATGGCCGCCCCCGCGCCGAGCTCGCCCGAACGGTCGTCTCCCAAGGGCGGCCCCCGTAACTACGGACGCACCTCGGCGGGCGTGGTGGCGGCCCGGGGCCGGTTAGGATGCCGCGCATGCCGCGTCCCCCCGCTCTTCGGCTGGCTGCCGGGCTGCTCGCCGTGTTCTGGCTGGGTCTCGTCGGCGGCGCCGTGCTCGTGTGGGGGACCGCCGCCGCGCCGTTCGAGATCTTCGCCGGGGTGTTCTGGAGCTCGGTCTGGTGCTTCTGGCTCGCCCGGGTGTGGCTGGGCGGGCCGATGGCGATCGGGCTGATGCGCGTGGCGGTGCTCGGGATCGGCTCGATCCTGCTCGTGGGCGCGGTGCTCGCCGCAGGGGTCTCCGGTGGCGGGGTGTACCCGTCGCAGGGGATCGGGGCGGGGGCCGCGCTGTGCGGTGTCGCGGGCGGGCTGCTGCTGGGGCGCGAGGACGTCAAGCGATGGAGCCGTTCCACGGCCGTGGTGCGGGTGGTGCGACAGCCGTCTGACGGGACCGCGTTCGACCTGCGGGGCGCCGCGCTCAGGCAGGGCCGGGGGATGTTCGGCTGCCTGATGGTCGTCGTCTCCGTCGCCGTGCTGGTCGTCGTCGGGGTGATCGGCGCGACGCTGCCCGAGGACCGGGGGGTGGACGCGCCGGACCACCTCGCGTTCATGGTGGGCGTGGTGCTCGTTGTGATCATCGGCATCGCCGGATATATCCGGATCAATCTGCGCGCCAAGGCCCTGGGCGTCCTGACCGTCACCGAACGCGGCATCAACGAGCACCCCTGGCCCAGAATCCGTTCGGCCGCCCTCTCGTACACCGGCGAAGCGAAGACCGTCGACGGCGTCCGCCGCTACCCGGGGGCCCGGCTCGACCTGTCGTTCCACGACGAGCCCGGCGAGCGCCACCTCGCCCTGCCCGGCGACGCCCACCTGCACGGCTCGATCGCGGCGGCCCTGGCCACGCACTGCCCCGACGGCACGTTCCTGGGCTGGGTGCCACGTACCACCCGATGACCGTCTATGCCGGGCCGGTGACCGTGCCGCCCCCGCCCGCCACCTCGGCGAGCGCGAGACCGACCGGCTCCGCCACGCCCTGACGCGCCTCCGCGAGATCACCGACCCCTACCGCTGACCACCAGCCTCGAGGCCCGCCTCGATGCTCGCCTCGATGCCCGCGACGAGCGTGCGCAGGCCGTGCTCGAACGCCTCCTCGCTCAGCGGGCTGCCTCCTTCGCGCAGCGCCGCCGCCAGCGTCTCGCCGGGCGGCCCGGCCGGCTGTCCGCTCTCGGGGCGTTCCGCCTGCTCCTGCAGCACGAACCCGTTGACGTAATGGGTGACGTGGGTGATCGCCCGCAATGCGAGCACCGGCCCGAACCCGCGCCTGACCAGCTCCGCCAGCTCCTCGTCGAACCTCGCGACCGTCTCCGCGCCGAGCCGCGTGGCCCCGGCGACGATGCGGGCGCTGTCGCGGTGCGCGAGCAGGCAGCGCCGGTACGCGCGGGCGCGCCGGACCAGCCACTCCTGCCACGTCTCGTCCGCGCCCGGCGGCCCCATGCCCGCCGCCAGCACGATCGCGTCGGCCATCCCGTCCAGAAGCTCCTGCTTGGTGCGGATGTGCCAGTAGAGCGCCGGTGACCGCACGCCCAGCTCGGCGGCCAGCCTGCGCACGGTCAGCCCGTCGAGCCCGACCTCGTCCAGCAGCCGCAACGCGGTCTCGACCAGCACCTGTGGGGACAGCGCGCCCCGCCTGTTCTCACCCATCGACGCCCTACCTTAGCAATGCTAAAGTCGCCCTTAGCGTTGCTAAGGAGGCATCGTGCTCACCATCCCCACCCCCGACGGCGCCGGCGTACGCGCCACCGACGAGGGCCGCGGCCCCGCCGTCCTCGTGGTGCACGCGGGCCTGGACGACGGTTCGCAATGGCACAAGGTCGCCCGCCTGCTCAGCCCCCGCCACCGGGTCGTCCGGATCCACCGCCGCCAGTACCGCCTCGACCTGCGCCCCCGCTGCACCATGGCCCAGGAGGCCGACGACGTCCGCGTCGCGGCGGCGGCGCTCGGCGGCCCGGTGCTGCTCGCCGGCCACTCCTCCGGCGGCGTCGCCGTCCTGGAGGCGCTCGCCGCCGCCCCCGGCGCGTTCGCGGGCGCGGTCCTCTACGAACCCCCCGTCGTCACCGGCCCCCCGCTCGGCGGCGAGGCCACCGCCCGCACCCGCGCCCTCGCCGACGCCGGCCGCCCCGGCAAGGCCATCGAGATCTTCGTCCGCGACGTCGTCGGCATCCCGCCGTTCGCCTCCCGCCTCGTCGGCCTGTACGTGGCGGCCGCGCCCAGGATGCGGGCCCTGGCGCCCCGGCAGATCGACGACCTCGAGGCGATCGACGAACTCGGCGACCGCCTCGACGCGTACGCCGCCATCGACGCCCCCGTCGTCCTGCTCGGCGGCGACCGCAGCCCCGCCCACCTGGCCGCCCGCCTCGACGCCCTCGAACGCCGCCTCCCGAACGCCCGCCGCGTCACCCTGCGCGGCCAGGGACACAGCGCCCACCTCCGCGCCCCGGCCGAGGTCGCCCACGTCATCGAAACCCTCGCCACGGAAGTCCTCACCACCCCCGGGAACGCGTAGGCCCCAGGAACCGCCTCAGCAGCGAGCCGATCGCGACGGTTCGCCTACACTGTGAGATGTGAGTGCCGCGCCGGAAGAGTACGAGGACATGCACCGGCTGGTCGACCGCCTGACGGCCGATCAGCTGCGCGAAGTCCGCGCCCACACGCTGAGGCTCGTGCACGGCGCCGGCTCCGACGGCGACACCCACTGGCCCCCGGCCTGGTTCGCCTCCATCACCACCGACCGCGACGACAATGCCGAACGCGCTGGGCGTCGTTACTCCTGACACGGCACCGATGACCCTCGCCTGACAGCCCGGACAAGCCATCGAGCGGGTGTCGCTCCGTATCTCCGGTGCTTCTTGGACCGGTATGGCGGTATGCCGGGCCGATCACATCGGTCAGGGGCGGGTGAAGAAGGCTCGGAGGTCGGCGGTCAGGGAGGTCAGGTGTTGCCCGGCTTCGATCCAGGTGGTGACGGACGCCTCCCACTCCGGGAGTGTGAGCTCTTGGGGGCGGAGTGTCCAGGTCAGCGCGATGTGCCCGCCGGAGTGGAAGGCGGCTGTGAGGGTGAGCTGGTTGGTGTGCCAGGTGCGCTCCCCGGTCCAGCCGCGGAAGTCGTCCACCAGTGCTTGCAGGAAGCAGGGGATGTCGCCGTCCCTGTCCCAGACGGAGACGGTCGCGTCGGGGACTCTGGCCAGCAGGCCGTCAGCCTGGGCCTCGATGGTGAAGCTGGTTTCGTAGGCGTCGACGAACTGCCTGCCGGTGAGGTGAACGGTGAGGCTCGGGTCCTGCGAGCACCGGACAGTCACGCCGGGCGGCTCGGGGGGTTGGTGATCTCCAGTGTCCACCTGGGCAGGGTAGCCCCCCGTCCGGGGTATGCGGGTTCGACGCCTTCCGTGCCCGAATCGGCCAAGGGTGCGGCGAAAGCCGGGAAGACGTCCGAACGAAGTGAGGCCCATCGATCCGGGCGGGCGGAGGGGCGCAACCACGGAATCGGTCAGCGGGTGGGGGAGCAGGCCATGTCCGGTGAAGGGACATGGCCTGCCTGGTGTTCACACGCCGGCGCCTGCCCGGATCCTCTCCGACTGGCGGCCGGTGTGGCCGTACATCTCCTCCTCCGTCTGCGCGTCCGGCCCGTGGGTCTCCTCGATGCGGAGCGCCACGCCCATGCAGAACAGCGTCGGTGCCCACTGGCCGATGAAGATCCCCCACCGGTCGGCGCGGTCCATGCCGGCGTTCTCGATGTTCTTGGACGTCATCCAGGTGGCGAAGGCCAAGCCAACGGAAGCGATTCCGGCCAGATAACAGTGGTTTGACTTAATGCCCATCTTGTGGAGCGTTTTGATCATGATTCCCCCCTTGCTGTGATGCTGTTACCCCGCGTGACCTTCCGTAATCGTTCCTGGTGACTGGGGGGAGGGAGGCTCGGCCGGCGCGTTCCGACAGGGTGCGGAAGGCGGCCAGGAGCTCGGGCGGGCCGTCGACGTGGAAGTCGGCGTCGAGCATGAGGATGTGCAGCGCGAGCCGCATCGGCGTGTCGCCGCCCGCGTGGACCGCGCAGGCGTGGTCGCCGCGCGGCTCGACGGCGACGGACGGGGGCAGCAGGGCGCGGACGGCGGCGACGGGCGCGTGCACGGTGACGGTCGCGCGGTGCCGCATGAGCGCCGTGTCGACGCCCTGCGGCACCACGTCCGCCGGGGGCGCGGCGCGCGGGGTGAAGCGGGGGCCGTGCGGGGTGCGTACCGTCATCCGGTCGACCCGGAAGGTGCGCCAGCCGGCGCGGTGCACGTCCCAGGCGATCAGATACCAGCGCCGTCCGGTGTGGACGAGCTTGTACGGTTCGACGTCGCAGACGCGTCCGTCACCGGTGTGGGTGCGGTAGTCGAACCGGAGCCGGTGCCGGTCGCGGCAGGCGGCGGCGACGGCCGTCAGCGTGCCGGTGGCGACGGGCGTGCCGGGTGGCCGGAGCGACACGGTGTGCCGGTGCAGCGCCTGGACGCGGTGGCGCAGGCGGGCGGGGAGGACCTGTTCGAGCTTGACCAGGGCGCGCAGCGCGGTCTCCTCGAACGCCCCGGCGGTGCGCAGCGCGACGGCGACGGCGACGGCCTCCTCGTCGTCGAGCAGCAGCGGCGGCAGCTTGGCGCCCGCGCCGAGCCGGTAGCCGCCGGCGACGCCGGGCGCGGCGTGCACCGGGTAGCCGAGGCTGCGCAGCTTGCCGATGTCGTAGCGGACGGTGCGCGGGCTGACCTCCAGCCGTTCGGCCAGCTCGGCGCCGGTCCAGTCGGCCCTGGCCTGGAGCAGTGAGAGCAGGCGCAGCAGCCGCGCGGAGGTTCCCAGCATGCCCGCATTCAATCCAGGCAAGGACTTTGCCACAAGGGCTGCGACGGTGGGGTCATGAGCGAAGAGATCAGGGACTTCCGCATCGACATCCCCCAGGCGGACCTGGACGACCTGCGCGAGCGGCTGGCCCGGGCCCGGCTGCCGGCGCAGACGCCCGGGGCGGGGCCGGAGCGCGGCCTGCCGGTCGCCGCGCTGGCGGAGCTGGCCGAGCACTGGGCCACGGCCTACGACTGGCGCCTGCACGAGAAGCGGCTCAACGCCCTTCCGCAGTACGTCACCACGATCGACGGCCAGGTCATCCACTTCCTGCACGTCCGCTCGCCGGAGCCGGACGCCACGCCGCTGGTCATGACGCACGGCTGGCCGGGCTCGGTGGTGGAGTTCCTGGACGTGATCGGCCCGTTGACCGATCCGAGGGCGCACGGCGGCGACCCGGCCGACGCCTTCCACCTGGTCGTCCCGTCGCTGCCGGGGTTCGGCTTCTCCGCGCCGCTGGCCGGCCCGGGCTGGACGCTGGAGCGGATCGCCCGAGCCTGGGCCACGCTGATGGCCAGGCTCGGCTACGACCGCTACGGCGCGCAGGGCGGCGACTGGGGGTCGGGCGTGTCGCGGGAGCTGGGCCGGGTCGACGCCGGGCGCGTGATCGGCGTGCACGTGAACTACCTCATGACCTTCCCCCACGGCGACCCGGCGGAGCAGGCCGAGCTCGGCGAGGAGGACCGGGCCAGGCTGGCCGGGCTGGAGCGCTTCACGGGCGAGCTGGGCGGCTATCTGGCGATCCAGTCGACCCGGCCGCAGACGCTCGCGTTCGGGCTGGCCGACTCGCCGGTGGGGCAGCTCGCCTGGATCGCGGAGAAGTTCGCCGAGTGGACCGAGAACGGCGTGGACCGCGACCGGCTGCTCACGAACGTGTCGCTCTACTGGCTGACGAACACGGCCGACTCGGCGGCGCAGATCTACTGGGAGTTCGCGCACGCGTGGAGCATGCCGGAGCGCTCGCCGACGCCGACGGGCGTGGCGGTGTTCGCCCACGACTACGTCAAGCCGGTCCGCGCGCTGGCCGAGCGGACCGACACGATCGTGCACTGGTCGGAGTTCGCGCACGGCGGGCACTTCGCCGCGCTGGAGCAGCCGGAGGCGCTCACCGAGGACGTGCGGGCCTTCTTCCGGGCCCTTCGGGGCTGATTACCAGCATGTTTCCGGCGTGACGCATATGTATTGCGTGTTGCCCGGGTGAGTCACATGTAACCGGCGCACAGCCACGGACCGTCCATGTGCGTAACGCCGGGTTCCTACGTTCGACCTCACCAGAACGTAGGAGGAACGATGACGCGCTGGATCGCCGAGTGGCATCCCGACGACGCGGCCTTCTGGCAGCACACGGGCCGGAAGGTCGCCCGCCGGAACCTCGTCTTCTCGATCCTGGCCGAGCATCTCGGCTTCACCGTCTGGACGCTCTGGAGCATCGTGGCCGCCCGGATGGGCGCCTACGACTTCTCGACCGACCAGCTCTTCTGGCTCGTGGCGGTGCCGAACCTGGTCGGCTCGGCGCTGCGGGTGCCGTACACGTTCGGACCGGCCAGGTTCGGCGGGCGCAACTTCACGGTGGCGAGCGCGCTGCTGCTGATCGTCCCGGCGGTGCTGCTCGGCGTGGCGGTGAGCAGCCCGGACACCCCGTACTGGGCGTTCCTGGCCATCGCGGCCGTCGCCGGCGTCGGCGGCGGGAACTTCGCCTCCAGCATGGCCAACATCACCTACTTCTACCCGCGCGCCCGCCAGGGCGTGGCGCTCGGGCTGAACGCGGCGGGCGGCAACATCGGCGTCAGCTCGGTGCAGCTCGTGATGCCGCTGGTGATCGGGGCGTTCGGGCTGGCGGCGGCGGGCTGGTTCTGGGTGCCGTTCATCGTGGTGGCCGCCGGCTGCGCCTACTTCTTCATGGACAACCTGTCCAGCGCCAAGGCCAGCCCGCGCGAGCAGCTCGCGGTGGCGGGCCGCGCCCAGACGTGGATCCTGTCGTTCCTGTACGTGGGCACGTTCGGCTCGTTCATCGGCTACGCGACGGCGTTCCCGCTGCTGAGCATGAGCCTGTTCCCGGACGCGCCGTGGGCGGCGGTGGCGTTCGCCGGGCCGCTGGCCGGGTCGCTGATCAGGCCGGTGGGCGGCTGGCTGGCCGACCGGCTCGGCGGCGCGCCGGTCACCCTGTGGAACTTCGCCGCCATGGGCGCGGGCGTCGTGCTCGTCTGGCTCGCCTCGGCGTCCGGCGGCTTCTGGCCGTTCTTCCTCGCCTTCCAGATCCTCTTCCTGACGGCCGGGATCGGGAACGGGTCCACGTACCGGATGATCCCGGCCATCTTCCAGGCCAAGGCGGTCGCCGAGCGCGGCACCGGCGAGGAGGCGCTGCTGCACGGCAGGCGGCAGGCGTCGGCGGCCATCGGGATCATCTCCGCGGTCGGCGCGCTCGGCGGGTTCCTCATCAACCGGGCGTTCGGCATGTCGTTCGCGGCGACGGGCAGCCCGGCGGTGGCGTTCGCCGCGTTCGGCGCCTTCTACGCCGCCTGCTTCGCGCTGACCTGGTGGTGCTACACGCGCACCGTCGGCGTGACCCGGATCGCCTCCCTCGCCCATGCGCGGGTGTGAGCGATGACGACCGTCGACACCCACTGCCCGTACTGCGCCCTGCAGTGCGGGATGGCGATCGGCGCCGGGGGGACCGGGATCACGATCACCCCCCGGGCCGACGTCCCGGCCAACGCCGGCGGCGCGCTCTGCCAGAAGGGCTGGACCGCCGCCGAGCTCCTCACCAACGGTGAGCGGCTGACCGGCCCGCTCCTGCACGGGAACCCGGTGACCTGGGAGGAGGCGCTCGACCACGTGGCGGCGCGCCTCATCGCTCTCAGGGACGAGTACGGCCCCGACGCCGTGGCCGTGTTCGGCGGGGGCGGGCTCACCAACGAGAAGGCGTACCTGCTCGGCAAGCTCGCCCGGGTCGCGCTCGGCACCAGCCAGATCGACTACAACGGCCGCTTCTGCATGTCGTCGGCCGCCGCCGCGTCGATCCGCGCGTTCGGCATGGACCGGGGGATGCCGTTCCCCGTCACCGACCTGGCCGGGGCCGACGTGGTGCTGCTGGCGGGCGCGAACCCGGCCGAGACGATGCCGCCGTTCGTGCGCCACCTGGAGGGCGCGCGGCTCGTCGTGATCGACCCGCGCCGCACCGCGACCGCCCGGCTGGCCTGGCTGCACCTGCGGCCCGCGCCCGGCACCGACCTGGCGCTCGCGCTCGGCCTGCTGCATCTGGCCGTGGCCGAGGACCTGGTCGACGCCTCGTACGTGGCCGCGCGCACGACCGGGTTCGAGGACGTGCGCACCTCGCTGGCCTCCTGGTGGCCCGAGCGGGTCGAGCGCGTCACCGGCGTGCCGGTCCAGCGCATGCGCGAGGCCGTGCGCGCGCTGGCGTTCGCGCGGAACGCGTACGTGCTCACCGGGCGCGGCGCCGAGCAGCACGCCAAGGGCACCGACACCGTGAGCGCGTTCGTCAACCTGGCGCTCGCGCTCGGCCTGCCCGGCAGGCCCGGCTCCGGGTACGGGTGCCTCACCGGGCAGGGCAACGGCCAGGGCGGCCGCGAGCACGGCCAGAAGGCCGACCAGCTCCCCGGCTACCGCAGGATCGACGACCCGGCGGCGCGCGAGCACGTCGCGGGCGTGTGGGGGGTGCGGCCGGAGGACCTGCCGGGGCCGGGACGGTCGGCGTACGAGCTGCTGGACGCGCTGGGGACGCCCGGCGGGCCGCGCGCGATGCTGCTGTTCGGCTCCAACCCCGTCGTGTCCGCGCCCGATTCCTCCAGGATCGCCGCCCGGCTGCGGGCGCTGGACCTGCTCGTCGTCTGCGACGTGGTGATGTCGGAGACGGCGGCGCTGGCCGACGTGGTGCTCCCGGTCACCCAGTGGGCCGAGGAGACCGGCACGATGACGAACCTCGAAGGCCGCGTCCTGCTGCGCCGCCGGGCGCTCGCGCCGCCGCCCGGCGTCCGCGGCGACCTGGAGGTGATCGCCGGGCTGGCCCGCCGGCTCGGCCACGACTTCGCCGACGACCCCGCCGAGGTGTTCGAGGAGCTGCGCCGCGCCAGCGCCGGCGGCACGGCCGACTACGCGGGCATCACCTACGAGCGGATCGCCGGCGAGACCGGCGTGTTCTGGCCCTGCCCGGAGCCGGGGCACGCCGGCACGCCCCGGCCGTTCCTGGACTCCTTCCCCACGCCCGACGGCCGGGCCAGGTTCGTGCCCGTCGAGCACCGGCCCCCGGCCGAGGAGGTCGACGACGACTACCCCGTCCATCTGACGACGGGCCGCGTGCTCGCCCACTACCAGAGCGGCGCGCAGACCCGCAGGATCGCCTCCCTGACCGCCGCCTCGCCGCACCCGTACGTGGAGCTCCACCCCGACCTGGCCGAACGGCTGGCGATCGAGGCGGGCGACCTGGTGCGGGTGACCAGCAGGCGCGGCACGGACGAGGCGGTGGCCAGGATCAGCGACGCGATCAGGAGCGACACCGTGTTCATGCCCTTTCACTGGGAGGGGGCGAACCGGCTGACCAACCCCGCGCTCGACCCCGCGTCCCGGATGCCGGAGTTCAAGGTCTGCGCCGTACGGGTGGAGCGGGTCTCATGAGGCTCGTCGTGGTCGGCAACGGCATGGCCGGCTCCCGGCTGGTCGGCGAGGTCCGGGCGCGCGACCCGCGGATGACGATCACCGTGTTCGGCGCCGAGCCCGGCCGCCCCTACAACCGGGTGCTGCTGTCGAACGTGCTCGCCGGCAAGGCCAGGCCCGAACAGCTCGGCCTGCACGACCTGTCCTGGTACGCCGCCAACCGGGTCGAGGCCGTGCTCGGCGGCGAGGTCGCCTGGATCGACCGGGAGGCCCGCGCCGTGCACACCGCCGACGGCCGCCGCGAGCCGTACGACCTGCTCGTGCTCGCCACCGGCAGCGAGGCGATCGTGCCGCCGATCCCCGGCGTGGCGCGGGCCGTCCCGTTCCGCACGCTCGACGACTGCGAGCGCATCCTCAAGGCCGCCGAGCACAGCCGCCGCGCCGTCGTCGTCGGCGGCGGGCTGCTCGGCGTCGAGGCCGCCCGCGGGCTGGCCGGGCGCGGCCTGCCCGTGACGCTGCTGCACCTGGCCGGCCATCTGATGGAACGCCAGCTCGACGCCGAGGCCGGGCTGTTGCTCGGCGAGACGCTGGCCGGGCTCGGCGTCGAGACCCGCACCGGCGTGTCCGCCGCGTCCGTCGAGGAGACGGGCGTCCGGCTGGCCGGCGGCGAGCTCGTCGAGGGCGACCTGGTCGTGCTCGCCTGCGGCGTCCGCCCGCTGACCGCGCTCGCCGCCGAGGCCGGGCTGGAGGTGCGGCGCGGCGTCGTCGTGGACGACGAGCTGCGCACCGACGACCCGTCGATCTTCGCGATCGGCGAGTGCGCCGAGCACGACGGCACCGTGTACGGGCTGGTCGCGCCCGCCTGGGAGCAGGCGTCCGTGGCCGCCGACGTGATCACCGGAGGCAAGGCGCGCTACCGGGGCTCGCGCCTGGTCACCCGGCTCAAGGCGAGCAGCGTCGAGCTGGCCGCCATGGGCGAGACGCAGCTCAGCGACGAGCACGCCGAGGTGGTCCGCTTCAGCCACCGCGCCAGGGGCACCTACCGCAAGCTCGTCATCCGCGACGACCGCCTGGTCGGCGCGATCCTGCTGGGCGACAGCGACGCCGTCGGCACGCTCACCCAGCTCTTCGACCGCGGCGGGCCGGTGCCCGGCGACCGGGCCGGGCTGCTGTTCCCCGGCCTGTCGGCCGCGCCGGTCGCCGACAGCCCGGTGCTCATGCCCGACGCGGCCAAGGTGTGCCAGTGCAACAACGTGACCAAGGGCCAGATTCGGGCCTGCTGGGAGGCGGGCGCCAGGGACGTGGCCGGGGTGGCCGCCGCCACCCGCGCCACGACCGGCTGCGGCACCTGCCGTGACGCCGTCGCGGGCATCGTCGGCTGGCTGTGCGAACAGGAAGGGGTCTCCGCATGAAGAAGATCGTCGTGGCCGGGTTCGGCCCGGCAGCACACCGGCTCGTGGAGGCGCTGCTCCAGCGCGGCTTCGACGGGCGCGTCACGGTCATCGGGGAGGAGCCCCGCCCGGCCTACGACCGGGTGGCGCTGACCTCGTACCTGTCGGGCGTGAGCGCCGAGGACCTCGCCTACCCGGTGCCGTCCGGGGCGGTGACCAGGCTGAACAGCCGCGTCACCGGCATCGACCGGCAGGCCCGCGTGGTCACCGTCGAGGGCGGCGAGCCGGAGCCGTACGACGTGCTCGTGCTCGCCACCGGGTCGGCGCCGTTCGTGCCGCCGGTGCCGGGGGCCGGGCACGCCTTCGTCTACCGCACGATCGACGACCTGGACGCGATCAGGCTGGCCGCCAAGGAGGCCGCTGACGGCGTCGTCGTCGGCGGCGGGCTGCTCGGCCTGGAGGCCGCCGACGCGCTGCGCTCCCTCGGCCTGCGCACCCACATCGTCGAGATGAGCCCGTGGCTCATGCCCCGCCAGGTCGACGAGGGCGGCGGCTCGGTGCTCAGGTCGCACATCGAACGGCTCGGGCTGAGCGTGCACGCCGGCTCGGGCGTCCAGGAGATCGTCACCGACGACCGGGGCCGGGTGGCCGGGCTGCGCACGCCCGGCGGCACGCTGATCGAGGCCCAGGTCGTCGTCTTCTCCGCGGGCATCAGGCCGCGCGACGAGCTGGCCAGGGCCTGCGGGCTGGAGGTGGGGGAGCGCGGCGGCGTCGTCGTCGACCCCGGCATGCGCACCTCCGACCCGTCGATCTACGCCATCGGCGAGTGCGCGCTGGCCGGCGGCATGGTGTACGGGCTCGTCGGGCCGTGCTTCACGATGGCCGAGGTCGCCGCCGACCGGATCATGGGCGGCGACGGCACGTTCGACGGCGCCGACCTGTCCACCAAGCTCAAGCTGCTCGGCGTCGAGGTCGCCCAGTTCGGCGCCATGACCGGGGCGCTCGACGTCACCTACATGGACCCGGTCGCCGGCGTCTACAAGAAGCTGTTCATCAGCGACGACGCCCGGACCCTGCTCGGCGGCATCTGCGTCGGCGACGCCGCCCCGTACACCTCGCTGCGCTCGTTCGTCGGCAAGCCGCTGCCCGCGCCGCCGTCCGACCTGCTGTTCACCGGCGGCGGCGCGAACCTCGACCTGCCCGACGACGCCCAGGTGTGCTCGTGCAACAACGTCAGCGCGGGCGAGGTACGCGCCGCCGTCACCGACCGGGGCTGCGCCGACGTGCCCGCGCTCAAGGCGTGCACCCGCGCCGGCACCACCTGCGGAAGCTGCGTGCCCATGCTCAAGCAGCTCCTGGAGAAGTCCGGCGTCGAGGTCAGCAAGAACCTGTGCGAGCACTTCGCCCACTCCCGCGCCGAGCTGTTCGACATTGCCCGGGTGCGCGGCATCACCACGTTCTCCGAGCTCATCGCCCAGCACGGGCAGGGCCGGGGCTGCGACATCTGCAAGCCGGCCGTCGCCTCCATCCTCGCCTCCCTGCACAACGGGCACGTCCTCGACGGCGAGCGCGCCGCGCTCCAGGACACCAACGACCACTTCCTCGCCAACATCCAGAAGAACGGCACGTACTCGGTCGTCCCGCGCATCCCCGGCGGCGAGATCACCCCGGACAAGCTCATCGTCATCGGCGAGGTCGCCCGCGACTTCGGCCTCTACACGAAGATCACCGGCGGGCAGCGGATCGACCTGCTCGGCGCCCGCGTCGAACAGCTCCCGGAGATCTGGCGGCGGCTCGTCGAGGCCGGGTTCGAGTCCGGCCACGCCTACGGCAAGGCGCTGCGCACGGTCAAGTCCTGCGTCGGCTCCACCTGGTGCCGCTACGGCGTGCAGGACTCCGTCGGCCTCGCCATCGCGCTGGAGCTGCGCTACCGGGGCCTGCGCTCGCCGCACAAGCTGAAGTCGGCGGTCTCCGGCTGCGCCCGCGAGTGCGCCGAGGCCCGCTCCAAGGACTTCGGGATCATCGCCACCGAACAGGGCTGGAACCTGTACGTCGGCGGCAACGGCGGCTTCAAGCCCCGCCACGCCGACCTGCTCGCCGGCGACCTCACCACCGACGAGCTCATCAGGACCATCGACCGGTTCCTCATGTTCTACATCCGCACCGCCGACCGGCTGCAACGCACCTCCGCCTGGCTGGAGTCGCTCGACGGCGGCCTCGGCTACCTGCGCTCGGTGATCGTCGACGACGCGCTCGGCATCTGCGCCGACCTCGACGCCCACATGGAGCGGCACGTCGCCACCTACGTCGACGAATGGCGGGCGACCCTGGACGATCCGGACAAGCTCTCCCGGTTCGTCAGCTTCGTCAACGCGCCGGGCGTGCCCGACCCGTCCATCGTGTTCGCCGCCGAGCGCGGCCAGATCAAGCCGGTGGTGACCCGATGACCTGGGTGAACGTCTGCGGCTACCAGAACCTGCTGCCCGAGCGCGGCGTCTGCGCGCTCGTCGGCGACCGCCAGGTGGCGCTCTTCCGCACCCACGACGGCTCCGTGCACGCGCTCGGCAACCTCGACCCGTTCAGCGGCGCGTACGTGCTCTCGCGCGGCATCGTCGGCACCAGGAAGGGCGAGCCGACCGTCGCCTCGCCGCTGCACAAGCAGGTGTTCTCGCTGGTCACCGGCCACTGCCTGGACGAGCCCGACATCGCCGTGCCCGTCTACCACGTCCGGCTCGACGGCGACCTCGTGCAGGTGGCCGTGAGCGTTTAACGGGTGGCGCCCCGGGCATTCAGCTGGCATTCACGTGCTGGAACTCGGGGGAGGTGCGGATGCCGGCGTTCGACGCTTCCGCTTACGGCCGCGGCATCGCCGACATCTACGACGCCACCGTACGCGGCCTGCCCACGGACCAGGCCGTCGACCTGCTCCACGAGCTCGCCGAAGGCGGGCCGGTGCTGGAGTTCGGCATCGGCACCGGCCGGCTGGCCCTGCCGCTGGCCGCCCGCGGCCTGGAGGTCGCGGGCATCGACGGCTCGGCGGAGATGGTCGAGGTGCTGCGCGGCAAGCCCGGCGGCGACCGCGTGCCCGTCACGATCGGCGACTTCTCCACGGCCACCGCCGGCGGCTCCTACGCGCTCGTCGTGCTCGCCGCCAACACCGTCTACGCGCTGCCGTCGCAGGACGCCCAGGTCGCCTGCTTCCGCAACGCCGCCGCCCACCTGCGGCCCGGCGGCAGGTTCGTGGTCGAGGCGTGGGTGCCCGACCCGGCCGCCTTCCGCGACGGCAGCGCGCTGCGGCTGCTGTCGATGACCGAGGACGCCGTCGTCGCCGAGGCGGCCGTGCTCTCCCCGGCCGGGCAGCACATGCACACCACCCGCATCCGGCTGACCGCCGAGGGGGTGCGCCTGCTGCCCGCCAACCACCGCTACGCCTGGCCCGCCGAGCTCGACCTGATGGCCCGGCTGGCCTCGATGGAGCGCGAGCATCGCTGGTCGGACTGGGCGCGCACCCCGTTCGGCGACGACAGCCGCGCGCACGTGTCCGTCTACCGCCGGAGTGCCTGATGCGCCTGCCTGCCGCCCGGGGCCCGATCAGCGACCAGCTCTTCTCCTGCCTCACCGGGCCGCCCGGGGAGCTCGGGGAGCTCAGGCCGCTGGAGCCGGGCGCGCTGCCGCTCGGTGACGACGACCTCCAGCTCGCCCTGTTCGTCTGCTACGAGCTGCACTACCAGGGCTTCGACGACGTGGACGAGCGCTGGGAGTGGGAACCGTCACTGCTGCGGGCCCGCGCCGCCCTGGAGCGCGGCTTCGAGGACGCGCTCGCCCGCGCCGTGCCGCGCCCCGCCCCGGTCGAGCCGCGCCACGTGCGGCGGGCGCTCACCGCGCTGGCCGTCGCCGACGAGGGCCCGCCGCTGTCGCAGCACCTGCAGCGCACGGCCGACCTCGCCCAGTTCCGCGAGTTCGCCGTCCACCGCTCGATCTACCACCTGAAGGAGGCCGACCCGCACACCTGGGCCATCCCGCGCCTCCAGGGCGGGGCCAAGGCCGCGCTGGTCGAGATCCAGGCCGACGAGTACGGCGGCGGACGCCGCGAGCGCATGCACTCCGAGCTGTTCCGCGCCACCCTGCGCGGCCTCGGCCTCGACGACTCCTACCTGGCCCACCTCGGCCGCGTCCCCGGCATCACGCTGGCGATCTCCAACGCGATGTCGCTGTTCGGCCTGCACCGCCGGCTGCGCGGCGCGCTCGCCGGCCACCTGGCCGCCCTGGAGATGACCTCCTCGCTGCCCAACCGCCGCTACGCCACCGGCCTGCGCCGCCTCGGCGGCGACGCCACCGCCACCCGCTTCTACGAGGAGCACGTCCAGGCCGACGCGGTGCACGAGCAGATCGCCGCCAACGACCTGTGCGGCGGGCTCGCCGCCGCGCAGCCGTCGCTCACCGGCGACATCCTGTACGGGGCCGCGTGCGCGCTCACCCTCGAACGCCTGTGGGCCGAGCACGTCATGGACTGCTGGGAGCGCGGCGTCTCGTCGCTGGCCGAGCTGGAGACGGCCGTCGCGAGCCCGTGATGGACCTCGACTACGTGCTGCCGCTGCGGTGGGAGGACGACGCGGGGCTGGACGAGCTCACCGCCTACCTGACCGGCCTGGCCCGGCACGCCCGCGTGATCGTCGTCGACGGCAGCCCGGCCGCCCTGTTCGACCGGCACGCCCGCCGCTGGCGCGGCCTCGTCACCCACGTGCCGCCCGACCCCGCGCTCGGCTACGCCAACGGCAAGGTCACCGGCGTCGCCACCGGCGTGCGGCTGGCCCGCGCCGCGCACGTGGTCATCGCCGACGACGACGTACGCTACGGCCCGGCGGGGCTCGCCAGGATGCGGGAGCTGCTCGCCGGGGCCGACCTGGTGCGCCCGCAGAACTACTTCTCCCCGCTGCCCTGGCACGCCCGCTGGGACACCGCCCGCAGCCTGCTCAACCGGGCGTTCGGCGCCGACTACCCGGGCACCCTCGGCGTCCGGCGCGACTTCTTCCTGGGCATGGGCGGCTACGACGGCGACGTGCTGTTCGAGAACCTGGAGCTGATCCGGACCGTCCGGGCGCGCGGCGGACGCGTGGTCTCCGCCCCCGGCCTCTACGTGCGCCGCCTGCCCTGCCAGGCGCGGCGCTTCTGGTCGCAGCGGGTCCGGCAGGCCTACGACGACCTCGCGCAGCCGTGGCGGATGGCGGCGTTCCTGGCGGTGGCGCCGGGCGTGGCCGTCGCGCTCGCCCGCCGCCGTCCCGCCGCGCTGGCCGGGGCCGCCGCCGTCACCGTGGCGGTCGCCGAGCTGGGCCGCCGCCGCTGCGGCGGACACCGGGTCTTCCCGGCGACGTCGTCGCTGTTCGCGCCCGTGTGGGTGGCCGAGCGGGGCGTCTGCAGCTGGCTCGCCCTGGCCGCCGCGCTCACCGGCGGCGTCCCGTACGCGGGGCGGCGGCTGCGCCGGTCAGCCAGCTCCGTCCGCAGGCTCCGCCTCCTGGCCGCTGGGGGCGCGGAAGCCGGCCGTCTTGTGTGAGCCGTCGCAGAACGGCTTGGCCGCCGAGCGGCCGCACCGGCACAGCGCGACGGTGGCCCGGCCGGGCGGGATGCGCTCGCCGTCCTGGGTCACCAGCGCGAACTCGCCACGAATGAGCAGCGGGCCGTCTTCACAGGGGGTCACCGTGACCGGTTCATCCGACATTCGCGTCAATTGCCCGAAATGGCACTTTTGAAACGATGTCAGAGTCGGAGATCCTTCTCCGCAGGCGGGAAAACATGCGCGCCATGATGGGCGGGCGGGAGGACGCATCGCCGCCCCGAATCGGCGGAGGCGCAACGCTCGGCGTCGTCGCGTTGCGGCAGAGGATCGGCGGGCGGAGCGGGGTTCGCCTTGATATGCGGCACTAGAGGGACGGTATCGGCGGCGCGCCGGGCAACGGGTCTCAGTGGCGCAACGATCAGACCTCTGAACGATCTCGCCGAATTCTGTGAACCCCAGGGTGAGAAAATACCGCGCACGTTAAAAGGGTCGTGCGGACTGGATAAAGACCGCATTCGCCCTTGATAGGGGCGGGAATCAAAGCGGCCATGAGCATGAATTCTCTGCGCAGGGGCCTCCTGCTGGCCGCGATCGTACCGGCCCTGTTCACCGCCGGCTGCGCCGCGGGCGGCACCGGGCAAGCGATGAAGGGCGCCGCGAGCCCGGCGTCCCCCACAGCCACCGACACGGGCATGACACCCGGCGACTCCGCCTCGCCGACCGACACCACGACCGGCACCGGCAGCCCGTCGCCCACCGACACCGGCGCCGGCCAGGGCTCGCCCCGCGGCGTCGTCGAGAGCTTCTACAAGGCGCTCGAATCGGGCGACTCCGCCCAGGTCGTGAAGCTGTTCACCTCCGACGCCGTGGCAGCCGTGGCCGGCGAGCAGACCGCCGAGGGCACGCAGGCGCTCACCACGCTGTTCGAGGGCATGGGCGAGGGCCAGGGCGGCACGCCGACGATCGAGGAGTCCCAGGTCGCCGGCAAGCAGGCGTTCGTCCGCGCCACCAGCGGCGAGGGCTCCGAGGAGACCCGCGCGTTCTTCCTGCTCACGCAGGACAACGGCGAATGGAAGATCGACCGCTACATGAGCAACAGCCCGTCCTAGCCCTCCGGCGCACGCCCGGACCTAGGCTGGGGTGATGCAGGACCTCTCGAAGTACCAGCACCCGCGCTTCGCCCGCGCCTACGAGAGGATGACCGAGCGCGCCGATCCCGCCACCGCCGCACTGCGCGAGCGCCTGCTCGCCGGGCTGACCGGGCGGGTGATCGAGATCGGCGCGGGCAACGGGCTCAACTTCCCGCACTACCCCGCGGGAGTGCGCGAGGTCGTCGCCGTCGAGCCCGACCACCTGCTGCGCGCCGCGGCCGAGCGGGCCGCGGCCCGCGCCCCGGTGACCGTCCGGGTGGTGCCCGGCCACGCGGGGGCGCTGCCGGGCGGGCCCGGCGCGTACGACGCCGCCGTGCTGTCGCTCGTGCTCTGCACCGTGCCCGACCCGGCGGCCACCCTCGCCGAGGTGCGACGGCTGCTCGCGCCCGGCGGCGAGCTGCGCTACTTCGAGCACGTCCGCTCGCCCCGGCCGGTCCGCGGCGTCCTTCAGGACCTCATCACCCCGCTCTGGCGGCGCGTCGGCGGCGGCTGTCACCCCAACCGCGACACCGCCGCCGCCATCCGCGCCGCCGGGCTGCTCGTCGAGGAGCAGCGGAGCTTCGCCCACCGGCCCGTCCCCGGCAGCCCTGCGCTCACCCACATCCTCGGGCGGGCCCGCAACCCCTGACCGGTCAGCCCCGCCGCTGATCCACCAGCGCGGGATGGACGGCGACCGCGCGAAGCCTCCCCGAGTCCCCCATTCTGGGCCCCGGCCGGAACTCCGGGCGCGCCGCCGGTGTATGCACGCCGGAGGTGTCCCATGAGAAGACTCGCCACCGTCGTGGCCGCCCTGCTGCTGGCCGCCGGGCCGCTCGCCGCCCCCGGGGCGGCCGCCGGCGGATTCGCCGTCACCTACCTCGACCCGCTCCCGGGCACCCTGAAGGCCGGCACGTCCTACACGGCCGGCTACTGGGTGCTCCAGCACGGAAACCACCCCTACCAGGGCGACCTCGGGCCCACCGGGCTCCGGCTCACGGACGCCCGCGGCGAGGTCACGCTGTTCGCCGGCACGCCGCTGCCCGAGCCCGGACACTACGCCGCCGCCCTCACCGTCCCCGCCGCCGGGACGTACCGCGTCGAAGGCATCCAGGGCATCTTCGACCCGTACGCCGTGGGCACCCTCACCGTGCCGGGCGGCCTCGCCCTCAACCCCTTGCAACCCGGCCTCGCCCGCGCCGTGAAGGAGCCGCAGAGCCACTGGGGCGCCATCCGCCCCCCGGGCTTCCCCCCGGGCCGCCCCACCCCGGACCCCGAGCACCCCGCACCGGGCACCCCCGACCGGGGTGACGCCGAGCGGGGCCACGCCGAGCCGGGCGCGGCCGAGGAGGGGCGCGCTGAGCCGGGGCGCGCCGAGGAGGGACGTGCCGAGCCGGGCGCGGCCGTGGCGAGCCCGCTCGCGGCGGGGCCGTCGCCGGGCACGCGGCCTTCCGGCACCCCGTACCCGGCCGAGGCGGCCACCGGCGACGGCGCGGCCCTCAGGGAAGGCGCGGCCACCGACGACGGGGCGGCCCCTGCCCTCCCAGGCGGCGCGGACCCCGAGGGCGGGGCGGCCACGCAGGGCGGCGCGGACCCTGAGGGCGGCGCGGACCCCAACGGCGGGGCGGTCACCCAGGGTGGGGCGGCCACGCAGGGTGGGGCGGATCTCGGCGGGGTTCCGGTCTTTGGGCTGGTGGTCGCCGCCGTGGGCGGGGCGGTGCTCGCCCTGGTCGCCGTACGGGGGCCGTGGGGGAGGCGGGAGCCGGAGCCGCCCGTGGACGACGAGGCGGACACGATCACGATCGGTGGGTGAGCGCCCGGGTCAAAGGTCGCGTTCCTGGCGGTCGAGGATGCCGACCGAGACCGCCACGGCCGCCGCCGCGTCACCGGCCTCGATGGCCGCCAGCAGCTCGTGGTGGGAGCTGTCGGGCCGCAGCGCCGCCTCCTCCAGGTCGCGGACGCTCTCGCGCACCGACTCGCTCATGCTCCGGTAGAGGTCGCCGAGCAGCGGGTTGTGGGCCGCGTCGGCGACGCACAGGTGGAAGGCCACGTCGGCGTCGGCGAAGGCGTCGAGGTCACCGGCGCCGGCGGCGGCGTCGCGGCGGGCCAGGGCCTCGCGCATCCCGGCCAGGTCCTCGTCGGTGCGCTGGGCGGCGGCCAGCCGGGCGGCCACCAGGTCGAGCCCGCGCCGCACGTCGATGATGTCCATGGCCGCCGCCCTGTCCAGCCGCCGCCGCAGCGCCACCTGCGACTCGTCGGTGGCCGTCACGTACGTGCCGTCGCCCTGCCGGGTGGCCAGCAGCCCGGCGTGCGCCAGCACCCGCAGCGCCTCGCGCACCGACAGGCGGCTCATGCCGAGCGTCTCGGCGAGCCGGCTCTCGGACGGCAGCTTGGTGCCGACCGGCCACGCGCCGCTGGTGATCTGGTCGCGCAGCTGTTCGATGGCGGCGTCCACCAACGAGGTCCGTGCCACGTTCCGCATGCCCATCCTCTCGACCCGCATGGTCAGATCTTGTCAGGCTTCCGGGCGTCTGAGAGATTGCTCGTACTTTTGGTACAGCCACGGAGGTCACGCGTGCCACAATTACGCCCGGCCCTCATCGCCGCAGTCCTCGTCCTGGGCACGGCAACCCCCGTCCACGCCGCGGCCTCGGCACCCGCGGTCACCGTCGAGAACGGCCGTACGCAGCCGGTCTTCTCCTACGCGGACGCGGTCCGCGAGCACGTCTACGTCGAGTCGCCGGTCGACAGCGACGCCGACGGCCGGCTCGACCGGGTGCGCGTCGACATCATCCGTCCCAAGGAGTCCGGTCCCGGGCTCCGCGTCCCGGTCATCATCGACGAGAGCCCGTACTACGACAACTCCGGACGCGGCAACGAGGGGGAGCGCAAGGAGTACGGCGCCGACAGGAACGTCACGAAGTTCCCCCTGTTCTACGACAACTACTTCGTGCCGCGCGGCTACGCCGTGCTGAACGTCGACATGATCGGCACCACCCGCTCCGACGGCTGCCCCGACGTCGGCGGGAAGGCCGACGTGCTGGGCGGCAAGGCGGTCATCGACTGGCTGAACGGCCGGGCCAAGGCGTACCGGGCCGACGGCAGCCCCGCCGTGGCCGACTGGACGACCGGCAAGTCCGCGATGATCGGCAAGTCGTACGACGGCACGCTGGCCAACGCCGTGGCCGCGACCGGCGTGCGCGGCCTGGAGACGATCGTGCCGATCTCCGCGATCAGCTCCTGGTACCGGTACCAGCGCTCCAACGGCGTGATCTACAACTACGACTACGCCTCCTGGCTGGCCAACTACGTCGACACCGACCCCGAGGCCAAGTGCCAGGCGGTGCGCGACCGGATGGACGCCGGGGACGGTGACGACACCGGCGACCACAACCCGTTCTGGGCCGAGCGCGACTATCTCGGCGGGCTGCTCGGCGATGTCTCCAAGGTGCGGGCCAGCGTCTTCGTCGTCCACACGTCCAACGACCTGAACGTCAAGCCGGACAACTTCTCCACCTGGTGGCAGGCGCTGGCCGAGCGCCGGGTGCCGCGCAAGATCTGGGTCGGCCAGTACAACCACGTCGACCCGTTCGACTTCGAGGGCCGGCGGGACGTGTGGGTCGACACGCTGCACCGCTGGTTCGACCACTGGCTGCACGGCGTGCGCAACGACATCATGCGCGAGCCGCGCGCCGACGTGCAGGTCGGGCCGACCGAGTGGATCACGCAGCGCGACTGGCCGGCGCCGCACGCCACCCGGCTGACACTCCGGCCCGCCGCCGACGGCACGCTCGGGCTGCGGCCCGACCGGCGCGCCACGGCGACGTTCACGGACGTGGCCATGACCGAGTCCGCGATGGTCGCCGACGTCGGCGCCGCGAACCCGGGACGGCTGGCGTTCACCACGGGCGCGCTGCCGGTCGACCTGCGCCTGTCCGGCACGCCCACCGCCGACCTGCGGGTCAAGCTCGACCGGCCCGCCTCGAACCTGACCGCCCTGCTCGTCGACTTCGGCGACGACACCCGCCTGGACTGGCGGCGCGGCCAGGGCGTCACCACGATCGCCGAGGAGGACTGCCACGGCGAGACCACCGCTGCCGACGACGGCTGCTACAAGAAGGTCGTCACGAACGTGGCGAACCGGCCGGTGGAGGTCGTCGCCCGGGGCTGGATCGACACCCGCAACCGCCACTCGCTGACCCGGCCGTCGCCCATGCCGGTCGGGAAGTACGCCAAGGTCAGGTGGGAGACGCTGCCGCACGACTACACCTTCAAGAAGGGGCACCGGATCGGCCTGATCATCGCGGGCACCGACGCCTCCTACAGCTCCGAGACGGGCACCGGGGCCGCGGTGACCGTCGACCTGTCGAGGACCGGCGTGACCGTCCCGGTCGTGCCGGGCGCCCCGCTGGCCGACGTGCCGAAGGACACCGCCAGGTTCCTCGGGCCGCGTGAGCTGACGCTGCCGGAGCCGGAGCCGGGCTTCTCGTTCTTCTGACGGGAGACGGGCTTCTGACCGCTGACGGCCCCGGGCGCGATGCCCGGGGCCGTCACGTGCGTGGCTGATGCATGGTGCTTGCCTGTTTCACTCGCCCTTAGGGCAATTGCTCCAATAGCCGCCTCCGTTCGTGTCGGGGATGAACGCTCCTCGGTTCGTGGTCACGGTCCACGAAACGATCATGGTGAGGGTGCCGTCGCCCGCCGTGGTGCCCTCCGTGGTCCTGCCGTCGCCGGTGGCGGTGCCCGACCAGCCGACGGTGATCACGCCCGACTCGGTCACGGGCGGCCCGGCGCAACCCGGCCGCTCGGCGGGCGCCCGTACGGTGAAGGTGTTGCCGTCGACGGTGATGCCGTTCGTCCCGGAGAACAAGGTGACCCGGCAGTCGCCGGTGCACGTGAGCCTGAACCGGCCGCTGCGCTTCTCGCCCAGCCGCACGGACGCGGGCGCCAGCTTGGCCACCGGAGGCTCGGGCGCGGGCAGCGCCCTGCCGGGCTCCTCGGCCGCGCCGGTGGGCTCCCGCGCGGGAGGGTCCTGGAGCGTGGGCTCCTGGACGAGCGGCTCCTCGGCGGTGGGCTCGGGCCCGGTGGTCTCCTGTGCGGTGGGCTCCTGCGCGGTCGGTTGCGGGGCGGTCGGCTGCGGGGCGGTGGGCTCCTGTGCGGTCGGTTGCGGGGCGGTGGGAGGCTGGGCCGCCGCGGCGGGGGCGGCGGTCGTCGCCGCCTGACGGGACTGGGGCTTGAGCACCGACCACGCCAGGCCCCCGGCCAGCAGGACCAGGCCGAAGATCAGCGCCATCCGGACCAGCCAGCGCAGGGAGATGCGCGCCTCCGGGTCGTCCTCGTCGGGGCGCTCCCGCCAGAAGTCCTCCCACCGGGCGTCACCCCCGTCGTCACGCGGCGGCGGCCGGTCACCGGCGTGGACGAGCTTGTCGCCGGGCTCGGCCCTGCGCCGCTCGCCCGGCCGCGCCGCCGGCCGGGCGCGCTCCCTGGCCCGCAGCGGGTCGTGCGGGGGCACGGGGTCGGGCGGCAGATAGTACTCGCGCCGCTGCCCCGACCCCGGATGCGCGGCGTGCACGAGCGCCTGCCCGGAGCCGGCGCCGTTGCCGCCCCGCCGGACCCGGGCCTCCTCCACGACCCTGACCCCACGCCCCTCCCCTTCCTCCGCCACCGGGGCGCGCGGCACCGGGCGAGGGGGCACCCAGTCGTCCTCCGGAGGCTCGGGCGGGGTGGGGGCGGGGAGGGGTTCCTGGCCGGCGACGGCCGCGCCCGTCGCCGGCCAGGGGTTGTCCCTGGTCTCCGTCGTGGGGCCGGGGACCAGGGAGATCATGGCCGGAGGCGGCTCCGCCAGGCCGCGCGCCTGGACGGGGAAGCCGTCCGGGCGCCAGGCGGAGTCGTCGTCCGGCAGCGGCTGCCCCCAGGCGGGCTGCTCGCGCAGGGTGCCGGGGGTGTCGGCCAGGGGGAGGCGGCGCAGCAGCGTGGCCGCGCGGAGCGTCCGGGGCGCCGCCTGACATTCCGGGCAGGTCAGGATGTGGCGGGCGATCCGCGTGCGGTTGCGGCGTCCGGGGGTCCTGGCCCAGTCGGTCAGCCGGGAGGCCAGGCGGGCGCAGCCGTCACGGGTCCTGGCCGCCCGCACCGCCGCGAACCACTGCTCCAGCGTGTCGGCCGCCTCCGTGACGATGGCGGTCACGTCACCGGTGTCCGCGGCGAAGATCAGCGCGATCTCGTCGTCGGACAGCTCGTGCCGTACCGAGAGGTCGAGCAGTTCGCGGTGCGGGCCGTCGAGGGCCGTCAGACCCTCGGGCACCAGGTCGGGCGCGGGGCCGGGACGGGACCAGGAGCCGATGCTGGCCGGTCTGGCGGCGGCGACGGCGGCGCGGTGGGCGCGGGCCAGGGCGTACAGCCACGGCCGCAGCGCGTCCGGCGACGGGAGCCGGGCGGCGTGCGCGTGCGCCGACAGCAGCGCGCCCGCGACCGCCAGCTCGGCGTCGGAGCCCGCCAGCGCCGTGCGGCAGTAGTCGTACAGGTGCCGCCCGTGCTCGTCGCAGAGCGCGCCGATCGCCTCGCGCGCCTCGTCCGTCAGCGTCCGCCACATCTGATCGAGCACTCCTCACGTCACCGCGCCGACCCTCGCCCGGTCCTCGCAGGGGATGGGCCCGTCAGACGGCCTCCGCGGCGGCGCCGGGATCGCCGGCGCCGGACCGCGTGCCGCCCGGACCGGCCGCAGGCCCGGCACGGCCGCGAGCCGGAGCGCCGGCGACCCTCGTCAGGGGGCAGGGGAGGGCGAGCGCGCCCGGTGCGGCGCTCACGAGGCCCTCCGGTGCGGGGAGCGGTTGAGCGTGACGGGCTTGCCGGTCGCCCGCGACAGCGCCCACCAGGCGGTGCACAGGTTGGACGTGAGCAGCACCCGGTCGTTGCCGGCGCCCAGCGTGCCCAGCGCCGGCAGCGTCGCCATGCCGCTGCCGACGAACAGCAGCACGCCGTCCCGGGGCAGCCGCGCCTGCTTCACCTGCTCCACCAGCTCGGCGGGAGTGATCGTGTACGGGGACCAGCCGCCCTGGGCGCGGACCGGGAGCACCCCGGCGATGCGCAGCCCGGCGGCCTTCCAGAAGCGCTCGGCCAGCTCCGTCAGCCACGGCTGGAACGGCGAGACGATGTGGACCTCCTCCAGCCCGAGATGCCCGATCGCCTCCAGGATGGCCACGGTCGCCGAGGCGAACGGCACCCCACACCGCTCGGTCAGCCGCAGGCAGCCCTCGCGGTCCTCGTCCGGGTCGAGCAGGTAGCGGGGGGCGTCGCAGGCCATGACGAGCGCGTCGAGCGGCAGGTCGCCGAAGGCGTGCGTCATGGCGGGCAGCGCCGCGTTGTAGCTCTCCAGCCGCTCGGCCGGGGCCAGCCCGGGGCGTACCGGGAAGCGGGCGGCGTGCATGTCGGCACGCGAGCCGAGCAGGCGGGTCAGCTCCGGCTCCGCCGACGGGTTCGCGGGCGGCACCAGCACGCCCACCCTGCCGCGGCTCATGTCCGCCTCCCGCCGTGCCGCTCCGCGGGCCGCAGCCGCCGCACCGGGTGCGCGATCGGCGTGACGTCCGCCCGTGGCCCCGCCGCCCGGTCGAGGGGCGGCCGGTCGGGGGGTGGTGGCGGGCGGGTGCCGCGTACCGGGACCTCGCAGGGCCGGTGGCGCGGCCCGCGGACCTCGTCGGTGAGCATGATCACTCCTGTCAGGTCAGGGCGCCTGCGTCCGATGGGGACAGCAGGGCGTGGGGCGGCGCGGTCGCCTGGTTGGGCACGCTGGCCGCGACCAGCCGCTCGGACAGGCCCGTGGCCAGGCCCGCCGTCAGGTGCGGGAAGCCGATGCGCGGGGGCGGCTTGCCGCCGGTGACCGAGGTGGCGACCCGGCCGGCCAGCGACAGGTGCTCGGCGCAGCGGTCGCGCACCCTGGCCTCCAGCCCGGCGATCTGGGCGAGCCGGTGGCGCAGCGGCTCCAGCGTGGCGGTGCGTTCGAGCCCGGCGAGGTCGGCCAGCCGTCCCGGCCAGCGCAGTTCCTCGCGCAGGCGCGCCTCCACCTCCGGGACGACGCGTTCGGCGGCCAGCCCCTCCTGGAGCAGCCGGGTGGCGACGGTCACCGCCATGAACGACGTCAGGTCGTAGTCGGCCAGCCGCCCGGCCAGCGCGGCGTCGAGCACGAGCACCCGGTACGACAGGGCTTCGGCGCTCCAGCCCAGCACCATGAGGCGGTCGGTGCCCGCCTCGGCGTGCCAGCCGGCGAGCCGCAGCTCGCGCGCCATCCGCTGGTACAGGCTCCACGTGCCGGCGTCGCCGTCTGTCCAGATCTGGACCCCGCCGAGAGGCAGGTCCGATACGTTGACCGTTGTCCCGGCCGGTGCGACCCGGGAGCAGATGCGCTGGATCACCCGCTCCTGCGCCGGTGAGGCCGTGCTCTTGGTGAACCAGGGGCTTATCTGGTGATCGATGGTCACGTTCGGCCACCTCCCTGCCGGGGGCCTCCGAAGGGGCCGGCTGTCAGGTAACAGTTTCCACGTGTCGTACGATACTGGCCAAATGCGGGTTATGGTGTCAACTCTCAGTTTTCGACAATACGTGAGCGGCTCCGGTACGGGAAGAGCGCCCTGCGCGGACACGCCGGGCGGCGTCTAGGCTGGAAGAGCGTTCACGGGTAGCAGGAGGTCCGCGTGGCGAAGTTCGCCGAGCGACTCGATCTCGCGCTCAACAAGCGAGGTTTCACAGGCGCTCAAGTCGCCGCCGCGCTCACCGAGGCCGGCATCCCGATCACACGCGCCTACGTCAGCCAGTTGCGCACCGGCAAGCAGACCAACCCGACGCTCCAGGTGCTGCGCGCCCTGGCGGCGTGCCTCCAGGTGAGCGTTGGCTGGCTCGTAGGTGAGGATTACCTGGAGTCCGGGGCGGTGGAGGACCTTCAGCTCCGCGCCGCCGCCATCGGCGTGTCCGCCTCCGGGCTGTCCGACGCCTCGCTGACCGTGCTGCGGGGGGTGATCGAGCTGGCCCGCAAGGCCGAGGGCCTGCCCGAGGAGCCCGAGCCGGCCATGGAGATCCCCGACGCGGCGGCGCCGCTGGAGGAGCCGATGCGGGTGGCGCTCGGCGAGCGGCTCAGATCGCTGCGCCTGGCCGCGCAGATCAGCCCGGAGAAGGTGGAGACCGCGCTCGGCAAGGGCGCCGTCGCGGTCGAGGCGATCGAGGCCGGCCGCATCACGCCCGCGCCGGCCACCGTCGAGCGCCTGCTGACGCTCTACGGGGTGACCGCCGTGCCCGCCCGCGAATACGTGCTCTCGCTGGCGCGCGGCGAGCGCGAGCTGGCCTGGTACGACGCCAGCTCGTTCCCGGTGTGGCTGGCGACGACCTGCGCCATCGACAGCCGGGCCTCGGTGATCCGCACCTACCACACCCACTTCGTGCCGCCGCTGCTGCAGACCGAGTCCTACGCGCTGGCCGCGATCGCCACGGCCGACCAGGGCTCGTTCCGCCACACCACGGCCGACGCGGCGGTCGACATCCTGGCCGCCCGGCAGCGGCTGATCTTCGGGCCCAACGGCCCGGTCGTGTGGGCGGTCATGGACGAGGGCGTCCTGCTGCGCTCGATCGCCGACCCGGAGGTCATGCTCGACCAGCTCGACCGGCTGATCGCCTATGCCAAGCGGCCCAACATCTCGCTGCACATCGTGCCGATGGAGGACCCGGCGTACGTGCCGCGCACCGGCCCGTTCACGCTGTGGCGCTTCGCGGAGGCGTTCGAGCCCGACATCGCGTGCTCCCACGCGCTGGAGGCCGACGAGCTGATCACCGACGGGGTCGTGGTGGAGGCGTACCACCAGGCGTTCACCAAGCTGTCGGTCACCACGACCACCCGCGACGAGACGATCGACATGCTCTGCGCGCATCGCGAAAGACTTTCACGTACGCCCGCGAATTGATCTCCGGGAATGCGAAAAGTCATATTTCCTCAAAATACACTGCCCCATGTAGTTGAATAAGAGAATTTATGGATCATTATTAACATTGGTCATCCGAGTGGGGTCAGAGACCGGAACTTTCCCGAATGGACGCGGCGAGGGGAAAGGGGCGACACGCAATGCGGCAACGTGCCATCCGAAACCTGGCCAATCTCGACACCGCACACGCGAGGATCACGCGCATCCTTGATGCCGCCACCGGAGGCAAGAACAACTTCCGGGCCGACCGTGAAGCGGTGAACCGGTACGACGTGGCAGCCGCGGTGACGACCGCCGCGGCTCGGGCCGTCCAGGGGTATCTGTGCCGGGCCGTACGGCACCTGGCCGGTGAAGGCGTTGACCAGTTCATGATCGTGGGAAGTGGTGTCCCCAGCGGCCTGCCACCCGGCGGGCAGCTGCATGACATCGCCCGCGACACGCTCCGTACCTCTTGTGCGCGTGTCGTCTATATAGAGAATGACCCGATGGTGCTGGCCAACGCGCAGGCCACCATCGAACCGATCACCGACTCGGTCCGCGTGGTCGAGGGCGACATCCGCCAGATCGACGAGATCCTCGACGACCGGGTCGTGCGCACGTTCGCCGACTGGAACCGGCCGATGGCCTGGGTGGTGGTGTCCACCCACAGCCTCAGCGACGACGAGCAGGCGCGCTACGTCGTCAAACGCCTGCGCCAGTCGGTGCCGGAAAGGAGTTACCTGGCGATCCTGCAGACGACGTTCGACGGCATACCGCCGGAGTTGCTGCCCGCCATCAACGACCTGCTGGCCATGACGCTGCCCGGGCACGCGGTGCGCTCCCGCGACCGGGTGGAGGCGTTGCTCGACGGTCTGGACCTGCTGGAACCGGGATTGGTGTGGGTCCCGGAGTGGCGGCCTGACGAGGGCGACCCGCACTGCGCCGACCAGCCGGGGACGTCGGGCAACTACGGGGCGGTGGCCCGCCTGCCGTGATCGGGACCCGCCGCCCGCCGCCGGGCGGGCGGCGTCAGTCCCACCAGAACGACCAGGCGTGCTCGCCGATGATCTGCTGCGCGTAGCCCCGCAGGTCGCCCGGCCCCTGGACGACGTTGTCCGGGCAGAACGTCCAGTGCTCGGCCGCGACGCGCATGGCGTGCTCCGGCTCCACGGGCGGCGCCGCCACGCTCAGCTCCAGCGTGTTGAAGCCGACGCCCACCACCCGCGCGCCGAAGCGCTCCTCCCAGCTGCGCACCACGGCGGCCAGCGGCACCATCCACTCGTTGTGGTGCAGCGCGCCCTGCCAGCCCATCACGGCCAGCGCGTCCGCGCCCCGGGGCGCGGCCACCAGCCCCAGCGGCATCCCCCGCTCGGCCAGCACCCCGGCGTACCAGGCGGCGACCTCGTCCGGGTGGGCCACCGGCGTCCCCGGCGGGGCCAGGCCAGGACAGATCGCCCCGTAGGGGTCGAGCTCGTCCAAGGCGTCCTGGGCGGGCATCTGCGACACCCACTCCTGCCACACCTCGGCCATGAACCCCTCGGCGGTGAAATGGTCGATCTGCACCGGCTCGTCGGGCACCACCTGCCCCACCGACCACGGCTGCGCGCTCTCGTCCAGCAGCACCGGCCACAGCCCGCTGCGCGGGTGCTCGGCGTGGAAGCGCCGCCAGTCGGCCCCGGAGACGGGCTCGTCGCTCATCCAGAACGCCGGCCGCGCCGCCGGCCCCTGCCCGGTGTAGCCCGGATCGGGCCAGACCATGCCGCCCTCGGGCACAGCGATCCCCAGAGCCCGTCCCCTGCCGCCGTCGGCGAACAGCGGGCACAGCTCCGGCGGCAGCTGATGATCGTTCATGCCCTACCGTTCCGATACCGAATCCCGTCTCGCAGATGGTAATGCCGGGGACATTTGTCCTGGGCGATCCCGGATGCATGAACCTTCCGGCGCCCCGGGCGCTTCCGCGACCGTTGAGGCATGAGAACACTTCTCGCACTGGCCGTCCTGCTCACCGCCTGCGGGACCGCGACGAGCACCCAGGCCGCCCCGGACCCGGCGGTCGTCCGGACCGACGCCGGTACGGTGCGCGGCAGCGTGTCCGGCGAGCACCGGATCTTCCAGGGCATCCGCTACGCGACCGCCGAGCGCTGGGAGGCGCCCCGCCCGGCCCCGGCCTGGCAGGGCGTCCGCGACGCCACCGCGCCCGGCGCGATGTGCCCGCAGGTCGGCTCGCCGTACGCGCCCGTCCGCAGCGAGGACGAGGACTGCCTGTTCCTGAACGTGACCACCCCCGCCGAGCCCGCCAAGCCGGGCACGCGGCGGCCGGTGATGGTGTGGCTGCACGGCGACGGCGCGCTCGGCGCCGGGCACTACTCCGACGCGCGCCGGCTGGCGGCCAAGGGCACGGTGGTCGTGACGATCAACTACCGGCTCGGCGTGTTCGGCGGCTTCGGGCACCCGGGCCTGGCCGACGGCGGCACGTACGGGCTCCAGGACCAGACCGAGGCGCTGCGCTGGGTGCGGCGCAACGCGGCGGCCTTCGGCGGCGACCCGGGCAACGTGACCGTGTTCGGCATCTCCTACGGGGCCTCGTCCATCGGCGCGCTGCTCACCTCGCCGGGCGCCAAGGGCCTGTTCCACCGGGCGATCATGCAGAGCGGCGAGACCATGATGGACATGCCCGCCGGCAGCATGGTGCCGGGCCTGGAGGCGCTGCCGTCGTTCATGTGGCGGCCGAAGCCCGAGATCGCGGCCCTGGGCGAGGCGTACGCCCGGCAGCTCGGCTGCGACAGCCTGGCGTGCCTGCGCGCGCTCCCGGTCAAGAAGATCCTCGACGTGCCGCAGATCATGAACGTGTTCCAGGTGTACGCGTACGGCAACCGCGTGCTGCCGCAGTCGCCGGACGAGGCCCTGCGCAAGGGGCGCTTCCACCGGGTGCCGGTGCTGGCCGGGGCGACCCGGGATGAGCATCGCCTCTTTGTCGCGATGAATTACGACATTCAGGGTAAAACGCCGAATTATCCCAAACTTGTACGGGAAGCGTTCGGCAGGAAGGCACCTGACATTCTTCGTAAGTACCCGGTAAATCGGTATAAGTCTCCTAGTATTGCGTGGGCCACCGTCCTCACCGACCGCATGTGGGCCCGCGCCACCCACGAACAGAACACGCTCCTGGCCCGGCACGTCCCCGTGTACGGCTACGAGTTCGCCGACCGCGACGCGCCGATGTTCCTGCCGCTGGAGACCGGCTTCGACTGGGGCGCCTACCACGCGGGCGACCTGCCGTACCTCTTCGAGGAGAAGGACACCCCGCTTGCGCCCGCCCAGCGCGCCCTGTCGGACCGGATGATCGGCTACTGGACCAACTTCGCCCGCGCCGGCGACCCCAACGGCGACGGCCTGCCCACCTGGCCCCGCGCCTCCTCCGGCACGCTCGCGCTGGAACCCGGCAAGATCCGCGTCATCGACTACGCTGCCAGGCACCGGCTCGGTTTCTGGAAGTAGGACGGCGTTGATCAAGCTCCTGATCGCCGAGGACCAGGGCATGATGCGCGACGCGCTGGCCCTGCTCCTCGGGCTGGAGGACGACCTGGAGATCGTCGCCCAGGTGTCGTCCGGCGACGCGATCATGGCGGCCGCCGAGACCCACCGGCCCGACGTGGCGCTGCTCGACATCGAGCTGCCCGGCCGCTCCGGCCTCGACGTGCTGCCGGAGCTGCGGGCCGCCCGGCCGGACTGCGCCGTGCTGATCCTCACCACCTTCGCCCGGCCGGGCTACCTGCGCCGCGCGATGGAGGCCGGGGCCGCCGGGTTCCTGGTCAAGGACGGGCCCGTCGAGGAACTGGCCGCCGCCGTCCGCCGGATCGCGGCGGGGGAGCGGATCGTCGACCCGGCGCTGGCCGCCGCCGCGCTGCGCGCCGGGCCCAGCCCGCTCACCGACCGCGAGCGCGACGTGCTCGCCGCCGCCCTCGACGGCGCCACCATCGCCGACGTGGCCGCCCGGCTGCACCTGTCGGAGAGCACGGTGCGCAACCACCTGTCGTCGGCCATCGGCAAGACCCACACCCGCAACCGCATCGAGGCCGCCAGGCTCGCACGGCACAATGGATGGCTGTGACCTCCACCGAAGCGACCCCCGCCGGCCAGACCTCCGCCGGCCAGGCTGCCGCCGGCGCGTTCCCGTACGACGCCGTGCTGTGTGACCTCGACGGCGTCCTGCGCCTGTTCGACCTCGACGTCCAGGACGCCATCGAGGCCCGCTACGGCCTCCCCGTGCGGCGCACCGCCTTCGCCCCCGAGATCCTCTCCCCGGCCACGCTCGGCCGCGTCACCGAGGCGCAGTGGGTCGACTCCGTCGCCGCCGCGCTGGGCGGCGACGAGCGCGCCAGGCAGGCCGCCGCCGAGTTCGCCGCCGTGCCGTTCCGGGTCGACGAGGAGGTCAGGGCCCTGCTCGCCAAGGCCCAGGAGCACGCCCCGGTGATCATCGTCACCAACGCCATGGACAGCCTGGACGAGCACCTCGACCGGCTCGGCCTCACCTACTTCGCCGACGCCGTCGTCAGCAGCGCCCGCGTCGGCGTCGCCAAGCCCGACCGGCGCATCTACGAGATCGCCGCCGAGCTCGCCGGGGCCGCGCCCGAGCGCTGCCTGTTCGTCGACGACCGCGCCGAGAACGTCGCCGCCGCCGTCGCCCTCGGCATGACCGGAGTCCACTACCGGCAGGCCGCCGACCTGGCCGCCGCCCTCGGTCAGCCGAGGGCTATGCCTGCCGCCCCCGGCTAGCCGAGGGTCATGTCTGACGCCCTCGGCTGACCGAGGGCCATGTCGAAGAAGCGGCGCTCCAGCTCGACCGCCCGGCCGAACACCTCCAGCACGCGCCGCCGGCCCGCCTCGCCGAGCCCCGGCCCGAGCCGGTCCAGCTCGCCGCGCAGGAAGTCCACCCACGCGCGGAACTCGGGACCCTCGTGCAGCCCGATCCACTCCCGGTGCACGAACCCCTCCGGCAGCGGCTCGACCGCCCTGGACGCCCAGCCGAGGTAGGACCACTCGGCCACGCACAGCACCGCCGCGATCGACGGGTAGTCCTGCGAGGCGCGCACCTCGTCCATGAGCTGCCGGAACTCCGCCGTCACCGGCTCCGTCGCCGCCTGCGTGCTGCCGCCGAGCGCCGCCAGCGCCCGGTGGAAGTACGTCTTCTCCTCCGTCGTCGCCACCTGGCCGAGGAACTGCCCGTACGGGACGCGCGCCTCGAAGGTGTCGGCACAGGCGACGGCCGCGCCGAGGAGCGCGGTGAAGGAGTCGACGAACTGGAAGTCCTGCTCCAGGTAGCGCCGCATGTCGGCCTCACCCGTTGTGATCGCCGTGGCGAACGGGTGGGTCACCACCGCCGTCCACTCGGGCTCGCACTGCTCGCGCAGCCATGCGCTGAAGGTCTCGGTCACGTACCCGACTCTAGGCCCTGACCCCCGGCTCCCGGCGCGGGCCGGGGGCCGCGCCGGGAACGCCCGAAGGTCAGTAGCCGCCGTACGGCTGGCTGGGGGCCTTCGTGGGGGCCTTCGTCGGGGCCTTGGTGGCCGGGGCCGCCGGGGTGGCGGGACGGGAGCCCGCCGGGCGGATCACGCCGAGCAGGCCGTGCGTGCCGCCCTCCAGGCCGGCCGAGAACCACAGCGCGTTCTCGCCGCCGTTCGCCGCCGTGCCGGGCTCCAGGTCCCACAGCCCCGGCAGCGTGATCGCCTTGCCGCCGGCCGTGCGCAGCGCGCCCAGGTGGCGGTTGCCGCGATAGGCGTGGATGGTGCCGTCGCCGAAGTTGCCGACCAGCAGCGCGCCCGCGTACTGGCCGAGACGGCGCGGCGCCTTGGTGATCGCCCACGGCGCGTTCAGGCCGGTCCGCGCGATGCGCCCGGTCAGCCTGCCGTCGAGGTCGAAGCGGCTGACGAAGCCCTTGCCCGCCCCGGCGACCGACTTGCCGGTCTTCGGGTCGCGCAGCGCGTACGCCACCCACACGTTGCCGTTGACCACGGCCACGTTGAACGGCGAATAGTTCGCCGGGACCGCCGCGTCCCTGAACTGCGAGCGCGACAGCCGCACCCGCCGGAAGTCGGCGTCGAAGGCGTGGATCCGGCCGCCCGCGAAGTCGGCCGCCAGCAGGAAGTCGCCGTCGTCCGTCTCGGCCAGCGCCAGGCCCTTGTAGTCGGCGCCGCGTGTGAACGCGCCGATGATCGCGTTCTTCGGGTCGGCCTCGGCGTTCCAGCCGCTGATCGCGCCGCTCGGGCTGGAGAAGACGAACGTGGCGGGCCTGCCCTTGACGGTGAAGCCGTCGCCGGGGTTGAACACCTGGCCGGTCGGGGCGCCGCCCGGCACGACCACCTCCGTCGCCTCCTTCTTGCCCTGGCCGGAGTAGACGGTGGCGCTGCCGGTGCCCGTGTTGGACACCCACAGCGTCTTGCCCATGGCCAGCCCCCAGGGGTTGACCAGCTTGGGATCGGTGAGCGCCGCCTTGCCCTTGACGTCCGACACCAGGTTGACGACGTCGAACCGGGTGCGGTGGCTCGTGGCCTGTGCGGGGGTGTTGAGAGTGCTGCCCATGACGACCGCGACAGCGCCCAGGGCGATGATGCGTGACCGCATCCGTACCTCCTTGATAGCGCTTGTGACGCGAGATACGCGAGAGCCGCCTCCCGGGTTCAGTTAGGGTCCCTGGAGGCGTTTCGCGGCCGTGTACGGGGGAGTGGAAGACGCATGGACGTGCTGGGCATCGACATCGGCGGATCGGGCATCAAGGGCGCGCCCGTCGACCTGGAGACCGGTGAGCTCACCCGGGAGCGGCTGCGCGTGCCGACGCCGCGCCCCGCCGTGCCCGGGGCGGTCGCCGCCGAGGTGGGGCGGATCGTCGAGCACTTCGCCTGGACGGGCCCCGTCGGGGTGGCCGTGCCCGGCGTGGTGCACGGCGGCGTGATGCGCGACGCCGTCAACCTGCACGAGTCGTGGGCCGGGGCCGACGCCGCCGAGCTGTTCGGCGGGGCGGCCGTGGTCAACGACGCCGACGCGGCCGGGCTGGCGGAGATGACCTACGGCAAGGGGCGCGGGGAGCGCGGCACCGTGCTCATGCTCACGTTCGGCACCGGGATCGGCAGCGCGCTGTTCGTCGACGGCGTGCTGGTGCCCAACACCGAGCTGGGCCACCTGGAGCTGCACGGCCACGACGCCGAGCACCGCGCCTCCGACCGGGCCCGCGAGGAGCACGACCTCGGCTGGCGGGAGTGGGCCGGCCGGGTCCAGGACTACCTGGAGCACGTGGTGATGCTGCTGTCGCCGTCGCTGATCATCATCGGCGGCGGGGTCAGCAAGAAGGCCGACAAGTTCCTGCCGTACGTCCAGGTGGGCGTGCCCGTCATCCCCGCCGCGCTGCGCAACGAGGCGGGCATCGTCGGGGCCGCCGCGACAGCCGGTAATCGGCGCAGCACAGCGCTGCCGTAAACGTGATCAAACAGAGGCAACCCGGAGGCTGTTCCAGGAGTCTCATAGACGTGACCGTGGCCCGCCACGACTCAACTCTGGGGAGAGTGGGCCGGTCGTGGCGGGCCACGGTCACCCAGCGGCACGACGGGGCCCCGATATTGGGATGCGCCGCGCCGCGCGGTGGGGCACGATGGGCCGTTGGCTCCCGGCGAGCGGGGCCCGAATATCCTTGAAGCAGTATGGGAACTCCTGCGTTGTCCTCTCCACTCACCGAGCTCCAGTCCCGCCTGCCCGGTCTGATGCCGCGCGACCAGCGGCGGCTGCGGCGCAGGCTCGACGGCGTGCGCCGGGTGCGCTCCCGCGAGGCGCGCGAGAAGATCGCCGCGGAGATCCTCGCCGACGTCGAACGCGCCGAGCAGCGGCTCGCGCGACGCCGCGAAGCCCTGCCCGCCGTGACCTATCCGGACAACCTGCCGGTCTCGCAGCGCAAGGACGACATCCTGGCGGCCATCCGCGACCACCAGGTCGTGATCATCGCCGGTGAGACCGGGTCCGGCAAGACCACCCAGATCCCCAAGATCTGCCTGGAGCTGGGCCGGGGCGTGCGCGGGCTGATCGGCCACACCCAGCCGCGCCGCATCGCCGCCCGCACCGTGGCCGAGCGCATCGCCGAGGAGCTCGGCACCGAGCTCGGCCAGGCCGTCGGCTACAAGGTCCGCTTCACCGACCAGGCGAGCGACCGCACCCTGGTCAAGCTGATGACCGACGGCATCCTGCTCGCCGAGCTGCAGCACGACCGGCTGCTGGAGCAGTACGACACGCTGATCATCGACGAGGCGCACGAGCGCAGCCTCAACATCGACTTCATCCTCGGCTACCTCAAGCAGCTCCTGCCGCAGCGGCCCGACCTCAAGGTCGTCATCACCAGCGCCACCATCGACCCCGAGCGGTTCTCCCGCCACTTCGACGACGCGCCGATCATCGAGGTGTCCGGCCGCACCTACCCCGTCGAGGTCCGCTACCGGCCGCTCGACGACGAGGACGACCAGACGCAGGGCATCGTGCACGCCTGCCGCGAGCTGATCGGCGAAGGCCCCGGCGACATCCTCGTCTTCCTCAGCGGCGAGCGGGAGATCCGCGACGCCGCCGACGCGCTGGCCAAGGCCGAGTTCCGCAACACCGAGATCCTGCCGCTCTACTCCCGGCTGAGCGCCGCCGAGCAGCACCGAGTCTTCCAGCGCCACACCGGCCGCCGCATCGTGCTCGCCACCAACGTGGCCGAGACGTCGCTGACCGTCCCCGGCATCAAGTACGTCGTCGACCCCGGCTACGCCCGCATCTCCCGCTACAGCCACCGCACCAAGGTGCAGCGCCTGCCCATCGAGGCCATCTCGCAGGCCAGCGCCAACCAGCGCAAGGGCCGCTCCGGCCGCACCTCCGACGGCATCGCCATCCGGCTGTACGAGGAGGAGGACTTCCTGGCGCGGCCGGAGTTCACCGACCCGGAGATCCTGCGCACCAACCTGGCCTCGGTCATCCTGCAGATGACCTCCATCGGGCTGGGCGACATCGAGGCGTTCCCGTTCGTCGAGCCGCCCGACCGCCGCCAGGTCAAGGACGGCGTCAACCTGCTGCACGAGCTGGGCGCGTTCGACGCCCACGGCAAGCTCACGCCCATCGGCCGCAAGCTCGCCGCCCTGCCCGTCGACCCGCGCCTGGGCCGCATGGTGCTGGAGGCCGAGCACAACGGCTGCCTGCGCGAGGTCATGGTCATCGCCGCCGCCCTGTCGATCCAGGACCCGCGCGAGCGGCCCTCCGACAAGCAGCAGCAGGCCGACGAGAAGCACCGCCGCTTCGCCGACCCCGAATCGGACTTCCTGTCCTACGTCAACCTGTGGAACTACCTGCGCGACAAGCAGCAGGAGCTGTCGTCCAGCGCGTTCCGCCGCATGTGCAAGGCCGAGTTCCTCAACTACCTGCGCGTGCGCGAATGGCAGGACATCTACAGCCAGATCCGCCAGTCGCTCGGCGCCCACCCCGGCACCGAGACGGCCGACCCGCGCCAGGTGCACGCCTCGCTCCTGGTCGGGCTGCTGTCGCACATCGGCGTCAAGGACGTCATGGACAAGCGCGGCGACGGCGGCCGCCGCCCCGTCCAGGAGTACATCGGCGCGCGCAACGCCCGCTTCGCCATCTTCCCCGGCTCCGCGCTGGCCAAGAAGCAGCCGCAGTGGGTGATGTCGGCCGAGCTGGTCGAGACGTCGCGGCTGTGGGCGCGGGTCAACGCCAAGATCGAGCCCGACTGGGTCGAGCCGCTCGCCCAGCACCTGGTCAAACGCTCCTACTCCGAGCCCCACTGGGAGAAGAACCAGGGCGCGGTGATCGCGCTGGAGAAGGTCACCCTGTACGGGCTGCCGCTCGTGGTCGGCCGCAAGGTCAACTACGGCCGGATCGACCCCGACCTGTCGCGCGAGCTGTTCATCCGGCACGCCCTCGTCGAAGGCGACTGGGACAGCCACCACAGCTTCCTCAAGGCCAACCGCAAGCTGCTCGAAGAGGTCGAGGAGCTGGAGAACCGGGCCCGCCGCCGCGACATCATGGTCGACGACGAGGCGCTGTTCGACTTCTACGACCAGCGGGTGCCCGCCGACGTCGTCTCCGCCCGGCACTTCGACGCCTGGTGGAAGAAGGCGCGCACCGAGCAGCCGGAGCTGCTCACGTTCTCGCCCGACATGCTCGTCAACGAGGGCGCCGACGTCAGCGCCCGCGACTACCCCGACACCTGGCGGCAGCTCGGCCAGCGGATGAAGCTGACCTACCAGTTCGAGCCCGGCGCCGACGCCGACGGCGTCACCGTGCACGTGCCGCTGCAGGTGCTCAACCAGATCAACTCCGACGGGTTCGACTGGCAGATCCCCGGGCTGCGCGAGGAGCTCATCACCGCGCTCATCCGGTCGCTGCCCAAACACCTGCGCCGCAACTTCGTGCCCGCCCCCAACTACGCCAAGCAGGTGCTGGCCGCCGTCAAGCAGGGCGGCGAGCCGCTGCTGGAGGCCGTCGAACGCGAGCTGCTGCGGCTGACCGGCGTCCGCGTGCCGCACGACGCCTGGCAGCTCGACCAGATTCCCGACCACCTGCGGATCACGTACCGGGTGATCGACGAGCGCAAGCGCACGATCGCCGAGGACAAGGACCTCGACGCGCTCAAGCGGCGCCTGGCGCCGCGCCTGCGCAAGTCGCTCTCGCAGGCGGGCGACGACCTGGAGCGCACCGGCCTGACCACGTGGAGCTTCGGCACCCTGCCCAAGGTGTTCGAGCAGGGCCGCATGAAGGGCTACCCGGCGCTCGTCGACGCCGGCGACTCCGTCTCCATCAAGATCTTCGAGACGGAGGCCGAGCAGCGCCGCTCCCACTGGACCGGCACCCGCCGCCTGCTGCTGCTCAACGTCACCAACCCGGCCAGGTCGCTGCTCGGCGGCCTGTCCAACCAGGCCAAGCTCGCGCTGTCACGCAGCCCCCACGGCGGCGCGGTCGCGCTGTTCGACGACATCGTCAACGCCTCCGTCGACAAGCTGACGAACGACGTCGGCGGCCCCGCCTGGGACCCGGTCGCCTTCGACCGCCTCTACCAGCACGTACGGGCCCACCTGTGGGACACCTCCGCCGAGGTGCTGTCGCGGGTGGAGCAGATCCTCACCGTCTGGCACGCCATCGGCACCCGCCTGGACGGCCTGCGCGCCGGCGCCTCCACCCAGGACGTACGCGACCAGCTCGGCAGGCTCGTCTTCCCGGGTTTCGTCACCGCCACCGGCCACCGCCGCCTCCCCGACATCCTGCGCTATCTGCGTGCCGTCGAGCGCCGCCTCACCAAGCTGCCCGAGGAGCCGTGGCGCGACGAGGAGTGGATGGACCGGGTGCACCGGGTGGAGGACGACTACCACGACCTTCTCGACCGCCTGCACCCGGCCAGGCGCTCCGACCCGGACGTGGTGGAGATCCGGTGGATGATCGAGGAACTGCGGGTCAGCTTCTTCGCCCAGACGCTCGGCACCCCGACCCCGGTGTCGGAGAAGCGCATCGCCAAGGCGATGGACAGGCTCAGCCCTTGAAGATCGACGTGTCCAGCTCGAACCCGACCGGCTCCGGCAGGGTGATCGGCGAGCCGACCGTCACCCTGGTCATCGAGGTGTAGGCGCCGTCGACCGGCTTGCTGTAGACGGTCACGCCCGGCTCGTCGCCGATCGGGTCGATGAGCAGGTAGATCGGCACCTTGCCGACCGCGTAGCCCTTGGGCTTCTCCTGGCGGTCGTCGTGGGCGCTGCTCGGCGAGACCACCTCGGCGGCCACGAAAATGCCGGAGGACAGCAGCTCGAGATGCCCCCAGCGGGGGCAGTCGGCGGGTGCGAGCAGGTAGTCGGGCTGGTAGGAGTCGCGGGGGCCTTCGATGCAGAGGCTCACGCCGCCTGCGGACTGCCACCATCCGCGCTCCCTGCTGAGCGGAAGGAGCTCGTAGGCCAGTTCCATGGCCATGCGGTGGTGCTCGGGGGTGCCTAGTGGGCTCAAGATGACCTTCCCTTCGATGACCTCTGCCCGGACGCCGGGCATGGGGGGTAGGGCGTCGAAGACGTCTCGGAGATGATGCGGTGCGGTGTCGCTCACGGCGGGCTCCGGCTTGCTGATCGTCATGGTCGCCATGAACATGTCCCTTCGTGTTCGAGCAGGCACGCTCAGTATTTCACGCGGGAAGGCTGGACACGTCCCGGTCGTAGAAGCGGTGGGCGGCGACGGCCTCGGCGAACGGCTGGGCGATGTCGTCGCCGGTGACGACGCCGGTGCTGCCGGGCAGGCGGGCGGCCTCCACGAGCTGCGCGCCGGAGCCGACGGCGCCGATGGGCTTGCCGTGCTTGTACGCCTCCATGATCCAGAACTGGGCGCGGCCCATGGCGGCCAGGGCCTGGCCGTCGGCGGCCACGACCGCGTCGTACAGGACCGAGTTGGCGGCGCTGAGCTGGCGGTCGACCGGGATGCCGCCGATCGAGCCCTCGTGCGGCGCGATGATCTCGCAGATCGCGCCCTGCCCCTCCAGCGCCTGCTTGAGCGCGGTGACGGCGGCGGCGTCGGTGCCGTCGGCCATGAGGATGGCGATCTTGCGGGTGGCGACGCCGCCGGGCTGGTTCGTCATGCTGAGCGCGGGTGAGGCGTCGGAGTGCACCGGGCCGCCCTGCGGCACGGGCAGGCCTAGGCCGTGGGCGACCTGTTCGGCCAGGTCGGGGTGGACCGAGCCGAGCTGCTTGAGCACGCCCTCCCTGATGTGCTTGCGCTCGACGTGTCCCAGCTCGAACAGGAACGCCGAGACGATGTGCCGCTTCTCCCAGTCGGCCATGCTGTTCCAGAAGAGCGTGGCCTGGGTGTAGTGGTCCTCGAAGCTGGGGCTGCGCTTGCGGATCTTGGCCCCGTCGATCTTCTCCTGGTAGTGCTTGTAGCCGTCGATGGCGGCCGGGCAGCCGCCGCTGATGGAGTTGACCGCGTAGCTGGTGCGCGACTCGTGGATGAGGTGCTGGTGGAAGCCGTCGCGCTGGTCGTTGCGCACCGGGCTGACGGGTTGGTTGACGGGGATCTGCGGGAAGTTCGGCCCGCCCAGGCGCAGCAGCTGGGTGTCCAGGTAGGAGAAGAGCCTGCCCTGGAGCAGCGGGTCGTTGGTGAAGTCGATGCCGGGCACCACGTTGCCGAGGTGGAAGGCGACCTGCTCGGTCTCGGCGAAGAAGTTCTGCGGGTTGCGGTTGAGCACCATCCGGCCGATGGGCTTCAGCGGCACCTGCTCCTCAGGGATGATCTTCGTGGCGTCGAGCAGGTCGAAGTCGAAGTCGTGCTCGGCCGACTCGGGCACGAGCTGCACGCACAGCTCGTACTCGGGGTAGGCGCCCCGCTCGATGGCCTCCCACAGGTCGCGCCGGTTGAAGTCGGGGTCGTTGCCCTGGATGCGCAGCACCTCGTCCCACACCAGCGAGTGGGTGCCGAGCACGGGCCGCCAGTGGAACTTGACGAACGTGGCCCGCCCCACGTTGCTGACGAACCGGAACGTGTGCACGCCGAAGCCCTGCATCATCCGGTACGAGCGCGGGATGGCCCGGTCCGACATCAGCCACATGACCATGTGCATCGTCTCGGGCTGCATCTGGACGAAGTCCCAGAACGTGTCGTGCGCCGACTGGGCCTGCGGGATCTCGTTGTGCGGCTCCGGCTTGACGGCGTGCACGAAGTCGGGGAACTTGATCCCGTCCTGGATGAAGAAGACGGGGAAGTTGTTGCCGACCAGGTCGAAGTTGCCCTGGCTGGTGTAGAACTTGGTGGCGAAGCCGCGCACGTCGCGCACGGTGTCGGCCGAGCCGCGCGAGCCCGCCACGGTGGAGAAGCGCACGAACACGGGGGTCCGCGCCGTCGTGTCGTTCAGGAACTCGGCGCACGTCACGTCGGCCATCGACTCGTAGACCTGGAAGTAGCCGTACGCGCCCGAGCCCCGGGCGTGCACGACCCGCTCGGGGATGCGCTCGTGGTCGAAGCGGGTGACCTTCTCGCGGAAGTGGAAGTCCTCCATGATGGTCGGACCTCGGGTGCCGGCCTTCAACGAGTTGTCGGTGTCGTCGACCGGGCAGCCCTGGTCCGTGGTCATGGGCGCGTCGTCCAGCGGCACCCGATACGGGCGGAGCTGGGTGTCCTTGGCGTCGGTCTCAGGCTTCATGAGGTCCCCCCTGGCTGTCGAACCACACCTACCCCGGGGGCATCACTGGCCACTCCGGCGGATCCGTACAGTGGAGGGAAAATTCCAGATAACGGATGGGTTTTGATGATCAAGGCAGTGGTGCTGGACGTCGGTGAGACGCTCATCGACGAGACGCGCATCTGGTCGCGGTGGGCCGACCGGCTCGGGGTGCCCAGGTTCGTGCTGATGGGCGCGCTCGGCGGGATGGCCGCGCTCGACCGGTCCCACAGCGACGCGTTCGAGCTCGTACGGCCCGGCTTCGACTTCGAGGCGGAGAACGCGGCGTGGGAGCGGGACGAGCCCGGCAGCCTGCGCAACCATTTCGACGCCGACGACCTCTACCCGGACGTGCGGGAGGCGCTCGCCGCGCTGCGGGCGGCCGGCTACCAGGTGATCATCGCGGGCAACCAGCCGGAGCGGGCCTACGACGCGCTGGTGGCGATGGAGCTGCCGGTCGACTCGGTGCACACCTCCGACGGGTGGGGGGTGGCCAAGCCCGCGCCGGAGTTCTTCGCCAAGGTCGCGGCGGTCGCCGGACGGCAGCCGGGGGAGATCCTGTACGTGGGGGACCGGCTGGACAACGACGTGCTGCCGGCCTCGGCGGCGGGCATGCGCACGGCGCTGCTGCGCCGGGGGCCGTGGGGCTACCTGCACGCCGAGCGGGCACAGGCCGCCCAGGTCGCCGACGTCATCGTCGACGACCTGCACGCCCTGCTCCCCGCCCTGCGCGGCATGGCCTGACGGCGGGGAGTCACTCGTCGTCGCGCTCGATGTGCACGGCGCGTTCCTCGGCCGACAGGTCGCCGCCGTCCTCGCCCCAGTCGGAGCCGATCTCGCGGTCCTCCGCGTCGGCCTCCAGGCCCTCGTCCGGCTGGGTCAGCCGGTGCTCGGGCCGGGGCGCGTGGCGCAGCCTGTCGGGCAGCTCGCGTCTGAGCCGTTCGTCGAGTGAGTCGCGATGCCGGGGATCGTCCTCGGTGATCTCGTAGTTGAGACCCCGGTCGTCGGTCCATTCCTCGACCGTGATCCCCTGCTCGTCGCTGTATCCGTATCGGTCCGGAGGCTGTTCGGTCATACGCGTCCCCTACCCCGTGGACGGGCCGGAATCCTAGGTTCCGGCCTGCCGCAGGGCGTCACGCAGTTCCTGCTTGTCCATCCGCGACCTGCCGGGGATGTCGGCGCGCTGCGCCTGCTCGTACAGTTCGGCCTTGGTCTCGCCGGTGACGGTCAGCGCGCGCAGCTCCTCGTCGCGGCGCTGCTTGAAGGCCTGGCCGAGCTCGCGCAGCCGTTCGGGGGTCGCGGACTCGGTCAGCTGGGGGAGGAGTTCGTCCTCTTCCTCCTTGACGTGGTGGGTGACCGCGGCCTCGAGCCGCTGGAGGGTCTGGCGGAACTCCGCGGTGCCGGGCTCGGCGCGTACCAGGGAGTCGAGCAGGACCTCGGCCTCCTTGTGCTCCTCCACGCCGTGGTGGGCGTCGAGCTGGGGGTAGACGCGGTCCTCCTCGGCGCGGGAGTGGGCGGTGAGCAGGGCGTGCAGCTCGGCCGCGGTGGCGGCCTGGTCGCCCTGGCCGCTCCTGAGCCGTTCGAAGAGGGCTTCGACCTCGCGGTGGTCCTGGGTGATGAGGGAGATGACGTCGCTTGTCATGAGCACCGGGGCTACCCCGCCGGCGGCGGTCCAATCACGGTGGCGGGCACCGGTCAGGCGTTCTCCAGAACCGGGTTCAGCGTGCGAGCGGACGCGGGCCGTACGGGCTGCAGGGCGGGCTGCCGGGCCGGGGCGGGGGCGGGGCGGCGGGCGAGCCTGGCGAACGCCAGGGCGGCCAGCAGCGTCGCCGCCACGCAGGCCACGCCGCCCGCCTCCAGGGCCGCGCGCGGGCCGAAGGCGTCGCTCAGCCGGCCGAGCACCGGGCCGCCGAGCGCGCCCGAGGCCGCGCCGACCATGCCGACCGCGGCGATGACCCGGCCGCGCATGGCGTCGGGGCTGTCGAGCTGTGCCCGAGCCGAGACCGTGGTGTCCACCAGGATGGCCCCGGCCGCGATCGGCAGCATGGCGACGGCGAACGCGGGCAGGGTCGGCAGCAGCCCGCTCAGCGCCTGCAGGACGCTGATGGCGAGGGCGGAGCCGAGCAGCAGCCGCAGCGTCAGCCGCGCGCGGGAGGCGGTGATGACGCCGCCCACCACGGTGCCAACGGCGAAGACCGTGGACAGCAGGCCGTAGCCGCCCGCGCCGCCCTCCAGCGGGCCCGCGCTCATCGCGGCCATGGTGACCTGGTAGTTGCGCCCCAGGCTGCCCAGCACCAGCGACAGCGCCAGCATCACCAGCAGCCACGGGGTCCGCAGCACGTACCGGAGTCCGGCGGCGATGGCGCCGGGCTCGCGCTCGGCGCTCTCCAGCTCGTGGAACTCCGACGCGCGCATGGCGGCGACCGCCGCGATCACCGCGAAGAACGTGACCGCGTTGATCACGAACAGCCCGCCCTGACCGGTGACGGGCAGCATCACGCCCGCGATCGACATGCCCAGGATGCGCCCGGCGGAGTTGATGACGGAGCCGAGCGCCATCGCGTTCGGCAGGTCCTCGCGCGGCACCACCTCCGCGCCGAACCGGCCGAGCGCGGGCCCGCCGAGCGCCGAGACGACGCCGCCCGCCAGCGCCACCGCGTAGATGGGCAGCACGGAGTCCACGCCCGTCAGCGCGATCACGGCCAGGACGGCGGCCAGCGCGGCCTGGGCGAGCTGGGCCGCGATCACCACCGGGCGGCTCGGCAGCCGGTCGGCCAGCGCGCCGCCCCACATGCCCAGCAGCAGCGTCGGCAGCGCCTGCATGACCAGGCTGAGACCCATGCTGGTGGCCGACCCCGTCATGGACAGCACGAGCCAGTTGACCCCGAGGACCTGCATCCAGGTGCCGGTGATGGAGACCAGGTCCGCGCCTGCCCAGAGCCGGTAGTTGTGATGACGGAGGGCGCGGAACGTGGAGGAAGTGAGGGACAAGACTTTTCCTGTGCTTGACGGGGGCGACAGGTGGTGAACACGCGCTTTACGGACACGGATTCCGATATGTCCGAAAAGTGAGGTAAGTCACGTTTAAAACGCGCGGAAGTCGGCCAGGGCCGCCAGGGCCGTCACGTCTAGGATCTCGATCCGCCCGTCGACCGGCCGGATCAGCCGGCGTCGCCGCAGGTCGCGCAGGGCCTTGGCGGCCAGGTCCGGGTCGGCGCCCGCCAGCGCCGCCAGCTCCGGCGCCGACAGCGGCACGCCGACGTCCAGGCCCCGGGTCCCGTGCCTGCCGTGCCGCCCGGCCAGCGACAGCAGCAGCCGTGCCAGGCACGCCCCCGTGTCGTAGCCGGCCAGGTCGAGCCTGCTCTGCTCGGCCCAGCGCAGCCGATCCACGATGAACCGGCTCATCGCCAGCCCCGCGGGCGCCGAGCTCCGGACGAAGTCCAGGAACGCCGGCCCGCTGACGACCGAGGCGCGCACGGCGCCACAGGTGGTCACGGTGGCCGCGTGCAGGCTGTGCGTCAGCGGCACCATGTCGCCCACCACGTCACCGGCCACCCGGACGGCCAGCAGCGACTCGTGGCCGCCGGCCGGCCTGGCCGACACCTTGGTGACGCCCTCCAGCAGCACGAAGATCGGCGTGCTGGCCTCGCCCTGGCGCATCAGCACCTGCCCGGCCGCATAGTGGGCCTCGGCGCCCAGGGCCAGCAGCCGCTCGCGCACGGCGGGCGGCAGGTAATGGAGGAAGGTGCCCTCGGGAAAGCTGCGCAGACCGGTCATGTCCCCCTCCGGCATCCCTCGCCTGTCGCGAATATGGCACCGGATCGGGGATCAGACCAGTTCGAGTGGGCTATCCCGGTTGGCCAGAGCCGCGTAGTGCCCGCCGGCGGCCATGAGCGCGTCGTGGGTGCCGCGCTCGACCACCCGGCCGCCGTCCAGCACGACGATCTCATCGGCGTCGCGGATCGTCGACAGGCGGTGCGCGATCGTGATCGTGGTGCGGCCCCTGGCCAGCGCGTCGAGGGCCTCCTGGACGGCCCGCTCGGTCTGGGTGTCGAGCGCGCTGGTGGCCTCGTCCAGGATCAGCACCGGCGGGTCGCGCAGCAGCGTGCGGGCGATGGCCAGGCGCTGCTTCTCGCCGCCGGAGAAGCGGTGGCCGCGCTCGCCCACGAGCGTGTCGTAGCCGTCGGGCAGCGCGGCGATGTGGTCGTGGATGCGGGCCGCCCGCGCCGCCGCCTCGACCTCCTCGTCGGTGGCCGACGGGGCGCCGAAGCGCAGGTTGTCCGCGATCGAGGCGTGGAAGAGGTACGTCTCCTGCGAGACCACGCCGACCGTCTCGGCCAGCGACTCGAAGGTCAGCTCGCGCACGTCCACGCCGTCGATCGTGACCCGCCCCTCGGCCACGTCGTACAGCCGGGGCGGCAGGTAGCCGAGCGTCGTCTTGCCCGAGCCCGTCTCGCCCACCACGGCCAGGCTGCCGCCCGCCGGGACGGTGATGTCGATCCCGCTGAGCGTGGGCGCGTCGTCGTAGGAGAAGCCGACGCCCTCGAAGCGGACCTCGCCGCGCACCTCACGCAGCGTGCGGGTGCCGGGGCGGATGTCGACGGGCAGGTCCAGGTACTCGAAGATGCGCCCGAACAGCGCCAGCGAGCTCTGCACCTCCACGCCCAGCCGCAGCAGCGACACCGTGGGCCTGAACAGCGCGGCCTGCAGCGTGGTGAAGGCCACCAGGGTGCCGACCGAGATCGCGCCGGTGTGGCCGACCGCCCAGTAGACGGCCGCGGGCATCGCCGCCATGATCACCTGGATGGTCGACTGCCGCCACCGCCCGGCCATGCTCGCCTTGACGCCCAGCGCGGCCAGCTCGTCGGAGGAGCGGGCGAAGCGCCCGGCCAGGTCCTCGGCGCGGCCCATCGTCCGGCCGAGCAGGATGCCGCTGATCGACAGCGACTCCTGCACCATGGCGGAGATCGCCGCCAGCTTGCGCTGCCGCTCGGCGGTGATGCGCTTGCGCTCGCGGCCCACCTTGCGGCTGATCCACACGAACAGCGGCAGCAGCAGGAGCGAGACCGCCGTCAGCCGCCAGTCGAGCGCGAGCATCGCGACGATCGTGGCGATCACCGTGGTCAGGTTGGAGACCAGGGAGGTGGCGGTCGAGGTGACGACCGCCTGCATGCCGCCGATGTCGTTGGCGATGCGCGACTGGATCTCGCCCGTCTTCGTGCGCGTGAAGAAGGCCAGGGACATGCGCTGGAGGTGGCCGTAGACGGCGGTGCGCAGGTCGTGCATGACGTGCTGGCCGACGGTGGTGGACACCAGCGTCTGCACCACGTCGAACACGCTGGTGGTGACGGCGACGGCGATCATGCCGAGCGCGAGCAGCGTGAGCAGGCCGGTGTCGCGGGACGGGATCGCCACGTCCAGCACCTCGCGCAGCAGGAACGGCGAGGCGAGCGAGACCAGGGAGGCCAGCAGGATCAGCGCGCCGACCAGGGCCAGGCGGCCGCGGTAGGGGCGGAAGAGGGTGATGATGCGCCGCAGGGGCGCCCGTGGCTCATCGGCCAAATCGGTACCTCGTTTCTGATGTTGTCTCAAACTGAGGTTACCTCAGTAAGCTGGCGTCATGGAGGACACGGAGCTCGCCGAGCTGTTCCACCAGGTCGGGCGGCGGCTGCGGCACCGCTACGCGCACCTGCTGGAGCCGCACGGCCTCAACCCGGGCCAGGCGCGGGCGCTGCGCGCGCTCGCCGACGCGGGGCGCCCGCTCAGGATGGTGCAGCTCGCCGAGGCGCTGCGCATCGTGCCGCGGTCGGTCACGCCCGTCGCCGACGCGCTGGAGGAGGCGGGGCTGGTGCGCCGGGAGGTCGACCCGGGCAACCGCCGCTCGACGCTGGTCGTGCTCACCGGCGCGGGCCGCGCCGCCGTCGAGCGCGCCCGCGAGGCGCGCCGCCAGGCCGGGCAGGAGCTGTTCGCGGTCCTGTCCGAGGACGAGCGCGACCGGCTCAAGGAGCTGCTGCGGGCGGTCGACGGCCAGTTCTCCTGAAGGGCTCAGGTGACCGTCCGGCCGCCGACGACGGTGCCCAGGCAGCCGGGCCCGCCCAGCAGGGCCGCGTACGGGTGGCGTCCCCGGGCGTCGAAGACCGCGAAGTCGGCCCGGCCCCCGGCGTGCAGCGAGCCCGCGCCGCCCGGACCGCCCGCCATCCCGAGCGCCCGCGCCCCGCCGAGCGTCGCCGCCCGCACCAGCCGCTCGTCCAGGTCCCGTACCCGGCCGCCGAGCCCGCGCACGCCCTCGCGTACGGCCGCCGCCCGGGCGAGCGGGCCGGCCGCGGGCGCGTCCCCGGGGCCGGTGCCGAACGCCAGGACGTTGCCCTCGTCCAGCAGCGCCAGCCACTCCTCCGGGTACGGCGGCGACGGGCACAGGGCGACGGCGGCGCCGCGCAGGCGCAGGAGCTTGCGCTCGCCGGGGTCCAGGGCCCGGGCGCAGGCGACGTGGCAGTGCGGGCCGAGCAGGCCCGCCTCGTCGAGGGCGGCGGGCGCGTGCCGGTCGAGACGCGCCAGCAGCCGCAGGCCGAACGTCCTGGCCAGCACCGCCACGTCCTCCAGCACGTGCGGGTCGCGGGTGACCGGCGCGACGCCGACGCCGCACGGCCGGTCCACCTCGCGGATCGCGGTGATGAGGGCGTCGCGCCCGCGTTCCTCCCACTCCCGCTCCGAGGCGCAGCGCACCTCGGCGTAGCAGACGCCGGGGAGCGCGCCGGGGTCGGCGGCCACGACGGCCCGCGCGGTGACCCCGGGGGCGGGCGGGCCCGGCGCGGCGCAGGCGTCGACCAGCCCCGCGACGATCATTCCCGGCCAGCGCCGCTCGCTCGCGACGGGGCAGGAGGCCAGCAGCTCCGCCCGGGGGCCCACCGCCAGCACCCGCTCGCCCCGCACGGCGACGGCGCCGTCGCGGACCGGTCCGGCGGTGATGGGCAGGACGAGCGGGGCGGAGTGCAGGACGACGGGCGCGGGCGCGCGGGCGTTCAGCGTGGTTCCGGAACGCCGCGCGGACCTCATCGGAGCTCCCGTCTCGACTGGCGGATTGTCCCCTTTATGGCATTAAACGGGGTCTTGTCCTACCTGCGCAATCACCTGGTGAACGCCACGCGGGCGGTAGCGGCCCGACAGCCGGGCCAGCTTGAGGCTCAGGTGGAGCGCCAGCCGCTCGCCGCCGTCCTTCAGGTCCGTGCGGGCCAGCTCCTCCACCCGTTGCAACCGGTAGTAGAGCGAGGTCCGGTGCAGCCGCAGCGCCCGCGAGGTCGCCACCGCGCTGCCCGCCAGGTCCAGGTACGTCTCCAGCGTCTCCAGCAGCGGCAGGTGCTGGTCCTCGGCGAGCAGCAGCTCCAGCCCGGGGTGCAGCTCGTGGTCGGGCAGCCCGGTGAGCATCCGGTAGACGCCGAGCCGGTCCCAGCGGGCCGTGCGCCCGAGCCCGGGCACCCGCGCCGCCACCTCGGCCGCGTGCCGGGCCTCGGCGTACGAGCCCGCCGCCTCGGCCAGCGACGGCCGGGGCCGCCCGACGCCGACGACGACCCGGACCGACAGGGCGGCGTGCAGCTCGTCCGGCGCGAACGGGGCGCCGGACACGAGCAGCACGGCGTGGTCGTAGCGGACCAGGTGCAGCGGATGGTGGCCGCTCAGCCGCCGCCGCACCGCCAGCAGGCCCTGCTCCAGCGCCAGCCGCACCGCCTCGTCCGGCTCGCCCGACGGCTGCCTGGCGACCAGCGCGGTCACCGGCTGGCCCTGCGGGAACGCGCCGGCCTCGATGAGCTGCCTGGCCGCGTCGCGCTCGCCGCGCAGCAGCCCGGTCACCGCCTCCAGCTCCCGGTGCGAGGCCAGGCCGGTGGCCAGGCTCTCGTGGTAGAGCGCCAGGGCCAGCCCGGGTGCCGCCGCCGCGGCCTCCTCGACCTGGTCGGCGGTCATGGGCGGCGGGGCGTCGATGAACCACAGGAAGCCCAGCAGCCCGGCCTCGTGCCGTACCGGGACGCACACGCGGGGCAGCAGGCCGAGGTGGGGCGCGCCCGGGGTGCGCAGCGGGCCGGGGGAGTCGTGCGCCCCGGCGTCGCGCAGCCACTGGCGGACCTCCGGCGTGGTGTGGCGGCGCAGGATGGAGTCGCGGCGGATGTCGTCCATGACGCCGTTCTGCTCGCTGTAGGCGACGACCCGTTGCAGGCGGTCCTCCAGCAGCAGCGGACGCTCGAGCCGAGCGGCGAGCTCGTCGACGATCCGCTGAAGATCCGCCACAGACGCCCCTTTATGTGGGTTTTTCAACAAATGTCGGAACGGCCACTACAGCTCTTCCCTACAACTGAACGGTGATCTCGGTCAATAGGGTCTATACCGTCAACTCGTGAACGCCCCGAAGAAGCTGCTCAAAGGCTTGCTAGCGGTCATCGTGACGATCCCGCTGAGCCTGATGGCGACCCCCGCTTCCGCAGCACCCCCCGCAGACGACCCCGAGCACCCCTGGCGGCTGGAGCACTGGCCGCAGACCCAGCCGTGGCAGCGCGACACGCCCGAGGAGGCCCCGTCGCTGCGCCGCGACCGCCCGTCCACCGGCGTCAAGCCGATCGACCCGCAGAACTGGGTCAACCCCGACCACATGACGTGGGCGGACTACAAGCAGATCCCCGGCACCAAGTGGAACGACCCCGCGGTCAAGGGCTCCAAGCGCACCTTCAAGGGCGCCCTCGTCCTGCTGGACTACCCCAACCAGCCGTTCGTGGTGACCCAGCCCCGGGGCTCGACCATCTTCGCCAACCCCAGCGCCCAGGCCCACGACGTGCCGCGCGACCAGGTGGCCAAGTTCTACCAGGACTTCCTCAACACCCCGAACGACCTCAACCGGGGTCACACCATCCACGAATACTGGATGGAGGACTCCGGCGGACGCTACGGTGTCGAGCTGACCGGGTTCGGCCCGTACACGATGCCCGGCAAGGACCACGAGTACGCCATGGAGATGCAGGGCGGCGAGGGCTGCCCCTCGGGCGACTCCTGCAACAAGAACCTGCGCGCCGACGGCAACGCCGCCTGGCTGGCCGACGTCGGCAAGGAGACCGCCGACCAGTTCGACTTCGTCTTCTACCTGAGCGCCGGCCAGGACGAGTCGTCCACCTGGCAGGAGTTCGGCATGATGAAGTTCCCCACCAAGGAGGACGTGCCCGACGAGTGGGGCCCCGAGGGCGATCCCGCGCTGCCCAACTGGTCCAGGACCCGCTACGTCGAGTGGACCTCCTGGCAGTCCGGCTCCACCTTCTGGCCCAACGCCCGCTTCGGCGTCGACTCCGTGCAGGCCGAGAGCTCCGGCATGGGCGTCTACGCCCACGAGCTGAGCCACATCATGGGCATCGCCGACAACTACAACAACCCGTACGGGAAGCCGCCCCGGCGCGCCTACACCGGCATCTGGGAGATGCTCAGCCGCGGCAGCTTCAACGGGCCGGGCGGCCCGCACTCCCGCTGGCTGATCCCGCCCACCTCCGGCGGCTCGATGGGCGCCCAGCACATGCTCCGCAACAAGATCAAGCTGGAGATGGTCGACGAGGCCAACGTGCTGCGCCTGTCACGCGAGGCGCTCGACGAGTCCGGCCTGGTCACCGCCCGGATCACCGCCCGCGCCGCGCAGCCCGGCCCGAAGGGGCTGGCCGGCGTGAACATCCAGTTCGACACCCGCGACCAGAGCACCGGCTCCTGTGACGAGAAGGTCGACCCGCTCTGCGACGGCGGCGGCTACGACAACTACACCGTCGAGGTCGTGGACCGGATGGGCACCGACTCCTTCACCCCCGACTCCGGCGTCCTGCTGGCCAAGACCAAGAACGTCGACGACGCCCCGTTCGAGTGGGTGATCGACGCCAACCCGCAGGACATCGGCATGACCGACTACGTGATGCCCGACGGGACCAAGGTGCCGATCACGATCGGCGACTACCGGCAGCTGTCCGACGCCCTCTTCCACGCCGGCACCGACTCCGGCAGCGAGTACGAGTACGTCGACGAGGCCAACCGGCTGCACTTCTACATCACCGACGTGCACCGCGACCGCCAGGGCGTGCTGTCCTACACCGTCGCCGTCCGCTCACTCGACGGCGCGGGCCCGCAGCGGCGCGGCGTCCGGCTGCTGCCCGCCGCCGGCGTCCCGACCGGCAAGAACCTGTCCACCTGCAAGTTCCCGCTCTTCAACACCGGCCGCTCCGGCCCGGTGCGCGGGCAGCACCCCGAGGACGTCAGCGCCTACCTCGGCTCCGACGTCTACCGTCTCAAGGCCGAGGTGTCGGGCAAGGGCTGGACCGCCCAGCTGCCCAACGCGCTGGCCTCCGTCGCCGCCGGCGAGCACGCCAAGGTGACGGTCAACGCGCTCCGCGGCGACGGCGGCTCCCGCCTCGCCCGGGTCAAGCTGACCGCCACGTCGGAGAGCGACCCGGCCAAGTCGATGACGGCCACCTGTCACGTGATCGGCCTGTAGCTGAACGACGGGGCACGGGCTGGCGCGGCCCGTGCCCCGTCGGTTTGAATCACCCCCGGAAGGGGGGTCACGTACGTGACAGCTGAGTTGGACAAGCCGCAGCGCCGGCGCAAGCTCGGAGTGGCCGCTCCCGTCGCCGCCGGCGTCGCGGCCGCCGCGGCCAGCATCCTCGCGGCGGCCCTCGAATGGGAGATCCCGCCCCTGGCCAAGGTCGGGGTCACCGCCGCCGCCGCGCTCCTGGTCGGCCTGGCCACCTGGGCCACCACCGAGAGCCGGCCCCGGCGCGGCGTCCCCGCCGAGCCGTCCTCACGCCCGCCCGACCAGTGGCCGCCCGTCCCCGAGCACTTCACCGGCCGCGCCGAGAGCCTCGCCGAGCTGCGCGAGGTCTTCGCCGCCCGCCGCCGGTCCGCCGCCGGCTCCCCGCCGCTCGTGGTCTCCCTGTACGGGCGCGGCGGCGTCGGCAAGTCGGCCCTCATGACCCGCTTCGGGGACGAGGTCGCCGCCTGGTTCCCCGACGGCCGCCTCTACGCCAACCTGCGCGGCGGCGTCGACGCCCCGGTACGGCCCGAGGAGGTGCTGACCGGGTTCCTGCGCGCGCTCGGCGTCCGGCTCACCATCGACCCCGGCGGCCTGGAGGAGCTGCGCAAGCTCTGGCTGACCTGGACCAAGGGCCGCCGCATCCTCATCGGCCTGGACAACGCGCACGACGCCGAACAGGTCAAGGCGCTGATCCCGGCCGAGCGCGGCTGCGCGGTGCTGGTCACCTCCCGCCAGCCGCTGTTCCTGAACGGCACCCACGACACGCGGCTCGGCGTGTTCAGCGAGGCGCAGGGCGTGGAGCTGCTGGCCCGGCTGGCCGGCGGCGCCCGGGTGAGCGACGACCTGGAGTCGGCCCGGCGCATCGTCCGCCAGTGCGACCACCTGCCGCTGGCCGTCACCATCTGCGGCGGCCGGCTCGCCACCCGCGAGCAGTGGACGCTGCGCCAGATGGCCGACCGGCTGCACGACGAGCGCCGCCGCCTCGACCAGCTCGAACTCGCGCCCACCGTGGACAAGAGCGTGCGCGCCTCCGTCCAGCTCAGCTACGACGACTGCACCGGCGTGCAACGCCGGCTGCTGCGCCTGCTCAGCGCGCTGCCCGCGCCCGACGTGCCCGCCTGGGTCGCCGGGGAGCTGCTCGACGTCTCCGGCCTCGACGGCGCCGACCAGCTGGAGGCGCTCATCGACGCCCAGCTCGCCGAGTGCTCCGGCACCGACGCCACCGGCGCGCTGCGCTACCGGCTGCACGACCTCGTCGCGCTGTTCGCCGCCGAGCTGGCCGGCGAGGACGACCCGGAGCGGCGCGGCGACGCCATCGAGCGGGTGCTGCACGGCTACCGCCGCCGTGCGGAGGAGGCCGCGCAGGACCGGTGGCCGCAGGACTGGAGCAAGGGCGGCCGCCGCTCCAGCACGGAGGGGCAGATCCACGCCGGCGACTGGCTCAACGCCGAGCGGCTCACGCTCATGTCGATGATCACGCTGGCCAGGCAGCTGGAGATGTGGGAGCTCACCTGGGGGCTGGCCAGGGCGTTCTGCTCGCTGTGCCACTCGCTGCGCGCCTACTGGGCCGACTGGCACACGGTGGCCGACCTCGGCTGCGAGGCCGCCGAGCGGGCCGGCGACCGGCGCGCCCAGGCGATCTCCATGCTCGACCGCGCCGCCGTACAGGGTGGTCAGGGCGGGCAGGAGCGGGGCCGCGCGGACGCCGAGTGGGCGCTGGAGGTCTTCACCGAGCTGGGCGAGTCGTGGTGGGCGGCCAGGGCGATGCGGGCCATCGGCATGACGCTGTTCAGCGACGGCCACCTCGACCGGGCGCAGGAGCATCTCATCGGCGCGATCACCGCGTTCAGGGGCGAGGAGGACTTCTGGTGGATGGCCCGCACCCAGCGCAACCTGGCCGAGCTGCGGCTGGCCGAACGGCGGCCGGAGGAGGCCAGGCGGCTGCTGGAGGACTCGCTGGAGGTCTTCGAGCGGGCGGGCAACCGCTACTCGGAGGCGCAGACGCTGCGCGTCTACGGCGAGGTGCTGGCCGCCCAGGCGCGCGGCCTGCGCCGGGCCGGTGAGCACCGGGCCGCGCAGGACGGCTTCGCCCGGGCCGGCCACAGCCTGGACCGGGCGGCCGAGATGTTCCGGCAGCGCGGCGAGCTGTGGGAGGAGGCCCGCTGCCTGCGCGCCGCGGGCGAGGTCGGCGACCCGGCCAACGGCCCGCGCGAGCTGGAGCTGGCCCGGCGGGCCGAGGAGATGCTGGCGGTGCTCGGCGACTCCTGGGGGGTGGCCCGCACCGCCGCCTCCATCGGCCGGGCGCTCGGCCGGCTGGGCCGGATGGCGGAGGCCGAGCACGAGCTGCGCCGGGCCGTGGGCGCGTTCGAGGAGCTGGGCGACCGCTGGTGGATGGCGCTCAGCCTGCGCTACCTGGGCGAGGCGCACCTGGACAACGGCGGGCGCGCCCCGGCGGTGCCGCCGTTGCGCCAGGCCAGGGACCTCTACCGCAGCCTGGGCAACGAGGCGGGCATGAGCAGGACGCTGGAGCTGCTCAGACGAGCGGAGACCTGAGCAGCTCGCCGGCCGCCTGCCTGGCCTCGTGGATGCTCTGCTCGAACAGCCTGCGCACCTGCGTGGCCTGGTCGGACAGCTCCTTGATGTGCGCGCGGGCCAGGTCGTCGCGCACGGTCTCGGCCACGAGCTGCTGGTAGTCCGGCGTGCGCGCGGCCAGCGCCTCCAGCCGCTGGTGCGCGTGGAAGACCCGGTCGGCCTTGACCACCTGCTTGGCGTACTTCTCCAGGTTGCGCACCCGTCTCGACAGGGACGTCCAGGCGGCGTCGAGCGCCGAGCTGTAGGGCTTGAACGCGTCCTCCAGACCGGAGGGCAGGTCGCGGGGGACCAGCCGGCCGTGCTCGGCGTGCATGGCCGACAGCTTGGCCAGCCGCCGGCTGATCTGCCACAGCTCCTCCGGGAGCGTGACGCGGTTGTCGGTCGTGTCGATCAGTCCGGCCCGGTGCACCTGTGAGCCGAGGATCGCGTCGGCCGCCGCCTGCGCCCGGCGCAGCAGCACCTGGCAGGGGTGGTCGAGGTCCTCGGGCAGCACGTAGTGGCCGGCGTACTCGTAGGCGAGCCGGAGACGCCGCCTGGCGGCGCGGTTGGTGGCGTCGACCGCCATCCACCGCAGCATCGCGATCAGGTTCAGGCCCACCGCCGTCATCGCCACGCCGGCCACGCTGCCGGTCGCCAGCCAGATGAACAGCAGTGCGCCCGGCACGACGAACAGCCAGGTCGAAGAGTGGGAGGGCTCCATCCGCCGGCCCGTCCTGGCCATGCGGAGCACCTGAGGGCTGGAGCGCAGTTCGGCCGAGATGTCCGGGGGCAGCGATGGATCGATCACCATCCGTGGGGGCAGGGAGCGCGGATCCATACGTTCATGCTGCGTTATGGAGACCGAATCCGCTCAGTTTTGCCGGACATATAGGGTCAACGTGATGAACGCGATGACGAGATGGATCGATCTGGAAGGCGCGGTCAACGTCCGGGACCTGGGCGGGCTGCCCACCCGGGACGGCGGCGTCACCCGCTACGGCCGGATCCTGCGCTCCGACAACCTTCAGGCGCTCACCCCCGCCGACGTCTCCCGCCTGGTCGGCGACCTGAAGCTCCGGCACGTCGTGGACCTGCGCTCCACGGCCGAGGTCGCCCTTGAGGGCCCCGGCCCGCTCACCGCGGTGCCCGAGGTGACCCACCACCACCTGACGCTGTTCGCCGAGGGCGGGCGGCACACCGACGTCGAGGCCGACACCATCGACGCCGAGCGCGTGCTGCCCTGGCACGAGCGGCAGATCGACGAGGAGCTGCGCGTCACCGGCTTCTACTACGGCTACCTGCGCGACCGGCCCGACGCCGTCGTGGCGGCGCTGCGCGCGATGGCGCTGGCCGACGGCGCGGCCGTGGTGCACTGCGCGGCCGGCAAGGACCGCACCGGCGTGCTGTCGGCGCTGGCGCTGGAGATCGCGGGCGTGACCCGCGAGGCCATCGTGGCGGACTACGCGGCCACCGGCGAGCGGCTGGAGGCCGTCCTGCGGCGGCTGCGCGGCAGCTCCACCTACCGCGACGACCTCGACTCGCGCCCGGCCGACGACCACATGCCGCGCCCGCGCTACATCCAGCAGTTCCTCGCGGTGCTCGACGACCGATTCGGCGGGCCGCAGGGCTGGCTGGCCCGGCACGGCTGGACGCCGGACGACACCGCCACGATGCGGGCCCGCCTGCGCGAGTGATCGGCCGAGGCCGACGGGGGAGCGGTCAGCCGAGGCTGATGACGGCGGACTCCTCGGCCGACCGGCGGGCGGCCTCGATCACGGTCAGCGCCTCGACCGCGCTCTCGGGGCGCACCGGCACGGGCGCGCCCGTGCGCAGCGCCCGCTCGACGCCGCGGTAGAAGCCGAGGTAGTCGCCGGCCTCGGTCGGCACCGCGCGCAGCTCGTCGCCGGCCCCGAGGACTCCCCACCGGTCCTCGGGCTCGTCGCCGAACCCCGCCTCGCCGGGCGAGCGCCCCGCCCGCAGCCGCTCCTCCTGGACGTCCAGGCCGTGCTTGACGTAGGCGGCCTTGGAGCCCAGCACCCGGAAGCGCGGCCCGAGCTGGGCGGCCAGCGAGCTCGCCCACAGGTGGGAGCGGGCGCCGCCCGCGTGCGTCAGCGCCACGAACGTGTCGTCGTCCGCGCCGACGCCCTCGCGCCGCACGTCGCTCTCGCAGTAAACCGACCGGACCGGGCCGAGCAGCTGGATCGCCTGGTCGACCAGGTGGCTGCCCAGGTCGTACAGCAGGCCGCCGGCCTCGCCGGGGCCGCCCGACTCGCGCCAGCCGCCCTTGGGCGCCGGCCGCCAGCGCTCGAAGCGCGACTCCAGCCGCAGCACCTCGCCCAGCTCCCCGTCACCGGCCAGCCGGCGCACGGTCAGGAAGTCGCCGTCCCACCGCCGGTTCTGGAAGACGGTCAGCGGCAGCCCGCGCTCGGTGGCCAGCCGCACGACCGGCTCCGCCTCCTCGGCGGTGCGGGCGAACGGCTTGTCGACGATGACCGCCCTGCCGTGGCGCAGCGCCTCGGTGGCCAGGCTCGCGTGGGTCCGGTTGGGGGAGGCCACCACGACCAGGTCGCAGCGGTCCCACAGCAGGTCCACGTCGCCGACTCCCTCGGCGCCGTAGCGCGCGGCCACCTCGGCCTGCCGCTCCGGGTCGCGCGTCACCACGGCCGTCAGCCGCAGCCCGCCGGTCGCGTGGATCAGCGGCGCGTGGAAGAACGCCCCCGCGGTCCCGTAGCCGACGAGGCCCACCCGGACCGGCTGCTCACTCATCGTCGCGCTCCGCCAGGAACCGCTCGAACTGGGCGGCGAGCTCGTCGCCCGTGGGCATCGGGGTGGCGTCGGCGATCAGATTCTCCCGCTCCGAGCCGGCCGCGAACGCGTCGTACTGCTGCTCCAGCCCGGTGATCGCGCTGGACAGCTCGGCCGACGCGCCGATCTGCTCCTCGATCTCCGACGTCGTGCGCTGGGCCGCCTCACGCAGGCCGTCCATCGGGAAGACCAGCCCGGTGTTGCGGGTGACCGCCTCCAGCCCGGTGACGGCGGCGGTCGGGTATTCGGCCTGCGACAGGTAGTGCGGCACGTGCACGGCGTAGCCGACCGCGTCGCGGCCCTCGGCGCCGAGCCGGAACTCCAGCAGCGCCGCCACGCTGCCCGGCACCTGCACCCGGCCGAACGCGCTGGTCTGCGGGCCGATCAGCTCGGGGCGGCTGGCGTGCATGGTGATGCCGAGCGGCCGGGTGTGCGGCACCGCCATCGGGATGCCGTGCAGCGTGACCATCCGGCTCACGCCCAGGCGCTCGACCAGGGTGGCGACCGCGCGGGTGAACAGCTCCCACTCCCGGTCCGGCTCCGGGCCGCTCATCAGCAGGAACGGGGTGCCCGTGGCGTCCTCGGCCGCGTACAGGGCCAGCTCGGGGGTCTCGACCTCCACCCATCTGTCGGTGTCGAACGTCATGATGGGCCGGCGCGAGCGGTAGTCGAGCAACCGGTCCACGTCGAACGTCGCCACGACCCGGTGCTCCAGCTCGGCCAGCAGGTGGCCCAACGCCAGGCGCCCGGCGGCGCCGGCGTCGACGAAACCGTCGAAGTGGTACAGCAACACCGGATCGGTCAGCTCGGGGACATCGTCTGCGAGCTTGTAGAGATCCGTCGGGTCGAACACGTCTGGTCAGCCTTTCCTTAGGTACTCATCTCCAGAACCCACGGCGAGCCGGAACGATTCCGTGATCGGCACCCTATCGAGGCACAATGGGCTCATGGACGGGGACCCGGAGCTCGAAGAGTTCGCCACCAGGATGTTCGACCTGGCCAGGAGCGGTGACACCGACGCGCTGCGCGCGTACGTGGAGGCCGGGGTCCCGGCCGATCTCACCAATGGCAAAGGTGACAGTTTGCTGATGCTCGCGGCCTATCACGGGCACGCGGCCACCGTGAGCATGCTCATCGAGCAGGGAGCCGATCCGGGGCGGGCCAACGACCGCGGCCAGACGCCGCTCGCGGGCGCGGTGTTCAAGAAGGAGCCGGCCGTGGTCAGGGCGCTGCTCGACGGCGGGGCCGACCCGGCCGCCGGGAACCCGTCGGCCGTCGACACGGCCAGGATGTTCGCACACGACGAGTTTTTGGAATGGTTTGGGGCAAAGTAGTTCATAATATGAAATATGTACGAATGAGGGGAGTATGGCCTTTCGAACGGTCCATCGTCATGCTGGATGAGTGGCTAATTCTGCGCATTCCTTCAGTAGGCGACCACTCCAGATCCCTCCGCTGCCCTGCCCGTTCCCCAATGAGATAAACGAGCACGCCGCCGAGGTCGACGCCGAGAGCCATAGCTGGCTGGCCGCCTCACACCTGCTGCCCGGAGCCGAGACCCTCGAGCACTTCCGGCGCTCCAAGATCGGCATGCTCGCCGCGCGGACCAACCCCTTAGTGCCCCGCGACGCGCTCCGCCTGATCAACGACTGGTACAACTGGCTGTTCGCCTTCGACGACGCGTTCTGCGAAGGCGAACTGATGGGGCACCGCGCCTCCGCGCTGGCCCGCGCCCTCCCGCCCCTCCTGGAGATCCTCGACCGGCGCCGCGAACCCGACGGCGGCGACCCGTTCGGCGTCACCCTGCGCGAACTCCTCGACCGCATCGCCGAGTCCGGCACCCCCGCCCAGGTCGACCGGTGGCGCACCACGGTGAAGGAATACCTGTTCGCCCAGATCTGGGAGGCCGCCAACCGGGAGGTCGACCTCATCCCCACCCCCGAGGACTACGTGCTCATGCGCCGCATCACCGGGGCCACCTTCACCTGCTTCGCGCTCATCGACGTCGGCGGCGGCTACAGGCTCGAAGCCGAAGAATGGCACCACCCCGACGTGCGCATGCTCTCCGACCTGGCCTGCGACCTCATCGGCTGGGACAACGACCTGCTCTCGTACGCCAAGGAACGGGGCAACGACAAGGCCCGGCACAACCTCGTCACGGTGCTGGCCACGCACCGGACGTTCAACCTCCAGGAGGCGCTCGAAGAGGTGTCGAAGATGCACAACGCGGCCATCGCCGCCTTCGTGGAGCGGCGCGCGGCGCTCGACAAGTGGGCCTCGCTGCCCGTCCGCCGATACGTGCGCGGACTCGAACACTGGGTGCGCGGGCACATCGAGTTCTCCCTCGGCAGCGCCCGCTACGTGCACGCCTGGCCCACCGACACCCGCTGGCCGCAAGCCGTCTAGGTGAGCGCGGGCTCCGTCGTCACACCCCGCGGTCCAGGTCCCGGACCCCCTCAGACAACGCCGTCCTCCGAGGCGTCCAGGTCGCCGAGCGCGAGCGCGGACGCCTCGTCGAGGTCCAGCCGCCCGCCCTCCTCGAACGCCGCCTGATAGTCCCGCTCGCCCATCGCCTTCTGGCACTCCTTGACGCACTGATCGTGGTCACCGGTCAGGAACGGCGCGCCCAGCATCGGCAGGCCCGCCGTCTTCCAGTTCTGCTGCAACGCGCCCAGCAGCCGGGCCGCCAGCGGCTCCTGCCCCATCGCGGCGAAGATCCGCGCCGTCGTCTCCAGCACCAGCAGCGTGCCCAGCGTGTCGTGGAAGTGACGCTTGATCCGCAGCCCCTCGCGGGCCGCGTCCAGCGCCTCGCCCGGCCGGTTGCTGCCCAGCTTGGTCAGCGACATCGCCCACTGCGCGTAGGAGCTCACCCACAGCTCGCCGCGCTCCTTGCACACCTGGAGGCAGTCGTTCAGCAGCGACTCGGCCTCGTACAGCTCGCCCTGCGCCGACAGCACCAGCGACAGCTCCACGATCGCCGGCAGCAGGCCCGGGTTGAGCTCCTTGTTGTCGGTGTTGAACTCGATCGCCACGCCCAGCAGCGCGCTCGCCTTCTGCAGGTCGTCCTGCAGCAGCGCGGCGGTGCCCTGCATCTTCGAGGCCAGGATCACCGCCCTGGAGTCGCCGACCCGCACCGCCTCGGTGCTGCACCGCTCGGCCGCCTCCAGCGCGCCCACGCTGTCACCCTGGGCGCTGCGCACGTACGACAGCACCCACAGCGCCTTGCAGCGCTCCTTGCTGAAGCCCTTGTTGGCCTCCAGGGCCCGCTCCAGATAAAGACGGCCCTCGCGGACGAAACCGCAGCACACCCACATGAACCACAGCGACGACAGCAGCGTCAGCGCCAGAATCGTCTCACCCGGCGTGCGCAGCGCGTGCTCCAGCGCGAGGCGGACGTTGTCGTGCTCCTGCCGCATGCGGACGAACCAGTAGATCTGCCTCGGCCCCGACCATGCGTCCTCGCTGCGCTGCGCCAGGCTCAGGTAGTAGGCCAGGTGCTTGTGGCGCAGGTTCTGCTTCTGGCCGAGCTTCTCCAGCCACTCCTCGCCGTACTCCGCCAGCGTGTCGATCAGCTTGTAGCGGACGCCGGCGTGGTTGCTGCTGATCATCAGGATCGACTTCTCCACCAGCCCCGTGACCAGGTCGGTGATGTCGCCTTCCGGCAGCCGCTCGTCGGAGCAGACGGCACGCGCCGCCTCCAGCTCGAAGTCACCGGCGAACACCGACAGCCGCGCCCACAGCAGCCGCTCGGCCGGCTCGCACAGCTCGTGACTCCACCCGATCGCCGCCCGCAGCGTCTGATGCCGCGGCAGCGCCGTCCGGCTCGCGCCCGCCAGCAGGCTGAACCGGTCGGCCAGCAGCGCCAGGATCTGCTCCACCGACAGCGCCCGCAGCCGCACCGCCGCCAGCTCGATCGCCAGCGGGATGCCGTCGAGACGACGGCACAGCTCCGCCACCGCGTTGATGTTGTACTCGTCCAGCGCGAAATCGGGCACCACCGCCCCGGCCCGCGCCGCGAACAACTGCACCGACTCGTTGGTGAACAGGTTCTCCACCGGGTCGTCGCCCGGCACCTGCAGCGGCGGCACCGGCACCACGTGCTCGTACGGCAGGTGCAGCGACTGGCGGCTGGTGGCCAGCACCTTCAGGTTGGGCGCCGCCTCCAGCAGCTCGTGCACCAGCTCCGCGCAGCCCTGCACCAGATGCTCGCACGTGTCGATGATGAGCAGCATGTCGCGCGTGCCCACCCACTCCGACAGCGTCTCCGACTCCGCCCGCGACGACTGGTCGGCGATGCCGAGCGCGGACGCGATCGTGTGCCGGACCATGCCCGCGTCCTGCAACCGGGCCAGATCGGCGAACCAGACACCGTCGGGATAATGGTTGCGCACCTGGTGCGCCAGCCGCAGCACCGTGCGCGACTTGCCCACGCCGCCGATGCCCGTGACCGTCACCAGGCGGGACTCGCCCAGGTACCGCTTGAGGTTGGCGAGCAGGCGCGTCCGGCCGACGAAGCTGGTCAGCTCCGCCGGCAGATTGCCTTCTCGCCGCCATCCTGTCGGGGTGGCCATGGGCAGCCTCTCGGGGGGATAGGCGACAACCTGCTTAGGCATCGTACCGCCGAGATCGCCGGGTGTCCCGGCGCCTGGAACGCCCGCGGGGTCGGCTTTGTATCACTCGGTAGCATGTATTCCGTGCAGGATTTTCTCCCGGAGCAGACCTCCGACGACACCGACCTCGGCTGGGGCGACTGGCCCGAGACCGACCCCGACGCCTTCTACCTCGACAACAAGCCGCCGCACTGGGCATAGTCCTTCAGCTCGATGCCGGTCGCGAACCAGTCCGTGGCCTTGAGCATCGCCCGCATCATCACCCTGCGGCGGAGCATCCAGTTGCGCATCCTGATCCGCGCCGGCGTCGCCGGCGCCAGGAACGGCCCGGCGTTCCCCTGCCGCGCCACCTTGGCGTAGCCGCGGAACGCCTCCTGATAGGCCGCGAACCCGGCCCGGTGATCACCGCCCGCCGCCGCCAGCTCACCCGCCAGCACGTACGCGCCCACGAGCGCCAGACCGCTGCCGAAACCGCCCAGCGTGTTCCCGTACGCCGCGTCGCCCAGCAGCACCACGCGGCCCCTGGCGTACTCGTCCGTCTCGACCCGGCTGATCGAGTCCAGATAGATGTCCTCGACCCCCGCCAGCCTGTCCAGCACCTCCGGGATCCGCCACCCGGCGCCCCGGTAGGCGTCCATCAGGACGCGGCGCTGCTGCTCCACGTCATACCGGTCGTAGTCCAGCGGCTCGGAGGCGAAGACGAAGAAGCTCGGCGCCTTCACCCCGCCCAGCGCCGCCATCCTGCCCGGCTCGTTGTACATCTGGCTGCCCGACTCCAGGTCGAGCTGCACCAGCGCGTAGTAGTGGCCCAGGAAGCGGACGAACTCCTCCTCCGGGCCGAACGCCAGCCGCCGCACGTTCGAGTGGATCCCGTCCGCCCCCACCACCAGGTCGAACGTCCGCGGCGCCGCCCGCTCGAACGTCACGTCCACGCCCCCGGCCGACTGCGTCAGCGACGTGATCGAGTCGCCGAAGACGTACTCGCAGCCCTCCCTCGTCCGCTCGTACAGCAGCTCCGCCAGGTCGCCCCGCAGGATCTCCACGTCGCCGCCGGTGAACTCGCCCGGCATCACGGCCAGCCGCCTGCCCCGCGCGTCGACGATCTCCTGGTCCGACCCGCCGGTCCGGCGGCGGTGCACCTCCTCCAGGATGCCCATGCGCTCCAGCACGGTACGGTGCACGGCGCCCTTGAAGTCGACCGCCTGCCCGCCCAGCCGCAGCGCGGGCGCCTTCTCCACCACGGTGACGCGGCACCCGTACCGGTGCAGCCAGTAGGCGATCGCGGGGCCGGCGATGCTCGCGCCGGAGACGAGGACCGAGGTGTTCTTCATAGCGGTGTCCATGAGACCGAGCATGGGCGCCCCCGCTGACAACCCACCGCGCCCCCGCTGACAACCCCGGCCTGGCCGCACCCCCGCACTGTCAGCGGGCCGCACCGGGCGCTGGCGGCCCGGGCGCCACGCGGACGGGGCGCCACGCGGACCGGGCGCCGACGGGGCTGGCGCCGGCGGACCGGGCGCCGGCGGGCCTGGCGCCACGCGGGCCTGGCGCTAGCCGGTCCGGTGCGCCGGGGGGTCGCCCTTGCCGGCCAGGCGCGCCCCTTCGGCGGTCAGGGCCGTCAGCACGTCCGCCCGCGTCAGGGCCCTGCCACGGGCGTGCGCGCGGTCGAACGCCTCGGCCCCCAGCACCTCGCGTGCCGCCTCGGCGGTCGCGGTGACCTGCCGATCACCGGCCACCGCCGCCCCCCGCACCGCCACTCCCGCCCCCAGCAACACCGCCGCCCTCTCCGCCACCCCCGCAGAAACCGCACCCTGCCCCGCCACCACCGAGGCCCTCTCGGCCACGCTCTCAAGGACCAGCGCCCCGGCCAGCCCCGCGGCGACGTCCGCCAGGTCGGCGGCCAGGCCGACGTCGAGCACCGCCGTCACCGCCTGCCCGTACAGCCGCCGCGCCTCCCCGCCGCCCCCGGACCCTCGTACACCGGACCCCCGTACACCGGCCCGCCGCTCGGCCCGCCGCTCGGCCGCCGTGAGGCGGGCCAGCGCGACGAGCACGCGCCCCCGCGCCTGCCGCGCCCCGAACCCGCCGCTCCTCGACGCCGCCAGCGCCCGCTCGAACCGCCTCCGCGCCTCACCCGTGTCACCCGCCGCCTGGGCCAGCTCGCCCAGCCCCACCTCCACCGTCACCGGCGCCCCGCCCCGCCCGGCACGCAGCGCGGCCTCCTCGGCCCGCCGGTAGGCGGCGGCCCCGCCCGCCAGGTCGCCTTCCCGCACCAGCGCCTCGGCCTGCCGCCCGAGCACGTCCGCCATCTCCTCCAGTGCCCCCAGCTCGCCGAGCAGGTCCAGCGCCTCCCGCCACATCTCCCCGGCCCGCCGCCAGTCGCCACGCCACCCGGCGAGCAGGGCCAGCCAGTCGAGCCCCTGCGCGATGCCCCACCGCTCGCCCACCGCGCGGAACCGCCCGAGCACGTCCTCCAGCTCCCGCTCACCCCCGGCAGGATCGCCGTCGATCACCCGCAGCAGCGCCCGCCCGAGCCGCCCCAGCGCCTCGCTCCACGGGTCGGAGCCGAGCACCCAGTCGGTCTCCGGCCCGACCGGCCGCGCCGGCGGCCCCACCGTCATCCCCCACAGCGCGGCGGTGATCGGATGCCGCAACGGCCGGTCCAGCCCGGCCACGAACGCCGCCGCCCGCTCCCAGTGCTCCGCCGCGGCCGGGGGAGAGGCGTGCACCACGCACATCACGTACCCCTCCTCCAGCCCCTCGACGGGCCGCCCGACGGCCTCCAGCAGCTCGGCGGCGGGCTCCCCGGCCTGGCTCTGCCGCCCGCTCAGCCACCAGTAGGACGCCAGCGCCGCCACCATGCGCAGCGCCCTGTCGCGGTCGTGGCGCACGGCCCAGCGCAGCGCCCCCATGAGGTTGCCGTGGTCGGCGGACAGCCGCCGCAGCCACTCCAGCTGTTCGCCGCGCCGCAGGTGTGGGTCGGCCCGCTGCGCCAGCGCCTCGAAGCAGCGCCCGTGCCGCTCCCGCGTCGGTTCGAGCTCGCCGGACTCGGCCAGCCGTTCCGCGCAGAACAGCCGGATCGTCTCCAGCATCCGGTACCGGCCGTCGGCGTGCTCGACGAGCGACTTGTCCACCAGGTCGCCCAGCAGCCCCGCCGCGTCGTCCAGCCCGCACACCTCCTCCACCGCCGCCACCGTCGCGCCGCCCGCGAACACCGAGAACCGCCGCGCCAGCGCCTGCTCGCCGGCCGTCAGCAGGTCCCAGCTCCACTCGACGGCCGCGCGCAACGTCCGGTGCCGCGCCGCCGCCGTACGATCCCCGCGCGACAGCAGCCGGAACCGGCCGTCCTCCGCCAGCCGCGCCGCGATCTCCTCCACCCCGAACGACCGCAGCCGCGCCGCCGCCAGCTCGATCGCCAGCGGCACCCCCTCCAGCGCCGCGCAGATCCGCACGACCGCCTCCACGTTGCCGGGCCCCACCTCGAACCCCTGCCGTACGGCCCCCGCCCGGTCCGCGAACAGCCGTACGGCCGGGTACGCCATCGCCTCACCCACTGCCGTCCGCCCGGCGGGCCCTGCCGTCCGGCCGGCGGGCGGCGTCGCCAGCGGCGTCAGCGTCACCAGCGCCTCGCCGGTGATCCCGAGCGGTTCGCGGCTCGTGGCCAGCACCCGCAGCCCCGGGCACTCCCCGAGCAGCTCCCGCACCAGCCCGGCCGCGGCGCCCACCACGTGCTCGCAGTTGTCGAGGACGAGCAGCGTCTCCCGCCCGCCGCCCAGCGCCGCCGCCAGCCGCCGCACCGGGTCCACCGTGTACGGCGCCCGCAGCCCGCCCTCCCGCACGCCGAGCGCCCCCAGCAGCACGCGAGCGACCTCCTCGCCCCCCACCCCCTCGCCGGTCAGCTCGGCCAGCGGAGTGAGATCCACGAAACACACCCCACCCGCCCCGGCCCCGCCCCCCGCAACAGGACCGGCCACCTCGCGGGCGCCCACCTTCTGGGCGGCCGACTCGTGGGCGGCCATCTTCTGGGCGGCTGTCTCCCGCGCGGCTGTCTCCCGCGCGGCCGCCTCGACCGCCAGCCGGGTCTTGCCGGTGCCGCCGGGCCCCACGACGGTGACCAACCGGGCATCCCGCAGCCGCCCGATCAGCGCCAGCTCTTCCTCCCGGCCCACGAAGCTGGTCAACTGCGCGGGCAGCCCCCGCCGCGCCACGGGCACCGGCTCGGTCCCCCGCAGCACGTCCAGGTGAGCGCCCGCCAGCTCGGCGCCGGGATCGACGCCCAGCTCGTCCGCCAGCAGCCGCCGCCCCTCCTCGAACACCTCCAGCGCCTCGGCCTGCCGCCCCGCCGCGTGCAGCGCCCGCATCAGCTGCGCCCGCAGCCGCTCCCGCAACGGATGCGCGTCCACCAGCCCCCGCAGCTCCGCCACCGAAGCCCCCTCGGGCAACCCCAGCTCGGCCTCCGCCAGATCCTCCAGCGCCCCGAGCCGCAGCTCCTCCAGCCGCGCCGCCTGCGCCCCGCCCGACGGCAGATCGCTCAGCGCCGGCCCGCGCCACAACGCCAGACCCTCCCGCAGCAGCGCCGCCCCCCGCGCGTGGTGCCCGGCCGCCACCAGCCGCCGCCCCTCCCGGGCCAGCCGCTCGAACCTGTGCGCGTCCACGTCGTCCGGATCGACCGCCAGCCGGTACCCGTTCCCGTGGAACTCGACCAGCCCGGCCCCGAGACCCCGCCGCAACCGCGACACCTGCGCCTGCACCGCGTTGGCCGCCCCGGCCGGCGGCTCCTCCCCGTACTGGCCGTCGATCAGCTCCTCGACGGTCACCACCCGGCCGGCGTTCAGCAGCAGCATCACCAGCAGCGCCCGCGGCCGGGGCCCGCCGACGGACACCACCTCACCGGAGGCCCCGCGCACCTCCAAGCCCCCCAGGACACCGAACCGCATGCGCCGATTCTGCCCGATCCCGGCAACACGCCCGCCGCGTCCCGATCACCGCACCCCCGTGGACCAGGGCGCGGCTCACTCCGCGAGGCCGTAGTCGGGAAGGGCGAGGCTGAGGCTGGCGGCGGACACCTGCTTCCCGGGCAGCAGCTCCGGGTCGCGCAGCGCCGCGTTGCGCGCGTCGAGCTCCTCCCGCGTACGGGGCAGGAGGGCGGAGCCGCCTCCCATGACCAGGGCCTGGTTCGTCTCGACGAACTCCCGCGCCGTCTTCTCGTAGGCGTCGAACGCGGCCGCGTGCCCGTCCCGCACGGCCAGCTCGCCCGCCAGGATGTACGCGCCGACGAGGGCGATGCTCGACCCCTGCCCCGACATGAACGAGGGCGCGTACGCGGCGTCGCCGACCAGCGCGACACGGCCCCGCGACCAGGCGGGCAGATGGATCTGGCTGACGAGGTCGAAGAACAGGTCGTCGGCCTCGCGCATGGCGGTCACCAGCCGGGGCACCTCCCAACCGGCGCCCGCGAACTCGGCGGTGACCAGGTCACGCAGGGCGGCGGGGTCGCGCAGGACGTCGAAGGGCGGTTCGTCCCGGACGAACACCAGGAAACCGTGCACCGGGGTGCCGGGCTCGTGCGCGTTGAGGACGGCGGCCTTGCCCGGGACGTTCCAGATGAACGCCTCGTGCGCCAGGCCGAGGTCACCGGGCAGCGTGAACCCGGCGAAGCAGCAGCCCAGATAGCGGTGGAAGGGCCCCTCGGGGCCGAAGACGTGGGCGCGGGTGCCGGAGTGCAGGCCGTCGGCGCCGATCACCAGGTCGTACGTCCGCGTCCGGCCGCTGTCGAACGCGACCTCCACCCGGTCGCCGTCGTCGTGCAGGACGGCGACGGAGTCGCCGAACACGAACTCGACCCGGTCACGGATCACGTCGACGAGCGCGTCGGCCAGGTCGCCGCGCCGCACCTCAAGGTCGACGCCCTCCGTGCCGCCCACCACGTCCTGGGCCGGAATGGCGGCGATCACCTCGCCCTCCGGATCGACGAACGAGACCTTCTGCGAGTCGACGTGGGCGTCCCGGAGCCGGGGAAGCAGCCCCATCCGCTCCACCACGCCGAGCGCGGTGCCACGGATGTCAATGGCGTAACCACCGCCCCGGACGGCGGGAGCCCGCTCCACGACCGTGACGTCGAAACCGTAGCGGTCGAGCCAGTAGGCCACGGCAGGACCGGCGATGCTGGCACCGGACACGAGAACGCGACGAGTCATGAGACCTCCTTACCCGCCCCAGCGCCCACCGCCGCCCACCCGTCCCGCACCACCACCCCGCCGGAATGCGCACCAGGCCCAGAACGCCGGGGAGCCCCCACACCGCCACACCCCCACACCGCCACGTCCTGCGGACCAGCGTGCGCCCGTGTCCCGTGTCGCGCGGGTCAGCGGGCGTGGTCCGGTGGCGCATTACGGCGCGCCCCCGGACCACCACGGTCACCTCCGCCGGGGCGCGGTCAGCTCACCACGTCCTTGCTGCGGAAGCGGCGGAAGGCGATGGCGATGAGGATGGCCGCGTACGTGATCGACACCGAGGCGCCCTTGGCCATGCCGCTCCAGTCCAGCTCCGGGGCGAGCGCGTCGATCCAGGCGTTGTTCCAGAACGTGGGCAGGAACTCGCGCAGCGCCCCCAGCGCCTCCACCGCCTGCAGGATGGTGCAAACGATCCACAGGCCGACCGCCCCGCCCACGGCGCCCAGCGGCGAATCGGTCATCGTGGAGATCAGGAACGCCAGAGCCGCCACGACGAGCTGGCTGACCATGGCGTAACCGATCACGATGCCGAAGCGCGGCAGCACGTCGAGCGCCGGGATGGTCTCGCCGGTGCCGGGGACCTGGATGTCGGCCCAGCCGAACGCGAGGGTCCCCGCCAGGAGCGCCATCAGCGGCAGGCTGATCACGGCGGCGGCCGAGTAGCCGAGCGCCACGACGAGCTTCTGCCGCAACAGCCGGTCACGCGGCACCGGCGCCGCCAGCAGGTAGCGCAGCGACGACCAGTTGGCCTCGCTGGCCACCGTGTCGCCGCAGAACAGCGCCACCGCGACCACCAGCAGGAAGCTCGCCGACACCGACAGCGCGAACGCCGCGAAGTTGAGCCCGCTGGCCGTGGCCAGGTCGGAGATGCGCAGCGACGACTGGTCGCCGAAGCCGTCGGGGCCGAGCTGGAACGCGATCACCAGGATCCACGGCAGCGCCAGCAGCAGCCCGAACATGCCCAGCGTGCGCCGCCGCTTGAACTGCCTGACGATCTCGACCCGCAGCGGGAGGGTCCGGCGGGGCGAGTAGCCCGTGGCGGCGGTCATGCCTTCTCCCCGATGAGGTCCAGGAACACGTCTTCCAGGCGCGGCCCGTGCCCGTTGCCGGTCGCGGCCGAGCTGAGCAGCGCCGACACCGGCCCGGCCGACACGAGCCTGCCGCGCTGCATGACGACCACGTGGGTGCAGGTCTGCTCCACCTCGGCCAGCAGGTGACTGGAGACGATCACCGTACGGCCGTCGCGCGCGTAGCGCTTGAGCACCTCGCGCATCTCCCGGATCTGGGGCGGGTCGAGGCCGTTGGTGGGCTCGTCGAGCACGAGCAGGTCCGGCAGGCCGAGCATGGCCTGGGCGATGGCCAGGCGCTGGCGCATGCCCTGCGAGTAGGTGCGTACGGCCCGCTCCAGCGCGGTGCCGAGACCGGCGATCTCCAGCGCCTCGTCGAACCGGGCGTCGGCCGCGGGGCGGCCGGTGGCGGCCCAGTAGAGCTCCAGGTTGTCGCGCCCGGACAGGTGCGGCAGGAACCCGGGGCCCTCCACGAACGAGCCCAGCCGGGACAGGACCGGCGCCCCGGGGGTGACGGGCTCGCCGAAGATCCGGATCTCGCCGCCGTCGGGGTGGATGAGGCCCATCATCATGCGCATCGTGGTCGTCTTGCCGGCGCCGTTGGGGCCGAGCAGGCCCAGCACCTGGCCCTGCTCCACCCGGAACGACAGGCCGTCCACGGCGGGCTCCCCGTTGCGGTAGGCCTTGCTCAGCCCCCGGATGTCCAGCGGCACCTCGGCCGTCCCGGCGGGCACCGGCGCCCCCGCTTCGGCGGCGGAGGAAGCCACGGAGTCCGGCGACGCGCCGGCCCCGACGCCGACGGAAGCCGGGGCCGGGGTGGGGGCCGGGGCCGGGGCCGGGCGGCGGCGGCCGGTGGTGAGGACGGCGGCGGCGACGAGGATCGCCGTCAGCGGCATCGCCCACACCCACCAGGCGATCCCGGCGGGCGGGGCGGCGAGGGTGGCGACCGTCGGGACGGACACCGCGGGGGAGGCGAGGGCGACGCGGTAGGAGGCCGGCTCGGCCGGGGTCGCGTAGCCCATGTCGGTCGTGGCGACGACCAGCCGCAGCCGGTGGCCGATCTCGAAGCGGTGGTCGACGGCCGGGAGCGTGACGGTGACCTCGGCGCTGCCCGCGCCCTCGGGGATCGTCACGCGCAGGGGCGCGACCAGACCGGCGGGCAGGGTCGGCGGCTGCATCGAGTCGGGCACGTCGAACAGCTTGGCGAACAGGGTCACCTCGCCCGAGCCCGACACCTTGATCCTGGCCGTCGGCGAGCCCGTGAGCTGGAGCGGCTCGGTGAGCGGCGCGGACTCGAACGCGGCGCTCTGGCCGGGCATGTCGAGCGAGACGCTCATGCCGCTCTGACCGCTGCCGCCGCCGAGCAGGCTGCCGACGCCCGGGACCGTGGAGATCGAGGCGGGTGAGCCGCCGGGCGGGTTGACGACGTGCTGCTCGGGTCCGGCGAGCGGGACGTCGGTGACGTCGGTGCCGCCCAGGCCGGGATAGGCGGTGGCCTCGGGGTGCAGGCGGATGCGCTGCCGGGTGCCCGGGTCGCGGCCGCCGTCGCGGGTCACGGTGAAGGCGCTGACAGGCGTCCCGGCGGCGGTGCCGGCGGTGGTGCCGGCGCCGGCGGGGGTGGTGGCGGCCTGCGGGGCGGTGGCGCCGGCGTTCTTCAGGTAGTGGTCGAACCAGGCCGCCGTCTGCTCGTACAGCCATTCGGCCTCGCCGTCGCCGCCGTCGTGGCCGCCGTCGAACCAGGCCAGGCTGACCGGGGTGCCCGCGGCGGCGATCGCCTTGGCGTTGGCGTCGGCGTGGTCGAGCGGGAACAGCGAGTCGCGCTGCCCCTGGATGAGCAGCGTCGGCGCCTTGATCCGGCCCGCGACGGAGACGGGGCTCGACTTGCGCAGCAGCTCGATCGCCTCCGGCGTGGCCTTGCCGGTCTTGGCGACCTCCTGGTAGATCTCGCAGATCGCGGGCAGGAACCGGCCGCAGCGCGCCTGCTCGGCGGTCAGCGGCTCGGGCCGCTCGGTGAGCGCCTCCAGGCCCTGCGGCACGCCCGCGCCGCCCCGGCCGAAGAAGATGCCCGCCCACATGCGCTTGAACACGCCGTTCGCGGGCCCCTTGCCGGTGGCGTCGGGGAAGAGCGCGCCGGCCAGGTCGGACCAGGTGATCTGGGGCACGATCGCGTCGACGCGGGCGTCATGGGCGGCCGTCATGAGCGCGATCGCGCCGCCGTAGGAGCCGCCCGCGATGCCGACGCGCGGGTCGCCCGACCCGTCGAGCGCGACCTCCGGCCGCTTGGCCAGCCAGTCGATGAGCTGCTTGACGTCCTTGACCTCGTAGTCGGCGGAGTTGAGCGCGATCTCGCCGCCGGAGCGGCCGAAGCCGCGCGCCGACCAGGTCAGCACCGCGTAGCCCGACCCGGCCAGGCGCTCGGCCTGCTCGCTCACGCTGCGCTTGCTGCCGCCGAACCCGTGCGCGAGCAGCACCGCGGGCGCCTTGTCAGCACCGGCCGGCGGGTAGAACGTGGTGTCGATCTGGACCCGCTGGTCGTCGGCGGGGCCGTCGACGACGGTGATCATCTGGTCCTGGCCGCGCGCGCCGGGCGCTGACGGCCACACCAGCCACGTCGTCACCCCCAGCAGGGCGAGCACCGCGACCAGCGCGGCCGTACGGTTCATGAGGTGGAATCCTACTTTCCCCACCTGAGAGATTTCTGAGACGCGATCACGCGAGGAGGGCGTAGACCGTCGAGGCGCGGGCGGCCGGGTCGCTCTCGCCCGCGGCGGTGAGCGTGACCTCGCTGAAGGCCAGCGTGCGCCCCAGCTTGGAGATGCGGACCTCGACCAGCACGTCCTTGTCCACGACCGGCCGTTGGAACGTCGTGGACTGCTGGACGGTCGTCATCGGCACGAACCCGCCCCGGGCGGCGGAGATCGCGACGACGGTGGCGGTGTCGGCGGCGGCCATCATCGCCTGGCCGCTCAGCCCGCCGCCCTCCCGGGCCAGCTCGGCCGACCACGGCAGGCGCAGCACGGCGTGCCGGTCGCCCACCTCCTCGACCAGCAGGCCGAGCCGCCGCACCCAGGGCGCGAAGTATTCGGCGAGGATCGCCTGTCCCTCTTCTGGAGTCACGCGCCCATCCTGCACCCTGGACGTCATGAGCGAGGAGACGCCGCGACCTCCTGTGGACGACACGCCCGGAACGGCCTCCCCTGTGGACGACACCGGCCACACCCACGGTGACCTGCGGGAAGAGGTCTTCCTGCCGTCCACGTACGAGCGGGCCGTCCCGTACGAGCTGTTCGCCCGGCTGCGCAGGGAAGCGCCCGTCTGCCGGATCCCCGAACCGGCGGTCGGCCCGTGGAAGGAGGGGCCCGGCTACTGGGCGGTGTTCCGGCACGCCGACGTCAAGCACGTCCTGCGCACCCCGGAGGACTTCTCCTCCCACCTCGGCGCCACCCAGATCCGCGACCCCGACACCCCGGCCGACCTGGAGTTCGTGCGGGCGATGATGCTCAACACCGACCCGCCCGCGCACTCCAGGCTGCGCCGGATCGTCGCCGCCGCGTTCACCCCGCGCGCCGTGCGGGCCCTGGAGCGGGAGATCGCCGAGCGGGCGCGCGGCCTGTTCGCCGAGGGCGAGTGCGACTTCGTCGAGGTGGCCGCCGACCTGCCCGTGTGGACGCTCGCGCACGTCATGGGCGTGCCGGACCGCGACCGGAGGCTGCTGTACGACTGGGCGTCGCGGGTGATCGGCTACCAGGACGCCGACTACGCGGGCCTGTCCACGGCCGAGACGGACGCGCTCACCCCGATGGGCCGCCAGGCGGCCGCCCGGCGCCCGGAGCCGCGTCCCGGCGTGAACCCGCGCTCCCGGGCGGCGCTCGCCGACATGTTCGCCTACGCGCACGCGCTGGCCGTGAGCCCGCCGGGCGACTCGGTGATGTCCGCCATGCTGCGCGGCGGCCTGACGGAGGCCGAGTTCGAGAACATGTTCTTCCTGTTCGCCGTCGCCGGGAACGAGACCCTGCGCAACGGCATCCCCGGCGGCCTGCTCACGCTCCTCGGCCACCCGGGGGAGCTGGCCCGGCTGCGCGAGGACCCGTCGCTGCTCGGCCCGGCCGTGGAGGAGATGCTGCGCTTCTGGCCGCCGGTGATGGACTTCCGGCGCACCGCCACCCGCGACCTCACGCTCGGCGGGCAGCGGATCCGCCGGGGCGACAATGTCGTCGTCTACCACGCCTCCGCCAACCGCGACCCGTCGGTCTTCCCCGACCCCGACCGCTTCGACGTCGGCCGCGCCCCGAACGACCACGTCAGCTTCGGCGCCGGCCCGCACCTCTGCCTGGGCGCGCACCTCGCCCGCGCCCAGATGCGCGCCGTCTTCGGCGAACTGCTCTCCTGGGACGTCACGCTGACGGGCGCCCCGCGCCGCCTCACCTCCAACTTCCAGAACGGTCTCAAACACCTACCGGTACGGCTGCGCCGCCGCCGGGCCGTGAGCCGCCCACCGGCATGACCGTAAGATTTGCGCCGTGATGTCACCAGCGACGCTTAAGAACTGGGCCCTGCCCTACTGGACGAGGGGCCCCGCGGGACGCGAGACGCCGCATGATCTGTTCCGTGTGCTGTATTTCGGGTGGCTGGTGGCGTTTGCCCTGAAGGTCCTCGGCTCGGCGTGGGACGTCTCGTGGCACTTCATGTGGCTGCGCGACGACCTGGCCCCGCCGCACCTGCTCAACTCGGTCGGCACCGCCATCGTGGTCGCCCTGACGATCATCCACGGCTACACCGGCTACGGCGTCGACCGGGCCGCGCTCCGGCTGATCCAGTGGGGCACCGGCGTGTTCCTCGTCGCGGTGCCGCTCGACCTGATCAACCACCGCATCAACGGCCTCGACATCACGTCGTGGAGCCCGTCCCACATCATGCTGTACGTCGGCACGTTCTTCATGATCGCCGGCGTGGTCCGGGGCTGGTTCATGGGCGCGCCGCCCGGCCGCGAGCGCACGGTGGTGCTGGGCGCGTTCCTGGCGTTCTTCCTGGAGAACGTGCACTTCCCCGAGCAGCACCAGGAGTACGGCATCCTGTCGCTCGGCGCCTGGGACAACAAGGTGGTCTACGCCGAGAAGATCCTGCTCGACTTCGCCGCCGAGCAGATGGGCCGCCCGGTCGACCGCATCATGATCACCAACTTCACGCTGCCGGTCCCCGACACGCTCTACCCCGTGTACGCGGTCGTCGCCGGGCTGGGCGTGCTGGTCGCGGCCCGGATGATGATCGGCAGGTTCGGCGCGGCGACGCTGGTGGCCGCCGCGTACGTGGTGTTCCGGGTGGCGATCTGGCCCCTGCTCACCGTGGCCGGCTTCCCGCCGTCGGCGGTGCCGTTCTTCCTCGTGGTCGGCGGCCTGCTGGTCGACCTGGCGTTCGCGCTGCGCCACCCGGCCGTGCGCGCCGTCGTCGGCGCCGCCGGGGCGACCGCCGCCGTCTACGGCGCGCTCATCGCGCAGGACGCGGTCATGGGCCCGGTGTACGGGTTCCTCAAGGGCCAGGAGGGGCTGCACGGCTCGCCGCCCCTGGCCACGGCGTCAGCCGTGTGGGCCGGGCTCGGGCTGCTGGTCGTCTGGCTGGCCTGCGAATGGTGGGCCGGCCGCCGTCAGCCGATCGAGGCCCGGGTGATCGCCACCGCCACCCCGTAGGCCAGGCCCATCACGGCCACCTCGGCCGTCGCCCAGCCGGCGACGGCCGTGGCCCGGCCCGCGCGGATGGCCGGCAGCAGCCGGAACCTGATGTGCGCGGCCAGCGGCACCAGCAGCGCCGTCAGGGTCACCTTGACCACGACGAGCAGCCCGTACTGGCTGGTCACGATCGCCCCGGGCAGCTCCACGCCGGGCGTCAGCGCCATCGTGCCGAGGCCGCTGACCAGGCCCGACAGGCCCACCATGAGCAGGCACACGGTCGCCAGCCTGGAGAAGCGCGGCAGCGCCACGGCCAGCAGCTCCGCGCGCGGCGCCACGAACACCGCCAGCGCGATCAGCCCGCCCGTCCACGCGGCGGCGCCGATCACGTGCACCTCCATCATGATCATGATGGGGTCGTGCCACACCGAGTCCACCGCGTGGCCGGTCACGGGGATCGGCAGCAGCCCGAACAGCGCGACCACGATCCGCAGCTCGGCCGGCACCTTCTCGCCGAACCGCACCGCCATCAGCCCGATCCCCGCCGCCGCCAGCGCGCACGCCGCGCTGAACAGCAGGCCCTGGCCGGTGCCGACGGTGTCGACGTACGAGGCGATCATGCCGAGCGTGGGGACGCGGCCGGGGTTCAGCTCGGCGGTCTGGAACACGATCGTCAGCAGCGCGCACACCGCCCACGCCCAGGCGGCGGTGACGGCGAGCGGCCGGACCCGGCGCAGCACCGGCTCGCTGCGCTCGGGGGCGTCGAACCCGAGCAGCTTCGGCACCAGGCTCAGCCCGACGACGGCCACGGCGGCCACGTCGAGCAGCACCCGCACCACCGGCAGGCCCACGGTGACCAGCGGTCCCGGCATCGGGATGCCGGGCACGGCCTCCTGCGCGGTCAGCGTGCTCGCGACGACGGCGGCGACCACCGCGCTCACGGCGAACACGCCGCCCGCGAGCTGCCCCCGGACCGCTCTCCCGGCGGCGACCTGCGTGGCCGTCACGCCCGCGCCCCCTTCCCGTCACGCCCGCCGGAACCACCGGACCCTACGCCCTCCGAAGCTCCGCCCTCGGCGGTGCTGGAAGGACCGGTGGGAGGCGGGGTGGCACGGCGCAGGGCCAGGGCGGTGCCGGCGGCCAGGATGAAGAGGGCGGCGACGATCCACACCACGGCCATCCCCGCGCCCCCGTTGGCCGCGGCCTCGGCGGCGGCGGCGCCCGCGTCGGGGGCGGCGGGGGCGGTGGCGGCGTCACCGGACGGGGCGGCGGCGCCGGTCCCGGCGACGGTGAAGGTGAGCTTGCCGGTCACCGGGTGCCCGTCGGACGACAGGATGCGGTAGCCGACCACGTAGCTCCCGGCCGGCATCGGCCTGACCGCGACGGACACCTTCTCGGCCGACACCACGGCGGCCCCGTCGGCCCACGCGGAGCCGTCGCCGCCGGTGACGCCGATCTGGGCGTAGCCCTGGCGCGCGGGCTGGTCGAAGGTCAGCGTGATCCGCGACGGCGGCGCGGCCAGCGTCGCCCCGTCGGCCGGGTCGCTGCCGACCAGCACGTTGTGCGCCCACGCGGGGGACGCCAGGCCCGCCGCCGCGCAGGCCGCCAGCAGCAGGACCGTGAGTAGCCGCCTCAACGAACAACCTTCCATCGAGCGTGTTCAAATCCCGTCTATGGTGCCATCCATGAGTGACCTGTTCGGCGGTGCGGCTCCCTACTACGCCCGTTATCGGGCCCCGCACGGCGACGAGGCGATCGCGTACCTGGCGCGGGTGGCCGGCTCGGGCGCGTGCGTGCTGGACCTGGGCTGCGGGCCGGGCACGGTGGCGATCCCGCTGGCGGCGCGGGTGCGCGAGGTGATCGCGGTGGACCCGGACCCGGCGATGCTGGCGGCGGGCGAGCAGCTGGCGGAGGGCGCGGGCAACGTCCGCTGGCTGCGCGGCGACTCCACGACGCTGGCGGCGCTGCCCCCGTTCGACCACGTGGTGATGGGCCGCTCGTTCCACTGGATGGACCGGCGGGCGGTGCTGGCGGAGCTGGACGTGCTGCTGCCGCCGGGCGGCACGGTGATGCTGGTGGGCCCGTCGAGGGATCACCCGGACGAGCCGTGGGAGCCGGTGGTGCGGGCGGTGCGGGAGAGGTTCGGGCTGGGGGAGATGACGGCCCGCGACTCGTTCCAGGCGACCGGCGAGCACCACGATGACGTGCTGAAGCGCTCGCCGTTCTGCCGGCTGGAGGAGGCGCAGTTCGCCTGGACGCTGCCCCGGGACGTGGACGCCGTGGTGGGCCTGCAGCTGTCCTACTCCTACAGCTCGCCGGCGCGGCTCGGCGACCGGGTGACGCGGTTCGCCGCCGCCGTGCGTGAGGCGCTGCTGGAGGCGCGCCCGTCGGGGGTGTGGGAGCAGCGGGTCGTCACGTCGGTGCTGGTCGCCAGGCGGTCCTGACAGGTCACAGGTCCTCGGCGGTCAGCCCCAGCTCGCGGGCGGCGGCGGTGCGGACGAGCCGGCTGGCGCGGCGGCGCGACAGGACCCTGCCGTGCACGTTCAGCTGGATCGCCAGCCCGTCGCTCAGCGCGAAGATGCGCCAGGTGGCGTCGTCGGGGTCGTCGCAGGTGAAGTCGCCGGAGGCGACGCCGGCCTCGATGATGCCGCGCATCACGAGCCTGCCCTGCACGTCGAGGCGCCGGGAGGTCTCCTCCAGGTCCTTGCTGCGCATCGACTCGGCCCAGGCGTCGATCCACAGCCGCCAGCCTTCGGGGGAGCCGCCGGGGGAGCAGAGCCGCAGCAGGGCGCGCAGCCGGTCGAGCGGCGGCCGGGGGGAGCGTTCCACTCCGGCCAGGGCGTCCAGGTGCCGCCGGGCGGCGTAGGCGAAGGCCTGGGCGAACAGCCCGTCCTTCGTCTCGAAGTGGTAGAAGAGCAGCGCCTGGCTGACCCCCGCGGCCCGGGCGATGTCGACTGTCCTCGTATGCCCGAATCCTTGTGCGGCGATCACTTCGCAGGCGGTCTTCAGCAAATCTTCGCGCCGTAACCGGCTAAAACCTGGAGTCACAGCCGGTTACTTTAATCAACGCTCAGAGGTATTCGTAGGGACAAAAAGGACGAGCATTACGTTTCCCGGAGCGGAAGGCGCAGAACGAACCGAGCGCCGGTCTCCGAATCCTCGATCGTGAGCGTTCCGTGATGGGCGGCGGCGATCTCCCGCGCGATCGGCAGCCCCAGCCCGGTGCCGCCCGCGTCACGGCTGCGCGAGGCGTCCAGCCGGGTGAACCGGTTGAAGACCATCTCCCGCTTGTCCGGCGCGATGCCGGCGCCGTCGTCCAGCACCTCCAGCAGCGCCTGGCCGTCCTTCCTGACGGTGACGATGACCGTGCACTCGGCGTGGCGGTCGGCGTTGTCGAGCAGGTTGGTGAGCAGGCGGGCCAGGCGCAGCCGGTCGCCGGTGACGACCACGCCGGGCTGGACGGTGACGACCACCCGGTGCGCGCGCGGCCTGCGGGTCTCGGCGGTGACCAGCTCGCCCAGGTCCACCGGCTCCAGCCGGGGCGGCTCGCCCGCGTCCAGCTTGGCCAGCGTCAGCAGGTCGCTGACGATCGCCTGCAGCCGGTCCAGGCTGGCCAGCAGCGCCTCGCCGGTCTGCGGCCAGTCGGCGTCGTGCGGGTGCAGCATCGCCTCCTCCACCTGGGCGCGCATGGCGGTGATGGGGCTGCGCAGGTCGTGGGAGGCGTCGGAGGCGAAGCGGCGCTGCTGCTCGGCGGCCTCCTCCAGCCGGTCGAGCGTCTGGTTGGCGGTCAGGGCCAGGTCGCGGATCTCGTCGTCGGTCTCCGGCACCGGCACCCGCATGCCGCTGCGCGTGGCGCTGACCTCGGCGAGCTTGGCGCGGATCCGGTCCACCGGCGCGAGCGTCCTGGCCACCACCCGGGACACGCCGAGCCAGGTCAGGGTCACCAGCCCGGCCGAAAGCCCGAACAGGTAGAGCGGCACCTGCGGCGTGACGTACCAGGGGACGGTGGCGTCGCTGACGTACACCAGCCAGTCGCCCTCGGGCTGGTAGACGCGGAAGACGGCCAGCATCTGGCAGCCGTCAGGCAGCGCGGGCACGTCGCAGATGACGTCGACGTGGTTGACGCTGTTGGCGTGCGGCGACAGGTGGCTGATGCGCGGCGCCCCGGTGAGGTGCTCGCCGGCGGCGATCACCCGGCCGGAGGCGTCGACGACCTGGACGCCGTCCATCCCGGAGCTGATCCTGTCGGGCAGCCGGTTCCGCTTGATCATGTGGACGACGTGCAGCGCGTAGTCGACGACCTCGACGCGCTTGTACTCGACGGTCGCGTTGTAGAGCGCGTACAGCACGAAGGAGTTGACCACGACGCAGATCAGCGCCATGGCCAAGCTGGCGAACAGTGCCAGCCGCCTGCGCATGGAGCCGCCGAACCGCGTGATCACACCTCCCCCTCCGGTAATCAGGTGATCACAGTAGGTCACGGCAATGCTAATTAGCGGAGATTCAACGACAAATCCCCCTAAAACGCCTCCAGATCAATGCTCTGTACGCCCCGCCGCGCGCTGGTTAGAGTAAGTGAGCACTGATTGCCGAGGAGTCGATGTGAATCTCGCTGTGAACCTCGCTGATTACCGGCGTGCGGCCAGGGACTGGCTGCGGGAGAACGCACCATCGGACGACGAACCCGGCGGCGACCCGATCGCCCGGGCGAAGGACTTCATGGCCCGGCTGCACGACGCCGGCTACTCCGGCATCACGTGGCCGGAGCGGTGGGGCGGCCAGGGACTGACCCAGGCGGAGGAGCGGGCGTTCGCCGCCGAGGCCAAGGACTTCACGCTGCCCACCTACGTCTTCTCGATCGGCCTGGGCATGACCGGCCCGACGATCGTCGACCGGGGCACCGACGAGCAGCGCGAGCGCTTCCTGCGCCCGCTGCTGCGCGGCGAGGAGATCTGGTGCCAGCTCTTCTCCGAGCCGGGCGCCGGCAGCGACGTGGCCGCCCTCCAGACGCGGGCCGTGCGCGACGGCGACGGCTGGGTGGTCAACGGGCAGAAGGTGTGGACGTCGGTGGCCCAGCACGCCGACTGGGGGCTGCTGCTCGCCCGCACCGACGTGGACGTGCCCAAGCACCGGGGCCTGACGATGTTCGTGGTGGACATGCGCCACCCGGGCGTCACCGTCCGGCCGCTGCGCGACATGAGCGGCCGCGCCAACTTCAACGAGATCTTCTTCGACGACGTGCACATCCCCGACGAGCACCGCATCGGCGAGGTGAACGACGGCTGGAGCGTCGCCGTCACGACCCTGCTGCACGAGCGGCTGTCGATCTCCGCCGGCGTCGGCATGAGCGGTCAGCGTGACAACCCCGCCTCGCTGGAGGCGCTGCGCCGCACCCTCGACACCAGCGACCCGCTGGTCCGCGACGAGCTCGTCGAGCTGCACATCCGCACCCGCGCGCTGGCGCTGTTCAACCAGCGGCTGGCCCAGGAGACCAGCGCCGGGCAGTTCCCCGGCGCCCGGGGCAGCGCCGCCAAGCTGCTGCTGGCCGAGCTCTACCTGTTCCAGGCCGACCTGGCCACCCGCCTGACCGGCCCCGAGTCGGTCGTCGGCGACCACCCGCTCGGCTTCACGCTCGCCGCCGCCCCCGGCATGGCGCTCGGCGGCGGCACCAACGAGATCATGCGCAACATCGTCGGCGACCGGGTGCTCGGCCTGCCGCCGGAGCCCCGGGTGGACAAGACCGTGCCGTTCAAGGACCTGAAGGTGGGGACGCAGGCGTGAAGCTCGTACTCAGCCAGGAGCAGCAGGAGCTGCGCGCCGCCGTCCGCGCGTTCCTGGCCGCCGCCTCGCCGCTGCCCAAGGCCCGCGAGGGCTACGACCCCGCCGTCTACGCGCGACTCAACGGCGAGCTCGGCCTGGCGGGCCTGATCGTCGGCGAGGAGTACGGCGGCGCCGGCGCCGGGTTCGCCGACCTGGCCGTCGCCCTGGAGGAGACGGGCGCGGCGCTGCTGCCCGGCCCGTTCCTGGCCACGACGTTCGCCGCGATCGCGCTGGCCGGCACGCCCGACAAGGAGCTGCTGACCGGCATCGCCGAAGGCCGGATCGCCGCCGCCCTCGTCCTGCCCGGGGCCGCGATCCCGCTGCGCGACGGCGCGCTCACCGGCACGCTGCCGCAGGTGCTGTCCGGCATGGACGCGGACGTGCTGCTGGTGCCCGCGACGACGGACGGGGGCGCCGTCCTGACGGCCGTCACGCTCGACGGGCCGGGCGTCACGCGGACGCCGCTGGAGACCCTCGACCTCACGCGCGGCCAGGCCCGCGTCGAGCTCACGGCGGCCGCCGCCCGGGTGCTCGGCCCCCTCCCGGACGCCGCCGGCGTCGCCGACCGGCTGGCCGTCGCGCTGGCCGCCGAGCAGCTCGGCGTGATGCGCGCCGCGCTCGACGCCATCGTCGCCTACGCCAAGGCGCGGGTCGCCTTCGGCCGCTACATCGGCTCCTACCAGGGCGTCAAGCACAAGCTCGCCGACATGCACGGCAAGCTGGAGCAGGCCGAGTCGATCGTCCGCTACGCCGCCTGGGCCGCCGACGAGTCGCCCGGCGAGCTGCCGGAGGCCGCCGCGCTCGCCCAGGCGTACGTGGGCCGCGCCTGCTTCGAGGTGGCCCGCGACCACCTGCTGCTGCACGGCGGCATCGGCTACACCTGGGAGCACGACGCGCACCTGTACTACAAGCGCGCCAAGACGGACGAGGTGCTGCTGGGGCCGCCGCGCGAGCACCGGGCCAGGCTCGCCCGCCTGCTGGAGCTGTGATGGACGTCAGCGCCCTGCCCGGCTTCTACGCCATCGCCCAGGCCGACCCCGCCCGGCTCGCCGTCATCGGCCCCGACGGCGCCCGCACCACCTACGGGGAGCTGCTCGCCCTGGTCAACCAGGTGTCCCACGGGCTGCGCGAGCGCGGCCTCGGCGGCGGCGACGTGGTGGCGGGCGTGCTGCCCAACGGCCTGGACGCCGTCGTCATGCTGATGGCGACCGGGCAGATCGGCCTCTACTACGTGCCGGTCAACTGGCACCTGACCGAGGCGGAGATCGCGTACATCGTCGAAGACTGCGACGCCAGGCTGGTCGTGACGGCGGAGGAGGGGACGGCGGGGCTGGCCGCAGGGCAGCCATCGGGCGCGCCCGGCGAGCGGGCGGCCGGGGCGGTCATGTGGTACACCTCCGGCACCACCGGCTTCCCCAAGGGCGTGCAGCGCCCCCTGCCCGGCGCCGAGCCCGAGGCCGTCGTGCCGCTCTACACGTGGTTCCTCGGCGAGGTCGTCGACCTGCGGCCGGGCGACGGCGTCCACCTGGTGACCTCGCCGATGTACCACTCCGCGCCGTGCGCCCACACGCAGTTCGCGCTGCACCTGGGGCACACGGTGGTGATCGCGCCGAAGTTCGGGCCGGAGACCGTGCTGGAGCTGATCGGGCGGCACCGGGTGACGAACGCGATGATGGTGCCCACGATGTTCCACCGGATGCTGCAACTGCCGCAGGAGGTCCGCGACCGCTACGACGTGTCCAGCCTCCAGCAGGTCATCCACACCGCCGCCGCCTGCCCCGTCGCGGTCAAGCAGCAGATCATGGACTGGTGGGGGCCGGTGCTCTACGAGTACTACGGCTCCACCGAGTCGGCGATCGCCTTCGCCGTCAAGCCGCACGACTGGCTGGCCAGGCCCGGCACCGTCGGCAGGCCCGCGCCCACGTTCGAGGCGCGCGTCCTCGACGACGACGGGAACGAGCTGCCGCCCGGCGAGCCCGGCCTCGTCTACGTCAGGTCGAGCCTCGGCTCGTTCGAGTACCGCAAGGACCCGGCCAAGACCGCCGCCAGCATGCGCGGCGACTGGTACACCCCGGGCGACATCGGCTACCTGGACAAGGACGGCTTCCTGTTCCTGTGCGACCGGCGGACCGACCTCATCGTGTCGGGCGGGGTCAACATCTACCCGGCCGAGGTCGAGGCCGCGCTGCTGGAGCATCCGGCGGTGGCCGACGTGGCCGTCATCGGCGTCCCCGACGAGGAGTGGGGCCACAACGTGGTCGCCCTCGTCGAGCCCGCCGAAGGGGTCACGCCGGGCCCCGGGCTCACCGCCGAGCTGCTGGAGCACTGCGGCCCGCGCATCGCCAGGTTCAAGCACCCGAAGGTGATCGCCTACCGCGACAGCCTGCCGCGCACGCCCACCGGCAAGCTGTCACGCTCGAAGGTCAGGCAGTCCTACCTGGACGGGGAGTGAACACCAGCTCCTCGCTGTAGCCGGCCTCGTCGCCCAGGTAGAAGCGGGTCGACAGGGTGCGGTCGTGCGTGTCGAACACGGTGGTCCAGGTCGTGCGCCAGGGCCCCTCCGTGCCCGCAGGCACGGCCACCGCGGCCAGGCTCGCGCGCAGGTCGTCCGGCGACATGAGCACGCCCTTGCTCCGCTCGTACAGCGTGCGCAGCCTGCCGTACGTGCCGAAGCTCGCCTCGCCGTCCTGCGGCAGGTTCATCGGGTCGGGGTTGCGGTGCAGCAGGTGGTTGGTGACGCACAGCGGCCCGTCGCCGACCTCGATCACGTGCTCGGTGCCGTCCCGGCCGCGCTCCCACACGAACGCGCCGCCGCGCGCGTCGGCGACCAGGTAGTGCAGCGGGGCGCCGTGGTCGTAGTGCTTGGCGCCGAGCAGCGCCTGCTTGGCCTGCTCGACGTTCTCGCAGGTGTCGACGAGGAACCGGGGGAGCTGCACGCTGCCGAGCCCGACCTGCGGGTCGGCCGCCTCCGGCGGCGTCGTGTTCTCGATGTCGGCGATGAGCAGCATCACCGCCAGCCCGGCCTCGTTGATGCCGTCCATGCAGCCGTCCAGCTCGTTCATCGTGATCACGGTCGAGGCCAGGCCCTCGTCCGGGACCGTGGTGATCACGTACGGGCGCGAGGCGATCGGCAGCTCGCCTGGCGTGCTTTCCCGGCCCATGAACTCGCTGGTCGTCAGCGTGAAGAAGTCGTAGTTGCGGCCCGCCCTGCCGTGCCCGTCGGTGGCCGCCGACGGCGGGCACCACAGCGCCGAGCAGCCCGACCCGCCCGGGATCACGCTCAGGCCGTCCAGCGCCAGCTCGTCCTGCTCGGGGTCGAGGCCGAGCGCCTGCGCCGCGCCGTCCATGCGGGCGTGATGCTGCGGCCAGTGCCGCTCGAACCAGGTGCGGCGGGCCCGGCTCACCACCGGGTCGATCCGCTGCGGCTGCCAGCCGAGCCGCCGCGCCTCCTCGGTCAGCCGCCTGCCGATCTCCTCCTGGGAACCGCCGACGGTCAGGTGGTGCACGGTCTGGAAGTCGCCCCTGCCGCCCGCGATTTGCGTGATTGTCATGACCTCACGATGCGCGCGGGGGCTGACCGCCGTCCTACCGCCCGCTGACCGCGCGCCGGTAGCGCTCTGACAGCTCCCGTACGACCTCCGCCAGCTCAGGCGGGTCGAGCACCTCGAAGTCCAGGCCGAGGAAGCCCACCCAGACGGCCATCCCGGTCAGGTCGTCGCCGCCCAGCCGGAGCAGGCAGGTGGCGTCGTCGACCGGCTCGACGTCCAGCCCGGCGGTCGCGCCCAGCTCCCGCACCCGCTCGGCGGGGGCGTGCACCAGCACCGTGCCCCGGTGGCGCCACATGGCCGTGCTGACGGCCCGCTCCACGAACGCGGCCACGTCGCCGTCCTCCGGCAGCTCGCGCGGCGTGAACCGGGGCCCGCCCGGCGTGCGCGGCGTGAGCCGGTCCACCCGGTAGGTCCGCCAGCCGTCGCGGCCCACGTCGTAGCCGAGCAGGTACCAGCGGCCCCGGCGGTGCACCAGCCGGTACGGCTCCGCGTCGCGCTCGCTCTCGGCGCCGTCGTGCCCGGTGTAGCCGAAGCGGAGCCGTTCGCGGTCGCGGGCCGCGTTCGCGATCGTGGTCAGCACGCCGGGCGGCACCGACGGGGCGGCGCCGGGGATCTGCACGGTGTAGGAGTTCAGCGCGCTGACCCGGTGCCGCAGCCGCGACGGCAGCACCTGCTCCAGCTTGGCCAGCGCGCGCACCGACGACTCCTCGATGCCCTCGACGCCGCCGCCCGCCGCCCGGCCGAGCCCGACGGCCACGGCCACCGCCTCCTCGTCGTCGAGCAGCAGCGGGGGCAGCGCGGCGCCCGCGCCGAGCCGGTAGCCGCCGGCCACGCCCGGGGTGGCGTGCACCGGGTAGCCGAGCGTGCGCAGCCGCTCCACGTCGTTGCGGATGGTCCTGGTGGAGACCCCGAGCCGCCGTGACAGCTCGGGGCCGGTCCACTCCCTGTGCGCCTGGAGCAGCGACAGCAGCTTGAGCAGGCGGGCCGAGGTTTCCAGCATGCCGACCAGTCTGCCGCCGATCGCGGAAGGGTCGCTTCCGCGTCAGCCGCCGAACAGCTTGCGTCCCTGCTCGATCAGCGTCAGCACGGTCAGCCCGCCGAAGAACGCCACCGACCAGACCAGCGCGCCGAGCCGGTAGGAGCGCACCTTGATGGCGTCGGGCAGCGCGCCCCGGTTCAGCACGATGAGCAGGATCGAGTAGACGAACATCATCACGGCCGCGACGCTGCCCGACACCACCAGCAGGATGAGCGGCTGGTCGAAGCCCAGAAGCAGGATCGCGGCGCCGACCAGCGCCATCGCCCACACGACGTAGAAGTAGACGCGGTTCACCGACACGGCCCGCTCGCGCAGGTAGACGGTCTTGATCGTGTCGGAGGCCAGCCGCGAGGTGTAGTCGACGATGCCCATCGCCGAGGCGAACAGCGCCAGCGCGCCGATCAGCCAGAACAGCACGCCGAACCAGGGCCCGACGACCTCCTGCAGCACCTGGCCCTCGATCCGCAGGAAGTCGATGCTGTTGGCCAGCCCCTCCCGGCCGAACACCGTCGAGTAGGCCAGCATCGACATGAACGCGATCGTCAGGAACGACACCAGCGCGAACGTGGCGCCCTGCTCCACGTTGGCGAAGCGCCACCACTGCCGCCAGCGCTCCAGGTTCGCCTTCGTCGGCGCGAACTGGTAGCCGGTGGACGAGGCCGCCTCCTCCTGCCCGGTGACCGGGCTGACCAGGCGGGGCACGTACGCGCCCATGCCGAAGCCCTTGTCGCGGATCCAGTTGCTCTGGCACAGGTTCTGGCCGCCGCCCGCGCCGGCGTAGGCGATGGCGCCCATCACCAGCGCGAACCCCAGGTCGTCGGCGGGGAACCCGGCGTTCACCGTCAGGCCACGGCCGAGCTCGACCCAGCTCTCGGCGTTGATCGCGAACAGGATCGCGACGACGATCAGCGTGACGACCAGGGCGATCTTCACGAAGATCACCCGCTCCAGCGCGGTGTAGATCACCGGCGCGAGCGTCAGCCCGAGCGCGATCACCGCCAGCATGCCGACCGCGATCCAGCGCACGCTCTCCGCGCCGGTGCCGGTCAGGTACGTCACCATCGTCGCCGACGTGGTGACCCAGCCGGGCCACAGGTTCGCGCAGAGCGTCATGAGCACGAACACCAGGCCCCAGTGCCGCCACATCCGGCTGAACCCGGTGAGCGCCGTCTCGCCGGTGGCCAGCGTGTAGCGCTCGATCTCCATGTTGAGGAACCACTGCGTGATGATGCCGATCGCCGCCCCCCACAGGAAGACCAGGCCGACCTGGGAGGCGATGTACGGCCAGAGGATGAACTCGCCGGAGGCCAGCCCGACCCCGGCGCCGACCAGGCCGGGGCCGATGACGCGCCAGGTCGAGCGGGGCGGTTCGGGAAGGTCGCGGACGGTGACGGGAGGCAGGACCCGCGTGGGCACGGTGGGGGTGAAGTCCGTCATGCGGAGCTCCTTGCTGCAGTCCTGATCGCCGCGCTTTACGCGGCTTTCGACAGCTTGTTACCCCCGCTCGACCACGTAATCCCCGTCGTCGGTGAACCCGGTGACGAGGGCGCCCCCGGCGAGCAGCCCGCCGAGCACCCGGCGCGTCGCCAGCCGCCACTCCCGGGCCGCGCCCGGGTCGGCGCGGCGCAGCGTCTCCACGTCGTCCGGCGTGGCCACCAGCACCACCGGCCCCTCCGCGTCGGTGACGACCGGCCGCTCGCCCACCGCGTCCAGCAGCCGCGCCGCCCCGGGCGCGGCCCGGCCGCCGCCCGGCGGCCGGGTCAGGTGCCACACCGCCAGCAGCCGGTCGGAGTCGTCGCCCTCGTTGATCGCGTCGGCCATCGCGCCGTAGAAGCTCTCCAGGTACGCCTCGGGCCGCGCGCCCAGCTTGGCCAAATTGAACCGGGCGTTCCTGCGCACCAGCGGATCGAACGTCCAGGTGATGCGGTCCAGCCCGCGCCGCAGGCACCAGGCGCGCTGGTGCAGCTTGAGCGCGTAGCCGACGCCGCGCCCGACCAGCGCGCCGGTGACGTGCGAGTGCAGGGCGCGCCCGGCCGCCAGGAAGCCGACCGACGCGCCCACGAGCACGTCGTCCTCGTAGGCGCCCGCCACGTAGCCGCCCGCGTGCGCGAAGGCGATCATCAGCTCCAGCGGCACCGGCACGTTGCCCGGGTCGGGATGCCAGATGTCGTCGAACAGCCGCAGCGCCTGCCGGAACTCGGCCATCGCGTGCAGCTCGCGGATGGCCACCCCGCTCCGCGCGGCGGCCCCGGCCGCCAGGTCCTCGCCGGTCAGGTCGGTCACACCCTCAGTGGTCACACCCTGGTCGTACCCGTGCTCGCGCCCGCCTGTCACACGAGCAGCTCGGTGAAGAGCCGGTGCACGTTGCCGCCGAGGATCTTCAGCACGTCCTTCTCCGGCACGCCGCGCCCGAGCAGGCCCTCGGTGACCATCGGCAGCCCCGACGGCCCCTCCAGACCGGGGATGGCCGCCCGCGTGTCGACGCCCCTGAGCTGCAGGTCCTCGCAGCAGGGCGGGGTCAGGTCGTCCATCACCTCGCGGATGAAGTCGGGACCCAGGCCGACGTGGTCGATCCCGGCCACCGAGGCGACGTGCTCGATGTGGTCGAGCAGGTGGTCGAGGGTCGCCTCGTGCTCGCGCTCGGTGAGGAACGGCGCGAAGAAGTTCACGCACACCACGCCGCCCGTGGCCGCCACGGCGCGCAGCTGCTCGTCGGTGAGGTTGCGGTGGTGGTCACGCAGCGCGCGGGCCGAGGAGTGCGTCGCGATGAGCGGCTTGGCGGTCAGCTCCAGCACGTGCGCGACGCCGGAGGCGCCCAGGTGGGAGACGTCGAAGACGACGCCGAGCCGCTCCATCTCGCGCAGCGCCGCCACGCCGTGCGAGGTGAGCCCGCTGCCGGTGGCGTCCTCGCCGCTGCCGTCGGCCAGCGGGGTGCGGCCCCAGTGCGCGATCGAGGCCACCCGCACGCCCAGCCGGCGCACCGTGGAGATCAGCTCCACGCTCGCGTCCAGGCCCGGCATGCTCTCCAGCGCCAGCACGAGGGCGATCAGGCCGGCGTCGAGCGCGGCGTCGATCTCCGCCGCGTCACGGCAGAGCCGGACGTGCTCCGGGTTGCCCTCGGCGATCACGTGGGCGCACTCGATCATGCGCAGCGTCTGGCGCAGCGCGCCCTCCGGCCGGTACTGGTCGTCGATGAAGACGGGCAGCACCTGGAGGTTCACGCCGCCCGCGACGAGCTGCGGCAGCCAGCGCTCGCGGAAGAAGTCCGCCCACCGCTCCGGCGGGCGCGCCGAGACGGCCATGAGCAGGTCGTTGTGGGTGTCCGCGACGAGCGCGCGCTGATGCAGGGAGGTCGTCATGCGAGGGACGCTACCGCCCCGGCCATGCCGGTGCCATGTGGCATCGTACGGAAATCGCGGCGCGCGTTGGACGCTCACACCTGCCGGTAGGCCGTGCGCGGCGGCCGGGCCGTCAGGCGGCGATAGAGCGGCGCCGGGCCCGGCCAGTTGTTGGTGACGCGGCCTTCGGCGTCCTTGTACCAGCTCCGGCAGCCGGCGCCCCACACCATGCGGGCCATCGACGCGTCGAGCTGGGCGCGCCAGGCCGCCATCGCCTCCGGGCGCACCTCCAGCCGCCGCCCGCCCGACAGGTGCGGCAGGCACGCCATGACGTGCGCCACCTGGCATTCGAGCATGAACACGATCGAGTTGTGCCCCAGGTTCGTGTGGGGCCCGTACAGCAGGAACAGGTTCGGGAAGTGCGGCACCGAGATGCCCAGGTACGCCTCCGGGCCGCCGGCCCACTGCTCGGCCAGCTCGCGCCCGGCCCGGCCCGTCACCCGGATCGGCGCCAGGAACTCGGTGGCGCGGAAACCGGTCGCGTAGACGATCGTGTCGGCCTCGTACGCGGTGGCGGCCGTCTCGACGCCCTTGGGCGTGATGCGGGAGATCGGGTCGGTCACCACGTCCACGCCGGCGCGGCACAGCGCCGGGTAGAACGAGCTGTCGATGATCACCCGCTTGCAGCCGGGCGGGTGATCGGGCGTGAGCTTGGCGCGCAGCTCCGGGTCGGGCACCTGGTCGCGCAGGTGGCCCAGGGCCCGCCTGCGCAGCAGGTCGCGGCTCCAGCCGCCGGCGAGCGCGGGGTAGAGTGCGGCCTCGGCGTAGCGGAAGATCCACTCCCGGTAGGCGCGCTGGAGCCCCGGCACGAACCGGAACGCCAGCCTGGCCGCCGTGCCGAACTCGGCGTCGGGCTTGGGGATCACCCAGTTCGGCGTGCGCTGGAACACGGTCAGCCGCTCGGCGCGCTCGGCCACCCGGGGTATGAGCTGTGCCGCCGACGAGCCGCTGCCGATCACCGCGACCCGCCTGCCGGTCAGGTCGTGGCCGTGGTCCCAGCGGGCGGAGTGGAAGGCGGCGCCCTCGAAGTCGTCCATGCCGGGGATCTCGGGCAGCCGGGGGCGGTTGAGCTGGCCGACGCTCATCACGACGACGTCGAACGCCTCGCTCTCGCCGCCTGCGGTGACCTGCCAGCGGGAGCCGTCGAAGGCGGCGTCGGTGACCTCGGCGCCGAACCTGATTTTCCGCCTGACGTCGTACTTGTCGGCGCAGTGTTCTAAATAGGCCAGGATCTCGGGCTGTTCCGGGTATCTGCGGGTCCAGCTCGCGTACTTCTCGAACGAGTACGAGTACAGGTGCGACGGGATGTCGCAGCCCGCCCCCGGATAGCTGTTGTCGCGCCACGTGCCGCCGAGCGCGCCCGCCTTCTCGAACACCGTGTAGGAGCCGATCCCGGCCTTCTCCAGCCGGATCGCCATGCACAGCCCGCCGAACCCCGCCCCGATGATCGCGACCTTCGGTGTCATGCGTCCTCCGCCCGAGTCAGGATCCACTTACATTACGCCCGAAGGGATGCCCCGCCCAGCCCCGCGCTCCTCGTCCGGCCGTAGATCCCGATAGTCTTCCCAGGTGGCTGCTGTGACGCTGACTGACGTGATCGACGTGCTCGAGGCGGCCTACCCGCCCGCCCGGGCCGAGTCCTGGGACGCCGTGGGCCTGGTCTGCGGCGATCCCGCCCAGCCGGTGGGGCGGGTGCTGTTCGCGGTCGACCCGGTCGCCGCCGTCGCCGACGAGGCGCTGGAGTGGGGCGCCGACCTGATCGTCACCCACCACCCCCTCTATCTGCGCGGCACCACCAGCGTCGCCGCGACCACCCCCAAGGGCCGGCTGATCCACACCCTGATCAAGCACGACATCGCCCTCTACACCGCCCACACCAACGCCGACGTGGCCAACCCGGGCGTCTCCGACGCGCTGGCCCGCGCCGTCGGCCTCACCGGCGGCCTGACGCCGCTGCGGCCGCTGCCCGACGACCCCGCGTGCGGGCTCGGCCGCGTCGGCGACCTGCCGGAGGAGACCACGCTCGGCGAGTTCGCCGCCCGCGCCGCCGCCGGGCTGCCCGCCACCTCGTGGGGCATCCGCGTCGCCGGCGACGTGAGCCGCCCCGTCTCGAGGGTCGCCGTCAGCGGGGGAGCGGGCGACTCGCTGCTGGCCGACGCGCGCGCCGCCGGGGCGGACGTGTTCCTCACCGCCGACCTCCGCCACCACCCCGCCAGCGAGTTCATGGAGGCGGGCGGGCCCGCGCTGATCGACGCCGCCCACTGGGCCACCGAATGGCCGTGGCTCGACGGCGCCGCGTCCATCCTGGCCGCCGGTGGCGTTAACGTTGAGACGCGCGTCTCCGCCGCGGTCACCGATGCTTGGACACGAGGATATTGATCATGAAAGCAGCCCCCGAGGCCCAGAAGAGACTTCTCGATCTGGCCGCGCTCGACTCCCAGCTCGACCGGCTGGCCCACCGCCGCCGCACCCTGCCGGAGCTGGCCGAGATCGACGAGCGGTCCAAGCGGTTCGCCAAGCTCGCCACCGAGGTGATCGAGGCCGAGACCGAGGCGGGCGACCTGGCACGCGAGCAGGCCAAGGCCGAGAGCGACGTCGACACCGTCCGCGCCCGCGCCGACCGCGACCAGAAGCGCCTCGACTCCGGCGCCGTCACCTCCCCGCGCGACCTGGCGAGCCTGCAGTCGGAGATCGCTTCGCTGCAGCGCCGCCAGAGCGACCTGGAGGAGGTCGTGCTGGAGATCATGGAGCGCCGCGAGGCCGCCGACGCCCGCGTCCGCGACCTGGTGACCCAGCGTGACGAGGTGGCCGCCGGCCTGACCGCCGCCGAGGCCGGCCGCGACGCCGCGCTCGGCGACATCGGCAAGGAGACCGACGAGGTGCAGGGCCGCCGCGACGCACTCTCCGGCGAGATCCCCGCCGACCTGCTGGCCCTCTACGACAAGCTCAAGGCCCAGTACGGCGTCGGCGCCGCCATGCTGCACGGCGGCCGCTGCCAGGGATGCAAGGTGGCGCTGTCCATCGCCGAGATGAACCGCATCAAGGCCGCCCCGCACGACGAGGTGCTGCGCTGCGACGAGTGCCGCCGGATCCTCGTCCGCACCCCAGAGTCGGGCCTGTGACCTCCTACCTCATCGAGGCCGACGGCGGCTCGCGCGGCAACCCGGGCCCCGCCGGTTACGGCGCCGTCGTCAAGGACGCCGCCGACGGGCAGGTGCTGGCCGAGGCGGCCGAGGCGATCGGCGTCACGACCAACAACGTGGCTGAATACCGGGGCCTCATCGCCGGCCTGCAGACCGTGCTGTCGCTGGCCGGCGACGGGGCGCGGGTGGCGGTCCGGATGGACTCCAAGCTCGTCATCGAGCAGATGGCCGGCCGCTGGAAGATCAAGAACGAGGGCCTGCGCCCGCTGGCGCTCGAGGCGGGCAAGCTGGCCCGGCGGCTGCGGATCACCGAGTGGACGTGGATCCCGCGCGCCCACAACGCCCACGCCGACCGGCTGGCCAACGAGGCCATGGACGCCGCCGCCAAGGGCCTGGCCTGGTCGGCGGGCGGCTCCACCGCGGGCGCCACCGCCCCGCCGGCGACCGGCGAGCACCGCCCGCCGCTGGTGGAGCAGACCGATCTGCTCGACCTGTCCGCCCCCGCCGCCTCCGTGGCCGCCTCCGTGGCCGCCTCCGTGGCCGCTCAGGAGAGCGCGCCGGGCACCGGCTGGGCCCCGCCCACCCGCGTGGCCACCTCCCTGCTCCTGCTCCGGCACGGCGAGACCCCGCTGTCGGTGGAGCGCCGCTTCTCCGGTCTCGGCGACGCCGAGCTCACGCCCAACGGCCACGCCCAGGCCGAGGCGGCCGCCGTCCGGCTCTCCCGCGACCCGTACCGGCTCGACGCCGTCGTGAGCTCCCCGCTCACCCGCGCCCGCCAGACGGCCGAGGCCGTGGCCGGGCGCACCGGCCTGAGCGTCGAGGTGGACGACGACCTGCGGGAGGTCGATTTCGGCGCCTGGGAGGGGCTGACGTTCACCGAGGTGGGGCGCCGCTGGCCGGACGAGCTCACCGCCTGGCTCGCCGACCCCGCCACCCCGCCGCCCGGCGGCGAGAGCTTCACCGCCGTGGCCGACCGCGTCGAGCGCGCCCAGCGGCGGCTCATGGAGGCCTACGAGGGCCGTACCGTCCTGGTGGTCTCCCACGTGACCCCGATCAAGACCCTGCTGCGCCTGGCCCTCACGGCGCCCCCCGCGGCCCTCTACCGCATGCACCTGGACGTGGCCTGCCTGTCGCTCATCGAGCACTACCTCGACGGCCAGGCCGTGGTGAAGTCGTTCAACGACACGTCCCACCTGCGCTGACCGGTTCCGGTCGTGCCGGGCGCCGCCAGAACACCCGGCACGACCACCGGTGCCTCCGCCCCCCTCAGGCGGTGACGGGTCCCATCCCATCGCCTCGATCTTGCTATTTGCTTGCGGTTGGCTTGTAGCTGATAGCCTCACCCACAGACGAGCCGGCCGGGCGGCCGCGTCGGGCCCGCACGGGCCCGCCGAGGAAGGTCCGGGCTCCACAGGGCAGGGTGGTCGGTAACGCCGACCCGGGGTGACCCGCGGGACAGTGCCACAGAAAGCAAACCGCCTCCCGGTTTTCCGGGCGGTAAGGGTGAAACGGTGGTGTAAGAGACCACCAGCGCCCACGGTGACGTGGGCGGCTCGGTAAACCCCACCTGGAGCAAGGTCAAGAAGGGTCGCTCTCCGGAGCGGCCCGCGCGCGCCGTCCGAGGGCTGCCCGCCCGAGGCGCGCGGGTAGACCGCTTGAGGCCGCCGGCAACGGCGGCCCTAGATGGATGGTCGCCCCTCCGTCCCCGGTCACGGGGCCGGAGGACAGAACCCGGCCTACAGGCCGGCTCGTCTCCCGCCGTCCGGCGCCGCGGGCGGGGTGCGGGAGACTGGACGGGTGAGCACCGAGAACGACTCCCGCCCCGCGACTCCCGTGAGCAGCACCTCCATCGTGGTGCTCACCCTGGCGCGGCGGATCGAGACCGAGCTCAACGCCGCCCTCGCGCCGCTCGACCTCACCGTCAGCAGGCTCGGGCTGCTCGGCCACATCTCCGCCATGCCCGGGGTGTCGTTCAGCGACCTGGCCCGGATGTCCGGCATCACCGTCCAGAGCGTCCACGGGGCGGTCAAGGCGCTGGCCGGGGCCGGGCTGGTGCGCGACACGACGGCCCGCGCCGGGTCCGCCTCCGCCATCGAGCTCACCGCCGACGGCGCCCGCCTGCTGCGGGCGGCGCGGGCGGCGGTGCAGGAGGTCGACGAGCGGATGTTCGGGCCCGCGGCCGACCCGATCCAGCGGCAGGTCGGCGACGCCGTACGCGCCGCGTTCTCCGGCCTGGCCTGACCCCCGGCGCCTCCGCCGACAGCACGGTCCCTCCGCCACTCCGGCCCCTCCTTCGGGACCTCTCCTTCGTCACTCCGGGCCCTCCTTCAGGTCCTCTCCTCCGTCACTCCGGGCCCTCCTTCAGGTCCTCTCCTCCGTCACTCCGGGCCCTCCTTCCGGTCCTCTCCTCCATCACTCCGGGCCCTCCTTCAGGGACCCTGAAGGTTGTCTGCTAAGTTTCAGGCAACCTGAAGGTCCCTGAGGAGAGCTCATGGAAGATTTCCTGCTGTCCGTGCACGTGCTGGCCGCCATCGTGTTCATCGGCGGCTCGGCGGTCGCCACCAGCCTGTTCCCCCGCTACGTGCCGGTCGCCGTGCCCGTGGCGGCGGGCGCGGGCTCGCCGGCGCCGCCGCCGGAGGATCGCAGCCGTGCCGTGGCCGTCGCGCTGCACCGCATCACCCGCGGCTACAGCCTCCTGGGCCTCGTGGTGCCCGCCGCCGGGCTGGTGCTCGCCTTCGCCCAGGGGCGCAGCGGCGAGATCTGGATCACGCTCTCGATGATCCTCACCGCCGCGGCCGGCATCCTGCTGGCCCTGCAGATCTACCCCCGCCAGCGCGACGCGCTCGCCACCCCCGGCGACCGCGACCGGCTGCGCCCGCTGTCCATGCTCGCCGGCGTCTACAACCTGCTGTGGGCCGCCGTCGTCGTCATGATGATCGTGCGCCCCGGCGCCGGCGGGGGTGCGTGACCGTGCTGCTCGCGCTCCGGATCGCCGCCGCCGTCGAGGCCGTCAGCCTGGTGGTCCTCCTCACCAACGTCTTCACCGTGCACCACGACGCGATCACGTCGCTCGGCGGCCCGCTGCACGGCTCGGCCTACCTCACCGTCCTGGTGACCACCATCCTGTCGCCCGCCGTGGCCTCGACCGCCACCCGCTGGCGCGCCGCGGTCCCCGGCATCGGCGGCCTGCTCGTACTCCGGCACATCCGGCGCACCGACCCCCAAGGAGGCTGACGTGCTCGACACGTACGGGAACCTGACCTTCCCCTGGACCGGGCTGACCCTGAACGCCGTCCGCTTCGCCCGCGACCTGGTGGCGCGCCCGATCTTCAACCACTGCATGCGCGCCTACCTCTACGGGCGCTTCCTCGGCGAGCAGCAGGGGCTGCGGCCCGGCCAGGACTACGACGACGAGCTGCTGCTGCTCGGCTGCGTGCTGCACGACGCCGGGCTGAGCGAGCGTGGCGACGGCGACCAGCGCTTCGACCTCGACGGCGCCGACCTGGCCGCCGGGTTCCTCGCCGAGCAGGGCGTCGCGCCGGAGCGGGTCGAGGTCGTCTGGGACGCGATCGCCCTCCACCTGCACCCGCAGCTCGCCGCGCGCAAGCGGCCGGAGATCGCCCTGGTCGCGGCCGGGTCCGGGTACGATCTCGGGCCCGACGGGCCGGCCCTGCCGCCGGGCTACGCCGACCGGATCCACGCCGTGCTGCCCCGGCTGCACGCCGCCGCCGTGCTCCACGACGCGATCGTGGGCCAGGCGGCCGCCAAGCCGCAGAAGGCGCCGCCGTACACCATGCCCGGTGAGCTCGTCCGCCAGGCGACCGGGCAGCGCTGGCCCACCTGGCGGGAGCTGATGGAGGCCGGCGGCTGGGGCGACTACGACGGCTACGAGGGCTGAGCTCACGGCGGGCCCAGCACCTCCGGGGTGAGCAGGGCGCGGGCGGCGGCGGCGAAGTACGGCTCCGGGGTCGTGTCGGCCAGGCCGAGCACGACGCCCTGGCTCAGCCCCGTCAGCAGCCCTCTCAGCGCCGTCTTCAGGCGCCGCGCCTGCCGCTCGGTGATCCGGGCGCCGTCGTGCGTCCTGCCCGCCAGCAGGGCCACCAGGCGCTCCTCCTGGAGGCGTACGGCCTCGGCGAGCTTGGGGCGCAGGGCGGGCTCGCGCAGCCCGAGATCCTGGAGGCTGAGCTCGAACGAGAGCCGCTGCCGCGCCTCGGGGTCGTCGCACAGGCGGCGGTGGTGGCGGGCGAAGGCGTCGACCGTCCCGGCGAGGTCCAGGTCGGGCGGGAAGGCGCGGGCCAGGTCCTCGTACTCGGGGTCGAGGTAGTCGGTGGCCAGCGCGACCAGCAGGCCGTTCTTGCTGCCGAACAGCGAGTAGACGGCCCCGGTGGTGAGCCCGGCCTGCTCGGCGATCTCCTCCAGCTTGGCGCGGTGGCCGTCCCTGGCGACGATCCGGCGCGCGGCGTCGAGCAGGGCGCGCCGGTTGCGCTCCTTCGTCTCCGCCCTTGTCATTCTCATAATCCGATTATTACAGTAATCTCATTAGGAGTCGATAACCAGGGGGAACGGACCTATGGACATCAGGGCGGCCATCGCGGCCGAACGCCGGGAGCTGGCGGACATGCTGGACGGCCTCTCGCCCGGACAGTGGGACGAGCCCACGCTGTGCGCCGGATGGCGGGTGCGCGAGGTCGCGGCCCACATGTCGCTCGGCTTCCGCTACCCGCTGCCCAGGATGGCGCTGGAGCTCGTCAAGGCCGGAGGCAACCTGAACCGGATGACCGACCGGTGCGCCCGCAAGGACGCCGCCGCCCTGTCCACCGCGCAGCTCGCGGCGGCGCTCAGGGACAACGCGCACCACCCGTGGAAGCCGCCCGTCGGCGGCGTGGCCGCGGCGCTCGGGCACGACGTGGTCCACGGCCTCGACATCACCGTCGCCCTCGGCCTGGAACGCGCCGTCCCCGAGGAGCGCCTGCGTGTGCTCCTCGGCCAGGTCACCCCCAGGACCACCAGGTTCTTCGGCGCCGACCTGGCCGGCGTCGAGCTGCGCGCCACCGACCTCGACTGGTCCTTCGGCGCCGGCACCCCGCTCAGCGGCGCCGCCCAGGACCTCCTGCTGCTCGCCTACGGCCGCAGGCTCCCGCCGGGCCACCTCCAGGGCCAGGCCCGCGACCGCTACACCGCCGTGTGAACGCTCCGCCGCCCGGCTGAGGGGCGATCCGCCCGCAGGCTGACGACCGTCCGTGCCCGCGCTGCCTAACGTTCGCGGCATGCTCAACGACCAAGTGACCTTCAGGCGCGTCTCGGCGGGCCTGCTGCTGATCGTCGCGCCGCTGCTCCAGGCCGTGGCCGTCGTCGTCGACCCCGGTACGTGGGGCGACGACCGCGAGGCGGTCAGCTTCGGCGACAACCCGGCCCTCGCCCAGACCCAGTCCGTGCTCTACCACTGGAGCTGGATGCTCATGGCCGTGGCCGCGTTCGGGCTGGTCCACCTCACCCGGCGCAAGGCCGTCACGCTCGGCCACGTCGCGGGCGCGAGCACGGTGATCGGCTACCTGTCGCTGTCCGGGCTGCTGCTCAGCGACCCGGTGGAATGGTGGCTGGGCCAGCGCCACCCGCCGGAGGAGGCGCAGCGCATCCTCGACGAGATGCTCGGCCTGCCGGGCGTCACGTTCGGCTTCCAGCTGCCGTGGATGTTCCTCGGCTTCCTCGGGCTGCCCGTGCTCGTCGCCGCCGTCTGGCGGGCGGGGTTCGTCGGCTGGTGGGCGCCGGCGCTGGTCGCCGCCGGCTACGTGGGCTCCTTCACGGTCTCGTACGGGCCCCTCACCGTGATCTTCTGGACCGTGCCGGTCGTCGCGCTCGGCTGGATCGGCGTGCGCATGCTGCGCATGGGTGACGAGGCGTGGGCCGCCTACTACCCGGCCCGCGCGTGAATGACGTGATTCAGCTCTTGACCGTGAGCGAGGACGGCGCCGGCGGCAGGATGTGCACCCGCGCCGAGCCGATGTCGAAGTAGAGGCCCACCAGCTTCAGCCGCCCGGCCCTGACCTGCTCGTCCACCTTGCGGTAGGTGCGCAGGTTCTCCAGCTGCTGCTGGACGTTCACCCGGCACAGCACGTCCAGCGCGCCGCCGTCGAGCCGGTCGCCCTCCGTCTCGATGAACCTGGCCAGACTGTGGTTGCCGTGCCGTAGCCAGCGCCGCATCCCCGGCAGGCTGCCCGCCTTCACCCCGCCGCTCAGCAGCCCGGCCATCGCCCCGCAGCCCGAATGCCCGCACACCGTGATCGTGTGCACGCCCAGCACCTGCGTCGCGTACTCGATCGCCGCGCTCACCGAGTCGTCGTTCGGCTCGGCGCCCCGGCGCGGCACCAGGTTGCCGATGTTGCGCACGGTGAACAGGTCGCCGGGGCCGCTCGACGTGATCAGGCTCGGCATGATCCGCGAGTCGGCGCACGTGATGAACAGGTGCGTCGGCTGCTGCTGCTTGCCGGCCAGCTCGGTGAGGATCGGCCGCACCAGCGGCGCCGTACGCCGGTGATACTCCCGCGCCCCCACCGTGAGCTGGCAGTCGGCCGGGTGCAACGGCAGCATCCGGTGCGGCTTGCGGCGGCCCCGGTGCGACCACGGCAGCCACGACCGGTCCGGCGGGCGCGCCGGCGTCTTGGCCGGGTACATGCGGGCGCCGCTGGCCGCCAGCGTGTACCACTCGTCGTGCAGCTCGTCGATGTCGACGGTGCCGCCCGACCTCTCGTGGTCCAGCCGCCAGGAGTGGATCGCCTCGAACGCCGCGTTGTCCATGAAGTCGATGTTGAGGTCGAGGTCCACCGACGCCCCGGCGGGGATGGCGCGCAGCTCCTGGGTGAGCCTCGGCACCCCGAGGAACGTCAGCGAGCCCGAGATCGTCGCGTGGTGCCGCCCGCCGGCCTCCTGCCGCGTCCTGACCGTCACCCACGTCAGCCGCCGCAGCGCCAGCAGCGCCGCCAGCGCCAGCCCGAACAGCACCCCCTCGGCCAGCCCCAGCACCACCACACCGGCCATCGTCACCATGTAGACCGGGACCTCGCCGTGGCCGTGCACCTTGCGCACGTGCCCCAGGTTGACCATCTGCACGCCGATGAACACCAGCAGCGCCGCCAGCGCCTCCATCGGGATCAGCTGGATCGCCCAGCCGAAGCCCAGCGCGAACAGCAGCACCCACACGCCGTGCAGGATCGCCGACATCCGGCTGCGCGCGCCCGCCTTCACGTTCGTGGTGCTGCGCACGATCACGCCCGCGAGCGGCAGGCCGCCCAGCGCGCCCGCCACCATGTTGGCCACGCCCTGACCGGTCAGCTCCTGGTCCAGGTCGCCGCGCGGGCCCTTGTGCATGCTGTCGACCGCCACCGAGCACAGCAGCGACTCCACCCCGGCCAGCAGCGCCAGAAGCAGCACGGCCGCCACGATCACGTGCCAGTCGCCCTGCGGCAGCACCGGGAACGACCACTCGGTGAACGTGCCGGACAAATCGATGCGCGTCACGTCCCAGCCGAACGCCCACGCGCTCAGCGAGGCGATCACCAGTGCGGCCAGCGGCGCCGGCACCGCCTTGACCGGCTTCGGCAGCCTGCTCCACACCGCCAGCACGGTGATCATGAGCAGGCCGACCGCGATCTTGTGGCCGTGCAGCTCCGCGAGCTGGCCGGGCAGCTCCACCAGGTTCGCCATCGCCGAATACTGAGGGCTGCCGCCCAGCACGACGTGGAGCTGCGCGAGCGCGATGACCACGCCGACGCCCGCGAGCATGCCGTGGATCACCGCGGGCGACACCGCCAGCGCCGCCCGCGCCGCCCGGAACACCCCCAGCACGAGCTGCACCGCCCCCGCCAGCAGGGTGATCATGCAGGTGGCCCGCCAGCCGTAGGTGTGGACCAGGTCCGCCACCACCAGCGAGAGGCCCGCCGCCGGGCCGCTCACCTGCACGGCCGAGCCGCCGAGCGCCCCGGCCACGATCCCCCCGACCACGGCCGCGATCAGCCCGGCGGCGAACGGGGCGCCCGAGGCCATCGCGATCCCCAGCGAAAGGGGCACGGCGACCAGGAACACCACGAGCGAGGCGGGCACGTCGTATCGGAGCGTGGCCATGACGCTACTCTTCGTGACGCGGAACATGCGAAAACCCTAATGCCGCTGGGGCCGCGCGTGAGACGTGCACCCCGGGTTTTACCGAAGGGCCACGAACCCTCGGCCTTCGAGCCCGGGAGGAACCGCTCCCTGACGGGACAGTCCGGCGCTCCCGACGTACGGTCCGGCCGTTCTGACGGGACAGACCTGCCGTCCCTGACGGGACGGTCCGGCCGGACGCGCGAGATCCCCGCCCTGGGAACCAGGACGGGGATCTCGGCCGCCGGACGTCAGCGGTAGTAGTCGGGGAACTCCTGCTCGGGAGTCGGCCGCGGGCGCGCGGCGGGCCTGCCACCCGGCTCGGGCGCGCCGTAGCCGGGCCACCCGGCGGCCGGCGCCGGCGGCTCCGGCCACGCGGCCTGACCCGGCTGGCTCATCGCGGGGCTGGTGAAGTCGCCCGTCTCGTACGCGTAGGACTGCCCGGGGACCTGCGCCGGAGGCGGCGCCGACAGCACGTCGTCGTAGGCCGACACCGCGCGGGCGGGCGCCGTCGGGGTGCCGGTGACGGGCGACGGGCCGGTCAGCGCGTCGGAGTCGTCGGCCACCGCCCACCCGGCGCGCACCTCGTAGGAGGCGGGGTAGGCCGGCTGCTGCGGCTCGAAGGCCGGCCAGGAGCCGCTCGGGGTGGAGGCGGGGCCCGGGTCGTCGAGGATGTCGGGAGAGGCCGCCCAGGAGCCGGACGTGGTGCCCGGGGAGGAGATGCCGGGGGAGGCGCCGGGAGGGGCGGGCCACGGGGAGTCGAGCGGGCCGGTGGAGCCCTGGGCGGAGCCGCCGTTGTAGGCCGGGAACGGGTCGCTGGTCGGGGCGCCGTGGATGGGGGAGGCGGGCACGGCGGTGAAGGCGCCCGTGGAGGCGGCGCTCGTGGCGGGGAACGAACCGCTCGACGGCGAGGCCGCGGCCGGGAAGGAGCCGCTCGACGGGGAGCCGGTCGCGGGAAAGGAGCCGCTGCCCGGGTAGGAGCCGGTCGGCTCGGGGCGGGCCGGCGGCACCGGCTGGGCGCCCGCGCCGAGGATGGACAGCACGTCGGCCGTCGGGGCCGCGAACGTCATCGTGCGCTGGTCGGCCAGGTCGGCGCTGGAGCGGGCGGGCCGCTGCACCGGCTCGACCAGGTCGGCCAGGCCCGAAGCGGCGGCGGGAGCCGGGGCCTTGGCGGGCCGCTGCGGCAGCGGCGCCTGCACGGTGGCGGCGTTGGGGTCGGCGGCGACGGGCTCGCGCTTGGCCCGGCGCGAAGGACGCTCCGGGCGCCCGGCGGGCCGCTCGGCGGCGGGCCGGTCAGCGGGCCGGTCGGTAGGCCGGTCGGCGGCGGCGGGACGCTCGGCGGGACGGTCGGCGGCGGGACGCTCGCGCTCGACCGGCCGGGAGGCGCCCTTGCGCGCCGCGACCGTGCCGCCCGCGCCGAAGCCGCCCTCCTCCGCGTCGCTGCGGATGTTGGCCCAGAACTCCTCGTCCTCGTCGTCGGAGTGCGGGTTGCCCCACTCGTCGACGCCACGCTTGCCACGCTGCCCCGTACGCACCGGTTTGGGCTTCGGCTCGTCGATCGGGCTGAAATCCGGGCTGAACTTGCTCATCCGCGGCTCGTGCGCGGCGAACTCGTCCGTCGACCGCGCGTGCGTCTTCTCCTCCTTCTCGGCCATCTCCTTCAGCCGTTCGGGAGGGAGAGAGCTCTCCCGCCGGTTCATGGAACGCATGCCCAGTGCCACGACGACGAGCACGAGGAGCACGACAGCGACCAAGCTCACGATAACCGCGGTCATTGCACCACCCTCAAAGCCATGGCCTCCCTGTGGCACCGGTGAGATCGCGCGGCCATCGACGCGATCTGCCCCCTTTGATCACCAGCGCCTAACAATTGGATCTGATTCTGGCGGACTACGACGAGCGTTGTCACACCCTAAGTGAAGAATTGGTAACCAGTACTACCGACTGCTTCCGGGCTGTCACTCAATGTCGACCGCCGTGAGCCGTCCGCGGGCAATGGTCCTGTCCGCGATCTCCTTCAAGATCTTGGAAAGCGGAGCGTCCTTCTCGGACTCCACCTTCCCGCTCAGTGTGTAGACACTGAAACGGTAGCTGCCCTTGTCGTCGCACGGGGGCTGATAGCCCGTCTTCCCTCCGGTGACCACCGCCTGGCCCGAGCCGTCCGGCGGGCTCTCCGAGGCCCCCGGCCCCAGCTCGGTCGTGGTCGCCGGGATGTTGTAGATCACCCAGTGCACGGCAGGCTCGGCCTGGGTGTGGGAGTCCACCACGATCGCGATCGACTTCGCGTCGGGCAGCGGACGGCTCGACCAGCGCAACGCCGGGCTCCCCGCGGTGCCCTTGCAGGAGTGCTGGCGAGGCAGCGGCTTGCCCTCGCGAAGATCCGGCCCGGAGACGTTGATCCGCGCGATGTCGCTGGCTTCGGACCTTCCGAAGACGGTGGCGCACCCGGACAAAGCGAACGCGCTCGCCACCGCTGTCACCATGACGGCGATGCGTCGCACGCGTCCAGCCCTGTTACGCAGCCCCATGCCGGATGATGCTACGCGCGTCTCGGCGGTGCGCCGACCGTTTCGCCAGGGTCGGTGGCCGGTGGAGGGCCCGAAATCCGCCACAATCGAGGGATGGAGCGGGACACCAGCATCACCTTCGCCGTCCTCGGCCCGCTCGAGGTCCGGCGAGACGGCGAGCTCGTCGACATCGCGGGGCGGCGCCTGCGCACCCTCCTTGGCCTGCTCGTTCTCGACGCCGGCCGGACCGTTCCAGTCGAACGCCTCGTCGCCGGGATCTGGGACGACCGCGAACCCGCCGCCGTCGCCAACGCCCTCCAGGCGCTCGTCTCCAGGCTCCGCACGGCGCTCGGAAAAAACTGGGCACGCCAGCTCGTGGTGGCCGATCCGTCCGGGTATCGGCTGATCGCGGATCCCGATCAGGTCGACGCGCGACGCTTCACCGTCCTCGCCGGGCAAGGGCACGCCGCCCTCGCCGCCGGCGACCCCCGCACCGCCGCCGCCCTCCTGCGCGAAGCCCTCGCCCTGTGGCGCGGCCCCGTCCTCGCCGGCCTCCCCGGCTGCGCCGCCGGCCCCGCCGCCCACCTGGAAAGCCGCCGCCTGTCGGCCGTCGAGGACCGCATCGAAGCCGACCTGCTCCTCGGCCGCCCCGCCGGCCTGCTCGACGAACTCGCCGGCCTCCTCGCCGCCCACCCTCTCCGCGAGCGCCTGCACGCCCAACGCATGCGCGCCCTCCACGGCGCGGGACGCCGCGTCGAGGCACTGGCCGCGTACGAGGAAGCCCGCCGCACCTTCCGCGACGAACTCGGCGCCGACCCCTCGCCCGCCCTCACCTCCCTCCACCTCACCCTCCTCCGCGACGCCCACCCCACCCCGGAAACCACGCACACCCGGGGGACCACCCCGGACCTCCCGGAAGAGCCCCCCGCCCCGGAAGCCTTCCACCCCGAGAGCCCTCTCCCGGAAACCGCCCGGCCCCCCGGCACCGAGCCACCCCCTCCAGCCCTGCACCCCTCCAGGCCCACCCCCCGTCCGCACCCCTCCGGCGAGGGCACGCACCTTGCGGAGGAGGTGGCCCCTCACAGTGGCGCCCCCTACCCGGGAGACGCACCCCGCCCGGGCGGCGCCCCCCGTCCGGAGGAGGCCCACCCAGCGGAGGGGGCCCCCTCCGCTCCGGTGGTGGGCCTCGCTGGCGCGGCGCCTGCCGTACGCCCGCAGCACCTCGGGGAGGGCGCGCACCCTGTGGAGGGGGTCCCGTCCGACTCGGTCGCGTCTCCCGCAGGTGGGGTGGCTCTCGTACGTCCGCACTTCCTCGGGGAGGGCGCGCACCCTGTGGAGGGGGCGGCTGCTCACAGTGGTGCACCCCGCCCGGGAGGCGCAGCCCGCGTGGAGGGGGCGGGGGAGGGGGGATCGGCCCGGGTCGGCGGGGTGGGGGCGTTCGAGTACGACGGGAGCAAGCGGGGGAACGTGCGGGCGCGGTTGACGAGCTTCGTGGGCCGGGAATGGGACCTCGCCTACACCGCCGGGCTGGTGGGCGGGCATCGGCTGGTGACGCTGATCGGCCCCGGCGGGGCGGGGAAGACGCGGCTGGCCACGGAGGTGGCCGGGAGCGCGGAGCTGCCCGACGGGGTGTGGCTGGCCGAGCTCGCGCCCGTACAGGACGAGGCGGGCGTGGTGCAGAGCGTCACGAGCGCGCTGGACGTGCGCGACGCGTTGCCGCAGGCGGCCGGGCTGGGCGTGACGGAGCCGCTGGACCGGCTGGTGGCGGCGCTGCGCGGCAAGCGGCTGCTCATCGTGCTGGACAACTGCGAGCACGTGGTGGAGCAGGCGGCCCGGGTGGCGGACCGGGTGCTGGCCGACTGCCCGGGGGTGCGGATCCTGGCGACGAGCCGGGAGCCGCTGGGCATCACCGGCGAGGTCACCTGGGCGCTGCCGCCGCTGGGCCTGCCGCCTGCGGGGACGGGCGCGGACGAGGCCGGCGCGTATCCCGCCGTGCGGCTGTTCGCCGAGCGGGCCGCCGCCGTGCGGCCCGGGTACCAGGTGGGCGCGGACACCGAGGCGGTCGTGGCGATCTGCCGGGCGCTGGACGGGATGCCGCTCGCGATCGAGCTGGCCGCCGCCCGGCTGCGGTCGATGTCCGCCCCGGAGATCGCCTCCCGGCTGGGCGGCGTGGGCCAGTTCCGGTTGCTCAGCAGCGGCAGCCGGACGGCCCAGCCGCGCCACCAGACGCTGCGGGCGGTGGTGGAGTGGAGCTGGAACCTGCTGGACGAGCAGGAGCGGGCGCTGGGCCGGAGGCTGTCGGTGTTCGCCGGGGGCGCCGGGCTGGCGACGATCGAGCGGCTGTACGGGGACGTGCTGGAGCCGCTCACCCGGCTGGTGGACAAGTCGCTCGTGGTGTTCGACGGCGGACGTTATCGGATGCTGGAGACGATCCGCGCGTACGCCCACGAACGCCTCGCCGAATCGGGCGAGCTGGAGGACGTGCGCCGCAGGCACGCCCATCACTTCACGGAGCTGGCCGAGGCGGCCGAGCCGGGCCTGCGCACCGGCGCGCAGCTCGACCGGCTGGCCGAGCTGACGGCGGAGCACGAGAACCTGACGGCCGCCCTGCGCTGGGCGACCGCCAACGCCACCGACAGCGCCGGCACCGCCGCGTCCGGCGGGGGAGCGGCCGCGGTGGCGTTGCGGCTGGTCGGGGCGCTGGGCTGGTACTGGTGGCTGCGCGGCCACCGGCTGGAGGGCGCGCTCAGGGCGCGCGAGGTGCTGCAGGCCACGCCCGGCGCGCCGGGACCCGCGCGGGCCCTGGGCCTGGCCGTGTACGTGCTGAACGGGCTCGGCACGATGCTGTCGTGGGAGGAGGCGGGCGAGGCCCAGGCGGAGATCGGCAGGCTCAAGGGCCCGCCGCCGCACCACCCGCTGGTGGCGATGGTGGGGCCGATGTTCGTGATGTTCGGCGCCACCCAGCCGGAGGCCGAGCAGCTTATGGCCGAGATGGCCCGCCATCCGGACCCGTGGGTGGTGGCGGCGGGGCGGCTGTGCGGCGGGCTGGCCCACTACGCGGCCGGGCGCATCGAGGAGGGCGAGCGCGACTACCTGGCGGCGCTGGACGGCTTCCGCGCGGCCGGTGACCGCTGGGGCGCCGGCACCGCCCTGGCCGGCATGTCGGACGTCCTCCTGCTGCGCGGCGAGAGCGCCCGGGGCATCGCCGTCATGCGGGAGGCGCTGCGGGTGATGGACGAGCTGGGCGCCCAGGACGACACCGCGTACATGCGGGCCAGGCTGGCGCTCGGGCTCAACCAGCTGGGCCGCCGGGCGGAGGCGGAGGAGATGCTGCGCGAGGTCGTCCGGCTGGTCACGGAGAACGGCGACCAGGTGGGCGAGGCGGGCGTGGTGGGCGCGTGGGGCGAGTTCGCCCGCCAGGACGGCGACCTGGCCACCGCCCGCGAGCTCTTCGCGCGGTCCGCGGAGATCATGGAGCGGGCGCGCGGGGTGCCGCTCCAGATGGTCTCGGCGGTCAACGCCTCCCGCGGCCTGCTGTCCGTACAGGAAGGAGATCTTCCCGAGGCGCGGCGGCTGGTGGCGCTCGGGCTGGAGCAGGCGGCGCAGTCGGGCGACGCGCAGCTCATCGGCATCGCGGTCATCGCCTGCGCCGCCGTCGCGCTGGCGGCCGGGCGGGCCGAGGACGCCGCCGCGCTGCTGGGCGGGGCCGAGGCGGTCAAGGGCATCGCCGCCGTCGTGGACTTCGACCATGTACGGATCACCGGCGACACCGAGGCCGCGCTCGGGGCGGCGGAGTTCGGCCGCCACCTCGCGCGCGGCCGCCGGATGGACCGGGACGCCGTCATCGCCCTCGCCCTGCGGGTCTGACCCGCGAGACCCGGAACCGGGCTCGCGGGAGCGTCAGAGGCGGGTGCGGAAGACCCTGATGGCCAGCGGCGCGAACACCACCACGAAGCCCGCCGACCAGAGCAGCGACACCAGCGCCGGGGAGGCCACCTCGCCGCCGATCATCAGCCCGCGGATGGCGTCGGACAGGTGGCTCACCGGGTTGACGTCGGACCACGCCTTCAGCCAGCCCGGGAACGTGTCGGGCGACACCAGCGCGCTGCTGGTGAACGTCAGCGGCATCATCACCGAGAAGGCCACCATCTGCACCTTCTCCGGGCTGGACGCCTTGAGCCCGATCAGCACCGACATCCACGACATCGCCAGCGCCACGACCACCAGCAGCGCCAGCGCGCCCAGCAGCCCGGCCACGCCGGTCGTCACCCGGAACCCGAGCGCCATCCCGAACCCGACCAGCAGCGCGAACGCCCACACCTGCTTGAACGTGTCGGCGATGACCCGCCCGGCCAGCGGCGCGGTGCGCGCGATCGGCAGGCTCCGCAGCCGGTCGAAGACGCCCTTGGTGATGTCGGTGTTGAGCCCGATCGCCGTGGACAGCGTGTAGAACAGCGCGTTCTGCACGAGCAGGCCGGGCAGCGCGAACTGCAGGTAGTCGCCCGTCGAGCCGGAGATCGCGCCGCCGAAAACGTACGTGAACAGCAGCAGGAACATGATCGGCTGGATGCTGAGATCGAGCAGCTCCCACGGGTTGTGCTTGATCTGCACCAGGCTGCGCCACGCCAGCGTCATCGTCTGGCCGACCGTGGCGCCGGGGCTCACCCGCCTCGGCGGCGCGGGCAGGGAGGCGGTGGTCGCGGTCATGCGTAGGTCTCCTCGTCGGTCTTCTCCGGCTCCTCGGCGCGGTGCCCGGTCAGCGCCAGGAACACCTCGTCGAGGCTGGACTTGCGCAGCGCCAGCTCGGTGGCCACGATGCCGAGGTCGTCGAGGCGGCGCACGACGGCGGGCACCACGGCCGGGTCGCGCACGGCGGCGGTGACCTTGCCGCCCGCGATCGCCGGGGTCTCCTCCACGACGTCGGTGACGACCTTGGCCACCAGCTCCAGCTGGTGCTCCTCCATCGGCCGCACCTCCAGCACCTGGGCGCCGGTGGTGGCCTTGAGCTGGTCGGAGGTGCCGGTCGCGATCACCTTGCCGTGGTCGAAGACCACGATGTCGTCGGCGAGCTGGTCGGCCTCCTCCAGATACTGGGTGGTGAGCAGGACGGTCACCCCGTCGGCCATCAGGCCGCGCACCACGCCCCACAGCTCGGTGCGGCTGCGCGGGTCGAGGCCGGTGGTGGGCTCGTCGAGGAACAGCACCTTCGGCCGGCCCACCAGGCTCGCGGCCAGGTCGAGCCGCCTGCGCATGCCGCCCGAGAACGTCTTGGCGGCCCGCCCTCCGGCCTCGGTCAGATCGAACCGCTCCAGCAGCGCCGTCGCCTCCCGCCGCGCCTCGCTCCGGGACAGGCCGAGCAGCCGGCCGATCATGATCAGGTTTTCCACCCCGGTGAGCATCTCGTCGACGGCGGCGTACTGCCCGGTGAGGCCGATCAGCGACCTGACCTGGTGCGCCTGGCGGCCGATGTCGTAACCGAGCACCGAAGCGCGCCCGGCGTCGGGCACCAGCAGGGTCGCCAGGATGCGCACGGCCGTGGTCTTGCCCGCGCCGTTGGGCCCGAGCACGCCGAGCAGCCGGCCGGCCGGCACGGCGAGGTCGACGCCGTCGAGCGCCTTGGTCTCGCCGTAGTGCTTCACCAGGCCTTCGGCTTCAATCGCGTATCCCATGGGCATCACCCTGCCCGACGCCACTGACACTTTGCCCACACGCTCCACCGGCCGCTGACAGATCGCTGACATCGGCGCGAGCCCTAAGCTGGAGTCGTGAACTCAACTGGCCCGCTCCGCGACCCGGCGAACCGCGTCTCGCCCAGAGCCCGGGGGCTCTGGCTGCTGGAGGCGCTGATCGGGTTCGTGCTGCTCGTGGGCGGGTCCATCCTCGTGGGCGGCTGGGTGGGCGGCAGCGGCTGGTCGTGGGTGCCCGGCTGGTTCGCCAGCGCGCCGTGGCTGCTGCCGGTCGTCGTGGGCGTGCTGACGACGCCGTTCCTGGTGGCGGAGCCGTTCGTGCGCTACGCGGTGCACCGGTGGGAGCTGTCGGGAGATGTCGTCTACGCCCGGCAGGGGTTCCTGACCCGGGAGTGGGTGTTCGTGCCGGTCAGCCGCATCCAGACGGTCGACAAGGGACAGGGGTGGATGGAACGGATGCTCGGGCTGGCGACCCTGGAGATCCGCACCGCCTCGCACGCCGGGTCCTCCACGATCAAGGGGCTCGACCACCAGGTGGCGGCCGGGCTCGCCGAAGAGCTCGCTCGCCGCGCCGAGCAGCTCAGGGACGACGCCACGTGACCGGCGCCCCGCCCCCGCAGCCGCCCCCTCCGCCGCCGTCCCTTCCGGAGGGTCCCGCGGGCCCGCCGCCGGAGGGGCCCGGTGCGTTCCCGCCGCCCCGGGTGCCGCTCAGGCTGAGCCCCAAGGTGCTGCTCATCGACCCGGTCCGGATGCTGCCGTCGCTGCTCGTGCCGCTCGTCGGCGTGCTCGTCGTGGGCGGCTTCTCCGGCCGGTCCTACCTGTGGGCTGCGCTGGGCCTGGTCGGCACCGTGGTGTTCGCGGTCGTCCGCTGGGCCACGTTCACGTACGAGATCATCGGTGACCGGCTGGAGATCAAGCGCTCGCTGATCAGCCGGTCGGTGCGGACGATTCCGCTCGAACGGGTGCGCGGCGTCGACGTGTCCACCCCGCCCATGCACCGGCTGCTCGGCCTGTCCGTGCTGAAGATCGACACGGGGGCGAGCGGCGGCGACGGCGAGGCCACGCTCGACGGCGTCACCCGCCACGAGGCCGAACGCCTCAAGCCCGTCCTCCTGCGCCGCGCCGCCGCCGCCCGCCACGCGCACCCCGGCCCGCACGCCGCCGGGGCCGGTTCCGGGGTGGCCACCGCCGTGCCCGAGGGCGTCCTCGACCCCGCCGGGCCGGGCGCCGTGCCGGAGCGGCCGCACGAGCCGGAGGAACGCGTCATCACCGCCGTGCCGCGCCGGTGGCTGCTGTACGGGCCGCTGTCGGGGGCCTACCTGCTCACCCCGTTCGCGCTGGCGGGCGGTGCGGTGGGGCTGGCGTTCCAGTGGGGGGACGAGCTCGGGTTCGGCAGGGACGCCGCCTGGACGGCCGGCACCTGGCTCTGGGAGCATCCGTGGCTGCTCGTGGCGATCGCGGTGCTGCTCGTGGTGGCCATGCCGTTCGTGGGTGGCGTGATGTACGCGGTGTTCAACTGGGACTTCAAGCTCAAACGGCGCGACGGCTACCTGGTCGCCGAACGCGGGCTCGTCAACCGGCGCAGCGTGTCGCTCGAATCGCGGCGCGTACGCGGCTACGAGATCGCCGAGGGCCTCGCCGAACGCTGGGCCGGCGTCGCCAGGGCGTGGGCGATCGTGACCGGCCTGGGCGACTCCGAGACGCGCGGCCAGCTGCTGCCGGTGGTACCCCGGGCCGTCGCCCGCCAGGTCACCAGCGACGCCGTCGGCCCCTACCGGGCGGAGCTGCGCCCCCATCCGCCGGTGGCGCGCAACCGGCGGCTGTTCCGCGCCGTCTTCCCGTGGCTGGCCGTCGCCGCGCTCGCCACCGCGGCCGCCGTGCTGACCGCCTCGCTGATCTGGTGGATCGTCCTGGTGCTGGCCCTCCTGCTGGCCGCCGTCGGGGTGCCGCTCGGGCTCGACCGCTACCGCTCGCTCGGCCACGGCTACGACGGCGAGCGGGTGACCGTCCGCGGCGGGTCGTTGCGGCGTACGCAGGCCGTGGTGGAGCGGCGCGCCGTCGTGGGGTGGCGGCTGCGGCAGACCTGGTTCCAGCGGCGTGCCGGCGTCGTGACGCTGACGGCCGGCGTGGGCGCGGGCCGGGGCGGCTACTCGGCCGTCGACGTCTCCGAGGCCCAGGCCAGGGACTTTCCGGCCGAGGTGACGCCCGACTGGCTGGCCCCCTTCCTGGCACCCGCTCCCGAGCGGGGCGCGCACGTCCCCGAGCATCACGGGGGCCTCCCCGAGCGGCAGGGGGACCTCCCCGAGCGGCAGGGGGACCTTCCTGAGCGGCACAGGGACGGCTCCGAGCAGGGCGGCGAGAGCTCTGACAGCTCAGATGGCCCGGGAGGGTCCTGAGGGCCGGTCAAGCGGGGCGGGCGGCCAGCCATGGCGGCCACGGGCCGGTCGATGGGCGGCGATGACGGCAGCGGGGCCTGGAGCGCCTCGTGAGCCCGGACCCTGCCGACGCCCTCGCCTTCTTCGACGAGCTGCAACCGTCCTGACCGCGCCCCTGCGTGGCGGATCCGGGGGCCTGGAAGGTCGCTTACGGCGGGTCTGTGCCCGGGTGGGGCTGTCGTCCAGCTCCACCCGGTCGTCGTTCTGCGCGGATGTGGCGGGTCAGTCCTGGCGGCGGGCGCCGAACATGATCTCATCCCACGTCGGCACCGAGGCGCGACGGCCCCGCGAACCCTTGCGGGCCTGCCGGGCAGCCGGGGCGGGCGGGGGAGACGGGACCGGCACCGGCGGCTCCTCCTTGGCCGCCGGCTTGTCCTTCGCGTCCTCCTCGCTCGGCCGTGCCGCGGGCACCGGCTTGGGCCCGGGCTTCGGCCCCGGCTTGGGCGCCGCCCCCTTGGCTTCGGCCTCAGCCTGTACGTCAGGCTCGGCGGGCGTGGTGGAGGCGGCGGCCTCCACGGGCTTGCTCCGGACCTCGGGCTCGGCGGGCTCTTCTGCCTTGGCGGCGACCGCCTCCGCGGGCTCCTCCGCCTTGGCGCCGGCCTGGGTGGGCTCGTCGGTCTTGGCCGCGACCGGCTGTGCGGGTTCCTCGGATTGTGCGGGCTCGTCGGACTTGGTGACGACGGGCTCTTCTGCCTTGGCGGCGGCCGGCTCCGCAGGCTCCTCCGCCTTGGTGACGTCGGGCTGCGTGGGCTCGTCGGCCTTGGCCGCGACCGGCTGGGCAGGCTCGTCGGTCTTGGTGACGACGGGGTCGTCGGCCTTGGTGGCGTCGGGCTGCGTGGGCTTTTCGGCCTCGGTGGGCGCGTCGGACTTGGCGACGGGCTCCTCGGCCTTGGCCGCCTCGGACTGTGTGGGGCCGTCGGCTGTGGTGGTGACCGGCTGGGCGGGCTTGTCCGGCTCGGCGGCCTGTGCGGCCTCGGGCTGGGCGGGCTCCGGGGACTCCTCGGTCTTCGCAGGCTCGGTGGGCTGCGCGGTGGCGGCCTCCGGGAGCGGGGTGGCCGGCTTCTCGGCGGCCTCCGGCGCTGCGGGTGCCGGGGTGGCGGCGGCCTCGGGCGCTGCGGGTGCCGGGGTGGCGGCGGCCGTGGGGGCCTCGTCCTGGGTTGCCTCGGCAGGGGTGGCGGACGGGGCCGGGGCCTCCTGGGCAGGGGGCTTCGGCTGGTCCGCTGTGGTGGGCGGGGTCGCGTCGGCGCGGGCGCTCTCTTCCTGTACGGGGAGCGCCGGGGCAGCGGGGGCCGGTGCTTCCAGGGAGGCGGTGGCCGCCTCGACGGGGGCCGGGGCGGCGGCGGGCGTTGCCGGGGCGACATCCGGCGTCGCCAGAGCGGCATCCGGTGTTGCCGGCGGGGTGTCCGGGGTGGCGGGCGCAACCTCGGGAGCGGCTGCCTCGGCGGCCGACGTGGGCGTGGGCTGGGACGGCGTTGCGGCAGGCTCGGGGGTCGCTGCCTGAGGCGTGGTGTCGGCGGTCGCCGGTGAAGGCTCAGGGGCGGTGGACGTGGCAGCCGGCGGGGCCGTGGCCGGCTCCTGGTGGGCGGCCGGTGCCGTCGTGGGCTGGGCCTGCGCGGGAGCCTCGGTGTCCGGGGATGTGACGTCGGCGGCCGGGGGAGCCGCGGCGGCGGGCAGGGACGGGACGGCGGTGTCCTCGGGCTGCGCGGAGGACGGCGGGGCCGATGGCGGCAGGAAGGAGGGCGCCGACGACCTGTACGGCGACGGCGTCTCAGGCGACCGGGTCTCGGCAGGCGGCCGGGTTTCGGCAGGCGACCGCGACTCGGCGGGCGCGTACGGCTCGGCCGAGGGGGAGGACGCGGCAGGTGACGACGCGGCAGGTGACGGCGGGGCCGGTGGCGGGGTGAAGGAAGGCTGGGGGTCGGGGTCGCGGGTGGGGCGGGGGGCGTAGAAGGACTCGGAGTCCGTCGCCCGCGACTGGCCGAAGTCGGGCAGCCAGGGTGAGGAGCCGGCCCGGCGGTGCGGGTCGGCGGGGCGGGTCTGGCCGGTCTCCCGGGCGGGGTCGCGCGGCGGCTGCCGGTCGAACGGCGCCTCCAGGGCGGGCTCCGGATCGGGCTCGTTGCGGATGACCGAGGGGAACGGCAGCGGGTCGGAGGCCAGCGGCGGCACCGGCTGGAGCTTGGCGACGCGGGGCGTGAAGGGCGTGACCGTGGTGTCCTCGGTCACGGGGTCGGGGTCGAAGTCGGCGGACGACAGGCGCAGCGCCTCGTCGTCGTGCGGGGTGACGTGGCGGCGGCGCGGGTCGAAGAGCCATTCGGCGTGTCTCGTGTGACCGTTCCACACGTAGCCGAGCTTGACCCGCCACAGGCCGTCGTCGCGCTTGGCGGAGTCCCAGTCGATCTCGTCGGTGGGCACGCCGCGGCGGTTGAGGCGCTCGGCGACGAGCTCGCCGAGGGTGGGGCCGGGCGAGGACTCGCCGGGCATGCGGACGGTGACGCGCTGGGCCTGCTGGGCGACGTACTCGCGCTCCTGGAGGACCGGGCCCTCGAACCAGCGGACGCGCTCGACCGGGATGCCGGCGGTCGCGGCGATCTCTTCCGCGGTCTCACCTGCTCGGATGCGGGCCTGGATCTCCTTGGGACGCAACGGGCTCTCCACTTCGATCTCGTACTGGCCGAGACGGGAGAAGTTGCCGCGGACGGCAGCACGGAGCCGGTCGTCCACGGGGAGCGTGAAGCGTGTACCCCGTCCGGCAGTCGCCAGCACGAGGTAGGTGCCGTCCTCACTCACCGCGACGAGTCGGAGCTCCTGCATGCGAGTCCCTTCGTCAGCGTCGCCATTCTTCCCCCGGACCCTTGAGTCTCTCGCGTGTGCCGGTTGCCTGCCAGCACCGTACCCGGCATGTCCGAACATCGCCTTCCTGGGATAGCCCGGAGGCGATGTGACGCCGGTCACATTTGACGAATCCATCCCCTTCAGAGCCCACCGGTGCGCAGGAGGAGGTTAGAGCTCCTCGACGGATTCTGGCGAATCGCGCCGCGCACCGCCGGGCACTTGAGCCAAGTCGCCAGATCTGCCGGATTCGCGCCCGGATGGGACTCCAGGTATCCGGCTGCGGCGCCGGCGAGATGGGGTGCGGCGGCGGTGTAGGCGGGTTCGCCGGGCGCGGTCCGGCAGGCGCCGGGGCCGGTGGCGGTGACGAAGACGCCGGATCTGACGAGGGCGCGCAGGGCGGTGGTGAGGGCGGGGGAGCCGGCGGTGTCGAGCGGGACGCTGGTGACGGCGGGGCCGCGCGCGTGCCGGCGCACCCAGTCGAGCCCGGCGAGCACGTCCGAGAGCCTGCCGGCGCCGTGGCAGCCGAGCGTCCGCACGGAGGCGATCCTGGCCTGGGGCGCGGCGGCGGCGACGGCGCGGGCGGCGCGGGTGCCGTGCCCGGTGCAGTCGTGGCCGGTGCCGCCCGTGGCGTCGAAGGCCCGCCAGGCGCGGTCGCCGAACCGGTCCACGTCCATGCCGCTGCCGACCACGTACACGGTGACGCCGCGCCCGCCGGGGGTGCGGGCGGGGGTGGCCGCGCGCCCGGGGGCGGGGCGGATGGCGCGGTCGGGTTCGAGGGCGAGCACGCGCGGGTCGGCGCGCAGCTCGGCCTCCTCGGCGGCGTTGAGCACGGTGGCGAAGCCGGGCAGGGCGGCGGTGTAGTAGCGGCGCACCCGCCAGCGCACCTCGCCGACGAGGGCGCGGGCGGCCGCCCGGTCGCGCGCGGTGACGATGTACGGGCGCGCGGGCTCGGCGTGGCGGGGCCGGGCGGCCAGGCCGGAGGCGGGCGTCATGAGGGGGACAGCGGTGGTGACGGCCGTCGCGGCGGCGGTGACCACGGCCGCCGCGAGGTACAGGGAGGGCAGGCCGAATCGTCGGGGCACGAGCGAAGAGGGTGCCGCCCGCGGGCCGTTCACGGGGTACGGGACACGCGATCCCGTCGATTCGCCAGCCGGTTCTTTACCAAAGGCTTAGCCGAGGACGGTGTCCAGGTAGGCGTTGGCGAACAGGCGCCCGGGGTCGAGCCGGTCGCGCAGCGCGATGAAGTCGGCGAAGCGCGGGTAGACGGTGGCCAGGTAGGCGGCGTCGCGGGTGTGCAGCTTGCCCCAGTGGGGCCGCCCGCCGAGCCGGGTCATGATCTCCTCGACGCCGGCGAAGTAGGCGGGGTTGGGCGTGGGCCGGTAGACGTGGCAGGCGAGGTACGCGGTCGGCCGCCCGTACGCGGTGGACAGCCACGCGTCGCTCGGCGGCGTGACGCGGACCTCGACGGGGAAGGTGATCTTCCAGTCCGTCCGCTCGATCAGGTCGCGGGTCTCGCGCAGCGCCTGGCCGAGCCGCTCGCGCGGGATCGCGTACTCCATCTCCAGGAAGCGCACGTCCCGCCGGGCGGTGAAGATCTTGTACGAGGTGTCGACGGAGGCGGAGTCGCCGAGCGCGGCGGCGCTGACGGCGTTGATGCGCGGGATCAGCGCCGGGACGCGGGCGCCGGCGGCGCACGCGGCGCCGAACAGCGTGTTCTCCAGGAAGACGGCGTCGAGCCAGTGCCGGAACGCGCCGGGCGGGCTGGCCGGTCCCGGGTGGCGGTTGTTGGTCTTGACCAGGCACGCGTCGGTGTGCGGCAGCCAGAAGAAGTCCAGGTGCTCGTTGCCCGAGGTGAGCTCGTCGAGCGAGTCGAGGATGCGGGTCAGCGGCATCCGCCGGCGCTCGTTGCGCAGCAGGAACGCGGGCTCGACGCGGAAGGTGACGGAGGTGAGCACGCCGAGCGCGCCCAGGCCGACCCGGGCGGCGTCGAACAGGTCCTCGCCGGGCCCGGCGGTGGTCACGGTGCCGTCGGCGAGCACCAGCTCCAGGGCGGTGACCTGGTCGGCCAGGCCGCCGGTGTCGCGGCCGGTGCCGTGGGTGCCGGTCTGGATGGCGCCCGCGACGGTCTGCTCGGTGATGTCGCCCATGTTGGCCAGGGCCAGGCCGCGCTCGCCGAGCAGCTCGTTGAGCGTGCGGAGCGGGGTGCCGGCCAGGACGGTGACGCTGTCGTCGTGCCAGGAGACGACGCCGGTCAGCCCGTCGGGGCGGAGCATGAGGCCGTCGGTGAGGGCCACTCCGGTGAAGGAGTGGCCCGTTCCCACCATGCGCAGCCGTCGCCCGCTCGCCGCCGCGTCACGCACGGCCCGGACGACGTCGCCGGTGGAGGTGGGGACGCGTACCTCGGCGGGTTCGATGGCCTGGTTCCCCGCCCAGTTGATGAAGGCCACGCGCACACCCCTGTCGTCCGACTAAACGCGAACGATACTCACTTATCCCAGCCCTCGGGGAGGGGGAACGTGTCACCGGCTTTCAGATTCTCGTGCTTGACGATGTCGCTCACCTTGACGAGGTGGTAGCCGTTCTTCTGCAGCGTCCGGACGATCGACGGCATCGCGTCGACGGTCTGCTTCACCCAGTCGTGCATGAGGACGATGCTGTTCTGCTTGGCGACCTTCAGCGTCTGCTTCTTGATCGCCTCCTCGTTCTTGGAGCTCCAGTCGGCCGAGCCGCCGGTCCACAGGATGATCGGCATGCCGAACTCGGCGGCGACCTCCGACGTCGTCAGGTCCGACATGCCGTACGGCGGACGCAGCAGCTTGGGCTCGACGCCCGCCGCCTTCTTGATCTCGTCGTTGGTCCGCTGGATCTCCGAGCGGATCGCGGGCGCGGTCAGCTTGGTGAAGTCGGGGTGCTTGTAGCTGTGGTTGCCCAGCTCGTGCCCCTCCGCGACCATCCGCTTGACGTAGGAGGGGCGGCTCTTCACGTACTGGCCTTCGAGGAAGAACGTCGCCTTGGCGTCGTACTTCTTCAACGTGTCGAGCAGCGTGCCCGCGTACTTGCCGGGGCCGTCGTCGAAGGTCAGCGCCACGCACTTGACCTTCGTGCAGTCGACCTCCTCCTCGGCGGGGGCCGCGAGCGCGGGGGCGGGGGCGAGGGCGACCGTGACAGCCGCGATGGCCAAGAGTGAACTGAGATGTCGGGACATAAGCAATGTTTCCAATGTGATGGATGTTGCGAGGGATGTCTCGACCGTAGCGGATCAGCTCTTGGCCGGTGAAGGCGCTTCGGGAAGTCTCAGGAAACCCGAACCTGCGAGCCCGACGACGACGGCGAAGACCGCGGCCCCCAGGGAGAAGGCGTAGGCGTTGGACGGCCCGTACAGCTCGGTGAGCTGACCGCCGGCCCAGGCGCCCAGCGCGACGCCGAGCCCGATCGCCGTCGAGATCCACGCCATGCCCTCGGTGAGCAGCGACGACGGCACCAGGCGCTCGGTGAGCGAGAAGCCGGTGATGAGCGTCGGCGAGATGGCCAGCCCGGCCAGGAACAGCCCGGCCGCCATGACCGGCACGCTCCCGATGAACATGATCGGCAGCAGCCCGACGACGAACACGCCCAGCGAGCGGACGAACCGGCCGCGCAGCGAGATCTGCCAGTGCCGCGAGCCGAACCACAGGCCCGACACCATCGAGCCGCCCGCGAAGGCGGCCAGCAGGAACCCCGACATGCCCTTCGCGCCGTGCTCGGTGGCGAAGGCCACCGTGATGAGGTCCACCGACCCGAAGACCGCGCCGAGCCCCAGGTAGACGCACGACAGCAGGGCGATGCCGGGGATGAGGATCGGGCTGCCGCCCCCGCCGATCCTGACCGGCTGGATCGGCGGCTGGGTGCGCCGCTGGAGCGCGAGCGCGAGCGAGCCGGTGAACATGCACACCAGCGCCACGACCAGCCCGGCGAACGGGTTGACGGCGGTGGCCAGCACGGTGACCAGGGCCGGGCCGGTGACGAAGATCACCTCGTCGATGACCGACTCGAACGCGAAGGCCGTGTGCAGCTTGGCCGACCCGCTGTGGGCGTGGGACCAGCGGGCCCGCACCATCGAGCCGAGCGACAGCGACGTGGCCCCGACCAGCAGCGCCGACACGTACAGCGTCCAGTCGGGCAGGCCGAGCCCGGCGCTGAGCATGAGGGTGGCGAGCGCGAGCGCGTTCAGGGTGGCGAAGGGGACGATCACCCGGCTCTGGCCGAACCGGTCCGTCAGCCGCGCCGACATGGGGGCGGCCACGGCGAAGGCGACGTTGCAGGCCCCGGCCACCGCGCCGGCGACCGCGAAGGAGTCCGTGACCCCCTCGATGAGCAGCACGATCCCGATGCCGAGCATGGACATCGGCATCCGGCCGACGAAGCCGGCCAGGACGAAACCCTTGACGCCGGGCCCTTTGAACAACCCCCGGTAAGGCCCGACCATCCGCGTTTCTCCTTACTGTGCCGACACACCCTCGCGCATCATCTGTCCGGATCGCAACCTATTTCCGGCACGTGGGTTAACGTGTGCCGCGTGTCCGGTCTTCCCTCTTTGCGCGGCGCACTGCTCATGGTCGCCGCGGTGCTCACCGTCACGCTCGCGGCCGCGGGCGTCGTGCTGCTCCTGGGCGAGGACCCGTTCGAGACGACGACGGCGCCGCCGCCCCGGACCGTGCGGCGGGAGACCCCCGCGCTCGACAAGCTCGTTCCCACGACGGCCCCTGTCAAGGACTTCGGCCAGGGCGGCGCCGGTGTCACGCCCACCCCGCCCCGGGTGCTCGCCATCGCCCCCGGCACCGTGCCCCAGCAGGCCCGCCACCGGCTCGCCGCGCTCAAGCACGTGCAGAAGGCCCTCGTGGTCGACGCCGGCTCGGTCAAGGTGTCGGGCACCGGGCTGAACCTGCTCGCCGTCGACCCCGCCGACTTCCGCTCCTGGACCCCCAAGGTCGTCGCCGACCAGCCCGGCGTGTGGAGCGCGCTGGCCCGGGGCGAGGTCGTCGCCGACTCGGCGGCCATGCGCAAGTACGGCCTGACGCTGGGCGCGTACTACCAGGTGGACGGCGGGCCGAGGCTGCGCGTGGGCGCGTCGGCCCCGCTCGGGCTGACCGGCGTCGACGGCCTGGTCGGCGCCGACCTGGGCCGCACCCTCGGCATGGCGCAGGGCGTGGCGGTGCTGCTGCACGGCAAGGAGGGCGGCATCAGCGAGAAGGGCGTGCGCAAGGTGCTCGGCAAGGGCAGCCAGGTCGTCATGCTGGGCGCCGCGCGGCGTACCGAGGCCAGGCGCGAGCAGCCCGCCACGGCCACGGCCGCCCGGCCCGGCAGCTACCTGGAGCTGTACAAGCAGTCGGCGACCCGCTGCCCCGGCCTGTCGTGGACCGTGCTGGCCGCGATCGGGCAGGTGGAGAGCGGGCACGGGCGCAACAACGGCCCGTCCAGCGCGGGCGCGCTCGGGCCGATGCAGTTCATGCCCGCCACCTGGAAGGCGTACGGGGTCGACGGCGACGGGGACGGCGAGCGCGACATCTGGAGCCCGTACGACGCGGTGCCGGGCGCGGCCAACTACCTGTGCAAGACGGGCGCCGGCCAGGGCGGCGAGAAGCTGCGCAAGGCCGTGTGGCACTACAACCACTCGTGGGACTACGTGAACAAGGTCCTGAGCATCGCCGAGGCCTACGCCCGCGCCTACGCCTGACGGCGGCGCGGGGCCGGGCAGCAGGTCAGCGCGCAGGCGACCGGCTCGGGCTCGTCCATCAGCTCGCGCACCATCCGCACGAACGCCGGATGGGTGCCCGCGGTCGCCGCCCGCTCCATCGGCAGCCCGATCTCGGCGGCGACCTGCCGGGCCTCGGTGTCGAGGTCGTAGACGACCTCCATGTGGTCGGAGACGAACCCGATCGGCACCAGCACCACCGAGCCCGCGTCGACCTGGCGCAGGTGGTCGCAGACGTCCGGCTCCAGCCACGGCACCTGCGGCGGGCCGCTGCGCGACTGCCACACCAGGTCCCAGGGCTCGTCGCGGCCGAGCGCCTCGCTGACGAGCCGGGCCGTGCGGCGCAGTTGCGTCTCGTACAGGCCGCCCGTCGGGCCCGCGGTTTCGGCCATCGTGACCGGGATGCTGTGGGCGGTGAACACCAGCCGGGCGTCGTCGCGGCCCAGCCGCTCCAGCGCCTGCCGGGTGTGGTCGGCCATCGCCTCGACGAACGACGGGTGGTCGCCGAAGTGGCGCATCTTGACCAGCTCGGGGCCGCCCTCGAAGGAGATGCGGGCGATGTCCTCGTAGTACTGGCGGCAGCTCGAATAGCCGGCGTAGGCGGAGGTGGCGAAGACCGCCGCCCTGCGCACCCCGTCGCCGGCCATCCGCTTGACCGTCTCCTCGCCGAACGGGTGCCAGTTGCGGTTGCCCCAGTAGACCGGCACGCCGGCGATCGGGCGCAGCGCCTCGACCAGGTCGCGGCACTGCTGGTTGATCGGGCTGACGCCGCCGAAGCTCTGGTAGTGCTCGGCGACCTCCATCAGCCGCTCCCGGGGCACTCCGCGGCCCCGCACCACGTTCTCCAGGAAGGGCAGCACGTCGTCGGGGCCCTCGGGACCGCCGAACGACAGCACCAGCAGCGCGTCGTAATCTCCCACGTGAGCAACCTTATGCGCGCGTGCCCGTGGTCCTCTCACGAGGTAGGTTCGGATGGGTGACCGCATTTCACGACATTCGCGATTATGTCGCGATCCCCCGAGTTCTCTCCCTGAAGCTCTCACCCGACGGCTCCCGTCTCGTGTCGGCCGTGCAGTCGCTCAACCCCGACGGCAAGTCGTACGGGACCGCCCTGTGGGCCGTCACGCCGGACGGCGAGCCCGGCAGTGAGCCCGGCAGTGAGCCCGGCAGCGAGCCGTACCGGCTGACCAGGTCGGCCAAGGGGGAGACCCAGGCGGTCTTCACCGCCTCCGGGGACCTCCTGTTCACCTCGGCCCGCCCCGACCCCACCGCGAAGGACGACGGGGACGAGACGCCCGCCCTGTGGCTGCTGCCGCGCCAGGGCGGCGAGGCCCGCCAGGTGGCGAGCCGCCCCGGCGGCATCGGCGCCGTCCGCACCGCCGGCGACGTGGTGGTGTTCGCCTCCGACGTGCTCGACGGCGACGAGGCGGACGAGGAGGAGCGGCGCAAGGCGCGCAAGGACGCCGGGATCAGCGCCATCCTGCACGAGGGCTACCCGGTGCGCTACTGGGACCACGACCTCGGCCCCGGCCGCACCCGGCTGTTCACCGGCAGGCTCGGCGCCGACCGCCTGGAGGACGTGCGCGAACTGACCCCCGAGCCCGGCGAGGCGCTGCGCGACGCCGCCTTCGAGCTCACCCCCGACGGCCGCACGGTGATCACCACCTGGCGCGTCCCGCTGTCGGCCGGGCAGAGCCGGATCGACCTGGTGGCCGTCGACGTGGCCACCGGCGAGCGGCGCACGCTCCTCAGCGAGGAGGGTCACGACTTCGGCGGCCCGCTGGCCGTCTCGCCCGACGGGACCAGGCTGGCGTGCTCGCGCGAGCGCCACACCGACCTGGACGTCTCGGCCCGGGTCGAGCTGTGGATCGCCGACGTGGCCACCGGCGAGGGCGGCCCGCACGCCGGCGACCTGTTCCCGATGGACGTGGCCTGGGCGCCCGACTCCTCGGCCGTCTACCTGGTCGCCGACTTCCGGGGCCGCCGTCCGGTCTTCCGCGTCACCCCCGGCGGCGGCGAGGCCGTCCGCCTCACCCAGGACGACGCCTCCTACCTCGGGCTCAACGTCTCGCCCGACGGCCGGACCGTGTACGCGCTGCGCAGCGGCATCGCCCTCGCGCCCGCCCCGGCCCGCGTCGACGCCGGCACCGGCGAGGTCACCGACCTGCTCTCGCCCGTCCCGCGCCCCGAGGTGCGCGGCACGCTCACCGAGATCACCGCCACCGCCGACGACGGCGCCGAGATCCGCGGCTGGCTCGTCCTGCCGGAAGGCGCCTCGGCCGAGTCGCCCGCGCCGTTCCTGCTGTGGATCCACGGCGGCCCCGTCGCCTCCTGGAACGACTGGCAGTGGCGCTGGCAGTCATGGATCATGGCCGAGCACGGATACGCCGTGTTGATGCCGGACCCGTGCCTGTCCACCGGATACGGTCAGGACATGATCGACCGAGGCTGGGGCGACTGGGGCCCGCGCACCCAGGCCGACCTCGACGCGATCGTGGACGTGGCCCTGGCCAGGGACGACATCGACGCCGAGCGCATCGGCGCGATGGGCGGCTCCTTCGGCGGCTACATGGCCAACTGGATCGCCGGCCACAGCGACCGCTACCGCGCCATCGTCACGCATGCCTCGCTGTGGAACCTCGACCAGTTCGCCGGCACCACCGACGCCTCCGCCTACTGGCAGCGCGAGTTCGGCGCGCCCGGCTCCGACCGTTACGCCCGGCTCTCCCCGCACCGCGCGCTCGACAAGATCAGCACCCCGATGCTCGTCATCCACGGCGACAAGGACTACCGGGTGCCGATCGGCGAGGCGCTGCGCCTGTGGTGGGACCTGCGCCGCTCGGAGGTCGAGTCGAAGTTCCTCTACTTCCCCGACGAGAACCACTGGATCCTCAAGCCCGGCAACGCCGTCGCCTGGTACGAGACGGTCCTGGCCTTCCTCGCCCAGCACGTGCTCGGCCAGGAGTGGAAGCGCCCGGACTCGGTGGCGTGATGACGGACTTCCTGCGCCTGGCCGAGGACATCGCCCGCGAGGCCGGCGACATGCTGCTGGCCAAACGGCCCACGATGTCCGTCGAGCCGGGCGCCGTCCAGACCAAGTCCAGCCCCACCGACGTGGTCACCGCGCTCGACCGGGCCTCGGAGGAGCTCATCCGCGAGCGCATCCGGGCCGCCCGGCCGGACGATCGCGTCCTGGGGGAGGAGGGCGGTGAGGAGGGCGGCGACGGCTCCGGCGTGCGCTGGGTCGTCGACCCCATCGACGGGACCGTCAACTTCCTGTACGGCCTGCCGGACTGGGCCGTGTCCATCGCGGTCGAGGCCGGCGGCCGGATCGTCGCGGGCGTGGTGAACGTCGCGCCGCGCGGCGAGGTGTTCACCGCGGCGCTCGGCGAGGGCGCGTGGCTGGGCGGCGAGCGGCTGCGCGTCAACCCGGCGGCGCCGCTCGGGCAGGCCCTGGTGGCCACCGGGTTCGGCTACGACGCGGCGCGCCGGGCGGAGCAGGCCGCGGCGCTGACGGCCGTGCTGCCCCGGGTGCGCGACATCCGGCGCGGCGGCTCGTGCGCGGTCGACCTCTGCTCGGTCGCGAGCGGCCGGGTGGACGCCTACTTCGAGCGCGGCGTGAACTACTGGGACCACGCCGCGGCGGGCCTGGTGGCGGCCGAGGCCGGGGCCAGGGTCGGCGGGCTGCGCGGCCGGCCGGCCAACATCGACCTCACGCTCAGCGCCGCACCGGGGCTCTTCGAGGAGCTGCACGACCTGCTCGCGCCGCTGCACCCCGAGCGCGACTGACCCTGCGGCTGACCCGCGACCGGCCGGTGCCGAGCATGCGACGGCCGGAGCCCCTTGCCCGGGGCTCCGGCCGTCGGTGGTTCAGCGGGGCAGCGGGACGCCGTGATCGTCGGCCAGGCGGCGCAGGTCTTCGATCTCGGCGGTGAGCGTGTCGGCGAGGTAGTCGTCGCCGGAGCTCCTGGCTTCGCGCAGGCCCTGGTAAGCCTGGTTCAGGCGGCTTTCGATCGTGGTCGTGAACTCGCCCATCTCACCTGCTCTCTCGGGGTCCGTTCTCGTGGGGGCGAAAGGTGTTTGGCTGGTGTACCCAGGCACGCGCGGTCCCGAAACATGAAATTGACTGTCGCTTGTGTCACCGCTGTCCTGACGGGCCCGCACATGCCTTACCGTGCGCTTATCGAGGCTGTGGGCAGAATGAGGCACCACGATCGGGAAGAGGTGTACCAGGGTGCGAGTGCTGGTGGTCGAGGACGAGCGGGTGCTCGCCGACGCGATCGCGACAGGGCTGCGACGCGAGGCCATGGCCGTCGACGTCGCCTACGACGGCGGCGGCGCGCTGGAGCGCACCTCCTACATCGACTACGACGTGATCGTCCTGGACCGTGACCTGCCGGTCGTGCACGGGGACGAGGTGTGCCGCCGCCTGGTAGAGCAGCGCACCGCCTCGCGCATCCTCATGCTGACCGCCTCGGGCGACGTGGACGACAAGGTCGAAGGTCTCGGCCTGGGCGCCGACGACTACCTGGCCAAGCCGTTCGTGTTCATCGAGCTGGTCGCCCGGGTGCGTGCCCTGGGCCGGCGCTCGGCCCCGGCGTTGCCGCCGGTGCTGGAGCGCGCGGGGATCCGGCTCGACCCGGGCAAGCGGCTGGTGGAGCGCGAGGGCAAGGAGATCGTGCTCACCAAGAAGGAGTTCGCCGTCCTGGAGGAGCTCATGCGCGCCGAGGGCGCCGTGGTCAGCCAGGAGGACCTGCTCGACAAGGCCTGGGACGAGAACATCGACCCGTTCACCAACGTGGTGCGGGTGACCATGATGACGTTGCGCAAGAAGCTGGGCGAGCCTCAGGTGATCGAGACTGTGCCTGGAGTTGGGTACAAGTTGTGACGGAACGGCCGGACCGTGCGTCGGCGCCGACGCATCCGATGATCAGCCCGCACTCGGAGCGGAAGGGGGTGCGCCCGCAGGCGCCGCCTCCTCAGGGGCCGCCCGCCTGGGACGGTCCGCCCCCGCCGTCGTCGCCGCCGTCCTCGCGCTCCACCATGGAGCGTGTGAAGGAGCTTCCCGGCAGGGTCAGCATCCGCTGGCGACTGACGATCACCTACAGCGCGCTCGTCTTCGCCGCCGCCGCCGTGCTGCTGTTCTCGGTGTACGCCATCGTGGGCAACGCGATAGACGACGCCTGGCCGACCCTCGACACCGGCGGCTGGCTGAGCCAGGCCCAGGAGCAGCAGACGCAGGCGATCTGGGACGCCGCCAGGCTGGAGGCGGTGGCCAGGGCGCGGGACGCGCTGGTGCAGAGCTCGTTCATGGCGCTGGCCGGCGTCGGCATCCTGGCGCTCATCATCGGCTACTTCGTCGCCGACCGGGCGATGCGGCCCGTGGCGCAGATGACCGCCTCGGCGCGCAAGCTGTCGGAGAGCACGCTGGCCCACCAGCGCATCGACCTCAAGGGGCCGGACGACGAGCTCAAGGAGCTGGCCGACACCTTCGACGACATGCTCACCCGGCTCAACGTCGCCTTCGACGCCCAGCGCCGGTTCGTCGCCAACGCATCCCACGAGCTGCGCACGCCGCTGACCATCAACCGGACGGTCCTGGAGATCGCCCTGTCGGACCCCGAGGCGTCGGAGGACCTCAAGGCGCTGGGCCGTACCCTCCTGGAGGTCAACGCCCGCAACGAGAAGCTCATCGAGGGCCTGCTGCTGCTGGCCAGGAGCGAGCGGGAGCTGGCGGTGCGCAAGCCGCTGGACGTCCGGGAGGTCGCCCAGACGGCGGTCGACCAGGTGCTGCCGTTCGCCGAGCAGCACGGGGTGACATTCACCACCGAACTGGTCAGCGCGCCTACCGTGGGCGACCCGGTTCTGCTGGAACGCTCGATCAGCAACCTCCTTGAGAACGCGGTCAAGTACAACATTCCCGAAAACGGAAAAGTCTGGATCCGGACGGGAATGGTGGACGGTGCCTTGGTTGTTCAGGTGGCCAACACTGGGCAGCACGTCCCGGCGTACGAGGTGAACAGCCTGTTCGAACCGTTCAGGAGGCTCAATGCCGATCGGGTGGATTCGGCCAAGGGAGCGGGCCTTGGGCTGTCCATCGTCCGCGCCGTGGTGCAGGCGCACGGCGGCAACGTCAACGCCGTCCCACGGGAGGGCGGAGGTCTTGTGGTCACCATGAGGCTTCCAAGACGTTGATCGGCGTGTTGCCCTGCACGGGGCGTCTCGTTCGCGTCGCACATGTGGTTGGATGTGCCGTCGAACACGGTGGGGCATGACGCCAAGGCTGTGGGTTCGGCCATATTTGGCTAACCATTGCCGGACGCGTCACGCCCTGGCGTGTTGGGAGGTTCGCCGTCCGTTCCCGCGGGGTACCGATGGGAAATCTCCCCGGCGGAACGGGCACAAGACGGGCCTCCCGGACGTTAGAAGACGCGCGACGAGCGCGACGACATATTTGATGAGGGGGATGGAGTAATCATGGCTACCGACTACGACAGCCCGCGCAAGACAGACGACGATCTTGGGGAGGACAGTCTCCAGGAGCTTCAGGCGCGGCGCACCGACAAGTCGTCCGGCAGCATCGACATCGACGAGACCGATCTGGCCGAGTCGCTCGAACTGCCCGGCGCCGACCTGTCGAACGAGGAGCTCAGCCTGCGCGTGATCCCGCGCCAGGCCGACGAGTTCACCTGCGCGCGCTGCTTCCTCGTGCACCACCGCAGCCAGCTGGCCTCCGAGAAGAACGGTCAGCAGGTCTGCCGGGAGTGCGCCGCCTGATAAGGAGGCAACCGCGTGGCCGCACCTGAAAAGGATCAACAACCAGGCGACGAGGTCGCCGCCTCCGAGTCGGAGGTCGGCGAGCTCGTGGGCAGGCTCACCGCACCCGGTGAGCTCGAGCCGGCCGAGCGGCGCAGGCTGCTCGGCCGACTAGCCCGTGCCCTGTCCACGGGCGCGAGCAAGGCCAGGAAGAGCGGCGCGGGCCGTGGTCGCTGGCTGGCCGACGTCTTCCTCAACATCGCCCCCCGCATCCCCATCAGGGACCTGCACACGCTGTCCGAGCACCACCAGGGGCTGACCGGCGAGGAGCTCGCCGACGACCTCGTCCGCACCGCGCAGAAGGCCACGATGACCGTCGGGGCCATCGGCGGGGCGCTCGCCGCGGCGGAGTTCGCCGCCCCACCCCTCCTCCTCTCCGCTCCTGCCCAGCTCGTCGCCGAGACCATCGTCGTGGCCGCCATCGAGGTCAAGCTCCTGGCCGAGCTGCACGAGGTCTACGGCGTGCGCGTGCAGGGCACCGGCGCCCAGCGCGCGGTGGCGTTCACCGCCGCCTGGGCCAAGCAGCGCGGCATCGACCCGCTGGCGCCCGCCTCGGTGACGCTCGCGCTCGGCGCGGCCACCAAGACCGCGCTGCGCAACCGGCTGATGCGCACGCTGGGCCGCCACCTGACCACGCTGGGCCCGTTCCTGACCGGCGCCGTGGCCGGGGGAGCGCTCAACCGGATGGCCACCAAGAAGCTCGGCGAGGCCATCCGCAACGACCTGCGGATCAAGAGCCCGCTGCCGCCGGGGGAGCGTCCCGAGCTAAACCCGTAGCCCGCCGAACGTCATCGCGACCAGCGCGTCGGCCAGCTCGCCGGGCGAGCCGCCGCGCCCCGGCCGGTACCACTCGGTGATCGAGTTGACCGCGCCGAACAGCAGCCGCGTCACCAGCGCCGGATCGAGGTCCGGCCGGATGCTCCCCTCGGCCGCCGCCTCCTTGACCAGGTGGCTCACGAACGCGTCGAACTCCCGCCGCCGCTCCAGCGCCCGCTGCTCGGTCACGCTGTTGCCGCGCACCCGCAGCAGCAGCGTCACGTACGGCAGCCGCTCCACCAGGATGCGCACGCTCTGCCGCACCACCCGCTCCAGCCGCTCGATCGCCGGGCCCGAGGCGGCGCGCTCGTCGGCGACCAGCGCGGTCAGCCCGTCGAGCGCCCGGTCGAGCGCCCGCGCGAGAAGCTGCTCCTTGCCCGGCACGTGGTAGTAGATGGCGGACTTGGTGACGCCGAGCGCCCTGGCCAGGTCCTCCATGCTGGTCCCGTCGTAGCCGCGCTCGTTGAAGACGCGCACGGCCACGGCGAGCACGGACTCGGGGTCATGTCCGCGTTTGCGTTCGCGTTCCACGCAAGTCTTCCTTGTCAACTGACCGAATGTTCGGTAAACACTCAACCGTCCGGTCGTTCCCTGTCAAGAGGGTGAACAACGATGTTCGAACGCAACCGCGAAACCCTGGACCAGGCCCTGACCGCCGTCGCCCGGCGCGCCTACTGGAGCGCCTACCCCGAGTCGCCGAGCCCCCGCGTCTACGGCGAGGGCGCGGCCGAGCGGGGCAAGGAGGCGTTCGACAGCCTGCTCGGCAAGCCGTTCCCGCTGGAGCAGCCCGGCGAGCGGATCGGCGCCGAGCGCTCGCCGTACGGGATCGACCTGGGCGTCACCTACCCGCGCACGCCCGCCGGCGAACTGCTCGACGCCGCGCGGGCGGCCATGCCCGCCTGGCGCGACGCCGGCCCCGAGGCCCGCGCGCTGGCCTGCGTGGAGATCGTCCGCCGGATCAACGAGCGCAGCTTCGAGCTGGCCCACGCGGTGCAGCACACGACCGGGCAGGCGTTCGTGATGGCCTTCCAGGCGGGCGGCCCGCACGCGCAGGACCGCGCGCTGGAGGCGATCGCGTACGGCTACGCCGCCATGACGGCGTCGGCCGCCACGGCCCGCTGGGAGAAGCCGGGCAAGGGCGAGCCGGTCGTGATGGACAAGCGGTTCACCGTGGTGCCGCGCGGGGTCGCGCTGGTCATCGGCTGCAACACGTTCCCGACCTGGAACGCCTACCCGGGGCTGTTCGCCTCGCTGGTCACCGGCAACCCCGTCGTCGTCAAGCCGCACCCCCGGGCGATCCTGCCGCTGGCCATCAGCGTGGGCGTGGCCCGCGAGGTGCTGGCCGAGGCGGGCTTCGACCCGGCGCTGGTGCAGCTCGCCGTCGAGGAGGGCAGGGGCCTGGCCGTCGAGCTGGCCACCGATCCCCGGGTGCGGGTGGTCGACTTCACCGGCTCCACCGAGTTCGGCGACTGGCTGGAGCGCAACGCCGGGCAGGCGCTCGTCCACACGGAGAAGGCCGGGGTCAACACCGTCGTCGTCGACTCGACCGGCTCCTGGCGCGGCATGCTCGCCAACCTCGCGTTCTCGCTGTCGCTCTACAGCGGGCAGATGTGCACCGCGCCGCAGAACATCCTGGTCCCCGCCGGCGGCATCGACACCGACGAGGGGCACAAGAGCTTCGACGAGGTCGCCCGGGGCCTGGCCGCGGCGGTCGACCGGCTGCTCGGCGACGACGCCAAGGCCGTCGAGCTGACCGGCGCGATCGTCAACCCGGACGTGCTGGCCAGGGTCGAGCAGGCGCCGGAGCTGGGCGAGCCGGTCCTCGCGTCGCGGGCGATCAAGCATCCGGCGTTCCCCGACGCGGTGGTCCGCACCCCGGCGATCGTCCGCGTCGGGCCAGAGCGGGCCGACGTCTTCGGGCGCGAGCACTTCGGGCCGATCTCGTTCGTCGTCCCGACCGACTCCACCGCCGCGAGCCTCGACCTGCTGCGCCGTACGATCACCGAGCGCGGCGCGCTCACCGCGTCGGTCTACTCCACCTCGGAGGACGTGCTGGAGCAGGCCGAGCGGGCCGCGCTCGACGCGGGCGTCAACCTGTCGTGCAACCTCACCGGCGGCGTGTTCGTCAACCAGTCGGCCGCCTTCTCCGACTACCACGGCAGCGGCGCCAACCCGGCCGCCACCGCCTCGCTCACCGACCCCGGCTACGTCGCCGGCCGCTTCCACGTCGTCCAGTCGCGCCGCCCCGCCTCATGAGGATCGGCGTCATCGGCGGCGGCCGCATGGGGGCCGGGATCGCGCAGGTGTTCCTGGCCGCCGGCGACACCGTCACCGTGCAGGAGCCGCAGGCCGACGCCGCCCGCGAGCGGATCGTCCACGGGCTCGGCGTGGCCGAGTCGCGCGGCGGCGGCAGCCGGGCGCGGGCGCTGGAGCGGCTGGCCTTCGGGCCGGTCCCGGCCGACGCCGACCTCGTCGTCGAGGCCGTGCCGGAGGACCCGGCGCTCAAGGCCGTAGTGCTGGGCGAGGCCGAGTCACGGCTGGGGCCCGGCGCGGTGCTGGCCACCAACACCAGCTCGCTGTCGGTCACCGAGCTGTCGGCCGGGCTGGAGCGGCCCGGCCGCTTCCTCGGCCTGCACTTCTTCAACCCGGTGCCGGTGCAGCGGCTGGTCGAGATCGTCGTCACCGCCGCCACCGAGCCCGCCGCCCTCGACCTGGCCCGCGCCTGCGCCGAGCGGCTGGGCAAGACGAGCGTCGTCGTCAACGACTCGCCCGGCTTCGCCACCAGCCGCCTGGGCGTGCTGCTCGGCCTGGAGGCCATCCGCATGGTCGAGGAGGGCGTCGCCTCGGCCGAGGACATCGACACCGCCATGACGCTCGGCTACAACCACCCGATGGGGCCGCTCAAGCTCGGCGACCTGGTGGGCCTGGACGTGCGGCTGGCCATCGCCGACTACCTGCACGCCCGGCTGGGCCCGCGCTTCGAACCGCCCCGGCTGCTGCGCGAGATGGTCGCCGAGGGCAGGCTCGGGCGCAAGAGCGGGAAGGGGTTCTACACGTGGTGAGCAGGCCGTTCGCCTCCTCTGCGGACCTGGAGGACAAGCAGCGCAGCTTCGAGGACCTGGGCGGCGGCGTCCACGCGCTCACCGCCGAGGGCGATCCCAACGTGGGCGCCGTCGAGGGCGAGGACTTCCTGGTCTGCTTCGAGGCCATGGCGACCCCCGTGGCGGCCCGCGAATGGCTCGCCCTGCTGCGCGAGCGCACGGACAAGCCGGTGCGCTACCTGGTCCTGTCGCACTACCACGCGGTCCGGGTGCTCGGCGCCTCGGCGTTCGGCGCCGACGCGATCGTGACCCACGAGAAGACCGCCGAGCTGATCGAGGAGCGCGGCGAGCAGGACTGGGCCAGCGAGTACGGGCGGATGCCCCGGCTGTTCAAGGACCCGGCGTCGATCCCCGGCCTGACCAGGCCCACGGTGACGTTCGGCGACCGGATGACGATCGAGCTCGGCGGCGACCGGGGCCGGGTGGAGCTGCACTACTGCGGGCGCGGCCACACCGAGGGTGACCTGGTGGCGTGGCTGCCCCGGCAGGGCGTGCTGTTCGCCGGTGACCTGGTCGAGTCGCAGGCCGCCCTCTACACCGGCGACGCCTTCCACCGCGACTGGGCCGGCCCGACCCTGGACCGGGTGGCCTCGTTCGGCGCGACGACGCTGGTCGGCGGCAGGGGCGCGGTGGCGCGCGGCAAGGCCGGGGTGGACGCGGCGATCGGGCAGACCCGCGACTTCCTGGCCGTCATGCTCGCCGAGACCGGGCGGGTCCGCGAGCGCGGCGGCACGCTCAAGGACGCCTTCCAGGCCGTGCACCGGGCGCTCGCCCCCCGCTACGGCTCGTGGCCGATCTTCGAGCACTGCCTGCCGTTCAACGTCTCCCGGCTGTGGGACGAGCTGGACGGCGTGACGCGCCCGCGCGTGTGGACCGCCGAGCGCGACTGGCAGGTCTGGGCCCAGTTGCAGTCCTGAAGGGAGCCTCCTGTTGGCGGAGCCGCAGGTCATCGTCGTCGGCGCGGGCCCGGTCGGGCAGAGCGCGGCGCTGCTGCTGGCCCGCTGGGGCGTGCCGGTGCTCGTGCTCGACCAGCGCGAGCGGCGCGACGCCACCGGGTCGAGGTCCATCTGCCAGCAGCGTGACGTGCTCGACATCTGGGCCGCCGCGGGCGCCGGGCGCATCGCCGAGGAGGGGCTGGCGTGGACCACCGCCCGCACCTACTACCGGGGCGAGGAGCTGTTCTCCTGGACGTTCGGCGGCCAGGGCCCGCTGCCGCCGTGCGTGAACATCTCCCAGGCCCGCACCGAGGAGATCCTCGACGAGGCCATCGCCGGGCAGCCGCTGATCGAGGTGCGCTGGGGCCACCGGGTGACCGGGATCGAGCAGGACGGCGGCGGCGTCACCGTGCGGTGCGGCGAGCGCGTCCTGCGCGCCCCGTACGCGGTCGTGTGCGCGGGGGCGCGGGCGCAGGAGCTGCGGCGGGCGCTAGGCGTCACGTTCGAGGGGGAGACGTTCGGCGACCAGTTCCTCATCTGCGACATCCGGGCCGACCTGCCGGGCTGGGAGCACGAGCGCCGCTTCCACTTCGACCCCGAGTGGAACCCGGGGCGGCAGGTGCTCGTCCATCCGTGCCCGGGGTCGTCGTACCGGATCGACTGGCAGATCCCGCCGGACCACGTCCCGTCCGCGGAGGAGGTGGACAGGCGGATCCGGCAGGTGATCGGCGGGCGCGACTACGAGCTGCTGTGGCAGTCGACCTACCGCTTCCACGCGCGGGTGGCCTCCCGGATGCGGGCCGGGCGGGTGCTGCTCGCGGGCGACTGCGCGCACCTGGTGGCGCCGTTCGGGGCGCGCGGCCTCAACTCGGGCGTGCCCGACGCCGAGAACGCGGCCTGGAAGCTGGCCTTCGTCCTCCACGGGTGGGCGCCGGAGGAGCTGCTGGAGAGCTACCACGCCGAGCGGCACGCGGCGGCGCTGGAGAACCTGGAGGTGACCGGCGCCACCATGCGCTTCCTGGCGCCCCGCACCGAGGAGGAGCGGGCCCGGCGGCGCGCGGCGCTCGGCAGCGGGCGGCCCGAGCAGGTCGACTCCGGCCGGTTCGCCGAGCCGTTCTGGTACGTGGACTCGCCGCTCACCACGCCGGAGCCCACCCGTCCGTTCCGGGGCCGGCCACCCAGGGGATCGCCGTGCGAGCCCGCGCCGGGAGTGATCGTGCCGGACGTGCCGCTGCCCGGGGGACGCCTGCGCGAGCACTGCCGCGATGGATTCCTGGTACTCCTGGGTGAAATGTGCGATTCGGGTTTGTTTGCCCAGGTCTTGGGCAAGGTCACCTTGGCGCCGCTCGCCGTACGCGAGCTCGCGGAGATGGACGGGACCGGCACGCTCGCTGAGAGGCTCGGCGCTGGACCTGGCGAAGCATGGCTGATCAGGCCGGATGCCCACATCGCCGCGATCATCCCCCACGCGGGGCCCGAGACGGTGGCGGACGCCGTGAGACGCGCGTCGCGTCTCGCGTACCAATGAGCCTTTGGGAGGAGATCTCGGGTGGTTGGCCGTAGTTCGTTTCTGATCGTCGCGAACCGGTTGCCGGTGGACCGGACCGTCGACCCGGACGGAACGGCCTCGTGGCGCAGAAGCCCCGGCGGGCTGGTCACCGCCATCGCGCCGGTCATGCAGCGCCGCCACGGCGCCTGGCTCGGCTGGCACGGCGCGGCCGACGAGGAGCTGGAGCCCTTCGAGCAGGACGGCATGAGCCTGATCCCGGTGCCGCTGTCGGCCGAGGAGGTCGAGCTCTACTACGAGGGCTTCTCCAACGCCACGCTCTGGCCGCTCTACCACGACGTGGTCGCGCCGCCGGTCTTCGAGCGGCCCATGTGGGAGACCTACCGCGCCGTCAACGAGCGCTTCGCCGCCGCCGCGGCCGAGGCCGCCGAGGAGGGCGCCGTCGTCTGGGTGCAGGACTACCAGCTCCAGCTCGTGCCCGCCCTGCTGCGCAAGCTCCGGCCCGACCTGCGCATCGGCTTCTTCCTGCACATCCCGTTCCCGCCGGTCGAGCTGTTCTGGCGGCTGCCGTGGCGCAGGGAGCTCGTCGAAGGGCTGCTCGGCGCCGACCTGGTCGGCTTCCAGCTGCCCGGCGGCGCCTCCAACTTCCGCCGCCTGTGCCGCCGGCTGCTCGGCGTCCCGTACAAGGGGAACGAGATCTTCCTGGAGGACCGGGTCGTCACCACGCAGGCGTTCCCGATCTCCGTCGACTTCGGCGAGCTCGACTCCCTCGTCCGCGAGCCGAACATCATCTCCCGGGCCAAGGAGATCAGGGCCGAGCTGGGCGACCCCGAGCACGTGCTGCTGGGCGTGGACCGGCTCGACTACACCAAGGGCATCGGCCAGCGCCTGGAGGCGTTCGGCGAGCTGCTCAAGGACGGCCGCATCGCCCCCGGCGAGGCGACGTTCGTGCAGATCGCCACCCCGAGCCGCGAACGCGTCGAGGAGTACAGGCGGCTGCGCGACGACATCGAGCTGCAGGTGGGCCGGATCAACGGGGAGAACGCGGTCTTCGGCGGCCAGCCGATCCAGTACTTCCACCAGTCCTACGGCAAGCAGGAGCTGGCCGCGCTCTACCTGGCCGCCGACGTCATGGTGGTCACGCCGCTGCGCGACGGGATGAACCTGGTGGCCAAGGAGTACGTCGCCTGCCACCACGACCTGAGCGGCGCGCTGGTGCTCAGCGAGTTCGCCGGGGCGGCCGACGAGCTGCGCCAGTCCTACCTGGTCAACCCGTACGACGTCGAGGACGTCAAGCGCCAGATGCTGGCCGCGATGCGGGCCACGCCGCACGAGCTGGCCCGGCGCATGCGCACGATGCGCCGCCGGGTCGCCACCTACGACGTGGACCGCTGGGCCAGCGAGTTCCTCACAGCTTTGGAGACGCCTGCTTCAGAGCCCGCCACGAGTCATAGCGCTTCTTGGCGGTCCGGTTGACCACGATCTGCGCCACCGACATGCCCACGCCCATCACGACCGCGTAGCCGATCGCCTCACCCATGTTGACCTCGGGCGAGTCGGGATCGACAGGAGGCTCCTTGCCCGTCGCCTTGACCCAGGCGTAGCCGAGGAGCTTCCTGGCCGCCCACGCGGTCACCAGCCCCACCAGACCGCCAACCACCCGCCAGGCGACATCGGGCTTGTCATCAGCCATCCGACCTTCTCCCTTCCCCTTTGTAACGAACACTAGTCTCTACCGCTTCTGCGCCCGCCAAGCCGTACCATAAGGAGGCATGACTCAGCAGCGACTACGCCATGCCCTCATGCCCGAGAAACCGACTCTCGACGGCTTGGAGCAGGTATGGGTAGCCCGCTGGGACGAGCAGGGCACCTACCGCTTCGACCGCACGAGCCCGCGTGAGCGGGTCTACGCGATCGACACGCCGCCGCCCACCGTCTCCGGCTCGCTGCACGTCGGTCACGTCTTCTCCTACACCCACGCCGACATCATGGCCCGTCACCAGCGCATGCTGGGCAAGTCGGTGTTCTACCCCATCGGCTGGGACGACAACGGCCTGCCGACCGAACGGCGGGTGCAGAACGTCTACGGCGTGCGCTGCGACCCGTCCCTGCCCTACGACCCCGGCTTCACTCCGCCGGACAAGCCGGGCAAGCGCGAGATCTCCATCTCGCGGCGCAACTTCGTGGAGCTGTGCCACAAGCTGACCGAGATCGACGAGCAGGCGTTCGAGGAGGTGTGGCGGCGCGTCGGCCTGTCGGTCGACTGGTCGCTGCTCTACACCACGATCGGCGACGACTCGCGGCGCGTGTCGCAGCGGGCGTTCCTGCGCAACCTGGCGCGCGGCGAGGCCTACCTGGCCGAGGCGCCCACCCTGTGGGACGTCAGCTACCGCACCGCCGTCGCCCAGGCCGAGCTGGAGGACCGGGAGTGGCCCGGCGCCTTCCACCGGATCTCCTTCTACGGCGAGAAGGGCCCGGTCTGGATCGAGACGACCCGGCCCGAGCTGATCCCCGCCTGCGTGGCGCTGGTCGCCCACCCCGACGACGAGCGCTACCAGCCGCTGTTCGGCACGTCGGCGCTGTCGCCGCTGTTCGGCGTCGAGGTGCCGATCCTGGCCCACCACCTGGCCGAGCCGGACAAGGGCTCCGGCATCGCGATGATCTGCACGTTCGGCGACATCACCGACGTGACCTGGTGGCGCGAGCTCAACCTGGAGACCCGCCCGGTCATCGGCTGGGACGGCCGGCTGCTGCCCGAGCCCCCGGAGGGCGTCGAGCCCGGCCCGTACAAGGAGCTGGCCGGCAAGACCGTCCACAGCGCCCGCGAGCGGATCGTGGAGCTGCTGCGCGAGTCCGGCGACCTCGACGGCGACCCGCGCCCGGTGCAGCGCACGGTGAAGTTCTACGAGCGCGGCGACAAGCCGCTGGAGATCGTCACCACCCGGCAGTGGTACATCCGCAACGGCGGGCGCGACGAGGCGCTGCGCGAGCGGCTGCTGGAGCGCGGGCGCGAGCTGGAGTGGCACCCGCCGCACATGCGGGTCCGCTACGACAACTGGGTGCAGGGCCTGTCCGGCGACTGGCTGATCTCCCGGCAGCGCTTCTTCGGCGTGCCGTTCCCGGTGTGGTACCGGCTCGACGAGGCCGGGCAGCCGGTCTACGACGAGCCGATCACGCCGCCCGAGGAGTCGCTGCCGATCGACCCGTCGTCCGACACCCCGCCGGGCTACACCGAGGACCAGCGCGGCGTGCCCGGCGGGTTCATGGCCGACCCCGACGTGATGGACACCTGGGCCACCTCGTCGCTCACGCCGCAGATCGCGGGCCGCTGGGAGACCGACGACGACCTGTTCCGGCGGGTCTTCCCGGCCGACCTGCGCCCGCAGTCGCACGAGATCATCCGCACCTGGCTGTTCGCCACCGTGGTCCGCTCCCACCTGGAGTTCGGCAGCACGCCGTGGAGCGACGTGGCGATCTCCGGCTGGATCCTCGACCCCGACCGCAAGAAGATGTCCAAGTCCAAGGGCAACGTGGTCACCCCGATGGACCTGCTGGAGCAGCACGGCTCCGACGCGGTCCGCTACTGGGCGGCGGGCGGCCGCTACGGCGTCGACACCGCGTTCGACGCCGGGCAGCTCAAGATCGGCCGGCGGCTGGCCATCAAGATCCTCAACGCCTCCAAGTTCGTGCTCGGGCTCGGCGAGGGCGGCGGCGAGGTGACCGAGCCGCTCGACCTGTCGATGCTCGCCGCCCTGTCCGCCACCGTCCGCGAGGCCACCGAGGCGTTCAGCGCCTACGAGCACACGCGGGCGCTGGAGGCCGTCGAGCGGTTCTTCTGGACGTTCTGCGACGACTACCTGGAGCTGGTCAAGGCCAGGGCGTACGAGGAAGGCGCGGTGGCGGCGTCGGCGCACGAGGCGCTGCGGCAGGCGCTCGACGTGCTGCTGCGGCTGTTCGCGCCGTTCCTGCCGTTCGTCACCGAGGAGGTGTGGTCGTGGTGGCGCGACGGCTCGGTCCACCGGGCCGCCTGGCCCGAGGCCGGGCAGCCGGGCGGCGACCCCGCCGTGCTGGAGGCCGCCTCCCAGGTGCTGCGCCAGGTCCGCAAGGCCAAGTCCGAGGCCAAGGCGTCGATGCGGGCCGAGGTGTCCCGGCTCACCGTGACCTCGCCGCAGGCCGCCCTCATCCGGCTCGCCCAGGACGACCTGTGCGGGGCGGGCGCGGTCGAGGAGTTCGTCCTGGAGCAGGGCGAGAGCCACACCGTCGAGGTCCTGCTCGGCTCCCCGGCCGTAGCAGCCGTCCAGTAGCCGCTGTTCAGTAGTCGCACACGCCCGTCGGGAAGATCTGCTCCAGGCGGGCGCGTTCGGCCGCCGAGGGCGTCCACGCGCCGTAGAGGCCGCGGGCGATCGCCCTCGACACCGGCTGGAGCCGGCACGCGTAGACGCCGCCCTCGATCGGCCCGCCCGCCACCACGCGGGAGGTCGAGTAGAGCGGGAACGCCTTCGTGCACGCCCCCGGCTCCCGCCGGTCCAGGATGCCGTCCCACACGTGCGGCCCGGCCGCGATCTGCGTGCCGTCCACGGCGAAGCAGCGGTCCACCGCCTCGGCGGGCCTGTTGCCCGTCACGCCGCGCCACGGCCGCTCCCGGATCGCGGTCAGCCACTCCTCCATCACGGCCAGCGCCTCGGGCGTCGCGTCGGAGCGCGGCTCGGGCCGGGCGTCGGTGAACCAGATGACCTGGTTGCCCGCCCGGCCGTCGTAGTCCAGCATGCGCTTGCGCGTGGCGAACGACTGGTGGGCGTTGTGCATGTTCAGCCGCTCCTCCAGGTACGGCCGCCAGTCGATCACCGGGATGTCGATGTCGCCGCCGAACACCAGGCCGCTGCGCAGCACGTTCCTGACCGCCACCGGGTCGGGCGCGCGGCGCGGCGCCGGGTCGCCCAGGTTCATGTTGCGCGCGCTCCACGGGTCGGCGTCGCCGGGGCAGGCCGGCGGGGTGAACGGGCAGCCCTCCTGCACCATGTCGGCCTGCTCCTTCCACGAGCCCGCCTTCGCGTTCACGTCCAGGAACTCCGCGGGCGTGATCACGCCGTCCGTGAGCGCCTTCAGCCCGTACTGGACGCCCACGTTGCCCCACGCCGAGCGGGCGTACCCGGCGGCGTCCACCCCGTACACCTTGCGCAGGTCGTCCCAGTGCGTCCACTGGACGCTCTCCTTGACGCCCGGCGGGTCCGTCCGCTCCCACTCCGGAGCGTCGTCGTCGGTCCACCGCGGGTTCATGGCCAGCGGGGTCAGGCCGCGCCAGCCGGTCACGCACTCGTCCGAGCCGGGCTTGCCGGTGAACGGGTTCACGACCGTGTCGCTGGCGTTCATGCCGATGAGCGCGGTGCGGTCCTCCCAGCGGGCCCAGCGCGGGTTGCCGTCCATGTACCGTTCGAGCAGCTCGCAGTCGCCCACGTGGATGGTCTGGGTGACCATGTCCGGATAGGAATACTGGGCGATGGCCGCGTCGATGATCCGGTTGCCGTGGTTCTGTCCGTAGATGTACTGCTGGATGCCGCCGCCCGAGCCGCCCACGCCCACCGTGTACAGCGGCACCCCGTACGTCTCGACGAAGCGCTCCTTGACCATGAGCGCCGTCTCGCCGCCCAGGATCAGGTTGTAGTGGGTCGAGGTGCGGGTGCCCGACGAGTGCAGGATCGCGTACCCCTTGCCCAGCCCGTACGGGTCCAGCGCCCCGGAGCCGAGCGTGCCCTGGTCGTGGCCGATCGCCACGCCGCCGTCGAACTGGTAGACAGCCCGGCCGGTGTAGCCGTCCTCCAGCGCCGCGATCGAGTAGACGAACCGGTTGATCACGCCGCGCTCGCGCCGCACCACGAAGTCGACCGTCCGGCCGTCCAGCGTCGTGGTCGTCGCCAGGTCCGCCGGGCGGCCCTGCGGCGGCATCGGCTTGAACGCGCCGCCGGTCGAGCGGTAGAGGCGGTCGGTGACCGGGGGCGCGAAGCAGTCGCGGCTCCAGCCGCCCGCCACCCGCATGCCCTGACCGTCCCGGTTGTCGGCCACGGGCGGGCCGAGCCCGCTCCGCTCCGTCTTGCACACGAACGGGTACTGGTGCTCACCGGAGAAGATCGGGCCGGAGATCGGGTGGTTGCGCACCCGCAGCGAGTCACGGTGCCGGCCCGCGTACGCGGTGATCGTGCCCGTCCCGGCCGCCAGCCCCGTCACCAGGCCCGTGTACGAGCGCCCGCCCGGGTCGGCCCGGAAGGCCGAGCTGACGTCGGCGCCGTCACGCAGCACCCTCGGCCGCTCGCCGCGCGGCACCCGTACCCGCACCAGGGCGTCACCGCCGCTGACCTGGTCGGCCCGGCTGGAGAGCACCTCGACCGAGACCTTCACCGAGACCTTCACCGAGAGCTCAGTCGAGAGCTCAGTCGAGAGCTCGCCTCCGGCTCCGCCTCCGCCTGCCCGCGCCGGGGAGGCCGGACCCGCCGCCAGCCCCAGGACGACCGCGAGCGCCACCGCGCCCGCCTTCCTGACCCCGCCCGGCTTCCTGACCCCGCCCGGCTTCCTGACCCCGCCCGCCTTCACGGCCCCGACTGGATTCATGACCATGACGGTGACACGGCGGCCCCGCCTTGCCCAGGCCCGAACTTTTAACCGCGCGCATCCTCGGCTCCGGCGTGCCAGTCTTGAAACGTGCTGACCGACCGACCCACCAAACTCGTGCCCCCCGTGCTCGCCCGCATGGCCGCGTGGTGCCTGTGCCTGGTCCTCGTCGGCGTGGTCGTCTACTTCTTCGTCCAGGTGATCGCCCGGCTCAGCTTCGTGGCGCTGCCCGTCGCGATCGCGCTGCTGCTGACCGCGCTGCTCTTCCCGCTGACCCGCAGCCTGCGCGAGGCCGGGCTGCGGCCCATCTGGGCCACCTGGCTCACCATGCTCGCCGCGCTGGCCGTGCTGGTGGGGACCGGCTGGCTGGTCGGCGTGCGCGCCACCGAGGAATTTCCCAACCTGGTCAAGCAGGTCGAGGCCACCGTCGCCGACGTGCAGCAGTGGCTCACCACCGGGCCGCTGCACCTGGAGCAGGCGCAGATCAGCGCGTACGTCGCCGAAGTCGTCAAGATGATCAACGCCCAGCGCGACGCCATCACCGGCACCGTGCTGTCCGCCGGGGCGGTGGCCGTCGAGGTGCTCGCCTCCATCGTGCTGCTGCTGTTCGTGACGTTCTTCCTGCTCAAGGACGGCGAGCGGATCTGGTCGTGGTTCCTCAAGGGGTTCGGCGGGATGTCGCCGCGCGTCGACCGGGCCGGGCGGGCCGCGTGGACCACGCTGTCGCACTACGTGCAGGGCAGCGTCCTGGTGGCCGCCGTGCACGGCGTCGTCATGGGCATCGTGCTGGCCGGCATGGGGGTGCCGCTGTGGGCGCCGCTGGCCGTGCTCATCTTCTTCGCCAGCTTCATCCCGATCGTCGGCATCTTCTTCGCCGGCACCGTCGCCACCCTGGTCACGCTGGGCGCCAAGGGCATCGTCTACGCGCTCATCTTCGTCGGCATCCTGGTCATCGAGCAGCAGCTGGAGAACCACGTGCTGCAGCCGCTGATCGTCGGCCGGGCGCTGCGGTTCCACCCGCTGGCGATCATCCTCGTGCTGTCCGTGGGCGGCATCCTGGCGGGCATCGCGGGCGCCGTCGTCGCGGTGCCGATCGCCGCCGTCATCTACCGCGCGCTGCCCGAGCTGCGCTCCGACCCGCCCTCGCTGCCGCCCCCGCCCCGCCCAGCCGGTGACGCCGGGACAGGCCCGCCGGACGGGCCGCAGGACGGGCCGCAGGACGGGCCCACGGACGGGCCGTCGGACGGCCCTTCGGAAGACGGAGGCCCCGACGGGCCCTTGGATGATCCCCCGCAACAGGGACGTTCCCCCGCCGCGACCCGGGCCGGTGCCGACACGGAGTAGCCTCGTCACCCGTGACTCGTTCCACCGTTACCACCCCGCCGCCCGGCGCCGAGCCGCCCAAGGCGCACCCCGGCGCCCCCGGCCCCGGCGCCGCCCTCGGCTCCCACTACAGCCGCTGCTTCGGCTGCGGCGCCGACCACCCCACCGGCCTGCACATCAACGCCGTCACCCCGGACGGCAACACCGTCGAGGCCGAGTTCACCGTGGGGGAGGCGCACCAGGGCGCGCCCCGGCTCGCGCACGGCGGCGTGCTCGCCGCTGCCATGGACGAGGTCATCGGAATGTCCGTCTGGCTGTTCCACAAGCCCTATGTCACGGGACGGCTGGAGACCGACTACCTCCTCCCCGTTCCCGTGGGCACGACACTCCACCTGCGTGCCTGGTGCAACGGGATCTCGGGCCGCAAGGCGTACCTTGAGGCGGAGGGGCGCATCGGCGCCCCCGACGGCCCGGTCGCCGTTCGCGCGGCGGCGCTGTTCATCGAGGTGGACATGGCGCACTTCGCCGAGCACGGCGACCTCGCGGCCATCGCCGCCGAGCACCAGGACTACGAGGTGAACCCGTGACCGAGGTGGAGGTCCTCATCCAGCGCCTCGACCCCGGGCTGCCGGTGCCCCGCTACGCCCACCCCGGCGACGCGGGCGCCGACCTCTACTCCGCCGAGGACGCCGAGCTGCTGCCGGGGGAGCGGGCCGTCATCCGCACCGGCGTGGCGATCGCGCTGCCCGACGGCTACGCGGCCTTCGTCCACCCCCGCTCCGGCCTGGCCGCCAGGCACGGCATCACGATGGTGAACGCCCCCGGCACGGTCGACGCCGGCTACCGGGGCGAGGTCAAGGTCACGCTGATCAACACCGACGCGAAGGAGCCGTTCCGGCTGCGCCGCGGCGACCGGCTGGCCCAGCTCGTCTTCCAGAGGGTGGAGCGGGCGGCCTTCCGCGAGGTGGAGAGCCTGCCGGAGTCCGCTCGGGGCGCCGGCGGGCACGGTTCGACCGGACGCTGAAAGACACTGACAAGATCAGGGAGAGTGAGACAACGTGTTGCGACGTCGCCGTCGTGAGCAGCCGGAGCAGGTGGCGGAGGAGACCGCCGCCGTCCCTGCGCGCGAATCCGGCCCGTGGGACGCCGACGAGCCCCACCCCGACCACGACCGCACCGACCTGGGCGGGCTGCGCCTGCCCCACAACCCGGCCTTCGACGTCCGGCTGGCCTCCGTGGGGGACCAGCACGTCGGCGTGGTCGCGCTGTGGGAGGAGAGCTCGCTGCAGCTCCAGGCGCTGGCCGCGCCCAAGAGCTCGGGCCTGTGGGACGAGATCAGGACCAAGATCAAGGCGAGCGCCCCGGCGCTGGAGGAGCGCGAGGGCCCGTTCGGCCCCGAGCTGGCCGGGCAGATCCCCGTCGAGGGCGGCAGCCGCCCGGCCCGCTACCTGGGCATCGACGGCCCCCGCTGGTTCCTGCTCGCCGTGATCAACGGCCGCGCCGCGGTCGACGACACGGTGGCCGAGGCGTTCGTCGAGTTCGTCAAGGACGTGGTGGTCGTCCGGGGCGACGAGCCGATGGCCCGGGAGGAATCGATCCCGCTGCGCCGCCCCAACGAGCAGCCGGTCGCCGAGCAGCCCGAGGCCCAGCAGCAGAACCCGTTCAAACGCGGCCCCGAAATCAGCGAGATACGCTGACGCGTCCTTATCACATAGGCTGAACCATCATGAGTACGGCAGAGCCTCCGAAACGCGGAGGATTGCGGGCCTTCTTCAGCAGGCTGGCCACGAGCCGGTCCGAGCTGGAGGCACAGGAGCTTCGTGAGGGCGCCGACGAGGCAGGCGCCACGCCCATCGCCTCGTGTGGCGGCCGACGCCGGTTCTGCGTAGCCGGTACGCTACGGACGGTCACCCTGCGTCCGCGAGGCGGCGCCCCCGCCCTGGAGGCCGAGCTGTACGACGGCTCCGACGTGATCGACCTGGTGTGGCTCGGCCGCCGCAAGATCGCGGGGATCGAGCCGGGCCGGCCGGTCAAGGCCGAAGGGCTGGTCAGCATGCAGGACGGCCGCAAGGTGATGTTCAATCCGCGATACGAGCTGCGCCCAGGGAGTTGATCAGGTGAGTGCTGAGGCCGGAGAAGCCGCCCACGACACCGTCGAGGCGGCGGTGCGAGCCCAGCTCGCCAAGGCGTTCGGCGGCGTGCGCGGCATCATCGAGGCGGCGGTGCCGACGATCGCCTTCACGCTGACCTGGATCACGACCGAGCAGCTCCGGCTGTCGCTGATCGTCAGCATCGCGCTGGCGGTGGCGCTGCTGCTGGTGCGGCTCGTGCAGCGGTCCACGCCGCAGTTCGTGATCAACAGCCTCATCGGCATCGCGATCGGCGCGTTCTTCGCCAGCCGCACCGGTGACGCGAAGGACTACTTCCTGCCCGGCATCCTGTGGAACGCCGCCTACTCGGTCGGGATGCTGGTCTCGATCGTCGCCCGGTGGCCGGTCGTCGGCTTCCTCATCGGGTCGGTCACCAACGACCCGGTGGGGTGGCACAAGGACCCCGGCATCGTGAAGCTCTGCACCCGGCTCACCTGGCTGCTCATGATCCCGTGCGTGGTGCGGGTGGCCGTGCAGCTTCCGGTCTACCTGTTCGGCGGCGGCGACCCGGCGGTGGCGGCGCTCGGCTTCGCGAAGATCGTCATGGGCTGGCCGTTGCAGGTGGCGGCGCTGGCCGCGATGGTGTGGGTGCTCGGCCGGGGTCGCACTCCGCTCAACCCGCCCGCCCCGGCCTGACCCCGTCCGCCCGGCGAACCCGTCTCTCGAAGGAGAGGCGGGTTCCGTCATTCCGGGGGCTTCCCGGGCCCGGCGGAGAAGCCGGTGCCGGAGTGGCGGGGGCCGGAGTGGCGGGGGTCCGAAGAGGGCGGGGGTCCGAAAGGGGCGGGCCTCAGGTCCGAAAGGGGCGGGCGGGCCTCGGGTTCGAAGCGGACGGCGTCAGAGGCGGGTGCGGGCTTGGTCGAGCTGGCGCATGATCCGTACGGCGCCGCACGACTCGGCCAGGGCGTAGGCCTCGTCCGCCAGGGCCCGCGCCTCGGCGGGGCGGCCCTCGTCGATCGCCAGGTGGACGAGCCCGACCTGGTTGGCGGCCACGCCCGCGAGGTGGCCGATCCGGCGGCGCAGCCGGGTGGACTCCGTCAGCCGTTCCCGGGCGGCCTCCAGGCGGCCGGCGGCGTGGTCGGCGATGCCCAGGTGCCGCAGCGCGTACGCCTGGGTGCCGAGGTCGCCGGCCCGCTCGGCCAGCTCCACGGCGCGTTCGAACAGGGGGACCGCCGTGCCGGGGTCGTCGCGTACGACCTGGTGGAAGCAGCCCGTCCAGAACAGCGCCTCCGCCTCGCCCGCCGGGTCCCCGAGCGCCCGGTAGAGGCGGGCGGCGCGCTCGAAGAGCGCGAGCTCGGCGGCGTCGGCGCGCCGGTCCTCCAGGAAGCGCGCGTGCAGGACGCGGCCCCGGGCGACGGCGAGGCGCGCCTCCACCACGTCGAGCTCCCGGCCGGCCGCCTCCAGCGCGCCGTCGTCACCGGCGAAGACGGCGCGGTCGCACAGCCGTCCGGCCCGGTCGATCCCGTCTCCGTCCTGCGTGGGCGTCGTCATGGGTCAGTGCTGGGAGAGCAGGTGGGCGAGCTCCTGCTCGACCTCCTGGTTGGCCACGAACAGCAGCTCGTCGCCCGCCTCCAGGGGGTCGTCGGCGGTCGGCACCAGGACGCGGCCCTCGCGCAGGATCGCCACCAGCGCCGAGTCCGTGGGCCACGGCACCGTGCCGGCCCGCTGGCCCACCACCGGCGCGTCGTCGGCCAGCGTGAGCTCGACCAGGTTGGCCTGCCCCTGGCGGAACGTCATCAGCCGCACCAGGTCGCCGACGCTGACCGCCTCCTCGACGAGCGCGCTCAGCAGGCGCGGCGTCGAGACCGCGACGTCGACGCCCCACGACTCGTTGAACAGCCACTCGTTGTTGGGGTGGTTGATGCGCGCGACCACGCGCGGCACCCCGTACTCGGTCTTGGCCAGCAGCGACACGACCAGGTTGACCTTGTCGTCGCCGGAGGAGGCGACGACGACGTGGCAGTTGCTGAGCCCGGCCTCGTCGAGGGAGGCGATCTCGCAGGCGTCGGCGAGCAGCCACTCGGCCCGCGGCACGCTGTCGATCTTGATGGCCTTGGGGTTGACGTCGATGAGCAGGACCTCGTGGCCGTTCTCCAGGAGCTCGGCGGCGATGGAGCGGCCGACGGCGCCGGCCCCGGCGATGGCGACGCGCATCACTCGTCCTCTTCCGGTGCCTCGGCCAGCACCTGGTTGATCCGGTCCATGTCGTCCTCGGCGGCGATGACGTGCAGCACGTCGCCGTCCTGCACCATCGTGGTGCCGGTGATGACCACGGCCTCGCCCATCCGGTTGAGGAAGGCGATGCGGGCCCCGGCGTGCGCCTCCAGGTCGACGACGCGGGTGCCGATCCAGGCCGGGTTGACCGTCACCTCGGCCAGCACGACGGTGCCGGTCGGGTCGCGCCACAGCGGCTCGGCCCCCTCGGGCAGGACGCGGCGCAGGATCTGGTCGGCGGTCCAGCGCACGGTCGCCACGGTCGGGATGCCGAGCCGCTGGTAGACCTCGGCGCGCCGGGGGTCGTAGATGCGCGCCACCACGTCGTCGACGCCGAACGTCTCGCGGGCCACGCGGGCGGAGATGATGTTGGAGTTGTCGCCGCTGGAGACCGCCACGAACGCGGCGGCGGACTCGACGCCCGCCTCGGTGAGCACGTCGCGGTCGAAGCCGATGCCGGTGACCCGGCGGCCGCGGAACCCGGCCCGCAGCCTGCGGAACGCCTGCGGGTCCCGGTCGATGATCGCGACCGAATGCCCGTTGTCCTCAAGGATGTGCGCGAGAGTCGATCCGACCCGGCCACACCCCATGATCACTATATGCATACTCCCCCGCACTCCGCGGTCGGCCCGTTGCTCGACACCAGTATGGCGTCCACCGGGAGCGCCCCGTCGGCGCCACAGGCACATAGGACTAGCATTCCGTAACGTGGCGAAAGCATCGGATCTTGTCAAACGCCTGCTCGTGGGGCGGGCCCTGAGAAGCGGCCAGCTTCACGAGCAACTCCTGCCGAAACGCATCGCCCTGCCCGTGTTCGCCAGCGACGCGCTCTCCTCCGTCGCCTACGCGCCGCAGGAGATCCTGGTCATCCTGTCGCTGGCGGGCGTCTCGTTCTACGCCTACAGCCCGTGGATCGCGATCGCCGTGGTGGTCGTGATGCTGACGGTCGTCGCCTCCTACCGGCAGAACGTGCACGCCTACCCGAGCGGCGGCGGGGACTACGAGGTGGCCACCACCAACCTGGGCGCCAACGCGGGGCTCACCGTGGCCAGCGCCCTCATGGTCGACTACGTGCTCACGGTCGCGGTGTCGGTGGCCAACGGCGTCGACTACGTGGGCGCGACGATCCCGTTCGTGGCCCAGCACAAGCCCGCCGTGGCCATCGGGATCGTCATCCTGCTCACCGTCGTCAACCTGCGCGGCCTGCGCGAGTCGGGGGCCGCGTTCGCGATCCCCACGTACGCGTTCATGATCGCGGTGCTCGGCATGATCGCCGTGGGCGGGTTCGAGGTCGTCTTCCTGAAGGAGGAGCTGCGCGCGCCGAGCGCCGACTTCGACATCGTGCCGGAGCAGACCGACCTGACCATGTTCGCGGCGGCGTTCCTGGTGCTGCGCGCCTTCTCCACCGGCTGCGCGGCCCTGACCGGCGTCGAGGCCATCAGCAACGGCGTGCCCGCCTTCCGCAAGCCCAAGAGCCGCAACGCCGCCACCACGCTGCTCATGATGGGCCTCATCGCGATCAGCATGTTCGGCGGCATCATCGCGCTCGGCCTGGTCTCCGGGGTCAAGGTGGCCGAGCCGTCGGTGGCCGCCACCGACCTGCTGCGGCCCGACGGCACGCCGGTCGGCCCCGGCTACCACCAGCAGCCGATCATCTCGCAGGTGGCCGACGCGGTCTTCGGCGGCGGGTCGCTGCCGTTCGTCGTCATCTCCGGCGTCACCGCGCTCATCCTGTTCCTGGCCGCCAACACCGCCTTCAACGGCTTCCCGGTGCTCGGCTCGATCCTCGCCCAGGACCGCTACCTGCCGCGCCAGCTCCACACCCGCGGCGACCGGCTCGCCTTCTCCAACGGCATCATCATCCTGGCCCTGATGGCCTGCCTGCTGCTGTGGGGCTTCGACGCCGACGTCAGCCGCCTGCTGAACCTCTACATCGTCGGCGTCTTCGTCTCGTTCACGCTCAGCCAGACCGGCATGGTCATCCACTGGACCCGCCGGCTCAGGACCGAGGAGGACCTGAAGGCCCGCCACCAGATGCACCGCTCGCGCACGATCAACTTCTTCGGCGCGGTCATGACCGGGCTGGTGCTCGTGGTGGTGCTGCTCACCAAGTTCGTCGTCGGCGCGTGGATCGTGTGCATCGCGATGCCGATCCTGTTCCTCATGATGAAGGCCATCAGGCGCCACTACGACAACGTCGCCGCCGAGCTGGAGATCACCGAGGAGTACGACGAGTCGACGCTGCCCGCCCGCAACCACGCCATCGTGCTCGTCTCGAAGATCCACAAGCCGACGCTGCGGGCCCTGGCCTACGCCCGCGCCACCCGGCCGTCCACGCTGGAGGCCATCACGGTCGGCGTCGAGGGCAAGGAGGCGCGGGCGCTGCAGGAGGAGTGGGAGCGGCGCGGCATCCCGGTGCCGCTGAAGATGCTCAACTCGCCCTACCGGGAGATCACCCAGCCGATCCTCGACTACGTCAAGACCGTGCGCCGCCGCTCGCCGCGCGACGTGGTGACGGTCTTCATCCCCGAGTACGTGGTCGGCCACTGGTGGGAGCACCTGCTGCACAACCAGAGCGCGTTCCGGCTGAAGGCGCGGCTGCTGTTCAAGCCGGGCGTCATGGTGACGAGCGTGCCGTGGCAGCTCCACTCCTCCGACCGGCTGCGCGGGCGCCCCGAGCAGTACGCGCCTGGCGTGGCGCGGCGGTCGGGCGGCGAGCAGGTCAAGAACCGCTGAGCAGCAGCCCGCGCAGCCTGGCGGTGTCGGCCTCGCTCCACCCGGGCGGCGCCGCCACGGCGGCCCACCCGTCGGCGATGTTCGGGCCGTAGCGGTGGCCGTGGCCTGGCGGCACCGACAGCCCCGCCGTCATGTCCACCAGCACCTGCCAGAACGTCACCAGCGGGAACCAGTTCATCTGCGGGTTGACGCCGGGCCCGCGCGGCCCCTCCAGCCAGCCGGGCCGGTCGTAGATCAGCCGGGGCGTCCACCACACGACCGGGTCGGAGGCGTTCTGCAGGTAGACGACCCGGGGCTCCTTCCACGGGCCGGGCGGCTGCTCCAGGTCGCCGGGCCGCTGGGCGAAGCGGACGGTGACGCCGTCCTGGTAGACGGGCCGCCACAGCGGGCTGCCCCGGTCGCGGCCGGCGGTGACCTCGTTCCAGATCGGGTTGGCGTTCGGCGGCCCGACGAACAGCGCGCCGTCGGTCCTGGCGGCCAGGTCGTCCACGTCGCGGAAGGCGTTCTCCAGCGCGAACGAGCCCAGGCTCTCGCCCGAGACCACCAGCTTGGGCCGGTCGCCGGCGGGCAGCTGCTCCCACCGGGAGCGCACCGCGTCGAACAGCGCCGCCCCGGCCTGCGCCGCCTTCTTCTGGTCGACCAGGAACGACACCCAGCTCGGCAGGTAGGAGTACTGCAGCGCGACCAGCGCCGAGTCGCCCCCGTACATGTACTCCAGCGGATCGGCCATGCCCTGGTCGACCCAGCCGGTGCCGGTGGTGCCCAGCACGGCCAGCACCGCGCGGTCGAACGCGCCCGTGCGCTCCAGCTCGCGCACCGCCAGCGCCGCCTGGTCACGCGGTGAGGCCGTCGTGTCGAGCCCCACGTACACGCGGATGGGCTGCCGCGCGGGCTCCCCGGTGAACTCCCGCAGCCGGGCCGGGGTGGTGGCCGTGCCGACGAACCTGCGCCCCTCCCGGCCCAGGGAGTCCCAGCTCACCAGCGACCCGGGGCCGCCGGACAGCGACGCGGAGGCCGGCCGGTGGACGCCCGGGTGCGTGGTGGCGTTGGTCACGGACGAGATGTCGCTCATCGTCCGGACGAACCCGGAGAACAGCACGTCGTTGGCGAACACCGCCACCAGGAAGCCGACGACCAGCACGCCGAGCACGTGACCCACGTAGAACGGGACGAACCTGTCGAGCCAGGCGATCAGCTTGCGCCCGCCGAGCCGTACGAGCCTGGCCAGGCCCAGGAACAGCGCGAACAGCACCACGGCCAGCGCCAGGATGACCGGCGGGAACCAGGTGATCGCGGTGTCCATGCCCATGAGCGCCCGCAGGTCGCGCTGCCAGTCGTAGCTGTACCACAGCGCGGCGGCGGTCAGCAGCGCGCAGCCGGTCAGCATGATCCGCCAGGCCGGCCGGCGCCAGCGCTCCGGCGGGCGGCGGCGCACCAGCGCCCGCCACACCGCGCCCGCCGAGGCCCCGGCGGCGTAGCCGAGCACGGCCGTGACCGCGCCCATGACCCCCTGGTAGAGCCACGTCCGGGGCAGCAGCGACGGCGTCAGCGACGCGCAGAAGAACAGCGTGCCGAGCAGAGTCCCCCCGAACCCCAGCTTCCACAACTCAGCGTCCCCCCGAACCACTGACGAGCGTGCGACCACTCAGCGTAACCGGAGGAGTGCCGCCCGGCTGGGCATAGGGTATGCGTGTGGAACAGGTATCACTCGAGCTGACAGTAGGTCCGGTCGCCCACGGCGGCTGGTGCGTGGCACGCCACGAAGGGCGCGTGGTGTTCGTCCGGCACGCGCTGCCGGGGGAGCGGGTCCGCGCCGAGGTCACCGAGGAGACCACCCGGTTCCTGCGCGCCGACGCCGTGGAGATCCTCGAGCCGTCGCCCGACCGCGTCGTCCCGCCGTGCCCCTATGCCGGGCCCGGGCTGTGCGGCGGCTGCGACTGGCAGCACGCCACGCTGGAGGCGCAGCGCGGGCTCAAGGCGGCCGTGGTCGCCGAGCAGCTCCACCGGCTGGCCGGCATCGAGCGTGACGTGGTCGTGGAGGAGGTGCCGGGCGCCAAGGACGGCCTCGGCTGGCGCACCCGCGTCCAGTTCGCCGCCCTGCCCGACGGCCGGCTCGGGCTGCGCAAGCACCGCTCGCACGACCTTCAGCTCATCGACGCCTGCCTGATCGCGCACCCCGAGGTGGAGGCCGTCGCCGCCGAGGACCACCAGTGGCCGGGCGCCGCGTCGGTCGAGGTGATCGCCTCCTCCGAGGGCGACCGGGCCGTCGTGGTCGCGCCGCGCCCGCGCCGCAAGGTGGCGGTGCCCGACCTCGACGCGCCCGCCTCGATCCTGCTCGACCAGGGCAAGGGCCGCACCGTGCCGCGCCACGGCTCCGGGCTGCTGCACGAGCGGGTGGGCGACCGCGAGTTCCGCGTCTCCGGGAGCGGCTTCTGGCAGGTGCATCCCGGCGCGGCCGAGACGCTGCTCGACGCCGTGCTCGCCTACGCCGCGCCGGAGCCGGGGGAGTGGGCGCTCGACCTCTACTGCGGCGTGGGCCTGTTCGCGGCGGGCCTGGCCGAGGCGGTCGGCCCCGAGGGGGCGGTGTTCGGGCTGGAGTCGGAGGCCGCCGCCGTGCGCGACGCCCGCGCCAACCTGCGCGACCTGCCTCAGGCGAGGGTCGAGCGGGGCCGGGTGGAGGAGGCGCTGGACCGCTTCCAGATCGAGCGGGCCGACCTCGTCGTGGTCGACCCGCCCCGCTCGGGGCTGGGCCTCGACGTGGTCGAGCGCGTGGTGTCGCTGGAGCCACTGCGCGTGGTGTACGTGTCGTGCGACCCGGCGACGCTGGCCCGTGACCTGAAGTGGTTCGCCGAGCGTGGTTACGAGCTGGGTGACCTGCGCGCCTTCGACGCCTTCCCGATGACCCACCACGTGGAGTGCGTGGCGCTGCTCACCCGCCGGCCGAGCTGATCAGCGCGGCGACGCCGTCGAGGATGCGGGCGAGCCCGAACCGGTAGTCCAGCCGCCGCTCCTCGGCCGGGGTGCCCGCAGGATAGTCGTAGGCGCCGGCGTCGACGGCGGCCCGCAGCGCGGGGAAGCGGGCCCCGTCGACCAGCCTGCCGAGCAGGTCGCTGTAGGCCGCGATCGACTCGCCCGAGGCGGCGGGCCCGAGGTCGGCGCCGAGCCGCGCCACGGTGTGCAGGTGGCTGGCGACCAGCAGGGCGACGCCCGCCTTGTCGGCCTCGCTCAGCCCGGTGCCGCGCAGGGTGCGCAGGGCGCGGTCGGTCCAGGCGAGCTGGTTGGGCGTGATCGGCGGCCCGGTGATCGGCAGGTGCACGACCCAGGGGTGGGCGTGCAGCATCTCCCACTGCGCCCGGCACCAGCGCTCCAGGCCGTCGCGCCAGCCGTCGAAGGGCTCGTCCAGCTCGGGGGGCAGGGCCGCGACGCGGTCGAGCATCAGCAGCAGGAGCTCGTTCTTGCTCTTGACGTGCCGGTAGAGCGACATCGTGGTGTAGCCGAGCCGCTCGGCGACCCGGGCCATCGACACGGCGTCGAGCCCGTCGGCGTCGGCCAGCTCGACGGCCGCGCCGGTGACGCGGGAGAGCGTCAGCCGGTTTCTCGGCGCGGGCTCGGGCGCGCCGAGCCGGTCCCACAGCTCGGCGAGGCCCGCGGGCAGCTCTTCCTTCATCGCTCCGCCTTCACTCGTTGACCCCTCCCGAAGTGTATGCCATATATTCGAGTGTATGACATACACATCGCTGATCGCGGGCGGCGGCATCGCCGGCACGCTGAGCGCGATCGCGCTGCACAAGGCGGGCATCGCGGCCGTCGTCCACGAGGCCTACGACCGCGACGCCGACAACGCCGGCGCCTTCCTGACCCTCGCGGTCAACGCGCTCCACGCCTTACGCACCCTCGGCGTCGACGCCAGGGAGATCGGCTTCGCGACGCCGAGGATGGCCCTGACCAGCGGCTCCGGCAGGAAGCTCGGCGAGCTGCGCTACGGCGACCCGCTCCCCGACGGCACCGTCAGCCGGACCGTCAAGCGTGCCGACCTCTACCGGCTGCTCCGCCTGCACGCCGAACGGCTCGGCGTGCCGATCGAGTACGGCAAGCGGCTCGTCGAGGCCGAGAGCGACGGCCGCCGGGTGCTGGCCAGGTTCGCCGACGGCGGCACGGCCGAGGGCGACCTGCTCATCGGCGCCGACGGGCTGTGGTCACGCACCCGCGAGATCATCGACCCGCACGCGCCCGGCGTCCGTTACTCGGGACTGCTCAACACCGGCGGCTACGCCCGCGGCGTGTCCACCGGCGCCGAACCGGGCCTGATGTGCGCGATCTTCGGGCGGCACGCCTTCTTCGCGCACCTCACCCACCCGGACGGCGAGGTCTGGTGGGCGGCCAACCTCACCAGGAAGGCCGAGCCCACCCGCGCCAAACTGGCCGCGACCGGCCCGGAGGAGTGGCGGGCCCGCCTGCTCGGCCTGTTCCGCGACGACGAGGGCCCCGCCGCCGACCTCGTCGCGGCCTCTGACAAGATCTTCGACGCCTGGAAGACGTACGACGTGCCGGCCGTGCCCCGCTGGCACCGCGACCGGATGATCGTCATCGGCGACGCCGCCCACGCCACCGCCCCATCGATCGGGCAGGGCGCCGCCATGGCCGTCGAGGACGCCGTCGTCCTGGCCAAGTGCCTGCGCGACAGCCCCGGCGTCACCGCCGCCTTCACCGCCTACGAGCGGCTGCGCCGCGCCCGCGTCGAGCGCGTCGTCGCCCAGGGCAACAGCACCGGCGGCTGGAAGGGGCTCGGGCCGATCGCCCGCATCCCGCGCGACCTCATCATGTCGGCCGCGCTGAAGCGGATGGCCCGCCGGGGCGAGGACCCGAGCCGGTGGATCTACGACTACCGCGTCGACTGGGAGGAGCCGGTCCGCGCGGACGCCTGACCCGTCACAGCCAGCCCATGCGCTGGGCGGTGCGGATGGCCTCCAGCCGGTTCTGGGCGTTGAGCTTGGTCATGGCGCTCGACAGGTAGTTGCGCACGGTGCCCTCCGTCAGGTGCAGCTCCCCGGCGATCCGGGAGATCGCCATGCCGTCGGCCGCCAGGCGCAGCGCGTCACGCTCCCGGTCGGTCAGCGGGCTGTCGCCGGCCGCCATCGCCGCCGCCGCCAGCTCGGCGTCCAGGTAGCGCCCGCCCGCCTGCACCTTGCGGATCGCCATCGCCAGCTCCTCCGCCGAGGCGTCCTTGCCCAGGAACCCGCTCACCCCGGCGGCCATCGCGCGGCGCAGGTAACCGGGCCGGCCCAGGCTCGTCAGGATGACGATCTTGCAATCGGCGCTGATCCGCTCGGCGGCGCTGAGCCCGTCCATGCCGGGCATCTCGATGTCGAGCACCGCCACGTCCGGCCGGTGCTCCGCCACGGCCGCCACGACCTCGTCGCCCCGGCCGACCTGGGCGACGACCTGGATGCCGTCCTCCAGGTCCAGCAGGGCGGCGATGGCGCCGCGGATCAGGTGCTCGTCGTCCGCCAGCAGCACGCGCGTGGTCATGCGGGCACCTCGACCCTGAGCAGGAAGGCGCCGTCGGGGGTGGGCGCGGCCGAGAGCGAGCCGCCGGCGGTCGCGACGCGCTTGGCGAGGCCGCCGAGACCGTTGGGGGCGTGCTCGCCCACGGCCCCGCTGACGCCGTCGTTGGACATCTCGAGGATTCCTTCCCTGATCGTGATCGTGCAGCGTTCGGCCCGGCTGTGCTTGAGGACGTTGGTGGCGCCCTCGCGGACCACGGTGGCCAGCAGCGTACGGGTCTCCGGCGCCAGGCCGGCGGTGTCGTCGGCCTGGACCGTGCAGCGCACGTCGGCGGCCTCCAGCACGGCGCGGACGCTGGCCAGCACCTCGTCGAAGTCGAGCGCCCGGTAGCTCTGCACGGTGGCGCGCACCTCGCGCAGCGCCTGCCGGGCCGTGTCGCGCACCTCGAACATCTCGCGCGCCGCGTCCTCCGGGTCGGCGCGCAGCAGCTCCTGGGCGCCCGCCGCGCGGGCCGCGATGCCGGTCAGGCTCTGGCCGAGCAGGTCGTTCAGGTCGCGGGCGAACCGCAGCCGCTCCTCCGACACCGCCAGCAGCGCCTTGGCCTCCTGCCCCTCGTGCGCCTCCTTGGCGAGGCGCCACAGCCACATGTTGGCCTGCATGCCGGCGCCGAGCGCCACGCTGAGCGCGCTCTGCACGACCAGCGGCAGCGGCTGGAGGTCGCCGGCGATCAGGAGGTTGGCCGTGGTCAGCCCGAGCGTGGCCAGCGTCGCCGCGGCCAGGGTCCGGCGGCGCACGAACGGCGCGATCATGGCCAGCCACACGGGGGCGGCCCAGATGACCGGGATCACCAGCTGCAGCAGCGTGATCACCCCGCCGGCCACGAGCATGGCGGTCGGACGCCGCTCGCCGCGCACGGCGATCCGGACCGCCCGGCTCGCCATCACGATCAGGGCCAGCTGCAACGCCCCGGAGATCACGGCCACGGGCACCGGGAGGCCGTACTCGAGCACGAGGAGCGCCAGGTGCAGCAGCCCCACCAGGCCGATGAGGAAGCCGATGTCGCCGGAGTAGACGACGATCCAGCGGATCTTGTCCAGCTTGGTGGCCGCGCGCACCCGGCCGGCGCGGGCGGTCCGGCTCATACGGGCACCTCCGCGCGCAGCAGGAACTCCCCGGCGGGCGTGGGCGAGGCGGAGAACGAGCCGCCCGCCGTCGCCATCCGCTCGGCCAGCCCGCGCAGCCCGCTCCCGGCGCCCGCCGGCGCGTCCGGCGGCACCCCGTCGTTGCGCATCTCCAGCACCCCGCGGGCGATGGTGATCTCGCAGCTCGTGGCCTTGCTGTGCTTGAGCACGTTGGTTGCCCCCTCCCGCACCGCCCAGGCGAGCAGCGTACGAGCCTCGGGCGACAGGTCGTCGGCCCGGACGTCGGTCACGCAGCGGGCCCCGGCCCCCTCCAGCGCGGCGCGCACGCCCCTCAGCTCCGCGTCCAGGTCCAGCATCCGGTAGCCGTCGACGGCCACCTGCACCTCCACCAGCGACTCGCCGGCCAGGCGGCGCACCTCCGCCATCTCGCGCCCGGCCTTGGCGGCGTCCTTGGTGGCGAGCTTGGCGGCCAGCTCGCTCTTCAGCGTGATCACCGACAGGCTGTGACCGAGCAGGTCGTGCAAATCGCGGGCGAAGCGCAGCCGCTCCTCGGCCACCGCGAGGCGGGCCTTGGCGGCCTGGCTGTCGTGCGCGTCGCGGATCGTCCGCCACAGCCAGCACCAGATCCAGGTGGCGGCCGGGATGAAGACCGCGCTCAGCGCCTGGCTCATCAGCACCGCCTGCCAGGGCTGGTCCAGCGCGGCCGAGACGTACACGGTGATCGCGGTGACGAGCGTGGCGCCGGCGCAGACGGTCACCCACAGCGGCAGATACAGCGCGACGGAGGAGAGCCACACGTACGTCAGCGTCTCCCAGGTGCCGCTGGCGTCGGGCGGCAGGGGCAGGACCGGCAGCATCGCGGCGGCGGTGAGCAGCCCGCCGGCGACCAGCTTCGCCGTCGGCCGGGGGCGCTCGTCGTAGGCGTCGCGCATCACGAGGGAGTACAGGACCATCACGCCGGTCATGGACAGCAGGCCCACGGCGGTGGTGACGGGGGACTGCCGGCCCGCCGTCGTGGCGTTCACCATCACCGCGACGAGGAAGAAGCCCAGGAGGACGACCATGCCGTCCATCCAGTAGAGCAGGAGCTTCTTCGCGGTCTCCGGCCTGGTGGACACCCGCCCATCCCCCTATCGCCCAAAAGCACCCCGTATCGGGACAACCTTATAGTTTCTGCGGGGGTGCGCCGAGGTCACGCGGAGAAGCCGTGCAGGACGCGGGCCGCCTCCGGGGCGGGCTCGGCGCCCCGCGCGGACAGCCACGGCACGCCGTAGCGGGCGGCAAAGGCGGTGAGCTTGCGGGCGTCGCCCTCGCTCAGGTCGTCCGGGCCGGACAGCACGCAGGTCACCGCCATCCGCCGCCAGGCGTCGTCGGGCCCGGCCAGGCCGTACACCTCGGCGAGCTGGGTGCGGGCGGCGCGCAGCGCCTCGGCGAGCCGCTGCATGCGGCCCTCGGGTGCGCTCTGCGGCTCGATCTCGGCCAGCAGGTTGACGCCGGAGACGTCGGCGCCCGCCCGCCGGGTGAGCCGCAGCGTCTCGACGTCGCGCGCGGCCAGCCCGTACGGCTTGAGCGGCAGCGTGAAGCCCACCCGCAGCCGCCGCTCCTGCTGCAGCGCCCGGATCGCCCGCGCCCGCCGCAGCACCGTGGCCTCACCGGCGCCCGAGCGCGGATCGAGGGCGGCGTCGGAGCGCAGGTCGAAGTCGATGTAGGCGGCGTCGAACGCGCCGACGGCCCGCCGGTAGGCGGCGGCGAGCGCGCCCGGCCTGGTGCAGGTGGCGGCGGCCTCCCGCCCGTCGGGGCCGCCGAAGACCAGCCCGGCGTCGCCGCCCCTGGCGCGCAGCCGCCCGATCTTGTTGGCGACCGGGTCGTGGCCGAAGTCGAGCCGCCCGGCCCAGCGCACGCCGCACCCGTCGGGCCCGGCGACCAGGTGGCCGAGCGCGTACCAGCGCACCCCGGTGCGGCGCGAGTCGGCCGGCAGGTCGAAGCCCGGGTCGGCGGCGGTGTCGACGAAGCCGACGTAGCCGCCGGGCACGGGCGGCGGCGTCGGCGAGGGGGACGGGGAGGGCCGTGCGGGCGGGGGCGGCGGGTCGGCCGGCTGGAGCGTGGCGCGGGCGGGCAGCAGCGAGACCGCCACCCCCGTCGCGCCGGTCAGCGCCAGGGCGAACAGGACCGCGAAGGGCCGCGGGAGCGTGCCGGTGGGTCTTCTGCGCCGCGAAGCCGACATGTCGACCACCCTCCGTGTTCGCAGAGCTACAGGGTGCGCTTGAGGGTGGACGTTAGCAAGCGTTCGCGGTGTCGCGGGGGCAATCTCCGGATGACGTCCGTTGTGTGGCGATAATGGCGACATGAAGTTGCGGATCTTCACCGAGCCCCAGCAGGGCGCCACCTACGACGATCTCCTCGCCGTCGCCCAGGCCGCCGAGCGCCTCGGCTTCGACGCGTTCTTCCGGTCCGACCACTACCAGCGCATCGGCGCGGGCGACCCGGGCCCCGGCTCGACGGACGCGTGGATCACGCTGGCGGGGCTGGCGCGGGAGACGTCCGGGATCCGGCTGGGCACGCTGGTGACACCCGCGACGTTCCGGCTGCCCGGCCCGCTGGCGATCAGCGTCGCCCAGGTCGACGCCATGAGCGGCGGGCGCGTCGAGCTCGGGCTCGGCACCGGCTGGTTCGACGGCGAGCACGCCGCGTACGGAATCCCGTTCCCGCCGGTGGCGGAGCGGTTCGGCCGCTTCGAGGAGCAGCTGGAGATCGTCCGGGGGCTGTGGGCGGCCGGCAAGTCGTTCTCCTACGACGGCCGCTACTACCGGCTCGTCGACTCGCCCGCGCTGCCCAAGCCGGCGCAGCGGCCCGGCCCGCCGATCATCATCGGCGGCGTCGGCGCCAAGCGCACGCCCCGGCTGGCCGCCACGTTCGCCGACGAGTACAACGTGCCGTTCCACCGGCTCGGCGACACCGGCGCCGCCTTCGACCGGGTCCGGCAGGCGTGCGAGCGGACCGGACGCGAAGTCGTCCTGTCGGCGGCGCAGACCGTGTGCGTCGGGCGCGACCAGGCCGAGCTGGAGCGCCGGGCCGCCGCCATCGAGCAGCCGCTCGACACGCTGCGCGAGGCCGGGCTCGCCGGGACGCCCGCCGAGGTGCTGGAGAAGATCGGCAAGCTCGGCGAGCTGGGGGCCGAGCGCGTCTACCTCCAGGTGATGGACCTGGCCGACCTGGACCACCTGGAGCTGATCGCGGCCGAGGTGTTGCCGCACGTCTGATCGGATATGCGGTGGCATGTCCCAGCCGGGCTGCGGCACACTTGGCGGGGTGTTGCTGACGATCTCCACCACCGTGTCGCCTGCCACCGACCTGGGCTTCCTGCTGCACAAGCATCCCGACCGGGTGCAACGGTTCGCCCAGTCGTTCGGCGAGGCGACGGTGTTCTACCCCGAGGCGGGCGCGGAACGCTGCACGGCGGCGCTCCTGCTCGACGTCGACCCGGTCAAGCTGGCCCGGTCACGGGGCAAGGGATCGCCCGACTTCAGCCTGTCGCAGTACGTCAACGACCGGCCCTACGCGGCCTCGTCGCTGCTGGCCGTGGCGCTGGCCGACGTGTTCCGCACCGCGCGGGCCGGACGCTGCAACGCCCGGCCGGAGCTGGCCGCCACGCCCCTGCCGCTGCGGATCCGGCTGCCCGCGCTGCCCTGCCGGGGCGGCCCCGAGCTGGCCGGGCGGCTGTTCACGCCGCTCGGCTGGCACGTCACCGCCGAGCCGGTGCCGCTCGACGCGGGCTTCCCCGAGTGGGGCGACTCGCGGTACGTGCGGCTCACGCTCGACGGCACCGTGCGGCTGGCCGACGCGCTCAACCACCTGTACGTGCTGCTGCCGGTGCTGGACGAGGCCAAGCACTACTGGATGGCGCCGGACGAGATCGACAAGCTCGTGCGCGCCGGGGAGGGCTGGCTGCGCGACCACCCGGAGCGCGGGCTGATCGTCCGCCGCTACCTGGGACGGCGCTGGAGCATGGCCCGCGTCGCGCTCGCCCGCCTGGCCGAGCTGGGCGACGACACCGAGGAGCAGCTGGAGCCCGCGGTCGCGGAGGACGCCCCGGCGGGGGAGACCGCCGCCGACGAGGCCGCCGAGGCGGAGGCGGCCGAAGCGGCCGAGGCCGGCGGGGTCGACGAGCGGCCCGCCAGGCGCACGCCGCTCAACACCCGGCGCCGCGAGGCCGTGCTGGAGACGCTGGAGGAGCTCGGCGCCGTCAGCGTGATCGACCTGGGCTGCGGCCAGGGCGAGCTGGTCGGGGCGCTGCTGTCCAGGCCGCGCTTCGCCAGGGTCGCCGGCATGGACGTCTCGCCGATGGCGCTGACCATCGCCGCGCGCAAGCTCAAGCTGGAGCGCATGCCCGACGCCAAGCGCGCCCGGCTCACGCTGTTCCAGGGCGCGCTCACCTACACCGACAAGCGCCTGGCCGGCTACGACGCCGCCGTGCTCATGGAGGTGATCGAGCATGTGGACCCGCCCCGGCTGGCCGCCCTCGAACACGTCGTGTTCGGCCACGCCAGGCCCGCGCACGTGCTCGTGACCACGCCCAACGTCGAGTACAACGTCCGCTACGAGTTCCTGACCGGCCTGCGCCACGCCGACCACCGCTTCGAGTGGACCAGGGCCGAGTTCGCCGCCTGGGCCCAGGACGTGGCGGCCCGGCACGGCTACCGGGTCGCGTTCCGGCCCGTGGGCGAGGAGGATCCGGAGGTCGGCCCGCCGACCCAGATGGGGGTGTTCACCCGTGATTAGCGTTCCCGAGCTGTCGCTCGTCGTGCTCGTCGGCGTCTCGGGCAGCGGCAAGTCGACCTTCGCCGCCCGCCACTTCAAGCCGTCGCAGGTCATCTCGTCCGACTTCTGCCGCGGCCTGGTCTCCGACGACGAGAACGACCAGAGCGCCACCCCCGCCGCGTTCGACCTGCTGCACCACATCGTCGGCGTGCGCCTGTCGCGCGGCCTGCTCACTGTGGTCGACGCCACCAACGTGCAGTACGCGGCCCGCAAGAGCCTCATCGACCTCGCCCGGCAGCACGACGTGATGGCCGACGCCATCGTGCTCGACGTGCCGGAGGAGGTCGCCGTCGAGCGCAACGCCGGCCGCCCCGACCGCGACTTCGGCGCCCGCGTGGTGATCCGCCAGCGCAAGGACCTGCGCCGCTCGCTCGGCAAGATCTCCCGCGACGGCTTTCGCAAGGTCCACGTGCTGCACGGCGTCGAGGAGATCGAGCGGGCGGAGATCACGTACGAGAAGGCGTGGTCCGACCGGCGCGAGCTGACCGGCCCGTTCGACATCATCGGCGACGTCCACGGCTGCCGGGCGGAGCTGGAGGCGCTGCTGGCCGAGCTCGGCTGGCAGGGGCTCACGCACCCCGAGGGCCGCACCGCCGTGTTCGTCGGCGACCTCGTCGACCGGGGCCCCGACACGCCGGGCGTGCTGCGCCTGGTCATGAGCATGGTCGCGGCCGGCACCGCGATCTGCGTGGCCGGCAACCACGAGCAGAAGCTCGTGCGCGCGCTGGCCGGGCGCAACGTCAAGGTGGCGCACGGGCTGCAGGAGTCGCTCGACCAGCTCGCCGCCGAGCCGCCGGAGTTCGTCGAGTCGGCGCGGACGTTCATGGACTCGCTGCTCAGCCACTACGTGCTGGACGAGGGGCGGCTCGTGGTCGCGCACGCCGGGCTCAAGGAGGCCTACCACGGCCGCGCCTCCGGCCGCGTGCGCGCCTTCGCCCTGTACGGCGACACCACCGGCGAGACCGACGAGTACGGGCTGCCCGTGCGCTACCCGTGGGCCGAGGAGTACCGGGGCCGGGCCATGGTCGTCTACGGCCACACGCCGACGGTGCAGCCGGAATGGGTCAACAACACGATCTGCCTCGACACCGGCTGCGTGTTCGGCGGCCACCTGACCGCGCTGCGCTACCCGGAGCGCGAGCTCGTCCGGGTCCCGGCCGAGAAGGTGTGGTACGAGCCGGTCAAGCCGCTGGCCGCCCCCGCGCGTGACGCGGTCATGCTCGACATCGGCGACGTGCAGGGCACCCGCCACGTCGAGACGCGCTTCGCCGGCCGGGTCAAGGTGGCCGAGGAGAACGCCGCCGCGGCGCTGGAGGTCATGAGCCGCTTCGCGGTCGACCCGCGCTGGCTCGTCTACCTGCCGCCGACGATGGCGCCGTCGCAGACGTCCGCGCTCGACGGCTACCTGGAGCACCCGGAGGAGGCGTTCGCGGAGTTCGCCGAGGCCGGGGTGAGCGAGGTCGTGTGCGAGGAGAAGCACATGGGCTCGCGGGCCGTGGCCGTGCTCGCCCGCACGCCCGAGGTGGCGGCGGCGCGGTTCGGCGTCACCGACGGCAGCGCGGGCGCCGTCTACACGCGCACCGGGCGGCCGTTCTTCGACGACCTGACGCCGCTGGTCGACCGGCTGCGGGAGGCGTGCGCGCCGCTGTGGGAGGCGCTCGGCTCCGACTGGGTGGTGCTCGACTGCGAGCTGCTGCCCTGGTCGGCGAAGGCGGACGGGCTCATCAGGTCCCAGTACGCGTCCGTGGGCGCCGCCGCCGGGGCCGCGCTGCCGGAGGCGGTCTCGGCGCTGGAGGCCGCCGCCGCGCGCGGGCTGGAGGTGGCGGAGCTGCTGGAGCGCACCCGCCGCCGGGCGGGCAACGCCACGCTGTTCCGCGACGCCTACGCCCGCTACTGCTGGCCGGTCGACGGCCTGGAGGGGGTGCGGCTGGCGCCGTTCCAGATCCTCGCCTGCGAGGGCCGGGCCACGGCGCTGGAGCCGCACGCCTGGCACCTGTCGACGCTGGCGCTGCTCGACGCGCCGATCATCGCGCCGACCCGGCACGTGTTCGTCTCGCTGGACTCGCCGTCCTCCCGCGCCGAGGCGACGGCCTGGTGGGAGGCGATGACGGCGGCGGGCGGCGAGGGCATGGTGGTCAAGCCCGCCGCGCACACCGGCGGCCGGGTCCAGCCGGGCGTCAAGGTCCGGGGCCGCGAGTACCTGCGCATCATCTACGGCCCCGACTACACCGAGTCGCTGGACGTGCTGCGCCGGCGCTTCCTCGGCAAGAAGCGGTCGCTGGCGCTGCGCGAGCACGCGCTCGGCCTGGAGGCGCTGGCGCGGCTGGCCGACGGCGAGCCGGGCTGGCGGGTGCACGAGCCGGTCTTCGCCGTGCTCGCGCTGGAGTCCGAGCCCGTGGACCCGCGCCTGTGACCGCCGACCGGCACCGGCCCGGCTACCTGCGCCGCCGCCTGGGCCGCGCCGTCCTGCTGTACGGCGTCGCCCTGGCGGTGGCGGCCGTGGTGGTGGCGGTCTTCTGGCTCGCCCAAGTTTGAGTAATTGAAGCAGTACGTAACGTAGTCACGGGTATGTCCCTCAGCCAGAGGGGGAAGGACCCGCATGGCTACTCAGCACGCCCATCAGGAGAACCTGGGTCACGTCGTCTTCATCGCGGCGGCGGCGGCCATCGGCGGGTTCCTGTTCGGCTACGACAGTTCGGTCATCAACGGCGCCGTGGTCGGCATCCAGCGCCACTTCGCGGTCGGCGCGGTCGAGACCGGGTTCGTGGTGGCGATCGCGCTGCTCGGCTCGGCCGTCGGCGCCTGGATCGGCGGCCGGCTCGCCGACCGGTGGGGGCGCACCCGGACCATGCAGGTGGCCGCGGTGCTGTTCGCCATCAGCTCGATCGGGCAGATGCTGCCGTTCGCGATCTGGGACCTGGCGCTGTGGCGGGTGCTCGCGGGCGCCGCGATCGGCATGGCGTCGGTGCTCGGGCCCACCTACATCGCCGAGGTGGCGCCGCCCGCTTACCGGGGCAGGCTCGGCTCGTTCCAGCAGCTCGCGATCGTGCTCGGCATCGCCGTCTCTCAGCTCGTCAACTATGTGATCGCCAGGCTGGCGGGCGGCGACGTGAACAACCAGCTGTGGGGGCTGGAGGCGTGGCAGTGGATGCTCGGCGCCTGCGTCGTGCCCGCCCTGCTCTTCCTGCTGTTCGCCTCGACGATCCCGGAGTCGCCGCGCTACCTCATCATGGCGGGCCGCACCCGGCAGGCCCGCGCGGTGCTGGCCGAGGTCGAGGGCGAGGACGTGGACCTGGACGAGCGCGTACGGGAGATCCAGCACGTGCTGAGGTCCGAGGCCAGGCCCACGATGAAGGATCTGCGCGGCCCGGCGCTCGGCCTGCTGCCGATCGTGTGGATCGGCATCGTCCTGTCGGCTTTTCAGCAGTTCGTCGGTATTAACGTTATTTTCTACTATTCGTCCGTTTTGTGGCAGTCGGTGGGCATCAACCAGGCCAACTCGCTGCTGATCAGCTTCTCCAGCTCGATCATCAACATCATCGGCACGTTCATCGCCATCTCGCTCGTCGACAAGATCGGGCGCAAGCCGCTGCTCCTCATCGGCTCCGCCGGCATGGCGATCTCGCTGGCCACCGCCGCCTGGGCGTTCAGCTCCGCCCGACCCGTCGGCGGCGACGTGTCGCTGCCCGACCCGCAGGGCCTGATCGCGCTGGTCGCCGCCAACCTGTTCGTGCTGTTCTTCGCGCTGTCGTGGGGAGTGGTGGTCTGGGTGCTGCTCGGCGAGATGTTCCCCAACCGGATCCGCGCCGCCGCGCTAGGCATCGCCGCCGCCGCGCAGTGGATCGCCAACTGGCTGATCACCGTCACGTTCCCGGCCCTCGCCGAGTGGAACCTGCCGCTCACGTACGCGATGTACGCCCTGTTCGCCCTGCTGTCGTTCGTCTTCGTCCTCAAGTGGGTCAAGGAGACCAAGGGGCGCCGGCTGGAGGAGATGGGCTGAGCCCGCTCACCTCCGGCCCCACGCCCGCTTGACCAGCGAGAACACCATCGCCCCGAGCGCGACGAAGAAGAGCAGCTTGAACAGGCCCGCCCCGCCGGTCACCACCATCGCCACCATGAGCAGGACCAGGATCGGCACGAACCGCCCCGGGCCGTGGCCGTGGCGGCGGCCCGGGTGCCCGGGCCCGCGCAGGTGATGGCTCATGCCGGGGTGCCGCTGGGCCAGCTCCCGCATGCGGTCGCGCTGCTCGCGCATCGCCGCGTGCCAGGAGTCGACCGTGTGCGGCGGCACCGGCCCGGCCTGGGCGACGGGGCCCTCGCCGGGCAGGTCCTGCGTGATCGTGGCCAGGTCCCGCCGGGTGCGGGCGGCGAGCGTCCGGTCCAGCCGCTCGTCGAGCTCCTCGTGTGTCAGGCGCCCCAGCGCGAAGTGCTCGCGCAGGGAGGCCATCGTCCGTTCGCGCTCGGCGTCACCGATGCGCAGGTCGCCGTGGTCCATGGCGGTCGCCACCCCCTTCAAGGCTCACTCCTCACCCGGGTCGCCGTCGGCCAGAATCTGGTAGAGCCTGCGCCGGGTCTCCACCAGAGTCTTACGCGCTTCGCGGATTTGCGCATCGGTGCCGGTCTGCAGAACCTGCATCAGCGCGAACGCCGACTGGCGCGACAGGTCCCAGAGGTCGGCCGTGCTGTCGTCGACGTCTGGCCGCATCTCGTCCCACGGGGCGCGGACCTCGTCGGCGTGCGCCTCGATGTAGGCGCGGCCGGTGTCGGTGAGCCGGAAGGTCTTGCGGCCCTCGTTCTCCTCGGAGATGACCAGGCCCTCGTCGCTGAGCTGCTGCAACGCCGGGTAGACGGCGCCGGGGCTGGGCTTCCAGCCGCCCTCGCTGCGCTCGGCGATCTCCTGGATGATCTGGTAGCCGTTGCGCGGCTCCTCGGCCAGCAGGGCCAGGATCGCGGCGCGCACGTCGCCCCGCTTGGCCTTGCGCGGCCGGCCGCCCCAGCCCCGGTGCCCGCCGAACGGGCCCTGGCCCCACGGCCCCCGGCCCAGGTCGAACGGGAACGCTCCCGGCCCGCGGCGCCCCCGGTGCCGGTGCTCGTGCGGGCCGCCGCGGTGGTGGTGGCCCTGCTCGAAGGCGTCGGCCACGGCCTTGATCGCCTCCTTCGCGGCTTTCTTGAACTCGTGCGCGTCGGGCCACTGGCCCCCGGCCGCCTGAGCGGATGTCATCGTGGTGCCTCCTCGCGATCGTTCTCGATGCTTCAACGATATATCGGAAGAATGTCGCCATCAAGGGTGATGCTCAAGTGAGACAGATCACCAAAAACTTCCGGGAATCCGGGAACAGGATCCGGGAGGCGTCCGTTGTTCACAGCAGACGAGGTCGTTCCGCGTCGGCAGGGCTGGGGGGTGCTGTCGCCGCGGAGACGACCTCGTCTGCGTTTGCGGGACGTTTCGCGGGGTCCGCGCCCGGGCACCGCACACCGGCGCGGATTGCCGTACAGTCCCGATCATGATGGGGCACACGCACGCGCTCACCGGGGTCATCGCCTGGCTGGGGCTGGCGCCGCCGCTCGCGGCGCTGCCGCTGCTCAACGAGTCCTCCCGGTTCATCGACACCGGCATCATGGCCACCGCGCTGAGCCCGGCCGAGCTGATCGCCGGGGCCATCATCTGCGCCGGCGCCGCCATGCTGCCCGACCTCGACCACCCCAGCGCGACGATCGCGCAGACGTTCGGGCCGGTCACCTGGTTACTGAGCAAGGGCGTGTCGTGGATCAGCGGCGGGCACCGGGGGGCCACGCACTCCCTGGCGTTCGCGGTGGCGGTCGGGTTCGGCACGCACTGGCTGGCCAACACCTATCCGATCGGCCGCGACATCATGGTCGTGCTGCTCATCGGGCTGGCCCTGCGCGCGATCGGCATCGGCATCCCGGGCAAGAAGCTCGGCTCGGCCATGGTCAACATCGGCCTGACGGCGGGGCTCTACGCCGTGTTCCTGTCGCTGTCGGTGGGGTACGCCTGGCTGGGGCTGGCCGTGGGGATCGGCTGTCTCATGCACGTGGTGGGCGACTGCATGACCGAACGCGGGTGCCCGGTGCTGTGGCCGCTGTCGATGAAGTTCGTGCTGCCGTGGAAGATCGGCATCAAGACGGGGCGCAAGTTCGAGCAGAAGATCCTCGCTCCGCTGCTGTCGCTGGCCATCGTCGGCCTGCTCTTCTGGCGGCTCGCCCCCGTTTAACTTGATGTCGAGATACTTTTCGAGATATCTTGACATCGAGAGACCTGTGCGGCCGACTTAGGGTGACCTGACGTCGAGAACGCTTCCCGCGTGCGGCAGGATCTCAAGTGAGCAACTGTCTATGGAGGAGGCGAATCACCGTGTCCGCGAACAGCTTCGGCAGCCGTGACACGCTGCGCGTCGGCGACGCGTCATATGAGATTTTCCGGCTGGACGCTGTCGAAGGCGCTGCCCGCCTCCCGTACAGCCTGAAAATCCTGCTGGAAAACCTCCTCCGCACCGAGGACGGCGCCAACATCACCGCCGACCACATCCGCGCCCTGGGCTCCTGGGACCCCAATGCGGCGCCGAGCGTGGAGATCCAGTTCACCCCGGCCCGCGTCATCATGCAGGACTTCACCGGCGTGCCCTGCGTCGTCGACCTGGCCACCATGCGCGAGGCCGTGCGCGACCTCGGCGGCGACCCTGCCCGCATCAACCCGCTCGCCCCGGCCGAGATGGTCATCGACCACTCGGTCATCGTCGACTACTTCGGCCACCCCGACGCCTTCCAGCGCAACGTCGAGCGCGAGTACGAGCGCAACCGCGAGCGCTACCAGTTCCTGCGCTGGGGCCAGACCGCCTTCGACGAGTTCAAGGTCGTCCCGCCCGGCACCGGCATCGTCCACCAGGTCAACATCGAGCACCTGGCCCGCGTCGTCATGACCCGCGACGGCAAGGCCTACCCCGACACCTGCGTCGGCACCGACTCCCACACCACGATGGAGAACGGCATCGGCGTGCTCGGCTGGGGCGTCGGCGGCATCGAGGCCGAGGCCGCCATGCTCGGCCAGCCGATCTCCATGCTCATCCCGCGCGTCGTCGGCTTCAAGCTCAGCGGCAAGCTGCCCGCCGGAGCCACCGCCACCGACCTGGTGCTCACCATCACCGAGATCCTGCGCAAGCACGGCGTCGTCGGCAAGTTCGTGGAGTTCTACGGCGAGGGCGTCTCCTCCGTGCCGCTGGCCGACCGCGCCACGATCGGCAACATGAGCCCCGAGTTCGGCTCCACCTGCGCCATCTTCCCCATCGACGGCCAGACCGTCGACTACCTGCGCCTGACCGGCCGCTCCGAGGAGCAGATCGCGCTCGTCGAGGCCTACGCCAAGGCCCAGGGCCTGTGGCTCGACCCGCACGACCCCGAGCCCCAGTTCTCCGAGTACATCGAGCTCGACCTGGGCACCGTCGTGCCGTCCATCGCCGGCCCCAAGCGCCCGCAGGACCGCATCGAACTGTCGGCCGCCAAGGAGACCTGGCGCCGCGACGTGCGCGCCTACGTCGACGACCCCGACGGCGTCGACGAGGCCGTCAAGGAGAGCTTCCCCGCCTCCGACGCGCCCGCCTCCAACGCCGACGCCAACGGCGCCCGCCCGCACAAGCCGGTCGCGGTCACGCTCGCCGACGGCACCTCCTTCGAGATCGACCACGGCATCGTCTCCATCGCCGCGATCACCTCCTGCACCAACACCTCCAACCCGTACGTCATGCTCGGCGCCGCCCTGCTGGCCCGCAACGCCGTGGAGAAGGGCCTGACCCGCAAGCCGTGGGTCAAGACCTCCCTGGCGCCCGGCTCCCAGGTCGTCACCGGCTACTTCGAGCGCTCCGGCCTCCAGCCGTACCTCGACAAGATCGGCTTCAACCTCGTCGGCTACGGCTGCACCACCTGCATCGGCAACTCCGGCCCGCTGCCCGCCGAGATCTCCGAGGCCGTCCAGGCCAACGACCTCGCGGTCACCGCCGTGCTGTCCGGCAACCGCAACTTCGAGGGCCGCATCAACCCCGACGTCAAGATGAACTACCTGGCGTCCCCGCCGCTCGTCGTCGCCTACGCGCTCGCCGGCACCATGGACCTCGACCTCGACACCGAGCCGCTCGGCCTCGGCGCCGACGGCGAGCCCGTCTACCTGCGCGACATCTGGCCCTCGCCGGAGGAGATCGCCGAGGTCGTCCACTCCTCGATCGGCCGCGACATGTTCGAGCGCGACTACGCCGACGTGTTCAAGGGCGACGACCTGTGGCGCTCGCTGCCGATCCCGACCGGCGACACCTTCGAGTGGGACCCGGCCTCCACCTACGTGCGCAAGGCCCCCTACTTCGACGGCATGCCGCCGGAGCCGGAGCCGGTGACCGACATCGCCGGCGCCCGCGTGCTGGTCAAGGTGGGCGACTCCGTCACCACCGACCACATCTCGCCCGCCGGGTCCATCAAGGTCGGCACCCCCGCCGCCCAGTACCTGCAGGCCAACGGCGTCGAGGTCAAGGACTTCAACTCCTACGGCTCGCGGCGCGGCAACCACGAGGTGATGATCCGCGGCACGTTCGCCAACATCCGGCTGCGCAACCAGATCGCGCCCGGCACCGAGGGCGGCTACACCCGCGACTTCACCCAGGCCGACGCGCCCGTGTCGTTCATCTACGACGCCTCGGTCAACTACGCCGCCGCCGGCACCCCGCTGGTCGTCCTGGCCGGCAAGGAGTACGGCTCCGGCTCCTCGCGCGACTGGGCCGCCAAGGGCACCGCGCTGCTCGGCGTCCGCGCCGTCATCGCCGAGTCCTACGAGCGCATCCACCGCTCCAACCTCATCGGCATGGGCGTGCTGCCGCTGCAGTTCCCCGAGGGCGCCACGGCCGAGTCGCTGGGCCTGACCGGCGAGGAGACGTTCGACATCACCGGCGTCGAGGCGCTCAACGGCGGCTCCATCCCGCAGACGGTGCACGTCAAGGCGGGCGACGTGGAGTTCGACGCGGTCGTGCGCATCGACACGCCCGGCGAGGCCGACTACTACCGGCACGGCGGCATCATGCAGTACGTGCTGCGCTCGCTGCTCGCCAAGTCCTGACCCGCTCCGCTTCCCCGCCCGCGCCCCGGTCATCAGCCGGTGGCGGGCGGCGGGAGCCCGGCCGCCCTCACGCGGCCGGGCCGGGCGCGCGCACCTCACGCGCCCACCTCGGGGGAACCACCCGAACGTCACGAGCCGCCCGGCGCACCACCCACCGCCGGGCGGCTCTTGGCATTCACGAGGCGCCCGTGCGCCCCGCCGGCCGGGCGGCGCTCAGGCGACGCGGGTGTGCGGGGCTCAGGCGACGCGGGCGGGCGGGGCCGCCCAGGTGTCGCAGGAGCCGGGCCGCTGCGTGGTGAAGCCGCGCTTGAGCCAGTAGGCCCGGTTGGCGCCCTTCCCGTGGCTGCGCCGCTCGCCGTCGTCGTCACCGCTGGCGCGGGTCGCGTCGAGCAGGGACTCCCAGTCGCCCCGGCCGCGGCCGAGCGAGCCCCACACGCTGCCCAGGAACACCCCCGACAGGCAGTCGGCCTGCAGCTCGTAGCGCCGCCCCAGCTCCGCCTGCCGCGCCCGCCCGGCCCGGGCGGCGGCGCTCTCGTAGTGTTTCCTGATCCCGGTCAGGCTCTGCACGTGATGGCCGTACTCGTGCGCGGCCACCTTGAGGGGGTAGAGGTCCGTACGGTCCTCGATCCAGCGGCCCGTCAGCGGGAAGACCAGCGTGGCCCGCTCGGTGCAGTAGAAGGCGGCGGCCCCCTCGGGCCAGTCGAGGCCGCACACGCGCGGTGCGGGCTCGTCGTAGTAGCGCACGATGGGCTTGCGGAACGTCCGGCGCGTCCCGGCGAGGTGCTTGGACCACGACTTGTCCAGACATTTCGTGATCGCGGTGAGGTATTCGCGGGTGCGCGGGATCCCGCCCTGGACGATCTCCGGCTCCGGGCACGCCGCCGTCGCCATCCGGCCGGTCGCCGCCAGCGGATCCACGTACGGCCTCTGGGCCTGGGCGGGCAGCGCGAACCCGGACGACAGGAGGAGCGGGAGAGTGAGAAGCAGACGCACGATCACGCAGCTTAGGCGATCTCCAGCCAGCCCGGACGCCCCGCTCGCCCCGCCCGCTCGCCCCGCCCGCTCGCCCTGGTCGTCCGCCTGCTCGCCTCGGCCCGTACGCCCGCCCCGGTCGTCCGCCTCGGTCTTGGGGAGGTTGTGGTGGTTGACTCCTCTTCGTGACTCATGAGGTGCTGGTCCTGGTCGTCGGCGGGGCGGCGGTGCTCGCCGGGGCGGTGGTGCAGGGCAGCGTCGGGTTCGGGCTGGGGCTGGTGGGCGTGCCCGTGCTCACCATGCTGGACCCGGGCGTCATGCCGGGCGCGATGCAGGTGGTCAACATGACGCTGCCGCTGTTCACGCTCGCCGCCGAGTGGCGGCGGGTCGACTGGCGCGGGCTCGGCTTCGCGCTCCTCGGCCGCCTCCCGGGCAGCGTGGTGGGGGCGTTCATCGTCGTGTACGTGTCCATCCACGCGCTCAGCGTCTTCGTGGCGGTCATGGTGCTGGCCGCCGTGGGGCTCACCGCGCGGGCGTTCAGCGTGCCGCGCAACGGGGCGACGATCACCTCGGCGGGGTTCCTGTCGGGCGTCACCGGCACCGCCACCGGCATCGGCGGGCCGCCTCTCGCCCTCGTCTACCAGAACGCCAGAGGGCCGCAGATCCGGGCCACGCTGGCCATGTTCTTCTTCCTCAGCGCCGCGCAGTCGATCGCCGTCCTCGCCCTGGTCGACCGCCTGCCGATGCGCGCCCTGGCCACCGGGGGCGCGCTCGTCGTGCCGATGATCCTCGGCTTCGCCCTGTCCGGGCCGCTGCGCCGCCACCTCGACCAGGGCCGGGTCCGCGCCGCCGTCCTGGTCGTCGCCGCGGCCTCCGCGCTCGGCCTCCTCGTCGTCACCGCCCTGGCCTGACCCCCGCCGCCGGACCGGCCGTCTCCGGGCCGGTCGCCTCCGGGGTGATCGCGGCCCGGGTCAGTCGCAGCCGCAACTGCAGCCGTCGCAGCCGCAGCCGCCGTCCTCCGAGCAGCAGCAGCCGCAGTCGCAGTTCGAGCAGCAGTCCCAGCCCGAGCAGTCGCACCGCTGGCAGAACGAGCTCTCGTGCTCCTCGTCCCACTCCGGCCGGTACAGCCCGCACGTACAGCAGGTCAGCGACGCGCACATGAACGACAGCAGGCCGCCCGGATCCTGCCTGCGCCGCCCCGGCGCCTTCGGGTCGTCCACCGGCGACTGCCCGCTCCCGGTGGCGAAGGCGCGGGTGACGGCGCGGCCGGTCTCCCGCACCAGCAGCGCGCGCGCCAGGCCCGGCCGGGGCAGGTCCAGCTCGTCCACCGCCTCCCGCAGGGCGGTGTGCGCGGCGTCGCAGTGGCGGCGCGCCTCGGCGAGATCGGTGCCGGTGGCGTCCAGCGGGTTGTACGCGCCGTTCGCCCGGTCGTCGGCCAGGTCCTCCACGGCGTCGAGCAGATGCGCCAGCCGCCCGAACGCCCTTCCCGCCGCCTCCAGTGCATGCTGGTTGCCCGGCCGCCCGGCGAGCACCGCCGTGTGCCCGAACGCGGCGGCCACCGCTTCCTCGGTCGGCCCGGTCACCTCCCGTAACCCCACGGCAGCCAGCACCGGAGCGCCCTCCGGCCGCACGAGGGCCCCGGCCTCCGCGAGCGAACCGCCGCCCGCCCGGGGGACCGGCACCTGCGAGACCACAAGCCCCGCCCGCCCGGCCTGCGACCCGGAGAGCGGCCCCCTGCGCCCCTGCGGCGCGTTGCCCGGTTGCGGCCCGGAGAGCGGCTTGCTGTGTCCCTCCGCAAGGGGCGCGGGTCCCGTGAGCGGCCCGCCGGGTGTCTCCGTCGGCGGTGTGGGGTGCGTCCGGAGGCCGAGGCGGGGCCGAGCCGGCGGAGGCTCGCCGTCCGGGTGGGCGGGAGGCGTGCGGGCGGGGACCGTGGGGTGTTCGAGCAGGGCCTGGCGGGAGGCGGCGGCGGTGAGGGGGCGGGGGTCGAAGCCGAGGGCGCCGGCCGTGGCGGCGCCCGCGGTGGTCCAGCGGCGCGCCAGGCGGGAGGCGCCCGCGGCGACCAGGGGACGGGCGTACCGGCCATCGCCGTCCGCCACGTGGTCGCGCATCTTCCCGGCGGCGAGCAGCAGCGACACCGAGGCCGCCAGCCGGGCCCCCTCGGCGTGGGCCACGGAGGCGCCGGTGAAGCCGCGCAGCGGGCAGGGCCCGGCCTGGCGGCGGGCGGGCGCGCCGGCCGTCTGGGCTTCGGTCAGGACGGACACGAGCAGGCCGTCGTAGTTGGTCACCAGGCGGGACAGGTGCCCGTGCTCGTCGCGGAGCGCCAGGCACAGCCCGCACAGGTGGGCCATCCAGTCCGCGTACAGCCCTTTGCACATGACGTGCCGACACGGGCGGACAATGCCGAACATACGTCCCCTTTGTGCAGTATGGCGGAGCCCACCGTAGCACCGGATCTTCGCCATCAGGAGGGGTTGGTGTTCAGTGGGCTCGTCACCCCGGCACCCAGCTCGTCACCCCCAGCACCGAGAGGACGCCATGCCCGTCACCCCAGGCCCGTTCGCCGGCCGTACCGTCTCCGACCTCGCCCTCGACCTGCGCGCCGGCCGCGTCACCGCCGCCGAGCTGGCCCGGCTGGCGCTGGAGGCCGCCGCCCGGCTCGGCCCGGCGCTGAACGCGTTCGTCACCGTCGATGCCGAGGGGGCGCTGGAGGCGGCCCGGACGGCGGACCGCGAGCTGGCCGAGGGCGCCGACCGGGGGCCGCTGCACGGGATACCGGTCGGCGTCAAGGACCTGATCATGGTGGCGGGCATGCCCGCGACGATGGGCTCGCGGCATTTCGCCGGGTACGTCCCCGACACCGACGCCGCCTGCGTGACGCGGCTGCGGGAGGCGGGCGCGGTGATCGTCGGCAAGACGACGACGCACGAGTTCGCGTACGGGCCGACGGGCGACCGGTCGGCCAACGGGCCCTCGCGCAACCCGTGGGACCCGGAGCGCATGTCGGGCGGCTCCAGCGGCGGCAGCGGCGCGGCCGTGGCGGCGGGCATCGTCCCGCTGGCGCTCGGCACCGACACGGGCGGCTCGGTGCGCATCCCGGCCGCGCTGTGCGGGGTCGCCGGCTTCAAGCCCGCGTACGGGGCGATCCGCGCCGACGGCGTCTTCCCGCTGTCGGTCACGCTCGACCACGTGGGCGTGCTGGCCGGGCGGGCGGAGGACTGTCTGCTGGCGTACGCGTGCCTCGCGGACGAGCGCCCGGCGCAGGACGGCGGGGAGCCGGTGCGGACGGCGTGGCTGGACCCCGCCGGCCTGACCCCGTGCGATCCCCGGGTGGCCGCCCTGGCGCGGGAGGCGGCCGGGGCGCCGGACGTGGTGGAGCTGCCCGAGGGCGTCGGCGCGCGGTTGCGGGAGACGTACACGGTGATCCAGAGCTGTGAGACGGCGGCCGTGCACGCGGAGCGGCTGGCGGGCGCGCCGGGGCTGTTCGACCCGGAGGTGCTGGAACGGCTGCGGGTCGCGGCCGAGGTGCCGGGGTGGCGGTACGTGCGGGCGATGGAGGAGCGGCGGCGGCTAGGCGGCGTGGTCGCCGAGCTGTTCGACGGCGGGCACGACGTGCTCGCGCTGCCCGCCGTGCCGCTCACCGCGCCGCCGCTCCAGCGGCGCGAGGTCGTGCTGGACGGCGGGACCGTCGCCGTCCGCGCCGCGCTGCTCGCGCTGACCAGCCCGTGGAACGTGCTGGGCCTGCCCGCGCTGACCGTGCCCGCCGGGCTGGTGGACGGCCTGCCGGCAGGGCTGCAACTGGTGTGCCGCCCCGGCGGCGAGCACCTGCTGTTCCAGGTCGCGGAGAAGGCCGGGCGATCAGGGCCCCGGTGATCCGCCCGGCGGGAGGGCGTGTCTGGATTGTTACCGGGAACAACAAACTCCCCCCGTCGCGGGTCTTCCAAAGCAGGCCATCCCGGAATACGTTGCCGCAAACAACATTCATCCGGGCCCCTCCGGAAGAAAGGACCCTGCACCCATGCGCAAGGGGATCCTCAGCTTGACCGCCGCGGCAGCATCGCTGGCTCTCGGTCTCACCGCCTGCGGGGGCGACGGCGGGACGACCACCACGACCTCCTCGGCCCCGGCCGCCTCCTCACCGGCGGCCACGGGCAAGATCGGCGTCATCCTGCCCGACAGCAAGTCGTCGGCCCGCTGGGAGACGGCGGACCGCAAGTACCTGCAGGAGGCGTTCGAGGCCGCGGGCGTGGCCTACGACATCCAGAACGCCCAGAACGACAAGACGGCCTTCCAGACCATCGCCGACCAGATGATCACGAACGGCGCGACCGTCCTGATGATCGTCAACCTGGACAGCGGCACCGGCAAGACCGTCATCGACAAGGCCAAGTCGCAGGGCGTGGCCACCATCGACTACGACCGGCTGACGCTGGGCGGCGGCGCCGCCTACTACGTGAGCTTCGACAACACCAAGGTCGGCACCCTCCAGGGCGAGGGCCTGAGCAAGTGCCTGGCCGACAAGAAGGCCGACAAGCCCATCGTGGCCTACCTGAACGGCTCGCCGACCGACAACAACGCGACCCTGTTCAGGGAGGGCTACGACGGCGTGCTCAAGCCCAAGTTCGACGCGGGCGAGTACGTCAAGGGCCCCGACCAGGCCGTGCCCGACTGGGACAACACCCAGGCCGGCACCATCTTCGAGCAGATGCTCACCAGCGAGCCGAAGATCGCCGGCGTGCTGGCCGCCAACGACGGCCTGGGCAACGCCGCCATCACCGTGCTGAAGAAGAACAAGCTCAACGGCAAGGTGCCGGTGACCGGCCAGGACGCCACCGTGCAGGGCCTGCAGAACATCCTGGCGGGCGACCAGTGCATGACCGTCTACAAGGCCGTCAAGAAGGAGGCCGACGCCGCCGCCAAGCTCGCGGTCGCGCTGGCCAAGGGCGAGAAGCCCGCGGCGAGCGGCAGCGTCAAGGACCCGGAGACCGGCCAGGACGTCCCGGCGGAGCTGATGGAGCCGCAGGCGATCTACTTCGAGAACGTCAAGGACGTGGTGGCGGACGGCTACGTCACCAAGGAGGAGCTGTGCACCGGCGACTTCGCCGACAAGTGCGCCGAGGCGGGAATCCAGTAGTGACGGCACAGGGCCCGGCCCGCGCCCGCCGCGCGGGCCGGGCCCGACCCGAGGGAGCCACATGACCCCCCTGCTCGAAGTGCGCGGGATCGACAAGAGTTTCGGGCCCGTGCAGGTCCTGCACGACGTCGCGTTCTCCGCCCATGCGGGCGAGGTCACCGCGCTGGTCGGCGACAACGGCGCCGGCAAGTCGACGCTCGTCAAGTGCGTCGGCGGCATCTATCCGATCGACTCGGGCGAGATCGTCTTCGACGGCCGCCCGGTCCAGGTGCACGGCCCGCGCGACGCGGGCGAGCTCGGCATCGAGATCGTCTACCAGGACCTGGCGCTCTGCGACAACCTCGACATCGTCCAGAACATGTTCCTGGGCCGCGAGCGCCGCCGGGGCCTCGTGCTCGACGAGGCGTCGATGGAGGAGCTGGCCGAGCAGACGCTGAGCAGCCTGTCCGTGCGCACCGTCAAGTCGATCCGCCAGCAGGTCTCCAGCCTGTCCGGCGGCCAGCGGCAGACGGTCGCCATCGCCAAGGCCGTGCTGTGGAACAGCAAGGTCGTCATCCTCGACGAGCCGACCGCCGCGCTCGGCGTCGCCCAGACCGCCCAGGTGCTCGAACTGGTGCGCAGGCTCGCCGACAAGGGCCTGGCCGTCGTGCTCATCTCGCACAACATGAACGACGTGTTCGCCGTCTCCGACCAGATCGCGGCGCTCTACCTCGGCAGGATGGCCGCGCAGGTCAGGACCGCCGACGTGACGCACGCGCAGGTCGTCGAACTGATCACGTCCGGCCGCAGCGGAGACCTGGGGATCGTGTCATGAACAAGGTCAAGGAACTGCCCGGCGAGGCCATCGCCACCGCGGTGCAGGCCCCGTCGATCGGGCACAGCGTGCGCGCCTACGCCGAGCGCGTGCGCGGCGGCGACATGGGCGCGCTGCCGGCCGTGCTCGGCCTGGTCGTGCTCTGCACGGTCTTCGCGATCGCCCGCCCGTCCTTCCTCAGCCCGATCAACTTCGCCAACCTGTTCACGCAGGGCGCCGCGGTCACGGTGATCGCGATGGGCCTGGTGTTCGTGCTGCTGCTGGGCGAGATCGACCTGTCGGCCGGGTTCGCCAGCGGCGTCTGCGCGGCGGTGCTCGCGGTGACGCTTACCTCGCTCGGCCTGCCGTGGTACGTGTGCGTGCTGGCCGCCGTCGCCACCGGGGCGGTCATCGGCGTCGTGCTCGGCTCGCTGGTGGCCAAGGTCGGCATCCCGTCGTTCGTGGTCACGCTGGCCGCCTTCCTCGCCTTCCAGGGCCTGGTGCTGGTGCTGGTCGACGAGGGCAAGAACATCTCGATCAGGGACGAGGTGATCGTCGCGATCGCCGGCCGCAACCTCCCGCCGTGGCTCGGCTGGGGGCTGTACGCGGCGTGCGTGGCGGTCTACGCGGCCGTCCAGCTCGTCCGGGCCAGGCGGCGGGCCGGGCGCGGGCTGGTTGCCGACCCGCTGTCGCTGATCGCGGTCCGGGTCGGCTCGCTGGCGGTCATCGCGGGCCTGGCGGTGTACGTGCTCAACCTGGAGCGCAGCCGCAACCCGCTGATCACCTCGCTCACCGGCGTGCCGATCGTCGTCCCGGTGATCCTGGCGCTCCTGGTGCTGTGGACGTTCGTGCTGCGCCGAACCGCGTTCGGGCGGCACATCTACGCGGTCGGCGGCAACGCGGAGGCGGCCCGCAGGGCCGGCATCGCGGTGGACCGGATCAAGGTCAGCGCGTTCGTGATCTGCTCGGCCATGGCGGCGGTCGGCGGCGTCATCGCCGCCTCCCGGGCCAGCTCCGTCGACCCCAACACGGGCGGCAGCTCGGTGCTGCTGTACGCGGTCGGCGCGGCGGTGATCGGCGGCACGAGCCTGTTCGGCGGCAAGGGCCGGGTGGTCGACGCGATCCTCGGCGGCGCGGTCGTCGCGGTGATCGAGAACGGCATGGCCCTGATGGGTTACGGCTCCAGCGTGAAGTATCTGGTGACCGGATGCGTCCTGCTGCTGGCCGCGGGCGTGGACGCGCTGGCGCGCAAACGGGCGGCCTCCGCTGGTCTAAGGTGATCAGCGACTTCCACCCGTTGAAGGAACCTCAGACGATGCGTGCCGGCCCCTCGCAGGAGGACATCAGGCGCCACAACCTCGGCGCGCTGCTTCGCCATGTCCACCTGGGCGGGCCGATCTCGCGGGCCGAGCTGACCTCGCGGATGGGGCTCAACCGCAGCACGATCATGGCGCTCACCTCCGACCTGACGGCCGCCGGGCTGGTGCGCGAGGAGCTGCCGCGCGAGACGGGCCGCGCCGGCCGCCCGTCGCTGGTGGTGCGCCCGGAGTCGTCGCGGGTGTACGTGTTCGCCTTCGACGTGAGCCCCGACCGGCTCGCGGTGGCGCGGGTCGGCCTCGGCGGGCTCATCCTGGACCGCCGGGAGGTGGCGCGCGAGCGCGGGTCGCCGGCGCTGGGCGAGCTGGCGGGGGTGCTGGCCGGGTTCGCCCGCCAGATGCGCCGCCGCACCCGCGACGACACGGTCTGCGTGGGCGCCGCCGCCGCGGTGCCGGGCGGGGTGCGCAAGGCCGACGGCGTGGTCGCCTTCGGCCCCAACCTGGGGGTCGAGGAGGCGGTGCCGTTCGGCGAGGAGCTGGGCCGCAGGCTCGGCCTTGGCCTGCCCGTGAGCGTGGGCAACGACGCCAACCTGGCGGCGCTGGCCGAGCACAGCCGCGGGGTGGGCGCCGCCGTCAAGGACCTGATCTACCTGCACGGCGACGTCGGCATCGGCGGCGGCATCATCACCGGCGGCCACCTGCTCGGCGGCCACGACGGCTACGGCGGCGAGGTCGGCCACATCGTGGTCAACCCGGGCGGCCGGGCCTGCGGCTGCGGCTCGTACGGCTGCCTGGAGGCCGAGGTGGGGGAGCGGGCGCTGCTGGAGGCGGCCGGCCGGTTCCGCTCCGGCCAGCACGGCCGCGACGCGGTCCGGGCGGTGGTCGAGGCGGCCGACCGGGGCGACATCGTGGCGCAGGAGGCGCTCAAGCGGGTCGGCGACTGGCTCGGCCTGGGCATCGCCAACCTGGTCAACATCTTCAACCCGGAAATGGTGATCTTCGGCGGGATGCTGCGCGAGGTCTACCTCGGCTCGGCGGCCCAGGTGCGCAGCCGGCTGACCCTGCACGCGATGGCGCCGCAGCGCGAGCGGCTGCGGCTGCGGACCTCGTCCCTGGCCGACGACGCGACGCTCGTGGGCGCGGCCGAGCTGGCCTTCGCCCACGTGCTCGCCGACCCTCTCGAGGTGCTGGCCAGGGCCGGAAGTTAGGCGACGCGGGAGTTCGGCGCCGTCCAGGTGTTGCAGTAGCGGGCCGAGCCGCCGCTGTAGCCGCGGTTCTGCCAGTAGGCGAGGTTGCGCGGCTTGCCGTGGACCTTGCTCTCGTCGGCCTGCCGGATGGCGTCGACCCACTGGCCCCAGGTGATGCCCGGGTCGACCGAGTCGATCGTGGCGCTGTAGAAGACGCCGGCGAAGCACTCGGCCTGCATCTCCAGGCGGTGGCTGAGCGTCGTGCGGGCCTTGGCGCCGGCCCGCCAGTAGAGCCGGTTCTGCGCGTCCAGGATGCCGGTGAGCTCCTGCACGTGGTGGCCCCACTCGTGGGCGACGGAGTGCGCGATGTTCATCTTGAACGGGTCGCGCAGGTCGCGCTTCTGGATCCGGATCGCGATCGTGCGCTGGGCCGGGCAGTACTGGGCGCCGTTCGTGGTGATCGTGCCGCACACCGAGCGGCTGCCGGAGGTGATGGACACCTTCGGCGGCGAGTAGCGCATCCCGGCGGCCTTGAAGCGGGTGGCCCAGAAGCGGTTGGCGCACCTGGCCATGGCCCGGTGGAAGGTCTTGACGGAGGAGGTGCTGCCCTCGCGGATCTCGGGGATCGCGCAGGTCAGGGTGGAGGGGGTGCCCGACCGGTAGATCTTGTTCTTGGTCAGTACGGCCGGCAGCCCCGAGCTCGCGGACTTCGTCTCGGCGCTAGCCGTACCAGATAGGGCCAGACCCGCGATCATGCAGACAGACGCTGCGATAAGGGGAGTACGCACGATCGCGGATACTAGACCAGTTCATGGTGTTTTTGGAGGGTTGTATGTGGCATTTGTCGCCAGAAGGTGCGGCCGCACCGCAGCAGCGCGGCCGCACGGACGGGCAGGATCAGGCGACGTAGCGGGACGAGACCCGCCAGGTGTTGCAGGAGCCCGGGGAGGCGGAGCTGAAGCCGCGCTTCATCCAGAACGCCTGCGACGGGCCCTTGCCGTGGTCGTTCTGCGCCCAGCCCTCGTGGCCGTGGTCGTGGAACCAGTCCACGATCTGCGCCCAGCGACCGGAGTCGACGGGCAGGGTGTCGCGCACCGAGCGCATGAAGACCGAGGAGAAGCACTCGGCCTGCAGCTCCGAGCGGCGCGAGAGCTGGAGCCTGGCGGAGCCGCTGGCGCGGTTGTAGGCCGGGCCGTAGTAGTTCCAGATCCCGGAGATCGCCTGCACGTGGTGGCCGTACTCGTGCGCCATCAGGCGGGCGATGCCGATCGGGTCGGGGTTGCGCAGCTGGGTCTTGGTGATGAGCATGTACATCGTGCGGTTGGACGAGCAGTAGTAGCCGTCCGCGCCGCCGACCCAGCGCCCGCAGGGGCTGCTGAGCTTACGGGTGGTGATGCGCAGCCGCGGCTTGCTGAACGACAGGCGGGCCTTGCGGAACTGCGAGGCCCACGACTTGTTCAGGCAGTTGGTGACCCGGCTGAGGAAGCGCTTGTAGGCCGCCGTGCTGCCCCGGGGCAGGCTGCCGGGACGGCAGTTGGACGAGGCCAGCCGGCCCGTCTTGTACAGCGGGTTGTGCGTGGCGGCCGCCTTGCCCCGGGGGACGGCGGTCGTCGTCTGCTGCTGCTGAGCCTGCGTGACCTGTGCGACGTTCTGTGCTGCTGCCTTGGCAGTGTTCGCCTCGGCGACCGCCGTCCCCGCGCCCGCCAGGGAGACGATCACCCCGGCAGCCAGCAGTGACGACAGTTTCTTCATGGGGAGAGTGTTCATAGTGAGGGAAAGACTAGGTCAAGTTCTGACAAATGTGGGCGCATTTGACTCGATGAGGTCAGCGTGTCGTCCGCGAACTAGACTCCTTGCGTCGGCGTACAAGACCAGAGGGGAGTCTGATCCGTGAGCGGGTTGCTGGACTCAGTCAAGGGACCGCACGACGTCAAGAGGCTCGCTGCCGAGGAGCTGCCGCGGCTGGCGGGTGAGGTGCGGGACCTGCTCGTCGACTCGTGCGCGAAGTTCGGCGGGCACCTGGGGCCCAACCTGGGGGTGGTGGAGCTGACCATCGCCATCCACCGCGTCTTCGACTCCCCCCGCGACCCGGTCGTGTGGGACACCGGGCACCAGGGCTACGTGCACAAGCTGCTGACCGGCAGGGCCGCCGGGTTCGACGCGCTCAAGCAGGAGGGCGGCCTGTCGGGCTACCCGAGCCGGGCCGAGTCCGAGCACGACTTCGTCGAGAACTCCCACGCCTCGACCGCGCTGTCCTACGCCGACGGCCTGGCCAAGGCGTTCAAGCTGCGCGGCGAGCACGACCGCACGGTCGTCGCGGTGATCGGCGACGGCGCCCTGACCGGCGGCATGGCCTGGGAGGCGCTCAACAACATCGCCGGGGCCAAGGACCTGCCGATCGTCATCGTCGTCAACGACAACGGCCGCTCCTACTCGCCGACCATCGGCGGGCTCGCCTCCCACCTGTCGTCGCTGCGCGTCAACCGCCGCTACGAGGACATGCTGGAGTACGTCAAGGGCAAGATCGGGAACGTTCCCGTGCTCTACGACGCCCTGCACGGCATCAAGAAGGGCGTCAAGGACGTCATCGCCCCGCAGGCCATGTTCGAGGACCTCGGCCTGAAATACGTCGGCCCCATCGACGGCCACGACGAGCAGGCCATGGAGGCGGCGCTGCGCAAGGCCCGCGGCTTCCGCGGCCCGGTCATCGTGCACGCCCTCACCCAGAAGGGCCGCGGCTACAGCCCCGCCGAGAACCACGACGAGGACCAGTTCCACTCGCCCGGCGCCTTCGACCGCGCCACCGGCGCCGAGAAGCCCAAGGGCCGCATCTGGACCAACGTCTTCAGCGAGGAGCTGGTCCGGCTCGGCCACGAGCGCGACGACCTGGTGGCGATCACCGCGGCGATGCTCCACCCGACCGGCCTGGCCGCCTTCGCCGAGGCGTTCCCCGAGCGCATCTACGACGTCGGCATCGCCGAGCAGCACGCCCTCACCAGCGCCGCCGGCCTGGCCCTCGGCGGCATGCACCCGGTGGTCGCCGTCTACGCCACCTTCCTCAACCGCGCCTTCGACCAGCTCCTGATGGACGTGGCGCTGCACCGGCTGCCGGTCACCGTGGTGCTCGACCGGGCGGGCGTCACCGGCGACGACGGCGCCAGCCACAACGGCATGTGGGACCTGTCGATCCTCCAGGTGGTGCCCGGCCTGCGCGTCGCCGTGCCGCGCGACGGCACGCGGCTCACCGAGCTGCTGCGCGAGGCGGTGGCCGTCTCCGACGGGCCCACCGCGCTGCGCTTCCCCAAGGGCCCGGTAGCCGAGGCCGTCGAGCCCGTCGGCAGCCTCGGCACGATGGACGTGCTGCGCGAGCCCGCCTCCGGCGAGCCCGATGTGCTCCTGGTCGGCGTCGGCCCGATGACGCAGGCGTGCATGGAGGCGGCGGTCCTGCTCGACGCGCAGGGCATCTCCTCGACCGTGGTCGACCCGCGCTGGGTCAAGCCGCTCGACGAGGCCCTCGTCGGCGCGGCGAAGGCGCACAAGCTCGTCGCCGTCGTCGAGGACAACGGCCGCGTGGGCGCCGTCGGCGACGCCGTCTCGCGCCTGCTGCGCGACGCCGACGTGGACGTGCCGGTGCGCTCCTACGGCATCCCGCAGGAGTTCCTCGACCACGCCAAGCGGGCCGCCATCCTCGGCCGGATCGGGCTCACCGGGCAGGACCTGGCCCGGCAGATCACCGAGGCCGTCGCCCGGCGCGGTTCCCCCGTGGTAAGCCCTTCGTAGCAGGCGGTTGATCATCCGCGGTGGGGGAAGGTCGCTCACCGTGGATATCTTTCGCACCAAGAGTGTCGAGCAGTCGATCCGCGACACCGAAGCCCCCGAGCACCAGCTCCGCAAGCGCCTGAACGCCGTGGACCTGACCGTCTTCGGCATCGGCGTGATCGTGGGCACCGGCATCTTCGTGCTGACCGGCCAGGTGGCCAAGGAGATGGCCGGTCCGGCCGTGGCGATCTCGTTCGTGGTCGCCGCGGTCGTCTGCGGCCTGGCGGCGCTGTGCTACGCCGAGTTCGCCTCCACGATCCCGGTGGCAGGCTCCGCCTACACCTTCGCCTTCGCCACGCTGGGTGAGTTCCCCGCCTGGATCATCGGCTGGGACCTGCTGCTGGAGATGGCCCTGGCCGCGGCCGTGGTCGCCGTCGGCTGGTCAGGCTACTTCGCCTCGCTGATGTCCTCGATCGGGATCCAGCTGCCCGCCTCGATCGCCGGGGACGAGCCGGTGGTCAACCTGCCCGCGATGATCATCGTGCTGATCCTCACCGGCGTCCTGATCGCCGGGATCAAGCTGTCCTCCCGGGTCAACCTCGCCATCGTGGTCATCAAGGTCGCCGTCATCCTGCTGGTGATCGTGGCCGGGCTGTTCTTCGTCAAGGCGGCCAACTACACGCCGTTCATCCCCGCGCCCGAGGCCACCCCGACCGTCGAGGGCGTCCAGGCGCCGCTGATCCAGGTGCTGTTCGGCATCACGCCCGTCGCCTTCGGCGTGCTCGGCGTCTTCTCCGCCGCCGCGATCGTGTTCTTCGCCTTCATCGGCTTCGACATCGTCGCCACCGCCGCCGAGGAGACCATCGAGCCGCAGCGCGACGTGCCGCGCGGCATCATCGGCTCACTGGCCATCTGCACGATTCTGTACGTCGCGGTCTCGCTCGTCGTGGTGGGCATGCAGCACTACACCGAGCTGAGCAGCAGCGCGCCCCTGGCCGACGCCTTCACCGCCGTCGGCCAGTCGTGGGCGGCCACGCTCATCAGCATCGGCGCGATCGCCGGCCTGACCACCGTGGTGATGATCCTCATGCTCGGCCAGACCCGGGTGCTGTTCGCGATGTGCCGCGACGGGCTGCTGCCCCGCCCGCTGGCCAAGGTCAACCCCAGGACCGGCACGCCCGCGCTGCTGACGGCGATCGTGGGCGCGGTGGCGGCGGTGCTGGCCGGGTTCATCTCGCTGGGCGCGCTGGCCGAGCTGGTCAACATCGGCACGCTGTTCGCGTTCGTCGTCGTCTCCGCCGGCGTGATCATCCTGCGCCGCACCCGGCCGGAGCTCGAACGCGCCTTCCGCGCGCCGGGCGTGCCGGTGCTGCCGATCCTGGCCGTGCTCGCCTGCCTCTACCTGATGCTCAACCTGCCCGTCGAGACGTGGCTGCGGTTCGTCATCTGGATGGTCATCGGCGCGGTGCTCTACTTCCTGTACGGCAGGCGCCACAGCAGGGCCCGGCAGGGCCTCTGACGGTCCGGGGGCGGGCGGCCACCCCCGGAAGGGGCGGTCAGAGCGTGAAGACCGCCCCGCCCGCCGCGCGCATCAGGCACGCGTTGCTGTAGACGCGGCCGAAGACGACGGGCTTGCCCCGCCACATGCCGGCCACGACGACCGCGTGCGGGCGCAGCTCCTTGGTGCAGACCTGGCCGGGCGAGGCCGCCAGCCTGGCCGGGTCGCCGCCCGCCTTGCGCAGCAGCCGGCAGGCCGCGCGCGGCGACGGGTGGGTGCCGCCGTCACGGTCGCAGGTCAGCGTGACGGCCTTGGTCTCGCCGCCCTTCTCCGCGACCAGGACGCGCAGCGCCGACCGCTGCTCCGGCCGCTGGTCCGAGCGCTGGTCCGATCGCTGGGCCGGATCCGCGAGCGCCGGAGCCGCCGCGGCGAACAGGAAGGCTCCGCTCAGCGCCAGCGCGCCGACCGCCTTCAACATGGTGTCTCCCTTCGTAGCGAGGGACCACACGCTACGACGGACAGTGACGGCCGTTGAGGAGGCCCGCCGGGCGGACCTCCTCAAAGACCAGGTCAAGCCGGGAGAGAGGCCACCCCCGGCGGCAGGAAGCGTGACTGCGAGTGACCGCTGCGGTCCAGGTACGGGGTGATGCCGCCCAGGTGGAACGGCCAGCCCGCGCCCAGGATCATGCACAGGTCGATGTCCTGGGGCGCGGCCACCACGCCCTCCTCCAGCATGAGCCGGATCTCCTCGGCCAGCGCGCCGAGCACCCGCTCGCGCACCTGCTCGGCCGTGGAGGGGCGGTCGCCGCCCGCGAAGAACGCCACCGCCTCGGGGTCGAGCGAGAAGTCCGCCCCGTACACGCCGGGCTTGCCGGAGGCGACGAGCTTGGCCAGGTTGGCCGAGACGCCGAACCGGTCCGGGAACGCCTCGTGCAGCGTCCCGGCCACGTGCATGCCGACGGCCGGGCCGACGAGCTGCAGCAGCGCGAACGGCGTCATCGGCAGCCCGAGGCCGTCCAGCGCGTGCTCGGCCGTCTCCAGCGGCGTGCCCTCGTCGACGGCGGTGATGACCTCGCCCATGAACCGGGTGAGCAGCCGGTTGACCACGAACGCCGGGGCGTCCTTGACCAGGACCGACGACTTCTTCAGCGACTTGCCGACGGCGAACGCGGTGGCCAGCGTGGCGTCGTCCGTCGCCGCGCCCCGGATGATCTCCAGCAGCGGCATGACCGCGACCGGGTTGAAGAAGTGGAAGCCGACCAGCCGCTCGGGGTGCTTCAGGTCCGCGCCCATCTCGGTCAGCGACAGCGACGAGGTGTTGGTGGCGAGCACGCACTCGGCCGAGACCACGGCCTCCACCTCGGCGAACACCTGCTTCTTGACCGCCAGGTCCTCGAAGACCGCCTCGATGACGAAGTCGGCGTCGGCGAAGGCGTCCTTGGTCAGCGACCCGGTCACCAGCGCCTTGAGCCGGTTGGCCTGGTCGCCGGAGATCCGGCCCTTGGCCAGCAGCTTGTCCACCTCGGCGTGCACGTACCCGACGCCCTTGTCCAGGCGCGCCTGGTCGAGGTCGGTCAGCACGACCGGGACCTCCAGGCGGCGGGCGAACAGCAGCGCCATCTGCGAGGCCATCAGGCCGGCGCCGACGACGCCGACCTTGGTGACCTTGCGCGCCAGCGCCTTGTCGGGCGCGCCGGCCGGGCGCTTGGCCCGCCGCTGCACCAGGTCGAAGGCGTACAGGCCGGCCCGCAGCTCGTCGCTCATCAGCAGGTCGGCCAGCGCCTCGTCCTCAGCCGCGAAGCCCTCGTCGCGGGAGGCCGTACGGGCCAGCGCGATGAGGTCGAGCGCCCGGTAGGGGGCCGGGGAGGCGCCGTGCAGCTTCAGGTCGACCAGGAAGCGGGCGTCGGCGACCGTCTTGTCCCAGTCGCCCGCCGTGTGGTCGGGGCGCGACACCTGCTCGGCGCCCTGGAGCACGCGGGCGGCCCAGCGCAGCGACTCCTCCAGGAAGTCGGCGGGCTCGAACAGGGCGTCGGCCACGCCGAGCTCGTACGCCTGCGCGCCCTTGACCATGCGGTTCTGGCTCATCGGGTTCTCGATGATCAGCTTGATCGCGTTGGCCGGGCCGACCAGGCGGGGGAGCAGCTGCGTGCCGCCCCAGCCCGGCACGAGGCCGAGGAAGCACTCGGGCAGCGCGACCGCCGGGACGCCGGAGGAGATCGTCCGGTAGGTGCAGTGCAGCGCGATCTCCAGGCCGCCGCCCATGGCCGCGCCGTTGACGAACGCGAACGACGGGATGCCCAGCTCGCCCAGCCGCCGGAACACGTGGTGGCCCAGCGCGCCGATGGCCAGCGCCTCCTCGCGGGAGGTCACCTGGGCCGCGCCCTTGAGGTCGGCGCCGACGCCGAAGATGAACGGCTTGCCGGTCACGCCCACCGCGACCAGGTCGGTGCGGGCGGCGATCTCCGACAGCGCGCCGTTGAGCGCGAACAGGCCGTGCGGGCCGAACGTGTTGGGCTTGGTGTGGTCGAAGCCGTTGTCGAGCGTGATGAGGGCCATCGTGCCCGCGCCGCCGGGCAGCTCGACGTCGCGGACGAGGGCCTTGGTCACCACCTCGTCGGCGTTGCGGTCGCTCAGCAGCGCGCGCCAGGTCTCGATGTCGCTCATGCCAGGTTCTCCCAGATCACGGTGCCGCCCATGCCCATGCCGACGCACATGGTGGTGATGCCGTAGCGCACGTCGGGGCGCTCGCCGAACTGGCGGGCGAGCTGCGTCATCAGCCGCACGCCCGAGGAGGCCAGCGGGTGGCCGAAGGCGATCGCGCCGCCGTAGGGGTTGACGCGGGGGTCGTCGTCGGCGATGCCGAAGTGCTCCAGGAACGCGAGGACCTGGACGGCGAACGCCTCGTTGATCTCGAACAGCCCGATATCCGAAATATCCAGACCTGCCAGGCGGAGGGCCCGCTCGGTCGACGGGATCGGGCCGACGCCCATCACCTCCGGGTCCACGCCCGCGAACGCGTACGACACCAGCCGCATCTTCGCGCTCAGACCCAGCTCCGCGGCCACGTCGGCGGCGGCGACCACGCAGCCGGTGGCGCCGTCGTTGATGCCCGACGAGTTGCCCGCCGTCACGTTGCCGTGCGGCCGGAACGGCGTCTTCAGCCCGGCCAGCGCCTCCGCCGTGGTGCCCGGCCTGGGCGCCTCGTCCTGGACCGCCAGGCCCCAGCCCTTCTCGGCCGTGCGGATCGCCGTCGGCACCAGGTCGGGCTGGATCTTGCCGTCGGCGTACGCCTTGGCGACCTTCTCCTGCGACAGCACCGCGTAGGCGTCGGCGCGGTCCTTGGTGATCGACGGGTAGCGGTCGTGCAGGTTCTCCGCCGTCATGCCCATGACCAGGGCGCTCGGGTCGACCAGCTTCTCCGACAGGAACCTCGGGTTCGGGTCGACGCCCTCGCCCATCGGGTGACGGCCCATGTGCTCGACGCCGCCCGCGATGGCCACGTCGTAGGCGCCGAACGCGATGCCGCCCGCCACCGTGGTGACCGCGGTCATCGCGCCCGCGCACATGCGGTCGATCGCGTAACCGGGCACCGACTTGGGCAGGCCCGCCAGCACCGCGGCCGAACGGCCGATGGTCAGGCCCTGGTCGCCGATCTGGGTGGTCGCGGCGATCGCGACCTCGTCGACCCGCTCGGGCGGCAGGCCGGGGTTGCGCCGGATGAGCTCGCGGATGACGCGGACGACCAGGTCGTCGGCGCGGGTCTCCGCGTACAGCCCCTTCGGCCCCGACCTGCCGAAAGGCGTGCGCACGCCGTCGACGAACACGACGTCACGAGAGGAAGGCACGGATTCGCTCCTCGTTGCTGGACAGCTTCCTCGCCCATGCTACTCGCCAGTAACTACTCCGCAGACGAGCGTCGCGGCCAGCAGGGCGTACACGACGGCGATGTGCGGGTCCCACAGGTGCGCGCGGGCGCCGACCAGGGCCACGACCCCCGCGACGGCACAGGCCCACGACGCCCGCCCCCACCCTCCCGTACGCGCCCCGCGGCCCGGATCCCACGGATCCCCCGGCACCTTCCCCGCCCACCCGGACGCCGCCCCCCGCCCCGCTCCCCCCGAACGCGACGCCGCGCCGACGCGGGCGGGCCCGCTGCGGGGAGGCGCCCACCGAGAGGCCCGGCCCATCCGGCCGGGCCTCTCCGCCCGCGTTTCCGCAGGCCCGCTCGGGGCGGCCGACGCCGACGGCGGCACCGCGCCGACGCGGGCGGGCCCGCTGCGGGGAGGCGCCCACGAGGCCGCGCGGCCGGGCGTCCGGGTGGTGGTCCACCAACCTGCGAGGCAGGCGATGGCGGTGAGGGGGATGGTCAGGGCGCCGGCGGGGGCGGGGTGGCCGGCGGCGGTGAAGAGCTGGGGCACCGCGCAGGCGAGCAGGACGAGCACCGCCCAGCCGGCCGCCACCGCGAGGCGGCCGAGGGCGAGCCCGGGAGAGGGCGGGGCGGCGTACAGCTCGCTCTCGCGGCGGCGGACGGCGCGGGCCCGCGCGCCCCAGACAGCCTGGGTGAGCGCCAGCGCGGGCGGCGCCCCGAGGCTGACGGCCAGCGCGAGCACGGCGAGCGGCAGCGTGTCCTGCCCGGCGGGAGCCCGTTCGGCGATGAGCTGGACGGCGCACAGCAGCGCGATCGACGAGGTCAGCGCAGTGCGGGCGGCCCGCCGTGCGGCGAGCGCCCGCGCGCGGAGGGCGGCCACGGAGGACGCGCCGGGAGGGGGCGCGATCTTGGTCGAGGGCATGGATGTCATGATGCGGGACAACGGTGTGTGACGTCCCGGATTCACCGAGTTCGCATGGAGCCCTGGTTCATCGGCGATCATTTCGGGCGATGGCCCGTTTCTCAGTATGCTGCCCGATCTGATCATCTTCTGAGGGGCGCAGCGTGGGAAACGCGAACTCACGGACCGCCCGGCGGCTGACCCCGGCGGGCTGGGTGGGCGTCGTGCTGACCGGCGTGCTGGTGGTGGTCACGCTGTCGGCGTACGGCTACTACCGCAGCATCTACGGCGAGCTGAAGCAGTCCGACCTCACCGGTCAGCTCGGCACGGACCGCCCCCGGGAGACCGGCGCGCTGAACGTGCTGCTCATCGGCTCCGACTCGCGCGACGGCGACAACAAGAAGTACGGGGCGCTGTCGCAGGGCAAGGGCGAGCGCACCGACACGATCATGTTGCTGCACCTCTCGCCCGACCGGGACAAGGCCACCATGATCAGCTTCCCGCGTGACTCGATGGTCATGATGCCGGAGTGCGAGCTGCGCGGCGGCGGCGTCCGCCCGGCGGGGATCGGCCAGATCAACTCCGCGTTCAACGACGGCGGCGTGGCCTGCACGATCAAGACGCTCGAAGCGCTCACCGACATCCACATCAACCACTTCGTGAAGGTCGACTTCACCGGCTTCAAGGGCATCATCGACGCGATCAAGGGCATCGAGATCTGCCTGCCCAAGGCGGTCAACGACCCGCAGGCCAAGTTCGTGCTCGGGCCCGGCAAGCACGTCGTCAACGGCGAGCAGGCGCTCGGCTACGTGCGCACCCGTTACGCGCTCGGCGACGGCAGCGACCTGAGCCGCATCCAGCGCCAGCAGGTGTTCCTCACCAAGGTGATGGAGAAGGTCACCGACGGCGGCCTGCTCACCGACCCGATCGCGCTCGACGCGTTCCTGCGCGCCGGGATCAAGGCGGTGACCGTCGACAGCGAGCTCACGCCCGAGCGGATGCTGGAGATCGCCAACAGCGTCAGCGGCATGACGGCCAAGGAGCTCAAGGGCATCACGGTGCCCACCGAGCCGTACCCGGCGGACAAGAACCGGGTCCAGTTCAGCGAGCCAGCGGCGTCGGACTTCTTCAAGCGGGTGCGCGAGGACGTGGAGGTGACGGCGACCAAGGGCCCGGCCGCCCCCAGCGCCGCCCCGAAGGTGAAGAACGAGCAGGTGCGCGTCCAGGTGCTGAACGCCACCGGCGAGCAGGGCAAGGCCGGCGTCGTGGCCGAGGAGCTGGCCGCGCAGGGCTTCGTCGTGACCCATGTCGGCAACGCCGCCCCGGCGGACACCACCACGATCCGCTACGCGAAGAAGGACGCCGCCCAGGGCCCCGCGTACGCCGAGGCGGTGGCCGCCCGGCTGTCGAAGGACAAGCGCACCCCGGTGGCGGGCAAGGTCAGGCCGGTGTCCGCGGAGCCGTACAAGAGCGCCGCCACGCCGCCCCCGGGCCCGTCCGTCCAGCTCGTCATCGGCGCCGACTGGCCCGGCGTCCGGGTCGTGTCGACGATCCCCGACTCGCTCAAGGACAAGGTCGTCGACAGCTCCACGAACCCGTGCCTCTAGTCAGGCGGTGACGCCCGCGTCCACCGCGATTGCCGCCCCCGTGATCGACCGCCCGCCCTCGCCCACCAGGTGGGAGACGGTCGCGGCGATGTCGCCGGGGTCGCAGTAGCGGCCCAGCGCCGTGTAGGAGCGCTCGTCGTCGGCGTCCGGGCCGTCGGCCGGGTTCATCTCGGTGTCGGTGGAGCCGGGGTGCACGAGGTTCGCGGTGATGCCGCGCGGGCCGAGGTCGCGGGCCAGGCCCTTGGTGAGCCCGCTGAGTGCCGACTTGCTCATCGCGTACAGGGTCCAGCCCGGGTACGGGACCCGCTCGGCCAGGCTGCTGCCGATCGTGACGATCCTGCCGCCCTCGGGCAGGTGCTTGGCCGCCGCCTGCGCCAGCACGAACGCCGCCCGCGCGTGCACGGCCAGCGTGCGGTCCACCTCGTCGAGCGTCACGTCCTCCAGGGGCCCGTACGGGGCGATGCCGGCGTTGCTGACCACCACGTCCAGCCTGCCGAACGCGGCCACCGTGTCCTCGACGGCGGCCACCAGGTCCTCGGCGCGCGCCGCCTCGGCCCGCAGGCTCAGGCCGCGCCGCCCGGCCGCCTCCACGTCCGCCACCACCTGTGCGGCCCTGCCGGCGGCCGAGGCGTACGTGATCGCCACGTCGAACCCGTCGGCGGCCAGGCGGCGCGCGATGGCCGCGCCGATGCCTCTGCTGCCACCGGTCACCAGAGCGACTCTCATCACTGCGTCTCCTTCTCAGTTAAGCGGAATCCGTTCCGCTTCAACAGTAAGTGGAATGCGTTCCGGATGGCAAGTGAGGGAAGATGAGGGGCGTGAGACGTGACGCGGCCCGCAACCGGGAGAGGATCCTCGACGCCGCGGCCGCCATCGTGGCCGCCGAAGGGGTCGCCGGGCTGTCGATGGCCCAGGTCGCCGCCGCCGCCGGGGTCGGGGTCGGCACCCTCTACCGCCGCTTCGGCGACCGGTCCGGGCTGGCGTACGCGCTCATCGACGAGCGCGAGCGGGAGTTCCAGGCGGCCTTCCTCGACGGGCCCCCGCCGCTCGGGCCGGGCGCCGAACCGCGCGAGCGGGTCCGCGCCTTCCTGGCCGCGCTCGCCGACCGGACCGTGGAGCAGCTCGACCTGCTGGTGATGGCCGAGACCGCGGGGCCGTACGCCCGGTTCGGGGGCGCGTACGACGCCTACCGCGCGCACCTCGCGCTGCTGATCGCGCGGCTGCGCCCCGACGCCGACGTCTACTGCCTGGCCGACGCGCTGCTGGCGCCGCTCGCCGCGCCGCTGCTGGCCCGGCAGGTGCGCGACCAGGGGGTGCCGATCGAGCGGGTCAAGGCCGCTCTGGACGTGCTCGCCGCCGGGCTCTGAGCCGTTCCGCGTCCGTTCCGCGTCCGTACTGCGTGTGGCCGGTGATGTTGCCGGAGTGACGGAAGTTACGCAGCGTAGTTTTAGCGAAACAGGTGAAATTTCCGGACAAGTTGGGGTTGATTCTGTTAAGAAAGGTCGCGGTCCGTATTCGTACTAGAGAGGCTCAGCGTGGCGCGCGACGAGAACGACAAGTCCTATGAGGACGCGCAGGGGCGAGCGTTAAACCCCGAGCTGACCGGCGACGTGCTGTCCCCCCGCTGGAGCACCGAGGACACCGACGAGCAGCCGGCCATCCAGGTCTCGGGCAGCGAGACGTACGTCCTGCACGCCGACGGCGCCTCCGAGCGCATCGGCGGCGACCAGCCGGCGCCCGCCCCGTACGCGGGCGACGCCTTCAGCGACCCCGCGTACGCCGCCGACGCGCTCTACACCGGCGACGCGGCGAGCGGCCCGCACTACACGGGCGACGCCCCCAGCGGCCCCCACTACACGGGCGACGCCGACAGCGGCCCGCACTACACGGGTGACGCGGCGAGCGGCCCGCACTACACCGGCGACGCCGACAGCGGCCCGGTGGACCGCGACGACGCCGACGAGCCCCCGTACCTGCCGCTCGACCGCGGCTACGGCGACGAGGCCGACGAGCCCAGGCGCGGCTTCCTCGGCTCCGGCTGGACCGACGGCTCCGGCGACGAGCACGACGGCGGCGAGCGCGAGGTGCGCCGCCGCACCCGGGTGCTGCTGGTCGCGGCGGCCGCCGTGGTCCTGGCCGGCGCGGCGGCCGGCTGGATGCTCACCGGCACGTCCTCCGACGACCCGTGCGCGGGCGGCAAGTGCGCCAGCGTCGGCGAGCTCAGCTCGCCCACCGCCCCGCAGGACGCCATTACGGACGTCCCGATCGGCGAAGCCACCGATACGGCCGCACCCGAACCCAGCGTCTCCCAGACCGTAACCCCCTCCCAGGAGCCGACCACGGCCCGGGTCCGCCCCACCCGCTCCCCGGCGATGAACGAGGCCCAGCCCACCCGCACCGCCCGGCAGTCCGCCAGGCCCACCACCCGCGCCACCCAGTCCCAGGTGCGCGAGATGAACGAGACCGGCGAAGACCAGGTCCGGCCCCAGGTCGAGGAGAAGAAGCCCAAGCCGACCAAGGAGCCGACCCCCGAGGAGCAGCGGACCACCCAGCCCCCCGAGCCCACCGAGCAGCCGCAGCCGCAGCCGTCGGAGAGCAAGAAGGGCGGACTGCTGGACATCCTGTTCCCCTGGGCCTGACGAGCCCCGGCACGCACGCTGTCATCCGGCGGCGAGGCGTGCGAGGATGCGGAGCCAGATGCCGGTCCGGCATACTGGAAATCGCTTTCCGGGAGGTCTCGTGGTCACGCTGGAGGACGTCGCCAAGCAGGCGGGCGTCTCGCTCGCGACCGCCTCGCGGGTGCTCAACGGCAGCACCCGCCAGGTCGGCGCGGCACTGCGGGCACGCGTCGAACGCGCCGCCGACGAACTGGGCTACCGCGCCAACATCGCCGCCCAGACGCTGGCCCGAGGGGCCGGCAACGTCATCGGCATCGTCGTCCACGACCTGACCGACCCCTACTTCGCCGCCCTCGCCGACGGCGCCATGCGCACCGCCGCCGGCGAACGGCTGCTCGTCATGGTCGGCACCACCCACCGCGACCCCGAGCAGGAGATCGCCTACGTGGCCACCCTGCACGCCCAGCGCGTCCGTGCCGTCCTCCTGGCCGGCTCCCGCGTCGCCGACGAACGCGTGACCGCCCGCCTCGCCGCCGAACTCGCCGCCTACCAGGCGAGCGGCGGCCGCGTCGCCTGCGTCGGCCAGGACCTCCTCGGCGTCGACACCGTCGCCCCCGCCAACCACGACGGCGCCGCCGCGCTCGCCCGCTCACTCGCCGGGCTCGGCCACACCCGCTTCGCCGTCCTCGCCGGGCCGCCGCACCTCCTGACCGCCGCCGACCGGTGCGCCGGATTCGTCACCGCCGTCCGCGACCTCGGCCTCCCGGCGCCGCGCGTCGTCCACGGGCCCTTCGACCGCGACGGCGGCTACACCGCCGCCCAGGAGACGGGCGACGCCACCTGCGTCTTCGCCGTCAACGACGTGATGGCCGTCGGCGCCCTGGCCGCCTACCGCGAGCGCGGCATCCGCGTCCCCGACGACGTGTCCGTGGCGGGGTTCGACGACATCGTCACCCTGCGTGACCAGGTCCCCTCGCTCACCACCGTACGGCTGCCGCTCAAGGACATGGGCGCCCGGGCCCTCGAACTGGCCCTGAGCGGCGGGGACTCTCGCGTGGTGGAGAACGTCCCGGGCGAGGTCGTCCTCCGCGAAAGCGTCAAACCCCTCCCTTGACCGAACCCCGTACAGGTGAACGCCCACTTCGCAGAGAGCGCCTCTCCAGGCGCAGGCCCTCCCAGGGGCTGCCCCCGGGGGGCCGGCCCGTCCCCGGGGGGTGGGGGCGTTTTCGCTGGGGAGGGCCAGCGGCCCGAGGGGGCGCGAACCCCGCCGTGGGACCGCAGCGGGAGGGGTCGGCCCGTCCGCCGGAGTGGCCCGTCCACGGGGTGGCCCGTCCATGGGGTGGCCCGTCCATGGGGTGGCCCGTGCACGGGAGTGGCCCGTGCGGGAGAGGGGCGCTGCCCTCACCACCTGCAAGAGCCCCCGAGGGGCGGGAGGGCCGCCGAAGGAGGGGCGTTCGTCCGGGATGGTCGGGCCAGGATGGGGTTCGGGGTCGTGAGTGAGGGTGAGGAGATGGCGATGCGGTTGGCGGTCAGCACGTTGGGGATGCCGGGTGCCGGGCTCGGGGAGGCGCTGGCGATGGCGGGGCGGTTCGGGTGTGCGGGGGTGGAGCTGCGGCTGCATGAGGACACCGGGGTGCATGCCGGGCTGGGGACGGGGGAGCGGCGGGAGGTGAGGCGGCGGGTGGCGGCGGCCGGGCTGGAGGTGTCGGCGCTGGCCGGGTACGTGCGGCTGTGCGAGCCGGGGGACGACGGGCCGGTGGTGGAGGCGCTGCTGAAGGATCTGAGGCTGGCCGCCGAGCTGGGGGCGGGCGGGGTGCGGGTGTTCCCGAGGGGGGACGATCCGGCGGTCGGGGCGCGGCGGCTGCGGGCGGTGGCCGGGGAGGCGGCGGCGCTCGGGGTGAAGGTGCTGGTGGAGACGCACGACCAGATGGCGACCGGGGCGGCCGTGGCGGCGCTGCTGAGGGAGGCCGGGGTGGCGCAGGCGGCGGCGCTGTGGGATCTGCTGCATCCGTGGCGCAACGGGGAGGAGCCGGCGGCGACGCTGGCGGCGCTGGCGCCGTATCTGGAGTACGTGCAGGTCAAGGATGCGGTGTCGGCCACGGACACGACGCCGGTGGCGATGGGCGAGGGCGGGGTGCCGCTGGAGGAGGCGGGCGGGCTGCTGCGCGCGCACGGCTATCGCGGCTGGGTGTCGCTGGAGTGGGAGCGGACCTGGTATCCGCAGGTGGCCCCGGTGGAGGAGATCCTGCCGGGGGCCGCCGCCTGGGTGCGGCGTTTCGGCGCTTAGATGGGGGGATGTCCGAGCTGAGAAACAAGGTGCTGGTCGTCGGGATGGACGGCCTGCGCTTCGATCGTGTCCTGGCCGTGCGGCCTCCCGTGCTGACCTCGCTGATGGCGTCCGGCGTGTACGGGACGAGCAGGCTTCCTTACGGTGAGCGGGAGGCGCCCCGTACGGAGTCGCCGGGGGAGGTCGTGCCGGAGCCGCATGAGGCGGTGCCGGGGACGATCCGGGCGCGCACCGACTCCGGGCCGGGGTGGTCGTCGATCGCCACCGGCGTGTGGCCCGACAAGCATGGCGTCGTGGACAACGGGTTCAGCGGCCAGCAGTTCACGAAATATCCGGACTTCTTGACTCGGGCGCTCCACGCCCGCCCCGGCCTCACCACGGCCGCGCTGTTCTCCTGGGCGGCGCTGGACGAGCACGGCGCGTTCGGCCGCGACATCGGGACCCGGGTGGTGCTCGACGGGTTCGCCTTGACGTTCGCCGCCGCCGACCGGGAGATCGCGGCCAAGGCCGAGCGCCTCCTGGCGGACGCCGGGCCCGACCTGACCTTCGTCTACCTGGGCGACACGGACGAGGTCGCCCACGACCTGGGCCCGCACGCCCCCGAGTACACGGCGGCGCTCCTCCTCCAGGACGCCGACCTGGGCCGGTTCCTGGACGCGGTGCGCGCCCGGCCGGGGTTCGCGGGCGAGCGCTGGACGGTGCTGGTCACCACGGACCACGGCCACGTCGACGCGGGCGGCCACGGCGGCACGTCCGACGAGGAGCGCACGGTCTTCGTCGCCGCCGCCCGGCTGGGCGAGGACCTGGGCGGGGTGGAGCTGCCCGAGGCGCGGCTGGTGGACGTGGCCCCGACGGCGCTGGCGGAGCTGGGCGTCGAGGCGGACCCAGCCTGGGGGCTGGAAGGGCGATCAATTTTCATCACTTGTTGAATTTCTGCCGGGAAAGGGGAACACTCGTCATGACGGCGCGTTGACGGCAGGAGAGCGACCGATGACGACGGCACTGGACTTTTCCCGGATCGACGGCGGCATGCTGGACGAGGTGGGCGGCAAGGGAGCCAACCTGGGCGAGCTCACCCGGGCCGGGCTGCCCGTCCCGCCCGGCTGGGTGCTCACCACCCGCGCCTACCGGCAGGCCGCCGCAGCGGCGGGCCTCGACGGCGTCATCGCCGCGGGCGGCGACGGGCTGGCGGAGAAGGCCAGGTCACGGCTGCTGGAGACGCCGGTGCCGCCGGAGGTCGCCGAGGCCGTGCTGGCCGCGTACACGCCGGGGCGGGCCGTCGCCGTGCGGTCCTCGGCCACCGCCGAGGACCTGCCGTTCGCCAGCTTCGCCGGCCAGCAGGACACCTACCTCAACGTGGTCGGCGAGCAGGCGCTGCTCGACGCGGTGCGCCGCTGCTGGGCGTCGCTGTGGACCGACCGGGCCGTCGCCTACCGCGAGTCCAACGGCATCGACCACGCCGCCGTCTCGCTGGCCGTCGTCGTCCAGGACATGGTGGACGCGCGGGTCGCCGGGGTGATGTTCACCGCGAACCCGGTGACGGGGCGGCGGCACGAGGCGGTCATCGACGCCAGCCCGGGGCTGGGCGAGGCAGTCGTGTCGGGCGCGGTCAACCCCGACCGGTTCGTCGTCCGCGGCGACGCCGTCGAGCGGCACGCCGGGGACAAGCGGGTGGCCATCCGCGCGCTGCCCGGCGGCGGCACCGAACGGGTCGAGACCGGGCACGAGGGCCTGTGCCTGACCGACGCCGAGGTGCGGGAGCTGGCCGCGCTCGGCGCCCGCGTCGAGGAGCACTACGGCGCTCCGCAGGACACCGAGTGGGCCATCGACGCCGCCGGACGGATCTGGCTCACCCAGGCCAGGCCGATCACCACCCTCTACCCGCTGCCGGAGCCGCGCGGCGACGGCCTGCGCGCGTACTTCTCCTTCAACGTGGCCCAGGGCGTCATGGGGCCGATCACGCCGATGGGGATCGCGGCGTTCCGGCTGGTCGGCTCCGGGGCCGCCGCCCTGTTCGGGTTCGCGCCCGCCGACCCGCACGACGGGCCGCGCGCCATGACGGAGTCGGGGCAGCGGCTCTGGCTCGACCTCACCACCCCGCTGCGCAGCCGCGCGGGCCGCGTCATCCTGCCGAAGCTGCTGCGCGTCGGCGAGGCGCGCACGGTCGCGCTCGTCGAGGGCCTGATGGACGACCCGAGGCTCTCGGTGATCCACCCCGGCCGCCGCCCGTTCGCCCGCGCCGCGCTCCGCTTCGCCCGCCGCGTGCGCGTCCCCGGGCGGGTGTTCGAGGCGCTGACCAGGCCGGAGCGGGCGCTGGCCCGTACCCGGCGGCTGGGGGAGGAGCTGGACCGGCGGCTCGCCCTGCCCGCCGCCGCCACCCCCGCCGAGCGGCTGGCCCACGCCGAGCGGGCGCTGACCGCCACCTTCCCGGCCATCATCTCGATCATGCCGTACGCGCTCACCGGCTACGGCCTGTTCGCGCTGTCGTCGCGGCTCTCCGGCGTGCCGATCGGCGACATGCAGGACGTGCTGCGCAGCGTGCCGAACAACCCGACCACCGAGATGGACCTGGAGCTGTGGGCCCTGGCCACCCGCGTCGAGCCCGAGCCGTTCCGCACGCTGCCGGTGCCCGAGCTGGTCCGCCTGCACCGGGCCGGCGAGCTGCCGCCGCGTGCCCAGCGCGGCATCACGGCCTTCCTGGACACGTACGGGCACCGCGGCGTCGCCGAGATCGACCTGGGCGTCCCGCGCTGGTCCGACGACCCGTCGCACCTGCTCGGCGTGCTGGCCAACTACCTACGCATGGACGGCGGGCCCGCGCCGGACGAGCTGTTCGCCAGGGGCGCCGCCGAGGCGGAGGCGGCCGTGGACCGCGTGGTGGCCGCCGCCCGCCGGCGGGCCCGGTGGCGGGGCGCCGTCGTCCGCTTCGGACTGCGCCGCACCCGCAGGCTCGCCGGGCTGCGCGAGCTGCCGAAGTTCTACCTGGTCAAGGTGCTCGCGGCGGTGCGGCACAGCATGCTCGCCGTCGGCGCGCACCTGGCGGAACGGGGGGTCCTGGAGGCGGCCGGCGACGTCTACTTCCTCACGTTCAAGGAGGCCCGCGCCGCCCTGGCCGGCGGCGACCCGCGCGACCTGGTGGCCGGGCGGCGGGCGGAGCGCGAGCGGGAGGCGCGCCGCCGTCACGTGCCCAGGATGCTGCTGTCCGACGGCACCGAGCCCGAGGCCCTGGCCACCACCGCCACCACTGCCGCCGCGGCGGACGGCGCGCTGACCGGCACCGCCGCCTCCGCGGGCACGGTGACCGCCACCGCCCGGGTGGTGCTCGACCCGGTCGGCGCGCACCTGGAGCCGGGCGAGATCCTCGTCTGCCCGTCCACCGACCCCGGCTGGACGCCGCTCTTCCTCACGGCGGGCGGCCTGGTGATGGAGATGGGCGGCGCCATGTCGCACGGCGCGGTGGTGGCCCGCGAGTACGGCATCCCGGCCGTCGTCGGCGTGCCCGGGGCCACCCACCGCATCACCACCGGCGACACCGTCACCGTCGACGGCGCCGCCGGGACCGTCACGACGCCATGACCACGTCCGCGTAGCGGGCCTTCATCGTCGCCACCACCTCGTCGGGGTCGGCGGCCCAGACGTCGGCGTTGAAGATCTCCACCTCGACGTCGCCGGTGTAGCCGGCCTCGGCCACGGCCCGGGTGATCGGCGGGAAGCCGATCACCCCGTCGCCCATCATCCCCCGGCCCAGCAGCACGTCCGCCGGGAGCGGGTGCAGGTAGTCGCACACCTGGTAGGAGGCGATCCGGCCGGCCGCGCGGGCGATCTGCTCGTGCAGCGCCGGGTCCCACCACACGTGGAAGGTGTCGACCACCACCCCGACCTGCTCCTGCGGATGGGCGAGCGCGAGGTCGAGCGCCTGGCCGAGCGTCGACAGCACCGCCCGGTCCGGACAGTAGACCGGGTGCAGCGGCTCCAGCGCCAGCCGCACCCCCCGCTCCCCGGCGTACGGCGCGAGCGCGGCCAGCGCCTCGGCCACCCGCTGCCTGGCCCCGGCCACGTCCCGCGAGAAACCGGCGGGCGGCGGCTCGCCGGGCGTCACCCCGGGCAGCCCGCCCACCACCATGACCAGGCAGGCGGCCCCCAGCTCGGCGGCCTCGTCCACGGCCCGCCGGTTGTCGTCCAGCGCGGCCCGGCCCCGCTCGCCGGACAGCTCCCCGGCGGTCAGGAAGCCGCCCCGGCACAGCGACGAGACCCGCAGCCCGCTCTCGCGCACCAGCCTGGCGCTGCGCGCGAGCCCGTGCTCGGCCACCTTCTCCCGCCACAGGCCGATCGCCTCCAGGCCGTGCCGGACGCACCCGTCGACGGCCTCGGGCAGCGTCCAGCGGCGGGTCGTCCACTGGTTCAGCGACAGGCTCACAGGCCGTTCACCTCCAGCAGCACCTTCATCCGGTGCACGGCCAGCTCCTGGTCCGCCAGCAGCCCCGCCTGGTCGGCCAGCCGGAACACCTCCGCCAGGTGCGTGATCGAGCGCGCCGACTGGGCGCCGTTCACCATCGCGAACCCGTCCTGGTGGCCGTTCAGCCAGGCCAGGAAGACGATGCCGGTCTTGTAGTGATAGGTCGGCGTCTCGAAGATCTTGCGCGACAGCGGCACCGTCGGCGCCAGGATCTCCTCGTACTGGGCCAGCAGCCGCTCGCGGCCCGCCTCGTCGCAGGCGGCCTCGGCGGAGTCCAGCACCCGCAGCGCCATCGCGGCGGCCGGCGCGATCGCGTCGAAGATGCCGAGCAGCGCGTGCGAGCCGGACCTGATCAGCGACGGGTAGTTGAAGTCGTCGCCGGTGTAGAGCCTGACCCCGCCGGGCAGCGCGGCCCGCAGCCGCACCTCGTGCTCCTCGTCAAGCAGCGACACCTTCACCCCGTCGACCAGCGGCGCGTGCGCGTGCACCAGCTCCAGGAACGACTCCGTCGCCGCGGCGACGTCCCGCGAGCCCCAGTAGCCGGCGAGCTGCGGGTCGAACATCTCGCCCAGCCAGTGCAGGATCACCGGCCGTCGCACCAGCCCGAACACCTTGCCGTACACCCGGTGGTAGTCGCGCGGCCCGCCCGCCAGCCGGGCGAGCTGACGCGACGCCATGACGATCACGCCGGCGCCCGTCTCCTGGACGGCCTCCACCTGCTCGGCGTAGGCCGCGGTGACGGCGTCCAGGCCGGCGGCGTCCGGCGCGTGGTCGGTGCCCGCGCCGCACGCCACCAGCTCGGCCGGGTCGCCGAACGCGCGCGCCTCGGCGGCGCTGCGCCGGATCAGCTCCCGCGTCGCCGCCCAGTCCAGCCCCATGTTGCGCTGCGCGGTGTCCATCGCGTCGGCCACCCGCAGCCCGTACGACCACAGGTGGCGGCGGAAGCCCAGCGTCGCGTCCCAGTCGACGGCGGCCGGGGCGCCCGGCGCGTTGCCGCCGCGCGGGTCGGCCACCACGTGCGCAGCCGCGTACGCCACCCGGCTCACGGCGGGCGTGCCGGGCACCGGCCAGGTCACCGGCTCCCGCAGCGTGTAGGCGCCGCCCGGCAGGTCGATCCTCACAGCTGCGGCACCTCGATCCTGCGGCCCTCGGCGGACGAGCGCAGCCCCAGCTCGGCGAGCTGCACGCCGCGCGCGCCCGCGGCGAAGTCGTACGGGAACGGCGCGTCCTCCAGCACGTGCCGGACGAACAGCTCCCACTGGATCTTGAACCCGTTGTCGAACTCCCCGTTGTCGGGCACCTCCTGCCAGCCGTCGCGGAAGCGGGCGGTGGCGGGCAGGTCGGGGTTCCAGACGGGCTTGGGCGTGGCGGCACGGTGCTGGATCCGGCAGCCGCGCAGCCCCGCGACCGCGCTGCCGTGCGTGCCGTCCACCTGGAACTCGACCAGCTCGTCCCGGTTCACCCGGACCGTCCAGGACGAGTTGATCTGTGCGACGATGCCGCCCGCCAGCCCGAACACGCCGTAGGCGGCGTCGTCGGCCGTCGCCTGGTAGGTCTCGCCCCGCTCGTCCACCCGTTCCGGGATGTGCGTGACGGCCTGGGCGTAGACGGACTCGACCCGGCCGAACAGGTTCTCCAGCACGTAGTGCCAGTGCGGGAACATGTCGAGCACGATGCCGCCGCCGTCCTCGGCCCGGTAGTTCCACGACGGCCGCTGCGCCTCCTGCCAGTCGCCCTCGAACACCCAGTAGCCGAACTCGCCGCGCACCGACAGGATCCGCCCGAAGAAGCCGCCGTCGATCAGCCGCTTGAGCTTGAGCAGCCCCGGCAGGAACAGCTTGTCCTGCACGACGCCGTTCTTGACGCCGCGCGCGGAGGCGGCCTCGGCCAGCGCGACCGCCTCCTGCACCGACTCGGCGGTGGGCTTCTCGGCGTAGACGTGCTTGCCCGCCTCGATGGCCTGGAGCACGGCCTTGACCCGGGCGGAGGTGACCTGGGCGTCGAAGTAGACGAGGTTGTCCTGGTCGGCGAGCGCGGACTCCAGGTCGGTGGTGTGGTCGGGGATGCCGTGGCGGGCGGCCAGCGCGGCCAGCTTGTCGGCGTTGCGGCCGACGAGCACGGGCTTCAGCGTGACGCGGCTGCCGTCGGAGAGCGTCACACCGCCCTGCTCGTTGATCGCCAGAACGGAACGGACCAGGTGCTGGCGGTAGCCCATCCGTCCGGTCACGCCGTTCATCACGACGCCGATGGTGCGCACGCTCATGGGAGTCCTTTCGAGGAAAGCGCTTTCCCGAACGGTACGGCGGAGCCGCCGGAGGCGTCAAGTGCCTTACTCCCGGGACTCCAGCCTGGCCAGCGCCGCGGCGATGGGACGAGCGGTCAGCCCGAGCTGCCACTCGCGGGCGCCCAGCCCGCGCAGCCTGGCCGTCACGCTCTCGTCGGTGATCTCCTCCGGCGGCTCCCACGTGAGCCTGCGCACCGCGTCGGGCTGCAACAGGTTCTCCGTCGGCATGTGGTGCTCGTCGGCCAGCGCCGACACCACCGCGCGGGCCGCGGCCAGCCGCCTGGCCGCCGCCGGGTCGCGGTCTGGCCACCGGTTGACCGGCGGCGGCCCGTCGCCCGGCGTGCTCGGCTGCGGAAGCTGCCCGTCGGGCAGGGCCCGCGCCCTGGTCACCGCGGCCAGCCAGTCGTTCATGTGCCGGCGCGCGCTGCGCCCGGTGAACGCAGAGATCTCGGTGAGCGCCTTCTTCGTGCGCGGCCCCTCCAGGGCGGCGCTGACGATCGCCGCGTCGGGCAGCACCCGGCCCGGCGCCAGGTCGTTCTCGCGGGCGATCCGGTCGCGCATCGTCCACAGCTCGCGCACGATCGCCAGCGCCCGCACGCTGCGCACCTTGTGGATGCCGGACGTGCGCCGCCACGGGTCGGAGCGCGGCGCGGGCGGCGGCGTGCCGAGCACCGCGGCGAACTCCTCCTGCGCCCACTCCAGCTTGCCGCTCTCGGCCAGCTCCTCGTGCAGCGCGTCACGGAGCTCGACCAGCACCTCCACGTCGAGGGCGGCATAGCGCAGCCAGTCCTCGGGCAGCGGCCTGGTCGACCAGTCGGCGGCCGAATGGCCCTTCTCCAGCCGCAGCCCGAGCACCGTCTCCACCATCGTGCCGAGCCCGACCCGCTCGTAGCCGAGCAGCCGGCCGGCCAGCTCGGTGTCGAACATCCGGCGCGGCCGGAACCCGATCTCCATCAGGCACGGCAGGTCCTGCGAGGCGGCGTGCAGCACGACCTCGGCGCCGGCCAGCGCGGCGTCCAGCTCCGACAGGTCGGGGCAGGCCACCGGGTCGATGAGCGCGGTGCCGGCGCCGGCGCGGCGTAGCTGCACCAGGTAGGCGCGGTTGCCGTAGCGGTAGCCGGAGGCCCGCTCGGCGTCGACGGCGACGGGGCCGGTGCCCGCGCCGAACGCGGCGACGGCACGGGCCAGCGACGCGGCGTCGGCCACGACCGGCGGGATGCCCTCGCGCGGCTCGAGCAGCGGGACCACGGTTCGTTCTTCTGTCATGAGCGCACCGCCCTCACGACCACGCTGCTGTGTTGACTTGTGCCCTCACTTCGTTCGGTCACTCTCCGGATCATCGCGTCGGCGGGGCATGGCGGCCACATCCGGCGGAAGCGGCGGAATCCCGGCGGCCACGCACATGAGATCGCACCAGGCGGCCACATGTCCGGACAGGTCCTCCTCTGCGGGGGACCAGGACGCCCGCAGCTCGAGCTCGGTGGTGACCGGATCCTCGGCCTTGTTGCCGAAACCCTCGGACACCGCTCTGGTCACGGTACCGCCAGCCGCGGAGTAGTCGGCGTGATGGGCGTCGAGCGCCTCGGTCAGCCAGCTCCACGCGACGGGCCCGAGCAGCGGGTCGGAGGTGATCTCCGGCTCCATGTCGGCCCGCACGTAGGCCACCAGCCGGAACGGGCCGTCCCAGCCGCGCTGGCCGTCGGGGTCGTAGAGCAGGATCAGCCGCCCGACCGCGAGCTCGTCGTCGTCGCGGTAGACCGACGCGCCGATCGCCGCCGAGTGCGGGGCCAGCCGCTGCGGGGCCGGCAGGTCCTCGAGCTCGATCTCCGGCCGGACCTCGGCCGGCCGCAGGCTCTCGACCGCGCGCCTGAAGGCCGCGGGAGCCGGTGGACGGTCACCGAGGGTCATAGTCGAAGAGTAGGTCGAAGCGGGACGGAAGGGGACCACGGGGGTACTCATCGGTGGCGATCAAACCGCGGCCGTCACCAGCGGCCGGGCGCATTCGGCCAGGCCGAGCCAGATCGCGTGCCCGCACTCGGCGCACGCCCACTCGGGGCACTCGCCGGGCTCGTGCCCGTCGGAGCAGGCCGGGCGCTCGAACAGCCGCTCGCCGGCGCACGTCACGCAGTGTCCAAAACGGTGCTCCCCCTGGAGCACGGAACTCCGCAACGCGGTCATCGCACCAGTCATCGAACCGGGGCCTTTCTTCGGGACGTGGCTTCGACGTTGGCACGAGCCGCCGACATTTCCCCGCAACGCGCTCGGCGTGTCCCGAAAGTGGTCGCTGAATCGATGCCGCGCGGTGGGTTTGCGAAGTTTTGGCCCAGCCGAGACCGCCTCTCTGGTCGCCCATGGGGTGTGCGCGACCCGTGAAGGGTCCCGACGCCGGGCCGGCCGGTAAACATGCATTCCGCTATCTGATCATGAATTGGGGCGCGCCAGGCATATTTTTCCGACACCGCCTTCCGGCACCGCCTTCCGGTGGCGGGGGCGAGCGCACCTCATGGCACCCTTGAGGGGTGAACCTCGCCGACTCAGCGTTCCTGCGTGCCTGCCGCCGTCAGCCCGTCCCGCACACCCCCGTCTGGTACATGCGGCAGGCCGGTCGTTCGCTGCCCGAATACCTGAAGGTCCGCGAGGGCGTCCCGATGCTGACCGCCTGCGCCACGCCCGACCTCATCGCCGAGATCACCCTGCAGCCGGTCCGCCGCTACGGCGTCGACGCGGCCATCTTCTTCAGCGACATCGTGGTGCCCCTCAAGGCCATCGGCATCGACCTCGACATCAAGCCCGGCGTCGGCCCCGTCGTCGCCGACCCGATCCGCGACGCCAGGGGCCTCCAGGCGCTGCGTCCCCTGGAGCCCGGCGACGTCCCGTACGTGACCGAGGCCATCCAGGCGCTCACCGGCGAGCTCGGCGGCACCCCGCTGATCGGCTTCGCCGGCGCGCCGTTCACGCTCGGCTCCTACCTGATTGAGGGCGGCCCGTCCAAGAACCACGACCGGACCAAGGCCATGATGTACGGCGAGCCCGCGCTGTGGCACGACTTCATGGAGCGGCTGACCGGCATCGTGCTGGAGCACCTGCGCATCCAGGTGGCGGCGGGCGCCTCGGCGATCCAGCTATTCGACTCCTGGGTGGGCGCGGTGCCGATGGCCGACTACCGCGAGTTCATCCTGCCGCACACCCGCCGCATCTTCGCCGGCCTGCCGGACGTGCCGCGCATCCACTTCGGCGTCGGCACCGGCGAGCTGCTGGGCGTGCTCGGCGAGGCGGGCGCCGACGTGGTGGGCGTCGACTGGCGGGTGCCGCTCTCCGAGGCCGCCCGCCGGGTCGGTCCCGGCAAGGCGCTGCAGGGCAACCTCGACCCGGCGATCCTGCTGGCCCCGTGGGAGGTCGTCGAGCGCAAGGCCCGCGAGGTGCTGCGCGAGGGCGCCGCGGCCGAGGGCCACGTGTTCAACCTGGGCCACGGCGTGCTCCCCAACACCGACCCCGACCAGCTCAAGCGCCTGACCGACCTGGTCCACGAGGCCGCCTGACCGGCCACCGGCCCCGTTCCTGCCGCGCCCCGGCTCGCCGAGCCGGGGCGCTTTGGCATGCCCGGTGACGCCGCCCGTGCCCGATCCGCCCGGCTTGGTGCGATGCTTCGGCTTACTGAGTATTGTGGTGGGACCGTCGGGGTTGGGGGGCGCGGATGGAGTTCGGGGTCCTGGGGCGGCTCACGGTCGTGCGTGACGGCGCCGAGGTCGAGCTGACGGCCAAACAGCGCGCCCTGCTGGCGGTGCTCCTGAGCCGCGCGGGCAGGCGCGTCCCCGACGGGGTGCTCGCCGACGCCGTCTGGGGCGCCGCCCGCCCGTCGGGCTCCACCGTCCGCTGGCACGTCCACCAGGTACGGCGGCGCCTCGGCGGCGACCGGATCAGCCGCGACGGCGACGGCTACCTGCTGGCCGCCGAGCCGCACGAGCTCGACGCGGTCCGGTTCGAGGAGCTGTGCTCGCGGGCGGCCCCGGCCGCGGCGGCGGGCGACCACCGGGCGGCGGCCCGGCTCTACGGCGAGGCGCTGGCCTGCTGGCGCGGCGACGCCTACGAGGGCCTGGACGCGCTGCGCGAGGAGGCGGCCAGGCTGGAGCGATCACGTGTCTCGGCGTGCGAGGGCCGCGCCGAGGCGCTGATCGCGCTGGACCGCCCGTCGGAGGCCGCCGCCGAGCTCGCCGCCCTGGTGGCCGCCCACCCGCTGGACGAACGGCTGCGCGCGCTGCACCTGCTCGCGCTGCACCGGTCGGGCCGGCGGGCCGAGGCCCTGACCGCCTACCACGAGGGCCGCGAGCTGCTGGTGGCCGAGCTCGGCGTGGAGCCGGGCCACCACCTGCGGGCGGCGCACGCCCGGGTGCTGGGCGACGAGGAGCGGGCCGTCGCCACGACGCCGCGCCAGCTCCCGCCCGGCGTCACCGCGTTCACCGGCCGCGCCCGCGAGCTGGCCGCGCTCGACCGCTGCGCCGCCGACGGCGCGGTGGCGCTGGTCGTCGGCCCCGGCGGCGTCGGCAAGACCGGGCTGGCCGTGCACTGGGCGCACACGCGGGCCGCCCGCTACCCCGACGGCCAGCTGTACGCGGACCTGCGCGGCCGGGCGCGGCCGCTGCCGCCGGAAGAGGTGCTCGGCCGGTTCCTGCGCGCGCTCGGCGCCGGCGGCGTGCCCGGCTCCCTGGAGGAGCGCGCCGCCCTCTACCGGACGCTGCTACGCGAGCGGCGGATGCTGGTGTTGCTCGACGACGCCGCCGGAGCCGCCCAGGTACGTCCGCTGCTGCCCGGCTCGGCCGGGTGCGGCGTCGTGGTGACCGGGCGCGGCGCGCTCGACGGGCTGGTCGCCGGGCAGGGCGCCCGGCCCGTCCCGCTCGGCGAGCTGCCGCCCGGCGAGGCCGCCGAGCTGATCGGCCGGGTCGCCGGCGGACCGGCGGGCGCCAGAGGCGGGCCCGCCGAGCTGGCCGAGCTCGCGCGGCTCTGCGACGGGCTGCCGCTCGCGCTGCGCATCGCCGGGGCGCGGCTGGCCACCCGGCCCGGCTGGACCGCCGCCGGGCTGGCCGCCCGGCTGCGCCGCGAGTGCGGCAGGCTCGACGAGCTGCGCGCCGGCGACCTGGACGTGCGCGCCGGCCTCGCGCCCGGCCACCGGGCGCTGGGGGAGCGGGAGCGGCTGCTGTTCGGCCTGCTCGGGCTGCTGCCGCCGCTGGCGGACTTCGCCCCGTGGACCGCCGCGGCGCTGCTCGGCGCCCCCGTCGGCGAGGCCGCCCGGCTGCTGGACCGGCTCGCCGACGCCCAGCTCGTCCGGCACGGCCGCATCGACGCCGCCGGGCAGGAGCGCTACCGCCTCCCCGACCTGACCCGCCTGTACGCCGCCGAGCGCGCGGCCGCGGACGTGCCGGAGGGCGAGCGGCGGGCGGCCGTCCCGCGCGCGCTCGGCGCGCTGCTGGCGCTGGCCGGGGAGGCGCTGCGCAGGGCGAGCCCCGGCCGCCTCCCGCCCGGCCGCGACCGCGCGCCGCTCTGGCAGGCGGGGCCGGGCGAGGTGGAGGCGCTGCTGGGCGGCGACCCGCTCGGGTGGCTCCGCTGCGAGCGCGGCACACTGGCGCGCGCGGTGCCGGCGGCGGCCGGGCTGGGGGAGAGCGGCCTGTGCCGGGACCTGGCGCTCGCCGGGGCCCGGCTGTCCGACCTCCTCCGGCACCCCGGCCCGCCGCCGCCCGCGACCGCCACCGGCCGCCGCCGCGTCGCGGGCGGAGCCGGGCAGGACGGGCCCGCCATCCCCGGCGCCGCCGTGCTTCTCGCGGACCGGCCCGCCGACCCGTCCGGCGCCGGCCGCGCGCACGAGGCCCTGCGGCGCCTGCGGGCCTGACCGCCCGGCGCGCTCACCCGGCCGGGAGATCCGGTCAGACAGGGGCCGCGTCCTTCACCGGCGGGGCCGGAGCCGGATCGTCGGATCCGTCCGTCTCGCCGGGACCGCCGGTGCCGCCGCCTCCGGCCCGGCGGCGACGCCGTACCAGGAAGATCGCCAGCGCGAGCGGCGGCACCACCACGACCAGCCACGGCAGGACCGTCCCCAGCACGGTGAGCAGCACCTTCACGAAGGACACCAGCCCGTTCCAGCCGCTCTTCAGCCCGCCGAGGAACCCCGCCGGCTCGTCGGAGGGCTCCTCCACCACCACGACCGGCCCGACCAGCCGCAGCGACAGCGTGGCCATGCCGACCTGCGCGGCCAGCTCCTTCTGCTGCGCCTGGAGCGACTCCAGGTCCGCCTCGCGGCCGGCGATCTCCCGCTCCACGTCCAGCACCTGGCCGATCGTGTCGGCCCGCTTCAGCAGGCTGCGCAGCGACTCCAGGGCCTGCTCGGCCGACTTCAGCCGGCTCTCCACGTCGGCGACCTTCAGCGTGACGTCCTCGGTGCCCTGCTCCAGCCTGAGCTGCCTGCCCAGGTCCTTGCCCAGCGTGGCCAGCACCTCGTTGTAGCGGGCGGGCGGGATCTTGAACTCCAGGAGCGCCGAGGCCCGCGCGTCGTCGGACGAACGGCTCTCCTCCCTGGCCAGGTAGCCGCCCGCCGTGGTGACCGTCTGCTTGGCCTGCTGGACGGCGGCGGCGACGTCCTCGGCCCGTACGGTCATGCTCGCCTTGTAGATCACCTGACGGTTCTGCTGGGTGACCTCGACGCCCGACGCCGCGTTCGCCGGGCGCCTCTGCGCCGGTGTGGGCCGCGCCGTGGCGGCGCTCTCCGGCGCCGTCACGTCCCGCGCGACCGCCTTGGCGGAATCGACCTGCGCCATCGGCACGTCCGCCCCGCCCGTGGCGCTCTCGCCGGCGCCCCCGCAGGCGGACAGCAGCAGCGCGGCCAGGACGCCCGTCAGCACGATCTGCGATCTCCTCATGCCCCTAAGACGGACCCCTGTGCGCACCGGTTTGAACCGTCGCGTCACGGTACGGTCACACGCCCCGGAAACGGGGCCGCGCCCGCGGGACGGTAGCGTCTGAACCGTGGCAGGCAAACAGGCACACGTGGTCGTCATCGGCGGCGGGATCTCCGGGCTGGCCGCCGCCTGGCACCTCAGGCAGGGCGCGGGCGAGCGGGTCAAGGTGACCGTCCTCGACGCCGCCCCACGCATCGGCGGCAAGCTGTACGCGTCCGAGGTCGCCGGCGTCAGCGTCGACGCGGGAGCCGAGTCCATGCTGGCCAGACGCCCAGAGGGCAAGGACCTGGCCAGGGCCGTCGGCCTCGGCGACGACCTGGTCGGCCCCGGCTCCGCCGGCTCGGCCGTCTACACCAGGGGAGCGCTGCGCCCGCTGCCCAAGGGCCAGTTCATGGGCGTGCCCGGAGACCTGGCCGAGCTGGCCAGATCCGGCATCGTCTCGCCCGGCGGGCTGCTGCGGGTGCCGCTCGACCAGATCCTGCCCGCCACCCTCGTGCGCACCGACGTGTCCGTCGCCGCCTACATCCGCGCCAGGATGGGTCCCGAGATCGTCGAACGCCTGGTGGAGCCGCTGCTCGGCGGCGTCTACGCGGGCCGCGCCGACAAGCTGTCGCTGGAGGCCACGATGCCGCGGGTGGCCGCCGCCGCCCGCGCCGAACGCTCGCTGCTCGCCGCCGCCCGCCAGATCACCCGCGAGGCGCCCAAGAACGCCGGCCCGGTCTTCACCTCGCTCAGAAACGGCATCGGCAGCCTGCCCGAGGCCGTGGCCAAGGCGTCCGGCGCCGACATCAGGACCGGCGTCACCGTGCGCGAGCTGGCCCGCACCGAGCACGGCTGGCGGCTCGTCACCGGCCCGGTGCCCAGGCCCGAGGTCGTCGAGGCCGACGCCGTCATCGTCGCCGTGCCCGCGGCCCCCGCGAGCCGCCTGCTCAAGGCCGAGGTGCCCAAGGCGGCGAGCGAGCTGGCCAGGATCGAGTACGCCAGCATGGCCGTCGTCACCCTCGCCTACCCGGTGTCCGCCTTCCCCGAGCCGCCCTCGACCAGCGGCTACCTCGTCCCGCCCGTCGACGGCCGGGCCGTCAAGGCCGTCACGTTCAGCTCCGTCAAGTGGCCGCACCTCGCCCGGGACCTGGTGATCCTGCGCTGCTCCATCGGCCGCGTCGGCGAGGAGCACCTGCTCCAGCGCGACGACGAAGACCTGGTCGCGCTCGCCCGCGCGGAGATGGCCGAGGTCATGGGCGTCCGCCAGGAGCCGGCCGACACCCGCGTCACCCGCTGGGGCGGCGGCCTGCCGCAGTACAACGTCGGCCACCTCGACCGGGTCGCCCGCGTCCACGCGGCCGTGGCCGGGCAGCCCTCGCTGGCCGTCTGCGGCGCCGCCTACGACGGGCTCGGCATCCCCGCCTGCGTCGCGACCGCCCGCACGGCGGCCTCCCGGATTCTGGACCACCTGGGCCGAGGAGGAGAATGACAGGCATGACAGAGGGCACGACGCGGCTCAAGGCCCGCGATCTCAACCAGGTGATCCGTTACACGATGTGGTCGGTGTTCAAGGCCGCCGAGCCGGTCCCCGGCAGCCGGGAGAACATCGCCGACGAGGTCGAGGAGCTCCTGGAGCAGGCGGCCGGCAAGGACGTGGTCACCCGCGGCCTCTACGACGTGGCCGGGTTCCGCGCCGACGCCGACTACATGTTCTGGTGGCACGCCCCCTCGGCCGAGGACCTCCAGGACGTCTACTCCCGCTTCCGCCGCACCGGCCTGGGCCGCCACAGCACGCCCGTCTGGTCGGCGATGGCGCTGCACCGGCCCGCCGAGTTCAACAAGTCGCACATCCCGGCGTTCCTCGCCGAGGAGGAGCCGCGGGCGTTCGTCAGCGTCTACCCGTTCGTCCGCTCCCTGGAGTGGTATCTGCTGGACGACGCCGAGCGCCGCGCCATGCTCGCCGAGCACGGCCAGATGGCCCGCGGCTACCCCGACGTGCGGGCCAACACGGTCGCGTGCTTCGCGCTCAACGACTACGAGTGGATGCTCGCCTTCGAGGCCGACGAGCTGCACCGCATCGTCGACCTGATGCGTGAGCTGCGCGCCGCCCAGGCCCGCCGCCACACCCGGCTGGAGATCCCCTTCTACACCGGCGTGCGCAAGCCCGTCCAGGAGCTCGTCAACGCCCTTCCCTAGCGAGCCGTCCCGGGCTCCCGGGTTGGCCTGATCGGCTGACGGGACCGCACCCTGCTTGTCACAATCAGGGCAGTTGCCGGGTCCGGCCCCAGGGAGCGCCCACGTGAAGGAGCGCACAGGTCACCACCGCGCCATCGCCGCGCGGCCGTCCCCCTTCGGCCGGACCAGGGCCGCGACGCGACACGCCCGCCGAGGCCGCCGCCGGCGCCCCTCGCGCAGGCCGTGGGCCCTTGCGGTGGCGGCGCTCGCCGCGCTCACCGGCGTCCTGCTCACCGCCCGCGCGCACCTGTCGACGACCGCCCCGGACGACGCCTACGCCCGGCCGCCCGCTCCATCGGAGACGTACCTCCGAGGAGGGACGGGCGCGCAGGGGCCGGGGACCGGCACGGACGGCGAGGACCGGCGCGGAGGCCAGGCCGTGGCGACCGGCTCCGGCGAGCCCGCAGGTCACCCCGGCGCTCCTGGTGAGGCCGTCCCCGGTGAGGGAGCGGGCGGGACCGTCCACGAGCCGGACGGTGCCGAGGGGGATCCGTCCAGGCACACCGATCATGACGCGGTCACGTACTTCCGGAGCCGGTGGGACGACAGGGCGGCGGGCCACGTGAAGGACATCCGCACCATCGGCGGATATCTCCGCATTTACACCACCCTGCCGGAAACGGCGGGCAACTCCCGGCAGGCCCTCACCCTGTGCGAGCGCGGCCTGAGCTACCTCCGGGACGCGGGCACCGCTGCCCCGGTGGTCTTCGTGCACGCCAGGTTCGGCGAGAACGGCAACCCGGTGCTCGCCAACATCCTCGGCCCCGGCGACACCACCTGCCGCGTCACCCACCCCGCCCCCGGCTGACGGAGGCGAGGAGCGGATGGGGGCCCGTCCCGGAGCCGCCTCGGTGGCGGGACCGGGGGCTCGACGGGACGGGCTTCACGAGATCACCCGCGGGCCGTTCCGGGCGCTGGCGCGCCACCCGGCCGGCCGGGCCGATCGCCGGCGGCGCCAGCACGGGCGTGGGCTGTGCCGCTCGGGCGATCCTGCGAGTGATCTCACCCCATGGAGGAGGCGATGACACCCCCTTGTCGTCAAAGACGCATTTTCGCCCCAGATTGGATGCTTCCCCCTGCGGAGATCTCCTTTTGCCGTATCTCGTACCCTGGACGTATGGACAAGGTGGTCAAGAGCGAGGCCGAGTGGCGGGTCCAGCTCTCTCCTGAGGAGTTCCGCGTGCTCAGGCAGGCGGGCACCGAGGCGCCGTACACCGGCGAGTACGTCGACACGAAGACCGAGGGCGTCTACACGTGCCGCGCCTGCGGGGCCGAGCTGTTCACCTCCGGCACGAAGTTCGAGTCGCACTGCGGCTGGCCCAGCTTCTACGAGCCGTCGGAGAACGACGCCGTCACGCTGATCGAGGACCGCAGCCACGGCATGGTCCGCACGGAGGTGCGCTGCGCCCGCTGCGACTCGCACCTGGGGCACGTGTTCCGCGGCGAGGGCTATCCGACGCCGACCGACGAGCGCTACTGCATCAACTCGGTGTCGCTCCGGCTCGACCCCTCGGAGTGATCGTCCGGCGACTCCGCGTATCGATCGCCGGGCCAGGGTAAACATTTCCCGTGCGTCCTGTCCACTTTCGTCACCGCTGGGTGACGATCGAGACGATCGGCCGTGTCGTCACCCAGCGGTGCGACGTGTGCGCGAAGACCCGGGTGCGGGTGCGGTGAGCCGGCGTCCTTCAGGGGTTCTGTCGGGAGCGCCGGGTAGGTTGTGACGCATGGCATCGCCGTACATCGAGCTTGAGGTGGGGGAGCGGACCGTCAAGGTCACCAACCCCGACAAGGTCTACTTTCCGGAGATCGGCGCGACCAAGCGTGAGCTGGTCGAATACTACGTGAGCGTGGGCGACGGGGTGCTGCGCGCGCTGCGCGACCGGCCGACCAACCTCAAGCGCCACCCCGACGGCGTGCAGAACGACGCCATCTACCAGAAGCGGATGCCGCCCAAGCATCCCGACTGGCTGCGGACGGTCACCGTGACGTTCCCCAGCGGGCGCACCGCCGACTCGCTGCGGGTGACCGAGGTGGCCTCGATCGCCTACTGCGCCAACCTCGGCACCATCGACTTCCACCCGTGGCAGGTGCGCGCGGCCGACGTCGAGCATCCCGACGAGCTGCGCGTCGACCTCGACCCGCAGCCGGGGCTGGAGTTCGGCGCGGTGCGCCGGGCCGCCGCGCTGACCCGCGAGGTGCTCGACGAGCTCGGCATGACCGGCTTCGTCAAGACCTCCGGCAACCGGGGCGCGCACATCGCGGTCCGCATCGAGCCGCGCTGGGACTTCGTCCAGGTGCGCCACGCCGGCATCGCGCTGGCCAGGGCCGTCGAGGCGCGTGATCCGGGCCTGGTGACCACCGCCTGGTGGAAGGAGGAGCGCGGCGACCGCGTCTTCATCGACTTCAACCAGAACGCCCGTGACCGCACCGTCGTCAGCGCCTACTCGGTGCGCGCCCAGCCGCACGCCCCCGTCTCCACGCCGCTCACCTGGGACGAGCTGGCCGACGCCGACCCGCGTGACTTCGACATCCGCACGGTCCCGGCCCGCTTCGCCGAGCTCGGCGACGTGCACGCCGCGATCGACGACCGCGCCCACTCGATCGAGCCGCTGCTGGAGCTCTACGCCAAGGACGAGCGGGGCGACATGCCCTATCCGCCCAACTATCCGAAGATGCCCGGCGAGCCCAAGCGCGTCCAGCCCAGCAAGGCCCGCGAATAATGAATGGCGATCCTCGCATCCCGGGCATTACGCTCGCGGCTGTGTCGAACGACGTCCATACTCCGGCCCTGGGAAGGTGAGTTGATGTTCCGCCCTGCGCCATGCGCGCCTCGTCACTTCGTCATCCGCATCTGCCCCTGACCCGGGGCGAGGCCCGCACGGCGCTTCCTTGCTGCACGACAAGCACCATTCCGGCAAGGAGAACCCAGGGTGTCCACCAACAAGATCCGTACCGTCACCGACACGTTCGCGTGCGTGCGCTGTGGGCTGACCGTGGCCGCAGCCGGTCCCGACGGGACCCGGCGCAACCACTGTCCGAGCTGCCTGCACTCGCTGCACGTCCTCGACCGTGCCGAGGGCGGCCCGTCCGAGTGCCGGTCGCGCATGACCCCGATCTCGATCGCGGTGCTGCGCAGCGGCGACTGGATGATCATCCACCGCTGCACCCGGTGCGGTGAGCTGACGTCCAACCCGATCTCCGGGGACGACAACCAGCTCATCCTCATGCGCATGGCCGTACGCCCGCTCGCTCAGCCGCCGTTTCCGCTGGAAACGTTCGGCGACCTGTGACGGGAGCGGACATGCCACGCAGGAAACCGGACCCGCGCAGGCCGCAGCGGCGCAAGGACGTCCGTCACGGCGAGCCGGGCGACGCGTTCCGATGCGTCGGCTGCCGCCTCGACGTGCCCGTCCTCGCGCCGGGCACCGCGCACCGCAACCACTGCCCGCACTGTCTGACGAGCCTGCACGTCGACCACCGCGTCCCCGGTGACCGGCGGGCGGGCTGCCGCGGGCGGATGGCGGCGCTGAGCGTGTCCGTGCGGCACGACGGGGAGTGGCTGATCATCCACCACTGCCAGTCGTGCGGCGGGCTCAGCGCCAACCGCATCGCGGGTGACGACAACGCGCTCGCGCTGCTCCGCATCGCGATGCGCCCGCTGTCGGACCGGCGTCTGCCGGTCAACGCGCTGCTCACGCTGTAGCGCGCCGCAGGAAGGCACGGGACCCGTGACGAAGGGTTCCGTGCCTTCCGCCTTTCACCGGCCGCTTCCCCGGGGAGGGAACCTTTCACCGGCCGCTTCACCGGGAGAGAACCTTTCATCGGCCGCTTCCCCGGGGAGGGAAGGGACATGAAGGCACGGGAGATCCGCGTCAGGATGCGTCCCCGGGCGGTCGACGAGCCGCACCGCGCGGCGAGCGAGCTGGAACTGCTGTTCGACCTCACGTTCGTGGTGGCGATCGCGGCCGCCACCGCGCAGTTCGCCCACGCCGTGGCCGACGGCCACGCGCTGCCCGGGCTGGTCCTGTTCCTCCAGGTGTTCTTCGCGATCTGGTGGGCGTGGATGAACTTCACCTGGTTCGCCTCGGCCTACGACACCGACGACGTGCCCTACCGGCTGCTCACGATGGTGCAGATGGGCGGCGTGCTCGTGCTCGCCGCCGGGGTGCCGGCCGCCGCCGACCACGCCGACTTCGGCGCGGTCACGCTCGGCTACTTCATCATGCGCATCGCGCTGGTCGCCCAGTGGGTGCGCGCCGCCGTCGAGGACCCGGCGGGCCGCCGCACCGCGCTGCGCTACGCGGCGGGCATCACCGTCGTGCAGGCGGGGTGGGTGCTGCGCCTCGTCCTCGTGGAGGCGGGCGCGGTGCCGGAGGGGGCGCGGCTGCCGCTGTTCGTCGCGCTGGCCGCTGCCGAGCTGGCGGTGCCGGTCTGGGCCGAACGCGCCGGGCGGACCCACTGGCATCCGCACCACATCGCCGAACGCTACGGGCTGTTCACGATCATCCTGCTCGGTGAGAGCGTCCTGGCCGCGACCCGGGGCGTCGCGGGCGCGCTGGCGGCGGCCCGGACGGGCGCGCCCCTGGTCGTCATGGCCGTCTCGGGGCTCGTGCTGCTGTTCGCGCTGTGGTGGGTCTACTTCCTCCTGCCCGCGGGCGAGGGGCTGGAGGAGCGCCCCCATCTGTCCTACCTGTGGGGGTACGGGCATTACGGCGTGTTCGCCGCGCTGGCCGCGCTCGGCGCCGGGCTGGAGGTGGCCGCCGAGCAGACCGGGCACGACGTCACCGCCACGCCCCTGGCCATCGGCTACGCCGTCGCGATCCCGGCCGCGGTGTTCCTCGTCCTGTTCCGGCTGATCCACGGGACCGTCGTGCGCGCCCGCGTCACCCATCCGGCCGTGGTGCCCGGGTACGCCCTGGTCATCCTGCTCCTGCCGCTCGCGGCGCCCCGGGCGGGGGTGCCGGCCGTGGTCGCGGGGATCGCCGCCGCCTGCGTGCTGCTGATCGTCACCGTCGTCGCGATCGGCCGCCGGCCCCCGGCGGTCAGTCGCCGAACTCCAGATGCAGGGCGCGGGTGAAGTCGGCGACGGCCTCCTCGTGCCGGTCGAGGTCCTGAAGGATCTCGCCGCGCACCCGGTAGGCCCAGATGTACTCCTCGTCCAGCTCGACGGCCCGGTTCAGGTCCTTCAGCGCCGCCTCGTTGTCGCCCAGCTCGCTCAGCACCGCGCCCCGGCTGCCCAGCGCCCGGTCGTTGTCGGGGTCGAGCTCGACGGCCCGGTTGAGGTCGGCCAGCGCCTCCTCGTAACGGTCGATCATGCGCAGCGCCTCGCCACGCCTGCTCAGCGCCCGGACGTAGTCGGGGTCGGCCTCCAGGGCGCGGCCGTAGTCGGAGATGGCCTCGGCATACAGGCCCATCCGCTGGTAGAGGTCGCCGCGGGCCAGCCACGAGTAGGCCAGCTCCTCGTTCAGCGCGATGATCTTGGCGTGCTCGTCCAGCGCCTCGTCGAACCGGTCCAGGTCGGCCAGCGCGTCCGCCTTGGCCTCCAGGATCCACAGCGACTCGGGCGAGAGCGTCAGCGCGTGCTCGAAGTCGGCCATGGCCTCCTCCATCCGGCCCAGCGACGCGTACGCCTGGCCGCGCGAGCCCAGCGCGTAGGAGCTGTCGGGCTCCAGCCGCAGCGCCTCGTCGAAGTCGGCCACCGCCGCCTCGAACCGCTCGACGATCCGGTGGCTCTCCCCACGCAGCCGCCAGGCCCGCGCGTTGCCGGGCACGAGCGCGATCGACTCCGTCAGGTCCGCGATCGCCGCGTCGTGCCGCCCCAGCGCGATGTACGACTCGGCGCGGCTGCGCAGCACCGAGGCCCGCGACTGGGCCGCCGCCTCGGACAACCCCGTCAGGTCCGGCAGCTCCGGCATGATCCCCTCGCTCATGAGCGCAATCTATCGCGCGACATACGGATCACGATCGGCTTTTCCGGGGCTGATCGCGTACGCGGGTGATCACGCCGGTGGCGGGCCGAATCGACCGCCCGCGCCCCGACCGTAAAGCCGATTACGGCGAAAAATCCCGACATAATGGTCAACCGTGCGCATTGACCTCACCTGGCCGGATTCCGCCGACGAAGAGCTCCAGTCCGCCGTCCACCGCGTGATGCACGCCGTCGCCGGGCTCGGCGGAGCCATCGGCTACCCGGAGCCCCCCGGCCGCGAGCAGACCGACCCCTGGCTGGAGGAGGTGCTCAAGGCCGTCAGGGACGGCGACGCCCGCCTCGCCCTGGCCCGCGTGGACGGCACGGTCCAGGCGATGGGCCTGTGGCGGCGCTCCCCGCACGCCGTGTTCACCCGCACCGCCGAGGTCGCCAAGATCATGGCCCACCCGTCGGCGCGCGGCCTGGGCCTCGGCAGGCTCGTCGTCTCCGCGCTCACGGACAGCGCCCGCGCCGCCGGGCTGGAGACGCTCACGCTCAGCGTGCGCAGCAACAACCACGGCGCCATCGAGCTGTACGAGGAGCTCGGCTTCACCGAGTGGGGCCGCCTGCCGAACGTGGTCGAGGTGGGCCGCGAACGCTACGACGAGGTGCACATGTCGATCGCCCTCGGCCGGGCGCCCGGCGTGATCCCGCGCGGCTCCGGCCCCGGCGGTCCCGGCTCGTCCCCCCGCCGCCGCCCCTAGCTCACCGCCCGTGCTCCCTGGGCCGCCGGGGCGGGCGCCGCCCGCACCACCGGGCACCCGCGCCGGGCCATTTGCGCGTGCGGGTCGTCCAGGCTCGTCAGGCGCACTCCTCACGCCAGGGAACCCGGCCTTCCGGGCCCGGGCCCGGCGGGTCATAGGATCGGGGGCATGGAGCTGGTCCCCGGCGTGCACGTCGCCGTCACCGACCGCCACGGCGGCGTCAGCGCCGGCCCGCACGGCACCCGCAACCTCGGCGGCGGCACCGGCGACGACCCCGCCGCCGTCCGCGCCAACCGCGCCGGCGTGGCCGCCGAGCTCGGCGTGCGCGCGATCGTGTTCATGCGCCAGGTGCACGGCGCCGAGATCGCGTACGTGAGCGAGCCGTTCGGCGACGACCCGCCGCCCGTCGACGGCGTGTTCACCACCGAGCCCGGCCTGGCGCTCGCCTCGCTCGGCGCCGACTGCCCGGCCGTGCTGGTGGCCGACCCGGTCGCGCGCATGGTGGGCGCCGCCCACTCCGGCCGGCCCGGCACCGAGGCGGGCATCGCCGCCGCCCTGGTCGCCGCGATGGCCGGCAAGGGCGCCGTGCCCGCCCGGATGGCCGCGCTGATCGGGCCCGGCGCCTGCGGCCGCTGCTACGAGGTGCCCGCCGAGCTGCGCGACCGCGTCGCCGCCACCGTGCCGCAGACCCGCTCCACCACCTCCTGGGGCACCCCGGCGCTCGACCTGCGCGCCGGCATCGAGGCCCAGCTCCGCGAGGCCGGCGTCGCCGACGTCCGCCACGACGACCGCTGCACCATCGAGACCGCCGACCTCTACTCCCACCGCCGCCACGACCCCGGCCGCTTCGCCGGCCTCATCTGGCTCACCTGACCCCGCCGCTCTCCCACCGGCCGGCGAGCACCGAGCCCCACCGGAACGACCCCGCGGTTCCCCAGCGAAAGCTTTGGGCACCCGCCGGACTTCTCCGAGCACCCGCCGCGTGCTCCCGAGCGCCCGCCGCCGCCCGCCGTGTGCCCGGGGTCGCCCGTCCCCGCACGCCCGGCGGCGGCCCTCCCAGAGCGCCCGCGCGGTGCCCGCCCTGGGGGACCGGCGGCGGTCCTCCCTGACCGCTCGCCGGGTGCCGTCCCGGTGGCCGGAAACCCCCGCATGGCCGTGGTGGGCGTCGGTCCGGGGCGACAAAGACGGCGGTGGTTTTTCGTCGATCTTCACGCCTCCCCGTACGGGCGCGTCCTGGCAGCGTGGACGGCAGGACGAAAGGGGACACCTCGTGCACGACACGTTGACCGCGGGCGCATCCGTCACCGGCCTGGGAGCGACCACCCCGCTGGGCGGTGACGTGGCCTCCACGTGGGCCGCGATGCTGGCGGGGCGCTCCGGCGCCGCGCTGGTCGAGGAGGAGTGGGCGGCCGGCCTGCCGGTGCGGATCGCCGCCCGGATGAGCGTCGACCCGGCCGAGGTGCTGGGCCGGGTGCCGGCCCGGCGGCTGGACCGCTGCCAGCAGGCGGCGCTGGTCGCGGCGCGGGAGGCGTGGGCGGACGCGGGCGCGCCGGAGGTGGAGCCGGAGCGGCTGGCCGTGGTGATCGGCACGGGCGTCGGCGGGGTGCTGACGCTGCTGGCGCAGGACGACCTGATGGAGGCGTCCGGCCCGCGCAAGGTGTCGCCGTACACGGTCCCGATGCTCATGCCCAACGCCGCAGCCGCCGTGGTGAGCATCGAGCTGGGCGCGCGGGCGGGCGCGTACACGCCGGTGAGCGCCTGCGCGTCCGGGGCGGAGGCGATCGCGATGGGCCTGGACCTGATCCGGCTGGGCCGCGCCGACGTGGTGGTCGCGGGCGGCGCGGAGGCGTGCGTGCATCCGCTCACGCTGGCGGGGTTCGCGCAGGCGAGGGCGTTGTCGCGGTTCGACGGCCCGCCGGAGGAGGCGTCGCGGCCGTTCGACGCGGCGCGGGACGGGTTCGTGCTCGGGGAGGGCGCGGCGGTGCTGGTGCTGGAGCGTGGCGGGTTCGCGGCGGGGCGCGGCGCCCGTACGCATGCCACGCTGGCGGGCGCGGGCACCAGCTCCGACGCCCATCACATCACGGCGGGCACGGCGGAGGGCCAGGTGCGCGCGATGCGGCTGGCTCTGGACTCGGCCGGGCTGAGCCCGCTGGACGTCGGTCACGTCAGCGCGCACGCGACCTCCACGCCGACGGGCGACCTGACGGAGAGCGCGTCGATCGCCGAGGCCGTGGGCGTCCACCCGGCCGTCACCGCGGTCAAGTCGATGACCGGTCACCTGTGCGGCGCCTCGGGTTCGCTGGCCGCGATCGCGGCGATCCTGTCGCTGCGCGAGGGTGTGATCCCCGCCGTGCGCAACCTGGCCGACCCGGACCCCGAGGTGAAGCTCGACCTGGTGGCGGGCGCCGCCCGTCGGGGCCGGTGGCGGGCGGCGATGGTCAACTCCTTCGGCTTCGGCGGGCACAACGCCAGCCTGGCCTTCACCGCCTAGCGGGCCAGGATGTCGTCCAGGTCGTAGGAGACGGGCCGGTCGAGCTGCTCGTACGTGCACGACTCGGGGGTGCGGTCGGGACGCAGCCGCCGCCACTGGGCGGTGTGGCGGAACCGGTCGCCCTCCATCTGGTCGTAGGCCACCTCGATCACCAGCTCGGGCCGCAGCGGGATGAACGACAGGTCCTTCTTGGCGTTCCACCGCGAGATCGCGCCCGGCACCCGCTGCCCGCCGGTGGCCGGGGTGGCGGCGGGCTGGCCGATGCCGGCGGCGGCCTGCTCGGCCCAGTGGCCCCACGGGTGCTCCGACAGCTCGGCGATGTACGGTCGCAGCTCCTCGACGAGCTCGGCCCGCCGCGCCATGGGGAACGAGGCCGCCACGCCCACGTGGTGCAGGCGGCCGTCGTCGCCGTAGAGGCCGAGCAGGATGGAGCCGACGATCGGGCCGCTCTTGTGCTCGCGGTAGCCGGCGATGACCACGTCGGCGGTGCGCTCGTGCTTGACCTTGAACATGGTCCGCTTGTCGGGGATGTAGGGCTGGTCGCCGGGTTTGACGATGATGCCGTCGAGCCCGGCGCCCTCGAACATGTCGAACCACTCGGCGGCCTGGGCGTCGTCCGTCGTCACCGGAGTGAGCCGGATGGATCCGCCTTTTTCGGGAAATATCTCGACCAGCCGCCGCCGGCGCTCCGCGAACGGCGTCTCCATGAACGACTCGTCACCCAGGGCCAGCAGGTCGAAGGCGACGAACGAGGCGGGCGTCTGCTCCGACAGCATCTTGACCCGCGACGCCGCCGGGTGGATGCGCTGCTGCAGCGCCTCGAAGTCGAGGTGCGACCCGCGCGGCAGCACGATCTCGCCGTCGACCACGCACCGGTCGGGCAGCTCCGCCTTGGCGGCCTCCACCAGCTCCGGGAAGTAGCGGGTGAACGGCCGCTCGTTGCGGCTGCCGAGATAGACCTCGTCGCCGTCGCGGAAGACGATGCACCGGAACCCGTCCCACTTCGGCTCGTAGAACAGGTTGCCGGCCTGCTTGGGCATCGCCTTGACCGGCTTGGCCAGCATCGGCGCGACCGGCGGGCGCACGGGCAGGTCGAGGTCCGGGATCGGCTCCGGCTCCTTGGCCGCCTTCTTCCCCCGTGGCGCGGTCGGCTCTGTCATGGGCCCGACTCCTTCGTGTAGCGGCAGAAGAGGACCCCCTCCTCTTCCAGCACCTGGCTGAGCTCAAGCTTGACGTGTGACGGCGCGCCGTTGAGGATGCGCGCCGCGTCGCCGCCGATCAGCGCCGGGCTGACGGTCAGGCACAGCTCGTCGACGAGCCCGGCGGCGGCGAGCTGGGCGTTGACCAGCGGCCCGCCCTCGCACAGCACCCGGGTCAGGCCGCGCTCGTGCAGCGCGGCCAGGGCGGCGGCCAGGTCGACGGACTCCTCGCCGGCCACGATGACGTCGGCGACCTCGGCGGCGGCCTTGCGCCGCTCGGCGGGCGCGCTCTCGCAGGTGATGACGATGGTCCGGCTGACGCCGCCGTCGAACAGCGGCCCGGCCAGGTCGAGGCCGAGGCCGCGGGTGATCACCGCGATGGGCGGCGCGGCAGGCCGGCCCGCCCGTATCTCGCGCCACGACTCGCGCGGCCGGACCGCGCCGTAGCCCTCGGCCCGGACGGTGGCGGCGCCCGCCACGATCACGTCGGCCAGCCCGCGCAGCACCCCGAAGACGCGCCGGTCGCCCTTGCTCGACAGCCCGCCGGACAGCCCCTCGACCCACGCGCCGCCGTCGGCGCTGGCCACCATGTTGAGGCGCAGCCACGGCCGGTCGGGATAGGCGTAGGCCCGCTCGATGTCGGGATTGTCTTCTATGTCGGGATGGATGCGACGCACCCCTCTACCTTGGCACACGCCTGTGACAAGTCATGGACGCCGGGGCTGGCGCAGCACCTGCAACGACCGGGAGGTGACCGCCACCAGGTCGCCGGGCCGCCACCCCTCGTCGACGAACACGCTCTCCAGCGTCTCGTGGCTGGTGTCGATCTCGGGGATCCAGGTGCCGCCGAACTCCTCGCCCGGCAGCGTGAACGTCATGTCCTCGTGATGGGCGTTGATCAGCAGCAGGAACGAGTCGTCGGTGATCTTCTCCCCGCGCGGCCCCGGCTCGGTGATCGCCTCGCCGTTGAGGTAGACCATGAGCGACTTGGCGTAGCCGATGTGCCAGTCGCCCGCCGTCATCTCCGCCCCGCCGGGCGTCAGCCACACCAGGTCGCGCAGGCCGTTGCCCGAATGCCGCCCGTGGAAGAAGCGCCGCCGCTGGAACACCGGGTGCTCCCGCCGCAGCTGCGACAGCCTGCGCACGAACTCCAGCAGGTCCGACTCGGTGTGCAGCATCGACCAGTCGACCCAGGCGATCTCGTTGTCCTGGCAGTAGGCGTTGTTGTTGCCCCGCTGGGTCCGGCCCAGCTCGTCGCCGTGGGAGAGCATCGGCACGCCCTGCGACAGGAACAGCGTGGCCAGGAAGTTGCGCCGCTGCCGGTGCCGCAGCCCGACGATGCGCGGATCCTCGACCGGCCCCTCGGCCCCGCAGTTCCACGACCGGTTGTCGTCGGTGCCGTCGCGGTTGTCCTCGCAGTTGGCCTCGTTGTGCTTGTGGTCGTACGAGACCAGGTCCGTCAGCGTGAAGCCGTCGTGGCAGGTGACGAAGTTGATCGAGGCCACCGGCCGCCGCCCGGACGTCTCGTACAGGTCGGCCGAGCCCGTCAGCCGAGAGGCGAACTCCGGCAGCGCCGAGTGCGTCCCCCGCCAGAAGTCGCGCACGGTGTCGCGGTACTTGCCGTTCCACTCGGTCCACAGCGGCGGGAAGTTGCCCACCTGGTAGCCGCCCGGCCCCACGTCCCACGGCTCGGCGATCAGCTTGACCTGCGAGATCACCGGGTCCTGCTGGATCAGGTCGAAGAACGCGCTCAGCCGGTCGACGTCGTGCAGCTCCCGCGCCAGCGCCGAGGCCAGGTCGAACCGGAACCCGTCGACGTGCATCTCCAGCACCCAGTAGCGCAGCGAGTCCATGATGAGCTGCAGCGCGTGCGGCGAGCGCACGTTGAGCGAGTTGCCGCACCCGGTGTAGTCCAGGTAGTAGCGCCGGTCGCCGTCGTGCAGCCGGTAGTAGGCGGCGTTGTCGATGCCGCGGAAGCCCAGCGTCGGCCCCATGTGGTCGCCCTCGGCGGTGTGGTTGTAGACCACGTCGAGGATCACCTCGATGCCCGCCTCGTGCAGCGCCCGCACCATCGCCTTGAACTCCGGCACCTGCTCGCCCCGCGTGCCGGAGCTGGAGTAGCCGCCGTGCGGGGCCAGGTAGGCCATCGTGTTGTAGCCCCAGTAGTTCGTCAGCCCGCGCGCCACCAGGAAGTGCTCGGGCATGTAGTGGTGCACCGGCATCAGCTCGACCGCCGTCACCCCGAGCGACACCAGGTGGTCGATGATCGCCGGATGCCCCATCCCCGCGTACGTCCCGCGCAGGTCCTCGGGCACGCCGGGATGGCGCATCGTCAGCCCCCGCACGTGCGCCTCGTAGATCACGCTCTGGTGGTACGGGACCCGCGGCGAGCGGTCGTTGCCCCACTCGAAGAACGGGTTGATCACCACGTTCTTCGGCATGTACGGCGCGCTGTCGGCCGAGTTGGGCCGCGACGGATCGGTGAAGTGGTAGGGGAACAGCGCCTCGTTCCACGTCAGCTCGCCGTCGACGGCCTTGGCGTAGGGGTCGAGCAGCAGCTTGGCCGGGTTGCACCGGTAGCCCTGGGCCGGCTGGTAGGGCCCGTGCACCCGGTAGCCGTAGCGCTGCCCCGGCATGATCCCGGGCAGGTAGCCGTGCCAGACGAACCCGTCGACCTCGGGCAGGTCGATCCGCTCCTCGGAGCCGTCGTCGTGGAACAGGCACAGCTCGACCCGCTCGGCCACCTCGGAGAACACCGAGAAACCGGTGCCCACGCCGTCCCAGGTGCCACCGAGTGGATAAGGTTCGCCCGGCCAGACTTCGCGCATGTGACCCGATTGTCGCACGCGATCGCGGTCCCGCTACAGGAGTTCGGCGCGCAAGCTGATCGTGGTGCCCGCGAGCGCCTTGCTGACCGGGCAGTTCGCCTTGGCCGTCTCGGCCGCCTCCTGGAACTGCGCGGCGTCGATCCCCGGCACCCGGCCCTGCACGGTGAGCACGATGCCGGTGATGCCCTCGCCCGGCTGGAAGGTGACGTCGGCGCTGGTCCGCAGCGACTCCGGCGGCGTGCCCGCGCCCGCCAGGGCGTGCGAGAGCGCCATGGAGAAGCACGAGGAGTGCGCGGCGGCGATGAGCTCCTCCGGCGAGGTCCGGCCGGACGGCGCCTCGGCCCTGGACGGCCAGGACACCTCGAACGTGCCCACCCCGGACGTGTCGAGCGTGACGGTGCCGGACCCGTCGAGCAGGGCCCCCTTCCACTCGGTCGTGGCGGTGCGCGTGGTGGCCATGAATGTGCTCCCTCTGCTTCTGGACGTGCGACGACTCGTGGTGTCTTCTGACACTATCCCGGCCCGGCGGGCGCGCCGGGCTCCGACATCCGTCTGCCCTTTTCCGGCGAATAGTGACATGCTCGGGTCGCGGCACACCCGCCGCCTAGGTCCGGATCACGGGAGTGTGGTGCCAGTGGAGGCACCGTACGACGACCGCCTGCTGCACCAGCGGGTGGTCGGCGGCGACGAGGCCGCGCTCGGGGAGATCTACGATCGGCTCTCCTCGCTGATCTTCGGTCTCTCCCTGCGCGTCACGCGGGACCGGGTGATCGCCGAGGACATCACGCAGGAGGTGTTCCTCATCTTCTGGGAGCGCCCGCTGGCCTACGACCCGGGCCGGGGGACGCTGCGCGCCTGGCTCGCCACGATCGCCCACCGCCGCGCCGTCGACCACGTGCGCGCCGAGGAGCGCCGCCGCGTCTCCACGCTCGGCCCCCGCCTGTTCGAACGGGCGCCCGACCGGCTGGAGGACACGGTGCTCGCCGCCGACCAGGCCGAACGGGTGCGGCAGGCGGTCACGGCGTTACCCGACGCCCTGCGCGAGGCGGTCGAGCTCGCCTACTTCGGCGGCAGGACGTACCGGCAGGTGGGGGAGGAACTGGGCGTGCCCGAGGGCACGGCCAAGTCGCGCATCCGGCTGGCGCTGCGCCGCCTGGCCGGCGCGCTGGCAGAGGAAGAGGTGTGATGGAGCCGCTGGAGCGTCTGTACCTGGACGCGCTGCTCGAGGACCCGGTGGAGCCCACGGGCACGCTGCGTCCGCAACTGCTGGCCGGGGCCAGGGCGCGGCGCCGGCCCGCCGCCCCCACCGCGCCCTGGGCCGAGCCGTACGCCGGCCGCGTGGCCGCCATGGACGCGCTGCTCGCCTCGGCCGTGGACGACGACTGGTCCCGCGTGATCGTCGAAGGCTGGACGCTCCAGGAACTCGTCGCGCACCTGGCCGCCAAGGACGGCCTGCTCGCCGCCTCCGTCGGCGCGCCCGTCCTGGGGCCCGAGCTCACCGCCGCCGACTCGGCCACCCGCACCGCGCACGTACAGGCGTACGAGCGCTCCCGCGACCCCGAGCAGACCCGCAGGGACTGGCGGGCGCAGGCCGACGCGCTCTGCCGCCACCTCGCCGGCCTGCCCGCCGGCACCCCCGCCACCCTCGACGGCCTGGAGGCTCCCGCCGCCGACCACGTGCTGGCCAGGATGCTGGAGACGTGGGTGCACACCGACGACGCCGCCCGCACCGCCCGCGTCAGCCTGCCGCACCCGCTGCCCGGCCACATCCACCCGGTCGCCGACCTGTGCGCCCGGCTGCTGCCGTGGACGATGCTGCTGTCGGGCCTGGACGCGTCCGGGCGCGGCGTGCGCGTCACCCTCACCGGGCCCGGCGGCGGCGAGTGGAACGTCGCCCTCGGCGTCGAGGACCCCGCCCCGCCCGCCGAGCCCGACGCGGGCATCACGGCGGACGTGGTCGCGTTCTGCTTCCTGCTGGGCGGACGCGGCGACCCGGCGAGCTTCCCCGCCGAGCTGACCGGCGACCGGGCGCTGGCCCGCGACGTCCTCGCCACCGCACCCGCCCTGTCAGGCCCCTGAGGGGCGCTGAGAGGCCGCTCAGGCCTCGGTGACCAGCTCCACGGCGTACGGGTCGTCGGACTCCTCCAGCACCCGCTTGGCGCCCTGCTGCGCCCGCTCGTCGCCGCGCGCCCGCAGCCCCCGCGTCGCCTCGGCCACCGTGCGCAGGTCGGCGTCGTCGAGCCGGGCCGCCAGCGCGTCGCGGATCTGCGGCGTGTCGGCGTCCAGCCCGGCCAGCCCCGCCGTGGCCCAGTCACGCACCTCGGTCTCGTCGTCGCGCGTCATGTCGATGAGCAGCGCCAGCCCCTCGGCGTGATCCGGCGGCAGCACGTCGGCCAGCGCGATCGCGTCGGTCATCGTGCGCTTGTGACCCGGGCGGCCGATGATGTCGAGCACCTGCGGCAGCGCCCTCGGATCGCCCGTGTGGCCCAGCGCGGCCAGCACCGAGCGCAGCACCTGCGGGTTGCCCTCGGTGGTCGTCATCTTCTGCAGCAGCGGCAGCGTGCGCTCCAGATAGGGCTTGTCCTCGCTCGTCACGCCGAACTGGGCGATCGCGTCGACACCGAACTCACGCTCCCTGGCGTCCTCGCTCACGCACAGCTTCGCCAGCGCCTCGTACGTCTCGTCGTCGGCCCGCTTGCCCAGCGTGTCGGCCACCACCCACCACGTCTCGGCGTCCTCGTCCACGTCGCGGTGCGCCAGCGCGCGCGCCACCAGCCGGTCGATCGGCGTGTAGACGCCCGCCGCGTCCTCCAGCAGCGTCGCGATCGCCGCGTGGCCGCGCTGCGCCTGCACCTGCTCGCTCTGCGACCCGTCGGCCGAGCGGCCCGCCACCGTCACCAGCTCGGTGCCGTCCTTGGCGAACTGCCGCGCCACCACGTACTCCCAGTCCTCCTGCCCGATCTGGTCGAGCAGCGCGCTCTCCAGGTGCACGCCCAGCCAGTCGGCCGCGATGTCCAGCGGCGTGTCGCCGTCGCCGTCGTACTTCTCCGGGTCGGCGCCTGCCGCCAGCAGCTCACGCACCACGCCCAGCGCCCCGCGCCGGGCCGCCAGCGACAGCGGCGTGTCGCCGGACTCGTTGACGGCGTCGACGTCGGCGTCCGCCTCGATCAGCACCCGCGCCGTGTCGGCGCTGCCGTTGGCGGCGGCCCACATCAGCGCCGTCCAGCCGCCGCTCTCCCGGCCGTCGGCCTGCGCGCCGGCCGCCAGCAGCGCCCCGGCGGTCTCCACCCGGTCCCAGGCGGCCGCCGCGCACAGCGGCAGCCCGCCCTCCTCGTCCGCGCCCTCGCTGGCCACGTTGGGATCGGCCCCCTGGGCGAGCAGCTCGCCCACCGCCTCGGTATCGCCGTTCAACGCCGCCCGGTAGAGCTGTTCCTCATGCATGACAGGGACCCTAGCGTCTCTGAGCAGCCGGATGACCTTCCGCGGACGTGTTGTCCGGGACGGTTTCCCAGCGTGGCGGGGAAGCGTGGGCGTGGAGGTGGAATCCCGCTCCCAACGCAGTGCCGCGCGGCCTGTGACGGCGGCTGGGTTCGCTGCTCGTGAGCACGCCCTGGTGCCGGACGGCGGCGCGAGGCAGCCGGGCTCGGTCCGTGGGTGCGTGTCCCTCCGGACGCCGGCCGGCCAGGCCCGTGGGGCCCGCCGGGGAGGGTGCCCCGCGTCGCCTGGGCGCGGGGCGTGGCGGACGGCGCCGTGTCGGCCCGGTCTTGGACCGATCCGGCCGCCGGGTCTTCCGGGCCGGGGTGATGACCGCTCGCGCTTCGAGCGTGTCCACCACGGCGGGAATCAGCATGACGCCGGTGGCGCTGTCTGTCACGGTCGTGGCCTGGTGGCTCAGGCCACGCGCGACGATGCGACGCCAGGCCCCGTCGTCCCTGTCGCCCTGCCAGCCGCAGGCCGGGCAGACAGCCCACTTCCACCCCTCGGCGGAGCGGTCGGGCGCCTTACGGTGCCGCAGGGGCGTCAAGCATCCGGGGCAATGCCTGGAGGTGTTGCGGGCCGGGATCATGACGACGGCGATGCCCACCTCGGCGGCCATGTGCCTGATGCGTGCGGCTATCCGGCCGCGGACCTGCTGCGACAGCCGGGTGTTCGCGGCACGGGTCATCCCCCGGGCGTCCATCGAGCGCAGGTCTTCGAGGTAGATGACACTGGCACGAGCTGCGACGGCCTGGTCGACGGCCCATCGGGCCGATGCCCGGGCGAGCGCGTCGCCGAGGCGGGTGCGTCGGGCCGACACAGCGCGCGCCTCGCGCGAGACCGCCTCCTGAGCCGACCGCAGGGCCGGGTCGACGCCCAGCCCGCGCCGTGTGCGGCCGTCCGCGATGCGTCGCTGCCGGTCGGCCTTGGCCCGCAGGCTCTCGGACAGGCGGCGCAGCCGATGCAGTTTGGCGACCACCCCCGCGGCTCTGAACTGCCCGCCGGACCCCAGGGCGGAGATGGCCCCGTCGGCGTGCAGGCGGGCCGCACCGGCCGTGAGCAACGTGTTCAGGCCCCAGTCGACCCCGAGGCCCACCCGGTGCCCCGTACGCGACGGCGGCGGAACCTGATGGCTGAAGGCGAGGTCGGCACGTACCGCGCCGGGCGCCGGCCACACAGTGGGGAGGTGCAGTTTCGCGGATGCCGGCACGGTCGGTGGCAGCTTGATCGGGCAGGCTATCCACTCCCAGTCCCCGTAGGAGCGAGGCTGAGGCCGGATCGGCAAGCGCAGGCGCAATACTGCCCGTTCCGGTGCGCCGGAGACGCGCTCCACGACGGCCTGCTGCCGGTCGCACGCGGACAGCAGCAGCATCCGGGCCGCTCCAGGCGCCCCCTCCAGTTCGTACACGTCGACCGGCAGCCGGCCGTGAGCCTGGACGAAGCCGGTGATCTGCCGGGTGCGAGCTGTGATCACGTTGGCGGGCAGCTGCCGGCCACCGTCGATCGCCGCTCGGACCGCGTCCCACTCGGCGGGGCTCCGCCTGCGGGGATTCGCCGGCCAGGTGGCCAGCACTCCGGTCACGAGGTCCGCTCTGCGGCAGGACTCACGCAGCGTCCGTCCTGCCTGTTCCTGAGCCATGCGCGCAATGCGGTCGGTGATCGTGGCGCCGACGGGGGCTCGCACCGTCCACCCCAGACGGCGCAACGCCATCCAGGCATGAGCCGGAAGCCTGCGGCCACCGGCGTCGACACCGGAGGCGAGCCTGGAGACGTCGGCCATGTTGAAGTGCCGGGCGACGAGATCCGCCACCATGCCGGACACCAGATCCGCGCACCAGCCGACGCGTTCGGCGAGCTGGGACGCGGAAAGGCGGCTGCCGGACCGCTCGGCCACGCCGCCGAGCAACCTGATCCTGGCGCTCGCCATGCGTGTGACCGATCCATCGGGGACCGGCGGCTCCTCGCTCACAGTGATCATTGTCCACGGCATGCGACACGCTTTCATCGGTATTCACCGATGCGAGGTTCGGGGGATGGCGATTCCTTCTTCGGGAGGATCGCAAACCCCCGCAAACGCGATATGTTGCGAGTATGACTGACCCTGGGGAGGTACGGGCCTCCGACGCCGAGCGGGAAGCCGTGGTGGAGATGCTGCGGGAGGCCTCCGTCGAAGGACGGCTCACGCTCGCCGAGCTGACCGACCGCACCGAGGCCGCCTACACCGCCACCACGCACGCCGAGCTGGCCCTGCTCACCCAGGACCTGCCCGCGGCCCCGGCCGCCCCCGGTCAGGTCCAGCCGCGCGAGGGCAGGAAGCGGCGCTGGTTCGTGGGCATCATGGGTGACACCAAGCGGCGCGGCACCTGGCGCATCGACCAGGAGCTCGGCGCCGTCGCGGTGATGGGCGACGTGCTGCTCGACCTGCGCGAGGCCGAGGTGCGCACCGACCTGGTGGAGATCACCGCCGTGTCCGTGATGGGCGACGTGAAGATCATCGTGCCGGACGGGGTCAACGTGGACCTCGACGGCGTGGCCATCATGGGCGACAAGCGCGTCGACGTGCAGGAGGCCGCTCCCGGCACCAGTGCGCCCGTCGTGCGCGTGCACGCCTACGCGGTGATGGGCGACGTCAAGGTGCTCGGCGACTCGCGGGCCAAGCCGCTCAAGCGCCGCTGGTCGGCCTGGCGCGAGCACTGGCGGGAGCTGCACGGCGACGACTGGAACGAGCGCCGCTCCCTCGACCGGGGCTACTGAGGCCGGGCTACTGAGACCCGGGCTACTGAGACCCGGGCTGCTGAGACCGGGGCTGCTGACGGGCCCGCCGCCCGATCACGCCGGGCGGCGGGGATCAGCTCATGAGGCCGCCGCGTCCACGGGGGCGCACAGGGCGGCCTCGTAGCGCCGCAGCACCACCTGGGCCAGCTCCGGGGCCGGGCCGAGCACGTCGGCGACCACGTCGGCGCCGGCGGCCAGCGTGTCGCGCCGCACCTTGTCGGCGAAGTAGCCGGGGGCCAGCAGGTAGGGCGCCACCGCCACGCGGGGCGCGCCCGCCCGCCTGAGCAGCGCGACCGCCTCCGCGGGCGTCGGCCCGGCGGCCGACGCGTACGCCGCCGTCACCGCCCACCAGCCGCCGCCACCGCTGACCGGGCCCGTTGCGCGGCCGCTCAAAGGCCCGCTCGTGGGGTCGCTCAAAGGCCCGCTCGTGGGGTCGCTCGAAGGGCCGCTCGTGGGGCCGCCCAGAGGGCCGCTCGCACGGCCGGGGGAGGGGCGCCAGGTGCGGGCCAGGTCCGCGACGACCGCGTTGGCGCGCGCGTCGCTGGAGCCCGCCGAGACGAGCACCACCGCCGTGCCGGGATCGCCCGGCGTCACGCCCGCCTCCGCCAGCCGGCGCTCCAGGACGGACACCAGCAGCGGGTGGGGGCCGAGCGTGTCGCCGTAGTGGACGCGCAGCAGCGGATCGCGGGCACGCGCCTCGTTGAGCGCCGCCGGCAGGTCGACGCGGCTGTGGTAGGCCGCCGTCAGCAGCAGCGGCAGCACCACGGCCTCCGCGTGCCCGTGCAGCGCCTGCGCCAGCGTCGGCGCCGAGTGGTCCAGGTACGCGCCGCGCACCGGCAGTCCGGGCCGCGCCCGCCGCACCTCCTCCAGCAGCGCCTCGACCGTCGCCGCGGCCCTCGGGTCGCGCGATCCGTGCGCCACGGCCACCAGCGGCACCCCGCCGCCGGGCGGAGAGCCGGGCGGCCCGCCTTGGCCCGCCCCGTCTGCCAACGGGGCGGGCCGGCGGCCGGGAGTTACAGGTGAATGCCGCATTCGACCTTCCCCAGCCCCGCCCAGCGGCCGCTGCGCGGATCCTCCCCCTCGGCGACCTGGCGCGTGCACGGCGCGCAGCCGATCGAGGGGTAGCTGTCGTAGTGCAACGGGTTGATCAGCACCCCGTTGTCAGCCATGTAGTTGTCGACGTCGTCCTGGGTCCAGGAGGCGATCGGGTTGACCTTGACCATCTGCCGCTTGGCGTCCCATTCGACGACCTTGGTGCCGGCCCGGGTGGCGGACTCGTCGCGGCGGATGCCGGAGATCCACGCCAGGTAGGGCTCCAGGGCACGGTTGAGCGGCTCGACCTTGCGCAGGTAGCAGCACAGGTCGGGGTTGCGGCCGAACAGGCGCGGCCCGAGGTCGCGGTCCTGCTCCTGGACGGTGCGCGACGGCTTGACGTTGATCACGTTCACGTCGTAGACCTGCTGGACCGCGTCGCGGGTGCCCACGGTCTCGGCGAAGTGGTAGCCGGTGTCGATGAAGAGCACGTCCACGCCCGGCTTGACCCGGCTCACCAGGTCGATGAGCAGGGCGTCGCTCATGGAGGAGGTCAGGCAGAGCCGGTCGCCGAACGTCGCCGCCGCCCAGCGGATGATCTCGCGGGCGGGCGCGTCCTCCAGGAAGACGGCGGCCGACTCGACGATGTCCTGCAGGTCCAGCGTGCCGCGTTGCTGCGTCAGCCCGGCCTCGATGTCGACGAGCGTCACAGGTTCACCCCGATTCCGAGAAACTTCAGCTTGAAGGCGCGCGAGCAGGCGCGGCAGTACCAGCCGCCGTCGCCTTCGTACGGTTCGAGGTCCTCATCTCCGCAGTAGGGGCAGTGGAAGGGCACGGCGCGTGCGGTCATTTGAGGTCCGCCTCGTCGGCGCGCTGCACCCAGTCGGCGAACGTCTCGCCTTCCTTCTTCTGCTCGTCGTAGTGCGTCACGACGCGCTCCACGTAATCAGGCAGGCCCTCGACGGTGGTCTTGAGGCCGCGCACCTTGCGCCCGAAGCCGGAGTTGACGCCCAGCGAGCCGCCCAGGTGGATCTGGTAGCCGCCGACCTGGTTGCCGTTCTCGTCCATGACGAGCTGGCCCTTGAGCCCGATGTCGGCGGTCTGGATGCGGGCGCAGGAGTTGGGGCAGCCGTTGACGTTGATGGTCAGCGGCTCGTCGAACGTCGGCAGCCGCCGCTCCAGCTCGTCGATCAGCCGGGAGGCGCTGGCCTTGGTCTCGACGATCGCCAGCTTGCAGAACTCGATGCCGGTGCAGGCCATCGTCTGGCGGCGGAACGTCGAGGGGTTGACCTTGAGGTCGTTGGCCTCCAGCTCGGCGACGATCGAGTCGACCTGGTCGGGGGCGACGTCGAGGATGACCATCTTCTGCTCGACGGTGGTGCGCACCCGGTCGGAGCCGTGGCGCTCGGCGATGTCGGCGATCAGGCGCAGCTTGTCGCCGTCGAGGCGGCCCACGCGGGGCGCGAAGCCGACGTAGAAGTTGCCGTCGTGCTGCGGGTGGACGCCGACGTGGTCACGCCGGTTGGCGCGGGGCAGCGCGGGGGCGGGGCCGTCGGGCAGCTTCTCCTTGACGTACTCCGTCTCCAGGACCTCGCGGAACTTCTCCACGCCCCAGTCGTTGACCAGGAACTTCAGCCGCGCCCTGTGGCGCAGCCGCCGGTAGCCGTAGTCGCGGAAGATGCCGATGACGCCCGCGTAGACGTCGGCCGCCCGCTCGGGGGCGATGAACACGCCGAGCCGCTTGGCCAGCATCGGGTTGGTCGACAGGCCGCCGCCGACCCACAGGTCGAAGCCCCGCTCGCCCTGCTCGTTGACGACGCCGACGAACGCCACGTCGTTGATCTCGTGCACGGTGCAGTGGGCCGAGCAGCCGCTGAGCGCCGTCTTGAACTTGCGCGGCAGGTTGGAGTAGGCGGGGTTGCCGATGAACTTCTCGTTCAGCTCGCGGATCTGGGCGCTGGCGTCGATCACCTCTTCGGCGTCGATCCCGGCCACCGGGCACCCGATGATCACGCGCGGGGTGTCGCCGCACGCCTCGGTCGTGCTCAGCCCGACGGCCTCCAGCCGCTCCCAGATGTCGGGCACCGACTCGATCTCCACCCAGTGGAGCTGCACGTTCTGCCGGTCGGTGATGTCGGCGGTGCCGCGCGCGTACTCGTTGGACAGGTCGGCGATGACGCGCAGCTGGCGGATGTCGAGCTGGCCGCCGTCGATGCGCACCCGCAGCATGAAGTAGCGGTCGTCGAGCTCCTCCGGGTCGAGGATCGCCGTCTTGCCGCCGTCGATGCCCGGCTTGCGCTGGGTGTAGAGGCCGTACCAGCGGAAGCGGCCGCGCAGGTCGGCGGGGTCGATCGAGTCGAAGCCGCCCTTGGAGTAGATGTCGATGATCCGCTGGCGGACGTTGAGCCCGTCGTCGGCCTTCTTGCTCTCTTCGTTCTTGTTCAGCGGCTCTCGGTAACCGAGGGCCCACTGGCCTTCGCCGCGCGGGCGCTTGTGGTGCCGGCTGGCAGGGGTGCTCATTGCGCGTCCTTTTGGGTTTATGGGCGCGCGCAGCGTTCCTCCTGCCTCGTCATCGAGTGCAGGGGAGAGGAGGTGCGACGCGCTCAGCGGAAGAAATCTGCGGTTACCGGGCGTCGCAACAGATGGCACTGCGGACACGCTGAAGGTCGACGTGGCGTCGGCCGACGAGCATGGGGTCCGCTGGCATGCCTCGAAGATACCCCGGCGACGATCGATGTCCAAGACCGGGTCCAGACTCTGGACTCGCCCGGTACGTTCGCGGTATGTCTCCCCTGATGACGGCCCTGCTCATCGTCGCGGCCCTCTACGTCGCCTGGACGGTGCTCGCCAATCTGCCGCGCCGGGGGCGCTCGGCGTCCCACAGCGGGGCGGACCGCACGGGCGTCGTCGTCTACTGGCGGCCGGGCTGCCGCTACTGCATGCGGCTGCGCACCGGGCTGCGGTTCACCCCGCTCGCCTACGCCGAGGTGAACATCTGGCGCGACCCCGAGGCGGCGGCGTTCGTCCGGTCGGTCAACGGCGGCGACGAGACGGTGCCCACCGTCACCGTGGGCGGCCGGGTGCTGGTCAACCCGTCGAGGCGGCAGCTCCTGGAGGCCGCCGGTCAGGCCGGCTAGCCCTGGCGCAGCCAGTTGACGACGGGCTCGTCCGGCTCCGGCTCGGGCTCCTGGTGCTGGCAGTCGCACCACGAGCCGCCCCGGCACTCGTCGTGACGTCGTTCCTTGCAGCGTTCGCAGATCACCCCTGCATTATCAGGGTGATCCCCGATGTGGGCCGGGTACGCACGGTGACATGCTGTGACCATGCGCACCATCCTCAACGTCATCTGGCTCGTGTTCGCCGGCATCTGGCTCGCCATCGGCTACGCGGTCGCCGGGATCGTCTGCTGCGTCCTCATCATCACGATCCCGTTCGGCATCGCCTCGTTCCGGATCGCCGCCTACGCGCTGTGGCCGTTCGGCAGGACCGTGGTGCGCGACCCCGAGGCCGGGGCGCTGACGCTGATCGGCAACGTGATCTGGTTCCTGGTCGCGGGCATCTGGCTGGCGATCGGGCACGTGCTCACGTCCATCCCGCTGTTCGTGTCCGTCATCGGCATCCCGCTGGGCGTGGCCAACATCAAGATGATCCCCGTCTCACTTCTCCCGCTGGGCGCACGCATCGTCGACAACGCCTAGGGCAGGACGAGGGGGACGTAAGCTGTCCCCGAGAGTCACTGCGAAATAGCGTTGGGTGCCATGACGTCCACGGATGCGCCTGGCCGGTCCAAGAGGCGGCTCGCCGCCCAAGCCCGGGCGAGGCTGAGCTGGGTGCGCGACACGAGGTCGTGGGCGACCGCCCGCGCCGCGACCAACGCCGGCGTCAACTACCGGGTCACCGGCCTGGCGGGCGAGGCCGCGTTCTTCGCCCTGCTGTCGCTGCCCCCGTTCGTCCTGGGACTCATCGGCGTGCTGGCCAAGCTCGGCACCTGGCTCGGCAGGCAGCGCGTGCGCGACATCGAGGCGTGGGTGATCGACCAGGCCGGGCTGCTGTTCACCGACGACGCCGTCACCGGCGTCGTCCGCCCGCTGCTGGCCGACGTGCTGCGCGACGACGCGAGCAAGGTGTCGATCATCTCGCTGGGCTTCCTGCTGTCGCTGTGGTCGGGCTCGCGCGCCCTGTACGTGTACGTGGACCTCATCTCCGTCGCCTACGGCCTGGGCGAGGAGCGCGGCATCATCCGCACCCGCCTCATGTCGTTCGGCCTGTACGTGGTCGGGCTGGTCATCGGCATCATCGTGATGCCGATCCTGGTCATCGGGCCGACGCTGCTGCGCGGCGTGCTGCCGGGCCAGTACGGCGTGCTCATCGACGTGCTCTACTGGCCGGTGGTGATCGTCGGCTCGGTGCTCTTCCTGACCGTGCTCTACCACGTGAGCGTCCCCGTGCGCACGAAGTGGTACCGCGAGCTGCCCGGCGCGATCCTCGCGCTCATCCTGTGGATCGTCTGCGCCGCCGTGCTGCGCGGCGTGCTGGCCGCCTGGTTCACGCCCGTCTCGGTGTACGGGTCGCTCGCGGCGCCCATCGCGGTGCTGCTCTGGCTCTACATCACCGCGCTGGCCGTGCTCATCGGGGCCATCCTGAACGCCGAGGTCGACCGGCTCTGGCCCGGCCTCGGCCGTGCGAAATGACCGTCGTTCCGCCATAATCGCCCCGATGGAGGCGCAGCAGAGGGTCGGCCCGTACGTCCTGCTCCGCAAGCTGGGCGAGGGCGGGATGGGCTTCGTCCACCTGGCCCGCGACGGGTCCGGCAGGCAGGTCGCGCTGAAGATGATGCGGCCCGAGCTCGCGGCCCGCGAGGAGTTCCGGCGCAGGTTCGGCAAGGAGGTGGAGGCGGCCCGGCGGGTCGCCCGGTTCTGCACCGCGCCCGTGCTCGACGCCGGGTTCGACGGCGGCACGGCCTACCTCGTCACCGAGTTCGTCGAGGGCCCCGACCTGGCCGGGGTGATCCGGCGGCACGGGCCCATGACGGGCTCCAACCTGGAGGCGCTGGCCGTGGGCGTGGCCACCGCGCTGGCCGCCATCCACCAGGCCGGCGTCGTGCACCGCGACCTCAAGCCGTCGAACGTGCTGCTGAGCCCCGTGGGGCCGCGCGTGATCGACTTCGGCATCGCGCAGCTCGCCGACACCGCCGACCTGCCCTTCACGGTCGCGCAGAGCATGGGCACGCCCGCGTACATGTCGCCCGAGCAGGCCAGGGGCGAGCCCGTCACCCCCGCCGGCGACGTCTTCGCGTGGGGCGCGCTGATGGCGTACGCGGGCACCGGCAGGCCGCCGTTCGGCACCGGGGGCGTCGCCGAGGTCGTCTACCGGGTGGTCAACCACGCGCCCGTGCTCGACGGGCTGGACGAGCGCATCCGCTCGCTGGTCGAGCGCGCCCTGGACAAGGACCCCGCCCGGCGGCCCACCGCCCAGCAGCTCCTCGACCGGCTGCTGGGCCGTACGGAGGTGCAGGTGGACGCCGCCACGCGGGTGGTGTCGGAGACCTGGACCCCCGTCCTGGCGCCGGCCGGCGGCACGCCCCCGGCGCCCTACCCCGCGAGCTCCTTCCCCGCGAGCTCCTACCCCGGGGGTCCCTTCCCTGTGGGCCACGGTGGCGGGAACGGCGGCGGGAACGGCGGCGGGAACGGCGACGGCCGGCCGGGACCCGGACCGGCCGGGCGGCGCGGCGGGGCGGCCGGGCGCGGGCGGCGGTGGGTGCCCGTGGTGACCGCGCTGCTGGCCGCCGCCGTCGGCGCCGGCGTCACCGTGGCCGTCCTGCGCCCCTGGGAACAGGCCGCCGGCGAGCCCGGCACCCCCGCCGCCGCCAGCACGATCGACGCGCTCGGCAGCAGGCTGAGCGTCCAGGTCGACTCCCTCGTCCGGCAGGGCGGCACCGTCCGCCTGCAGTGGACCGTCAAGAACGTCGGCGAGGAGAACGCGCCCCTCGCGGGCAAGCTCGGCCGAGGCGCCCTCGACTCCACCGCCTCGCGGGTCAGCCTGGTCCCGCCCGGCGTCGGCTCGCCGATCTACCCGGCGAGCAAGGACGGCGGCTGCGACTGCACCGACCTGCCCGTCGCCCCCTTCCAGGGCGGCGACCAGGTCCAGCTCTACGCCATCTACGCGAACGTGCCCGAGGACGTCGCCCGCGTCGACGTCGACATGGGCCCGCTCGGCGTCATCAGGAACGTGGCCATCACCCCGAGCTGACAGCCCCCGTGCTTCCGATATCGTCAAGGCGTCGCGACTGGCGCAATCGGTGGGATCGACCACCAGGGAGCGGAAGGAGCGGAGGCCGTGCGCCTGGGTCTTCGCAGGATGTCAATGATGACAGGAGACTCATGAGTTCTCTCGCTAGCGTCGACCCGCAGATCGCCGAGCTCATCAAGGCCGAGGAGCGCCGCCAGGCCGACACGGTCAAGCTCATCGCCTCGGAGAACTACGTGTCCAAGGCGGTGCTCGAGGCGACCGGCACCGTCCTGACCAACAAGTACTCCGAGGGCTACGCCGGCAAGCGCTACTACGAGGGCCAGCAGGTCATCGACCAGATCGAGACCGTGGCCGTCGACCGCGCCAAGGCGCTGTTCGGCGTCAACCACGCCAACGTCCAGCCCTACTCCGGCTCGCCCGCCAACCTGGCCATCTACATGGCGTTCCTGCAGCCGGGCGACACCGTGCTGGGCATGGGCCTGCCGTTCGGCGGCCACCTCACGCACGGCTGGTCGGTCTCGGCCACCGGCAAGTGGTTCAACCCGGTCCGCTACGGCGTCCGCCAGGACACCGGCCGCATCGACCTCGACCAGGTCCGCGAGCTGGCCCTGGAGCACCGGCCCAAGCTCATCTTCTGCGGCGGCACCGCCATCCCGCGCACGATCGACTTCGAGGGCTTCGCCGCGATCGCCCGCGAGGTGGGCGCCGTGCTGGCCGCCGACATCGCGCACATCGCCGGCCTCGTCGCCGGCGGCGCCCACCCGTCGCCGGTCGGCCACGCCGACGTGATCTCCACCACCACCCACAAGACGCTGCGCGGCCCCCGCGGCGCCATGCTCATGGCCACCGCCGACGAGCACGCCGCCGCGCTCAACAAGGCCGTCTTCCCCGGCCTGCAGGGCGGCCCGCACAACCACACCACCGCGGCCATCGCCGTCGCCCTGCGCGAGGCGTCCACCGACGACTTCAAGGCCTACGCCCACCAGGTTGTCGCCAACGCCAAGGCGCTGGCCGACGAGCTCGCCTCGCGCGGCTTCGACCTGGTCTCCGGCGGCACCGACAACCACCTGATCCTGCTCGACCTGACGCCCAAGGGCATCGGCGGCAAGCCGGCCGCCCAGGCGCTCGACCGGGCCGGGCTGGAGACCAACTACAACACGGTGCCGTTCGACACGCGCAAGCCGTTCGACCCGTCGGGCATCCGCATCGGCACCCCGTCCGTCACCTCGCGCGGCATGCGCGAGGCCGAGATGCGGCAGATCGGCGCCTGGATGGACGAGGTCGTCACCGCGCTGTCCAAGGGCGACGCCGAGGACGTGATCACCCGCGTGCACCGCGAGGTCAGCGAGCTGACCGCGCAGTTCCCCGCGCCGGGCCTGTAAGCGAGTCCCCCGGGCGACCGGGAACGCCCCGCCGCACGGGCTCTCTCGTGCGGCGGGGCGCCGTCGCTCCCGGGGCGGGCCGGATGCCCCGGAGCGAGGGCCGACCGGCGAGCGGGGAAGGCCGCCGTCGGCCGTGGGTGGTTCGTCCCGGAAGTGACCGGCGTGTCCCCTGATCACGCCGGTCACGTACTCGTCGTACGAAAGCAGTACGGACGGCGGGCGGCCCCGGGTTCAACGGACGACGGGAAATCCTCCGTACCGGGGCCGCCTCCGTCACACCTTCACGGTCAGCAGGGTGGCGCCCTCGGTGGTGACCACCTCGAAGTGGTCGATCCGGTCGAGCGGCAGCGCGCTCGCGCCGTGCACGTACAGCGGCCCGGGAGAGCCCGGCACGCCGTAGCCGGCGGGCGGGACGGCCCAGCCCATCATGATGCGGCGGTCGCCGTCGCGCGACACCGCGACCAGCGCGCACTCCAGCGGCCCCTTGACCCCTGCCAGCTTGAGCGCCGCGTGCGTGCCCCAGCCCTTCGACTCCAGCACCAGCCCGCCCGTCACGCCGCCGCTGCCGACGCCCTCGACCGGCGTGCCCGCGGCGTAGAACCGCTCGGCCGGGCCGACGTCGTCGTGCGGCGAGGCGACGGGCGCGGCCGGCGACGAGCCGCCGAACTGGGCGCCCGCCACCAGCCCGCCCGCCACCAGCGTCACCGCCGCCGCCACCCCCACCAGGAACGTGCCCCGGCGCGACCGCCGGTCGGCCGCCTGCTTGCGGCGCAGCAGGTCGATCACCTCGGCGGGCTCCTCACCGCGCGGCGGCTCGTCCTCCAGCGGGCCCAGCCCGGTCAGCGCCTGCGCCACCCCGGACAGCTCCGACAACTCCGTCACACACGGCCGGCAGTGCGCCAGATGCTCCTCGAACGCCCGCCTGTCGTCGTCCTCCAGCAGGCCCAGGGCGTAGGCGCCGACATCGGTGTGCTCCACACGCGCGGTCATGCCGTCACCCCCCTCTCCTCCAGCGCCACCCGCAGCGCCCGGACCGCGTAGTAGACCCGGGACTTCACGGTGCCCACGGGGATGCCCAGCGCCTCGGCGGCGTCGTTGACCGACCGGTCCCGCAGGATCGTCTCGTTGAGGATCTCGCGATGGGCCGGCGACAGCGCCCGCAGCGCCTCGGACACGACCACCTGGTGCAGCAGCTTCTCCATCTCGTCGGGCACGGGCAGGCTCTCCAGCGGCCCGTCGCCCAGCTCCGCCGGGCGCGACTCCCGCCGCCGCCGGTCATCGATCACGATACGTCTGGCGACGGTCGCGAGCCAGGGCATGAGCGAGGCCGCGTCAGGATCCAGCCGCTCGGCGCTGCGCCAGGCCCGGATCATGGTCTCCTGGACCACGTCCTCCGCCCACTGCCGGTCACCCGCCGTCAGCCGGACCACGAACGCCAGCAGCGGCCGGTGATACTGCCGGTAGAGCGCGGACACGACCACCTCCGGGTCGGGCCGCGCCCGCCTCATCCAGTGCCGTAACCGCATGGGGGCTGCCCCCTCTGCCGAGGGTGGGGGATACGTGCTCAGTCGCATCTTTCCCCTTTCTCGCGTCCGTCGGCAGGGGGTACGGCCCGCGTCCCCGCCCGGGTTCAACCGGGGCGGCCGGGCGGCGTCCGAAAACCGGATTGCGTCCCTCCCGGCGGGTGCCGTAAAGTCGCCTCGCGAAACGGATCGAGAAGGAGGTGAGGACCCATGCGGATTGTCCTGTGCTGCGTGCCGTCCGACATCCTCCGGGGACTCCTCTAGTCACCCGGCATTCCTTCTCCGCCAAAGGTGTAATCCGTTGCTTCACGATCTTTCTCTGCTCGGCTGGACCGCGTCCCGCGCCGCCGAGCTGCCCGACGACGCCGTCCCCGGCCGGGTCTCGCGGGTCGACCGCGGCGCCGCCGAGGTCATCGCCGCCGACGGCCAGCACAACGCCCGCTACGGCGCCCGCGTGCGCCGGGCCGCCGCCCAGGACCCCGTCGCGCTGCCGTGCGTCGGCGACTGGGTGGCGCTGCGCGCGCTGCCCGAAGGCCGCTACGAGCTCGACGAGGTGCTGCCCAGGACGACCGCGTTCGTCCGGGGCGGCGTCAGCCGCGACTCGCGCGGCGGCCTGTCCGGCGACGGCCAGGGCCAGGTGCTCGCCGCCAACGTCGACATCGTCTTCGTCGCCGAACCGTCCATGCACTCCACCGACTACGCCGACCTCGGCCGCATCGAACGCCTCGTGGCGCTCGCCTGGGAGTCCGGCGGCACGCCCGTCGTGCTCGTCACCAAGGCCGACCTGTTCGAGCAGGGGCTCGACGAGCTCCTGACCGACGTGCGCGCCGCCGCCCCCGGCGTCGACGTGCACGCCGTCTCCTCGCTGCGCGGCGAGGGCGTCGAGCTCGTACGCGGCTACCTCGACGGCTCCCGCACCGCCGTCATCCTCGGCCCGTCCGGCGCCGGCAAGTCCACGCTCGTCAACGCCCTCGCCGGCGACGGCGTCATGGAAACCCAGCAGGTACGCGCCGCCGACGGACGCGGCCGGCACACCACCGTGCACCGGGAGCTCATCCCGCTGCCCGGCGGCGGCCTCGTCATCGACACGCCCGGCATCCGGCGGGTCGGCCTGTACGAGATCAGCGAGGGCGTGGACCTCGTCTTCGCCGACCTGGAGGAGCTCGCGTCCCGCTGCCGCTTCCAGGACTGCGGGCACGACAGCGAGCCCGGATGCGCCGTGCTGGCCGCCGTCGACTCCGGCGAGCTGCCCGAACGGCGCCTGCAGAGCTGGCGCAAGCTCCAGCGGGAGGCCGCCTGGATGGCCGCCCGCACCGACGCCCGCCTCCGCAAGGACCTGCAGAACCGGTGGAAGGTCATCCACAAGGAAATGCGCCGCTCCGGCCGCAACCGTCCCTGACCCTAACCGGCAAGCGGCACACCCGCGGAGGGGCCGACCGCCCCCGGGCCGACCGCCCCCCGGGCCGACCGCCCCCCGGGCCGACCCCCCCCGGGCCGGTCGGGCCCTCGGGGCGGGCCGCCCTGCGGGGGGTACGCGCCCGTTGGGGGCGGGCCGCCTTACGGGGACCCGCTCCCCTGGGGGCGGGCCGCCCTCCGGAGGGGCCGCTCCCTCCGGAGGAGGCCGCCGCCCTCTGGAAGGGGAGCTCCGGGAGCGCGGCCACCGAGGGCTGCCCCCGGAGGGCCGCACCCGGGACTGCCCGGCGCAAGGCCCACGCCCCCGTAAGGCCCGCGCCCCCGTAAGGCCCGCGCCCCCGCAAGGCCCGCGCCCTCGGGGGCGTTCCCCGGGAGGGCGTTGCCTTCAGGGGGTGCGCTCCCGTCGGAAAGGGGCGATTCCGCCAGGGGCTACCCGACAGAACGGCCTCTTCCGATAAGGGGTGGTTTCTCTCTCTGAGGGGTGGGTCCTCCGTCAGAGGGGCTTCGGTGGGCACCTCCCCGAAAGGGCGGGCGTCCAAAAGGTGGGATCGTGGGAAGTGGGGTGTTGCGGGTACGGGGGACGTATGGAGCGGATGTTCGCCGATCGGGCCGAGGCCGGGAGGTTGCTGGCCGAGCGGCTGGAGGTGCCCGAGCCGGTGGTGCTGGCGCTGCCGCGCGGCGGGGTGACGGTGGCCGAGCCGATCGTGCGGCGGCTGGGCGGCACGCTGGACGTGCTCGTCACCCGTAAGATCGGCTACCCGCCGCAGCCGGAGCTGGGGGTGGGGGCGATCGCCGAGGGCGGTGAGCCGGTGTTCGACGGCGCGCTGCTGGCCCGGCTGGGGCTGACGCCGGGGGCGCTGGCCGAGGTGGTGGAGGCGGAGCGGCGTGAGCTGGCCCGCCGGGTGGCGGCGTACCGGGGGGATCGGCCGCTGCCGGAGCTGGCGGGGCGCGAGGTGGTGGTGGCCGACGACGGGCTGGCGACGGGGGCGACGGCGCGGGCGGCGCTGCGGGCGGTGGCGGCGGCGCGCCCGGCGCGGGTGACGCTGGCGGTGCCGGTGGGGGCGCCGGAGACGGTCGAGGCGATGCGCCGGGAGGCGGACGAGGTGGTGGTGCTGAGCGAGCCGCCCGACTTCCGGGCGGTGGGCCAGTGGTACGCGCACTTCGAGCAGTTGTCCGACGCCGACGTGCTGGACGTGCTGGACCGGAACCGGTGAGGCTGACGTCAGGCGGGCAGGACGGCCCACACGATCTTGCCGGGGCCGCCCGGGGCGACCCAGCCCCAGCCGGAGCAGAGCGCTTCGACGAGCCGCAGCCCGCGCCCGTACTCGGAGAAGATGTCGGCGCCCGCGGGCGACGGCGGCGTGGAGCTGTAGTCGGTGACGACGCACGCCACCTCGCCGCCGTGGCGCAGGAGGCGGAGCTGGATGGCGCCGCCTCCGTGGCGCATGGCGTTGGTCACCAGTTCGGACACGACCAGGGTGGCGTCGAAGGCCGCCCGCTCCGCCCCCCACGAGCCGAGCGTGCGGTCGACGAATCGCCTGGCCATGGCCACGCACCCGGGCTCGAACGAGCTGAGTTCGTGAAAGGGGAAGACCGCGTCGCCGTCGCCGGTGCGGCCGTCCAGCATCGCGGACGTCAGCCACGCCGGCGGCCGGGTGGCGCTGGAGGCTTGCGGCCGGGCGTCGAAAGTCGTCATCCTTGGCCCCCGAGGCGCGGTTTCTGGTGATCCATTCCCCATCTTTACGACCGTGCGGCACAGATGCAAGACTTTTCGATGTTTACCGATGCAGAATGCATCTGCACGTGCAGATGATCTGGGAGCGATGGACGTGAGCGCAGAGAGTGCCGAGGGTCTCGGAAGCACGATCCTGAAGCATTCGACGGGGAGCCCGACGGTGCTGCGGATCCTGCTGGGGACGCAGCTGCGCCGGCTGCGCACCGAGCGCGGCATCTCGCGCGAGGACGCCGGCTATTCGATCCGCGCCTCCCACGCCAAGATCAGCAGGCTGGAGCTGGGCCAGGTCAGCTTCAAGGAGCGCGACGTGGCCGACCTGCTGACGCTGTACGGGGTCACCGACCCGGACGAGCGGGCGCCGCTGATCGCGCTGGCCAAGCAGGCCAACGCGCCGGGATGGTGGCACAAGTACGGCGATCTGCTGCCGAGCTGGTTCGAGGTGTACATCGGCCTGGAGGGCGCCGCCTCGGCCATCCGCACGTTCGAGAACCAGTTCGTGCCCGGTCTGCTGCAGTCGCCGGCCTACGCCAGGGCGGTGATCGAGCTGGGCAACGAGCGGGCGGCCCCGGACGAGCTGGACCGGCGGGTGCAGTTGCGGGTGGCCCGCCAGCGGCGGCTGACCGGGGACGACCGGCTCAACCTGTGGGCCGTGATCGACGAGGCGGTGCTGCGGCGGGCGCTCGGCGGACCGGAGGCCATGCGGGAGCAGATCGAGCACCTGCTGGCCATGACGGCGGAGCGCAACGTGACGGTGCAGGTCATGCCGTTCGACCGGGGCGGGCACGCGGCGGCGGGCGGCTCGTTCAGCATTCTGCGCTTCCCGGAGCGCGAGCTGCCGGACGTGGTCTACATGGAGCAGCTCACCAGCGCCCTCTATCTGGACAAGGCGGCCGAGTCCGAACATTACGTCAAGGTGATGGACCGGTTGAGCGTGCAGGCTCAGGAGCCGAAGGAGAGCAGGCGGTTCCTCGAGAGCCTGCTTGACCGGTGAAAACGCGTGTGATCCACGGCATAGCGGATTTTTGGTCATCCCGTATATGGCGATGGGCTCGTCACCGTATTGTCTGCTCGTAAGCACGGATGCACGTGCATCCGTATGGCCGAGGAGCTGCCCCCATGCTTGAGTTCCGCAACGGAACGCCCGCGCGTCGTCTTCCCGTCGTCTGGCGCAAGAGCGCGCGCAGCAATCCCAACGGCAACTGCGTCGAGGTGGCGCCCCTGCCCACGGGCGAGGTGGCGATGCGCAATTCACGCTTCCCGGACGGGCCCGCGCTGGTCTACACCAGGGCCGAGATCACCGCTTTCGTCCTCGGGGCCAAGGACGGGGAGTTCGACGACCTGCTGGTCTGAGCCGGTCTGAACGAGGGCATGCGAAAGCCGCCGTCCGGGATTGGACGGCGGCTTCGTCGTGCGCGGGGTGAGCTGCCTGATCAGGCAGTTGTCCCGACCGGGTTCGCCGGAGCCTGAGCGCGGTGTGCCAGGCTCCGGTTCATCGGGACAACTGCGTGATCACGCGATGATCTGCGCGGGGAATGCTGCCGGGTGTCAGGCGGCGGAGATGCCGGCGCTGGCGGCGCGGCGCATGCGACGGCGACGCTCGGAGGCGCGCTCGTCCTCGTTCAGGCCACCCCACGTGCCGTACTTCTCCGGACGGGACAGCGCGTAGTCCAGGCACTCGTTGCGGACCGGGCACCCGGCGCAGATCGCCTTGGCCTTCCGCTCACGTACGTCACGCTCGGGCTGCCGCTCTCCGTCAGGGCCGAAGAAGAGCACGAGGTCCTCACCCCGGCACGCGGCATCATCCTGCCAACCCCAGCTGGGGCGCGGGCGGGCGAGCTGCCGACGTACCTGAGACATGAGAAAACCACCTTCTTGAGAGGTATTTCGGTAATTGAGCCGCATTGGACGCTTTCGGCGTCACTGTTCCAACGCAAAGCGAGACCGTGATGTTCCCTTGGTCAGGTGAGGGCTGGCGTGGCGTACCGCACAGGCGTGAGCCTGTCCAGCGAAACCAGCCGGTAGGTGGTGATCGTCTCGGCGCAACCCGTGCCACACGGCGCTTGGCACGCCGATGGCTTGACCACAACCTGGAACCGGACGTCTCCGCAGCGCACGATGGCTTCGGTGACGTCGCCGTCCGACCTTGAGGATTCCACGGCCACCGCGCCGACGGAGCGCTCTCCCGTATGGGCTCGGGCGAAGTGCTCCACGGCTTGCAATGGCTCAGGGATGCCTGCGCGTCCCCGGAGACGGTCGAGAATGACCTCGCCCGACCGGTACGCGTCTGCCGCTGCGATCGCAGCAGCCTGAGACATGCTGCCGTAGAAAATTCCGTGTGGCAAGCACACAAGGTTGGCGGCGTAGCGATCGCCGCCAACGTGTGACGTTTCCCACACTCTGTCCGGCAGAAAATCCGCCAGGGACCGAGCGAGGGGCAATCCAATGCGGGCGCAGCACGCGTTGCGCTTGGCGTGCGTGCACACCAGAAATACCGGCTCGTCTTCAAGTATGCAGGACTCGGGGACCACTCCGGCCACCAGCGCGTCCAGGTCAAGATCGTCAGGACCTGCGACGACACCGCTGGCCAGCCAGGGCGCGTCTCCGACCCCGTACGCCACTAGCACACGGATGTCCCGGTTCCGTGGGCGGGTACGGCGTCCGGGACGGCGGATCAGCTGCGGCCTGATACCGCGTTCGAGGGCTCTGGTGACGAGTTTGGCGATGTTCTCAGGAAGTTCTGAGCTTTCCAGGCGGGCCGGCCACGGGCCCTCGTGCTCGACGAGCAGCCACAGCCGGGCCCCCACCGTCGCACTGGCCAGGGTGGGTATGCCACCGGTGTGGCACCCCTCCGCGTGTTCACAGCCCTTCGCCACACCGTCCCCCTTCCGCGAATTAGGTAAGACTAACCTAACGGGATGGCGAGGTGTCAGGCGATCGCCGATTCCGCCGCTCCGGCCGCCGCCTGCCGGTCCTCCGGCACCAGCCCGAGCCGGGTCCGCCGGTCGAGCAGGTCCGCGGCGTCGAGCGCGCCCTCGTGCCGCGCCGACCACAGCAGGTCGCCCACGCTCAGCCCGAGCCCGACCGGCTCCGGGTGATCGCGCACGAGCGGCCACACCGCCGCGGCCTCGGCCCCGTAGCGCTCGGTCAGCCGCCGCCACGTGCCCGCCGCCCCCTCCGGCACCGACGACGGCCGCCGCGCCGGCCCGGCGCCCACCAGGGGGAGCGAGGCCGTGCGGCAGCGGCCGGCGCGCAGCCCCGCCAGCTCCGCGGCGCGGTCCACCGCGTCCTCGGCCATCCGCCGGTACGTCGTCAGCTTGCCGCCGACCACCGTGACCACGCCGTCGCCCGCGAGCACCGCGTGCCGCCGCGACAGGTCGGCCGTCCGCCCGTCGGCCGCCAGGAGCGGCCTCAGGCCCGCGTACGCGCCCGCCACCGCCTCCCGTGTCACCTCAGTCCCGACAACCCCGTTCAGCACCTCCAGGAGCGTCCTGACGTCCTCCTCGGGCGCCTCGGGCACGTCGGGCACCGGCCCGTCCACCGCCACGTCCGTCAGCCCCACGTGCACCCGGCCGTCGGGCTGCGGCAGCACCAGCGCGAACCGGTTGCGCTCGCCCGGGATCGGCACGTGCATCCCGGCGTACATGCCCGGCAGCGTGCCCGGCCGCAGCACCAGGTGCGTCCCGCGCGAGGGCCGCAGCCGCACCGACGGGTCCAGGCCGCCCGCCCACACGCCCGTCGCGTTGATCACCACCCGGGCCCGGATCGCGAACTCGCGCCCGGTGAGCTCGTCGCGCACCCGCGCGCCCGTGCCGGTCAGCTCCAGCGCCCGGCACCGGGTCAGCACCCGCGCGCCCTGCCCGGCCGCCGTCCTGGCGACGGCCACGACCAGCCGGGCGTCGTCCAGCAGCCGCCCGTCCCACGACAGCAGCCCGCCGCGCAGGCCCTCGCCGTCCAGCGCCGGGACCAGCCGCCGCGTGCGCTCCGCCGTCAGCCGCGACGGGCCGGGCAGCAGCCGCCGCGGCGTGCGGGCCGCCGCGCGCAGCCCGTCGCCCAGCCGGTAGCCGGCCATCACCAGCGCCTGCTGCCGCCGCGACACCTCCCGCGTCAGCGGCAGCACGTACGGATGCGCCCGGACCAGGTGCGGGGCCGTGCGCCTGAGCAGGAAGCCGCGCTCGACCGCGCTCTCGTACGCCACCCCGACCTGGCCCTTGGCGAGATAGCGCAGGCCGCCGTGGATCATCTTGGAGCTCCATCTGGACGTGCCGAACGCCAGGTCGTGGGCGTCGATCGCCGCTACGCTGAGCCCCCGGGACGCCGCGTCCAGCGCCGCCCCCGCGCCCGTCGCGCCCAGCCCCACGACGAGCACGTCCACCCGCTCCTCCGCCACGAGCTCCAGCTCGCGGCTCCTCCTGCCGGCGTTCAGCGAGGTGTCCGGCGAGGTGTCCCGCTTAGCCAACGTAACCCTCCAGCAGTGTGCGCAGTTCGTCGTCCAGCTCGTCGAGCGTCACCGGGTCCAGCATCGTCGGCGCCGACAGCAGCCACGCCTGCGCCACCAGCAGCACCGCCCGCGCCTTGCGGGCGTCGCCCAGCGCGGGCTCCAGCGCGGCCAGCGCCGCCTCGTGGCTGGCGCCCCGCCGGTGCAGCAGATAGGGGAGCAGCAGCTCCGGGTCCGCCTCGACGATCTTGCGCCACAGCGGGTGCTCGCGCAGCCGCCGCACCCCGGTCACCACGGCCGTCACCGGGTCCGACAGGTCGAGCCCGGCGATCGCCGCCACCCACTCGCGCGTCATCAGGTCCGCGACCAGCGAGCGCACGTCCGGCCAGTGGCGGTAGATCGTCATCCGCGACACCCCGGCCCGGCGCGCCACGTCGGTCAGCGTCGTGCGCCGCACCCCGTAGGCCAGCACGCAGTCCCGGGCCGCGTCCAGGACGCCCTCATTGTGACGAATCGACGGCATGTGTCACAGTGTATGCGTGCCAACCGAACCCATGCTCTGGTCAGGGTGGGGCGACCCCGCCAAGGCCCGCGACCTGCCCGAGGAGATCACCCGGCTGCTGGGCGACCTGCTCGGCGTGCGCGCCCCGGCCGAGCCCGCCGCCACCCTGGAGTCCGTACGCCTGCCGCCCGTCTCGCTCGCCCCCCGGCTGCTCGCGGCGCTGGCCGGCCTGGTGGGCGCCGCGAACGTCGACACCTCCCGCGAGGCCCGCGTCCGGCACACGCGCGGCAAGTCCACCCCGGACCTGCTGCGCCTGCGCGCCGGCGACGGCGCGGACGCCCCCGACGCGGTCGTGCGGCCGGGCGGCCACGACGAGGTGACGGAGGTGCTGCGGCTCTGCTCGGCCGAGCGCGTCGCGGTCGTCCCGTTCGGCGGCGGCACCTCGGTCGTCGGCGGCCTGGCGTCCCCGGGCCCCGGGTTCGCCGGCGTGATCAGCCTGGACCTGGGCCGGATGGACCGGCTCACCGGCGTCGACGCCGAGTCGATGATCGCCACGTTCGAGCCGGGCGTGCGCGCGCCCGAGGCCGAGCGGCTGCTGGCCGCGCACGGGCTCACGCTGGGCCACTTCCCGCAGTCCTACGAGTACGCGACGCTCGGCGGGTTCGCGGCGGCGCGCTCCAGCGGCCAGGCGTCGGCGGGCTACGGCCGCTTCGACGACATGGTCGCCGGGCTCACCCTCGCCACCCCGGCGGGCACGCTGGAGCTGGGCCGCGCCCCCAAGTCGGGCGCCGGGCCCGATCTGCGCCAGCTCGTCCTCGGCTCGGAGGGCGCGTTCGGCGTCATCACCTCGCTGCGCCTGCGCGTGCGCCGCCTGCCCGCCGCCCGCGGCTTCGAGGGCTGGCGGCTGCCGGACTTCGCCACCGGCGCCGCCGCCCTGCGCGCGCTCGCCCAGGGCGGCGCGCTCCCGGCGGTCCTGCGGCTGTCGGACGAGACCGAGACGATGATCGGCCTGGCCCGCCCCGACGCCATCGGCGGCGGCGACACCGGCTGCCTGCTGATCGCCGGCCACGAGACGCCCGACGGCGGCTCCGCCGCGCTCGCCGAGGCCCGCCGCGCCGAGGTCGCCGCCGTGCTGGCCGGCCTCGGCGGCGTGCCGCTGGGGGAGGAGCCCGGCGAGTCGTGGGCGCGCGGCCGCTTCGAGGCGCCGTACCTGCGCGACTCGCTGCTCGCCGCCGGGGCCACCGTCGAGACGCTGGAGACGGCCGGCTTCTGGTCCGGCCTGCCCCGGCTGTACGACGCGGTCCGGCTCGCGCTGCTCGGCGCGCTCGGCACGCCGCTGGTCATGTGCCACATCTCCCACGTGTACGAGACCGGCGCGTCGCTCTACTTCACCGTCGTCATCGCCCAGGACGGCGACCCGGTGGCGCAGTGGGAGCGGGCCAAGCGGGCGGCGAACGAGGCCATCGTGACGGCCGGCGGGACGATCTCCCACCACCACGGCGTGGGCCGCGACCACCGTGACGCGCACGCCGCCGAGGTGGGCCCGCTCGGCTCGGCGATCCTGCGCGCGGTGAAGGCCCAGGTGGACCCGGCGGGCGTGCTCAACCCCGGGGCGCTGATCGCCTAGGCGGGCGGCGTGTGGCCGTCGGCCTCCGACAGGGCCGCGGCGGCGTCGCCGTAACGCTGGAGCGACTCGTACACCTCGGCCAGGCACGCCAGTGACAGCACCAGCGCGGGGCCGCCCGCCTGGCGGGCCAGCTCGACCGACTCCGCGGCCAGCGGCAGCGCGTCGGCCGGGCGGCGGTGGCCGAGGTGCAGGCGGGCGGCCGTGCGCAGCGCGCGGGCCAGCAGCGGCGTGTGGGCGGGGTTCTCGGCCACGAGGGCGCGGCTCAGCGCGACGGCCCGGTCGGCGCTGCGCAGCCCGCCCCCGCCCCACCTGCGCCGAGTCGTCGCGTAGGCGAGCAGGCCCTCGACGGCCTCGACCCCCGTGGTGCCCCGCCGGAGCGCGTCATCGGAACCGTTCCGGGCCATGGGAGCCCTCCTTGGCGACGACAACCGCTTGCTTGGGGCGATTGAGGTTACACCATGGCGCACCTTCTGTGGCGGGTACGGCACGCTCCGTTTCAGGATGCGCTTCCCGGGCGGCACGGCGAAGATGTGGTCATGGTGGAAATCGCGGCAGAACGGGGGAAGCAGGCGTCCTCCCGGGTGTCCGAAGAGGGCGCCGGCTGGGCCTGCCAGGAGATCGGCACGTACGCCGGACTGCGGCCCGACCGGCAGGGCTTCAGCTGGCTCGACTTACGCACGCTGTGGAGGTCAAGGAACGAGATCCTCGCCGGCCTGTTCGGCGACCCGTCCGGCGAGGTGCGCCGCCGGTGGGTCGCGGCGCAGCGCGAACGCGGCGCCGGCGACAGGTTCGCGATCACGCCGGGACTGGGCGACAGCTTCAGCTTCCTGCTGCTGGGCGACACCGGCGAGGGCGACGCCTCCCAGTACGCGGTCGTCCCCGGGATGCTCAACATCGGCGCCGGCACCGCCTTCGCGGTGATCGCCAGCGACGTCGTCTACCCCGCCGGGTCCGGCAACGAGTACCGCGACAAGTTCTTCCGCCCCTACAAGGACTACGACGCGCCGATCTACGCCATCCCCGGCAACCACGACTGGTACGACGGGCTCGGCGGCTTCATGCGGGTCTTCTGCGACGCGCCCCCGCTCAAGCCCAGACCCGACCGGGGGCTGCGCGGGCTGCTGTGGCGCAAGCCCGAGACCGTCGACGAGAGCGCCCTGGCCGAGGCCCGCGCCCTGCGCGGCAAGCCCACCCAGCAGGCCACCCAGCCCGGCCCGTACTGGGTCATCGAGAGCCCGTCGCTGCTCGTCGTCGGCGTCGACACCGGCATCAGGGGCGCGATCGACGCCGAGCAGGCCGGCTGGCTGCGCCGCGTCTCCCTCGACCCACGCCCCAAGATCCTCGTCACCGGCAAGCCGATCTACACGCGCAACGACTACAAGCCCTCGCCCCTGGAGGGCGGCGGGACGATCGACGACATCGTCCGCGACCCGGCCCACCGCTACGTGGCGGCCATCGGCGGCGACGTGCACAACTACCAGCGCTACCCGGTCAAGGTCGGCGACCGCGTCATCCAGTACATCGTCTCCGGCGGCAGCGGCGCCTTCATGCACGCCACCCACACCATCCGGCGGGTCGACGCCGGCGGCGTGCACGAGGACGACTTCCGCTGCTACCCGCTGCGCGGCGACTCGCTGTCGTTCTACAGCCAGCTCTACGCCAGGCGGCTGCGGATGAAGTGGATCTACCTGACGCCGGACGAGGCCGCCTGCATCATGTCCGAGCAGATCAAGAACACCCCCGTGCGCCCGCTCGGCCAGGTCACGGTGACGCGGCGGATGCGGTGGGCGGCGCGGCTGCTCGGCTCCTGGCCGTGGCCGTTCCGGCTGCCGGTGGGCCAGGTCTTCCACCGCTACCTGTCGGAGTTCTCCGACTGGGACACCCCGCCGTTCTTCAAGCAGTTCCTGCACCTCTCGGTCACCCCGGACCGGGTGACCATCCGCTGCTTCGCCGCCACCGGATGCCGCAAGCAGGAGGAGGACCCGCCGCTTGAGGACGAGGTGAGCATCGCTTTGTCGTAGCCGCCTGGCACCCTGGGGGGCGTGTACGCGGTGGTGGCGGGAGAGACGGTCCTGCGGATCGGCGAGGCGCCCCTGCCGGGCCCGCCGGCCCGGGCCGTGCGCGAGCTGGAGCAAGAGCGGCCGCGCTGGGTGTGGGCCGACACGCGCGAGTCCTACCCGCCGCTGCTCACGGCCGGGGTGCGGGTCTCGCGCTGCCACGACCTCGCCCTCACCGAGGGCCTGCTGCTCGCGCACGAGGGCCGCTACGGCGAGCCCCGGTCGGCCAGGGCCGCCCACGCCAGGCTGCGCGGGCTGCCCGTGCCCGACGAGCAGCCGAGCGTGCCCGGCACCCTGTTCGAGCCCGAGCCGCTGCCCGCCGAGGCGGTCGCCGAGGTGCTCGGCGACCAGCTCCGCCGGATCGAGGCGCTGCCCGACCCCGGGCGGTTCCGGCTGCTGGTGGCCGCCGAGTCCGCGGGGGCGCTGATCGCCGCCGAGATGGGCCACGACGGCATGCCGTGGCGGCGCGACGTGCACGACGCCCTGCTCACCGAGCTGCTCGGGCCGCGCCCGGTCCACGGCATGCGCCCGGCCCGGCTGCAGGCGCTGGCCGACGAGGTGGCGGCGGCGTTCGGCCACCCGGTCAACCCCGACTCGGTGCAGCAGCTCGTCAAGGCGTTCAAGGGCGCGGGCGTGGCGCTCAAGACGACCCGCTCGTGGGAGCTCAAGAAGGTCGACCACCCGGCCGTCGCGCCGCTGCTGGCCTACAAGGAGCTGGCCCGGCTGTTCAGCTTCCACGGCTGGGCGTGGGCCGACCAGTGGGTGCGCGGTGGGCGCTTCCGGCCCGAGTACGTGGTGGGCGGCGTCGTGTCGGGCCGCTGGGCGACCAGCGGGGGCGGCGCCCTGCAGATCCCCAAGGTGATGCGGCGCGTGGTGATGGCCGACGACGGCTGGACCCTCGTCGTCGCCGACGCCGCCCAGCTGGAGCCCCGGGTGCTGGCCGCGATGGCCGGGGACGCCGGGCTGGCCAGGGCCGCCGGGGAGATCGACCTCTACGCGGCCCTCGCCCAGGCGTTCGGCGGCGAGCGCGACCACGCCAAGATCGCGATGCTGTCGGCCATGTACGGCGGCACCAGCGGCGACGCCGCCAAGCTGCTGGCCGTGATGCGCCAGCGCTTCCCCCGGGCCTACCAGTTCGTCGAGGACGCGGCCAAGGCGGGCGAGGACGGGCGGGTGGTGCGGTCCTGGCTCGGGCGCACCAGCCCGCCGCCGTCCGGCCGCTGGCGGGAGCTGGTGTCCGGGCCCGAGGGCGGCCGGGCGGCCCGCGACCGGGGCCGCTTCACCCGCAACTTCGTCGTGCAGGCCACGGCCGCCGAGTGGGCGCTGGCCCTCATGGCGGTGCTGCGCGGGATGCTGCCCGACCCGGCCAGGCTGGTGTTCTTCCAGCACGACGAGGTCATGGTGCACTGCCCGCTCGACCGGGCCGGCGAGGTCATGGCCGCGGTGTCGGCCGCCGCGGCGGAGGCGAGCAGGCTGCTGTTCGGGCCGACCCCGGTCCGCTTCCCGATGGAGACCGTGGCGGTGAGCTGCTACGCCGACGCGAAGTAGCCGGTCCTAGGCGGGCGCCGCGTCTTCGGCGCGCCGCCGGACGACCACCAGCCAGAGCCCGGCCGCGGTCACCATCACTCCGACCACGAGCCCGAGCACCCCGTACGACAGGCCGCCGACGATCGCCCCGGCGATGATCGTGCCGGTGGCGCCGCACACGTTCATGAGCAGGTCCGACAGGCCCTGCACGGCGGGCCGCGCCTCCAGCGCGACCGACTCGCTGACCAGCGCCGACCCCGCCACCAGCCCGCACGACCAGCCCAGCCCGAGCAGGAACAGCGCCAGCGTCACCTGCCACACCCGGTGCCCGGCCGTGCCCGCCAGCGCCGCCGAGGCCAGCAGCAGCCCCATGCCGAGCATCAGCACCGGCACCCGGCCCGCCTTGTCGGCCAGCCAGCCGACCACCGGCGACATCATGTACATGCCGGCGATGTGCAGGCTGATCACGATGCCGATCACGTCCAGGGACGAGCCGTCGTGGTGCAGCTTCACCGGCGTCATCGACATGATCGAGACCATCGCCGTGTGGCTGACCGCGATCATCACCAGCGCGTTGCGGGCCATCGGCGTCGTGCGCAGCGTGCGCCAGGCGGTGCGGACGGTCCGCTTGCCGCCCCGGCCCGCCGACTGCGTGCCGTCGAGCTCGCGGGCCAGCCTGAGCGGGTCGGGGCGCAGGCCCGCCAAAATGATCACCAGCGCGACCGCGAACGCCAGCGCCGCGAACGCGAACGGCCCGGCCTTCTCCACCAGCCCCAGGCTCTCCATGCCGATCCGGTCGGCGGGCTCGGCCAGGTTCGGGCCCGCCACCGAGCCGAACGTGGCCGCCCAGACGACCAGCGACAGATGCCTGGCCGCGTGGCCGGGCGGCGACAGGTCCGTGGCCGAGTAGCGGGCCGCCAGGTTCCCGGCGCTGCCGCCGCCCACCAGCACCAGGCCGGCCAGCAGCAGCGGCCAGTTGCCGATGCTGATGGCCGCCACCGAGATCACGCAGCCGAGCAGCGCCGCCAGGTAGGCCAGCGCCAGCCCGGCCCGGCGTCCGCTGCGGCCCGCGGCCTTGGCGGTGGGCAGCGCCAGCAGCGCCGCGCCGAGCACGGTGGCGGTCCCGGCGAAGCCGCTGATCACCGTCGAGCCCGACAGGTCGTCGACGACCACCGAGCTGAGGGCCAGCCCGACGGCGACGCCCACCCCGCCCACGATCTGCGCCGCCGACAGCACGACGAGGATGCGGCGCTGGATGCCACGGATCCGGCCAGGGGGCGAAATTTCAGCATTCGGGGGGGCGCTGGTCACCCGTGAAGTCTCGCATAACCCCAGAGATGGCCCCAAACAGGACAGTCGGCCGTCCCGATGCGCTCAGAGCACCGTCACCCGGTCGCCCTGGCGGATCGTGCCCGTGCCGTCGGGGATGAGGTTGAGCCCGAACCAGGTCTTGCCGTCCCACCGGCGGTGCCGGGCCAGCGTGCGGATCGGCTCCTTGCCCTTGGTCCACGTGTCGGGGTCGACCGTCGTCAGCACGCACCGGTCGCACAGCTTGACGCCCCTGAACTCCACCTCGCCGATCCGGACCCGCTTCCACGCGTCCTCGGCGAACGGCTCGGACCCGGAGACCACCACGCTCGGCCGGAACCGGCGCATCGACAGCGGCCGCGGCTCCGGCTCGCCCAGCTCGGCGGCCGTGGCCGCCACCCAGGTGTTGAGCTGCTCCAGCGACGCCGTCGTGGTCAGCAGCAGCGGGTAGGCGTCGGCCAGGCTCACCCGGTCCTCCGCGCGGCCGTAGGCGGGGTCCACCGGACGCCGGGTCGGGTCGTCCAGCCAGGCCAGCCGCGCCGGCCGGCCGATCAGCGCCGCCAGCCAGGCCGCCGCGTCGTCGCCGCAGTCGGTCACCTCCACCGGCGTCCCCCACACGCTGACCATGACCCGCGCCGCCGTGGGCGTGACCCGCAACGGGGCGGCGCCCGGCGCCGTCAGCGTGATCGTGCCGCCGTCCGGCCGCGCCACGCACGACAGCATCACCGGGAACTCGCGCGCCGTCAGCGGCTCGCCGGCCTCGTCCACGACCAGGTAGCGCCGGTCACCGGCCAGCCCCCACGGCTCCACCTCGGCACTGCGCAGCTCGTGACCGGTGGTGGACTTGACCGGATAGAAGTAGATGTTCGCCAGCTCCATGCCGCGACCGTAACAGGGGGCGATCAGGTGGTCTCGCGGAAGGTGTCCAGGAAGACCTTGCGGGTGTCCGCCTCGTCGTCCCAGCGCAGCTCGGGCATCGTGAACGCGATCGTGTACGCGGTCCGCTCGTTGATCGTGACGTGCCTGGTCAGGGCGTGCATGGGGACGCCGTTGCCGGTCGTGTAGGTGTACTCCCAGTCGGCCGCCTTCCAGCCGCGGTACTTCACCGCCTGGAGCTGGACCTGGATGTAGGCGTCGACGCCGCCGTCGGCCTCGCGCCGGGTCAGCTCCGACAGGCCGCCGTCGGCCTGCGGCGTCGCCTGCTCCACCTCGATCGTCAGGCCCGAGTCCTTCGGGCCGGTGAACGTGGCCTCGTCGCCCGACGACGTCAGCTTCCAGCTGTCCGGCAGCGCCACCGTGAAGCCGGGCGGCGTGTGCTCCCGGTAGCCGTCGGGGACCGGCGAGGGGGCGGCGTCGGCGGCGCTCGCCGACGGGGACGCGCTCACCGCCGGCTCCGTCGTGCCGCCGGTGGAGAGCAGCACCAGCGCCGCCACGACGGCGACCACGGCGGCCACGGCCGTGAGGAGCAGCAGCGGCGTCGGCCTGCCGCCGCGCACCCAGGCGTTGCCCGAGTCGTCCGGCCTGCGCCTGCTCCTGGTCTGGCGGTGCGCCACGCCCGGCAGCGTGGCCAGGCGGCTGTGCGGCATCTCGCGCGACAGGTCCCTGGACTGGTCGCGCAGGTCGTCGGGGGAGGCCAGCGGCCACGGCGCGGACCTGCCGGCGGTCCGGCTGTCGCTGGTCAGCGGCAGGATCGGCGGCGCGGACGGCTCGTCGTCGTCCACGTTCGGGTAGCCGCCCAGCGGCGGGTTCGACGGGCCGTCGAGCAGGCCGCGCGCCACGAACGGCGCCTCCTGCGGCCCGGGCGTCTCCTCCGGCATCCGCTGCGGCCCGGACGTGTCGTGCAGGCCGGACCTGTCGGGGATGCGGTGCGAGCCCGACGCAGGGTCGGGCAGCGGGTACGAACCGGACGAGGGGTCGGGCAGCGGGTACGAGCCCGACGAGGCTTCCGGGACGCGGTGCGGTCCGGAGCGGCTGCCGAACGCGTCGAAGCCGTCCGCCGCCGGCGGCTGCCTGAGCTGGTCGGTCGGGTGCCCGCCGGCCGGGCCCGCCACCGCGTACCCGCCGGACGAGCCGCCCAGCGGATCGTACGGGACCCGTACCGGACCCGACGGGGTCTCCACGATCCGCGACGGCAGCGGCCCGGACGGCGGCCCCGGCAGTGGCCCGGACGGCGGCTCGCCCGCGTCGAAGTCCGCGCCGAAGTCCGGGTCGGGCGGCAGCGGCGGGGGCGGCGGCACGTCCGGCACGCGCGGGCGGGCCGAGCCGTGCGCGCGCAGCACCCGCTCCAGCTGCTCCACCACCTGGTCGGAGGTCAGCCGCTCGGCCGGGTTCTTGCGCAACAGCCCGTCGATGACCGGCCGCAGCGCGCCCGCCCGCTGCGGCGGGTTCGGCTCCTGCGTGAGGACCGTGCCGAGGACCGCGATCGCGTCCGGCCCCTCGTACGGCGGCCGCCCCTCGACCGCCGCGTACAGCGTCGCCCCGAACGACCACAGGTCGGCCGCCTGGGTCAGCGGCTGGCCCGACAGCCGCTCCGGCGGGATGTAGGCGGGCGAGCCCATGAGCAGGCCGGTCTGCGTGATCGTCACGTCGCCCTCGATCGCGGCGATGCCGAAGTCCGTCAGCACCACCCGGTCGGCGGTGAGCAGCACGTTGCCCGGCTTGATGTCACGGTGCAGGATCCCGGCCGAGTGCGCGTGCCGCAGCGCGTCGAGCACCCGGATGCCGATCTCGGCCGCCTGGACCACCGGCAGCGGGCCGCCCTGCCGCACCGCCTGCTCCAGCGACCAGGCGCGGACCAGCTCCATGACGATCCACGGGCGGCCGTCCTCCTCGACGACGTCGTGCACGGTGATGATGCCGGGGTGCGTGAGCCGGGCCGCCGAGCGCGCCTCGCGCAGCATCCGCCGGTGCGCCACCTGCTTGCCCGCGTGGTCCAGGCCGAACGGCAGGATGAGCTCCTTGACCGCCACGTCCCGGGCGAGCAGGACGTCGTGGGCGTGCCACACCATGCCCATGCCGCCCCGGCCCACCGGCGACATCAGGCGGTATCGGCGGCCGATCAGGCGGCCCTGGCTCTGTGAGGCGCCGCCCTCGGCGCCGGGGCCGCTGAGTACGCGGTCGGCTGCCATGTCACGCCCCCATCTGTTACCTGCGTCGCGGCATACGTTCCAGATTAATGAGATTCGCCACGATATAGGCAGGCCATTCCGGGTGTGAAGCCAAACCTTCCTTACAGAAGCCCTGACCTGCCGATACGTCAGCCTGCAAGGGCCGCGAGCGCGCTGGTGAACGCCTCTGCGGGCGGGCTCACCAGCCCCGCCCCCACCTGCCCGGTGCCCGCGACACGCCCGGCGATGCCCGTGTTGACCACGGGCAGCAGCCCGGTCCTGGCGACCAGCGCCACGTCGATCCCCACCGGCGTCCCCCGGAAGCCCAGCGACGGGATCTGGTAGGCCGGATGCTCCGCCAGCGTGATCTCGTACATGGACCGGGTCGCCGCCACCGCGTCCGCCACCTCGCCGCCCACGAACCGCACGATCGCCGGGGCCGCCGCCATCGCGAACCCGCCCAGGCCCGACGTCTCCGTGATCGTGGAATCGCCGATGTCCGGGTTCGCGTCGCCCGGCCCGTACGCGCCCAGGAACAGCCCGTCCGGCACCCCCGCCGGGCCGGTGAACCAGCGCGACCCCAGCCCCGACACCTGCACGCCGAAGTCCGTGCCGTTGCGCGCCATCGCCACCACCAGCGACGAGCCCGGCACGTCCCGCGCCGCGTCGGTGCTCACCTTGGCCGCCGCCATCGCCGCGTTCAGGAAGAAATGGTCGTTGCCCGCGATGAACCGCAGCACGTCCGACGCGTTCGCCGGAGCCGCGTCGACCACCGCCGGAGCCAGCTCCCGCAGCAGCAGCGAGGTGGCCGCCCGGTTGCGGTTGTGCAGCTCGTCGCCCATCTGCAGTGCCTGGGCGATCATCGCCCGCAGGTCGATCGGGCCCGCCAGCTCCACCGCCGCCGACAGCACCGGGCCCAGCACCGTGTCCATCCAGCGCAGCCGCTCCAGCACCTCCGGCCCGTACGCGCCGTACCGCAGCACCTTGCCCAGGCCCTCGTTGAGCGAGCAGTACGCGACACCGCCGTGCTCGTCGTCCCGCACCTCGAACAGCCACATCGACGGGCTGACCACCCCCGCCATCGGCCCCACCGCGCCGTGCCCGTGACACGGCTCCAGCAGGACGTCACCCGAGGCCAGCGCCTGCTCGGCGGCCCGCTCGTCCGGCGCGTACCGCTCCAGCAGCATCGCGCCGATCAGCGCCCCGCGCAGCGGCCCCGACGCCCGCCGCCACGTGATCGGCGGGCCCGCGTGCAGGAACATGCCCCTGGGCAGCCGCAGCAGCTCCGACGCCCGCCGCACCCCCGCCAGGTACGGGCGGGCACCGGTCATCCGGCGCACCGCCAGCTCGTTGGCCGCCCGCCTGCGCGGATCCGCCAGCACCCGCGCCAGCGCCTCGGCCGTCCCCGCCATCGGCGGCCGCCACGCCACGGTCACGGTGTCGGCGGCCTGCTCCCGCAACGCCTCCGCCAGCGGTTCGGCCCCCACGGTGATCACTCTCGGCGGCCCGTCCAGCACCATCACGACACCTCCGTAACCGACCCCGGCCAAGCCCCTCCAGACGCGGACCCGGAGCCAGGACCGGACCCAGGGCCGTGAGCGGCGGCCCCGGGCACCCCGGGACCGGGACCGGAGTCGAGGCGAGTGGCCCCGGGAGCTCCGAGGGCCGGAGCGGCGGCCCCGAGGACATCGGGACCCGACCCGGGACCCGACCCGGGGCCGGGAGCGGCGGCCCCGCGAGCCCCGGGAGCCCCGGGACCGGGACCAGGACCGGGAGCGGGACCGGGAGCGGAGGCGGGGGCGTGAGCGGGACCGGAACCGGGGGCGGGGGATGGGGGGTGGCTGGCGGTGGTGGCGGCGAAGCGGGCGGCGCGGGCGTTGGAGGCGAAGACGGCGGCCCCGGCGGCCCGGAGGGTCTCGGCCTGTCGCCGGAGCCCCTGGGGGTCGCCCTCGGTGCCGACCAGCGCGACCACGACCGTGGCCCGGGACGCCGCGATCGCCGGGGCCAGCGCGGCTGCCGGGTCGGGGTCGGCCCCGTGCCCGAGCACCACGTCCATCAGCACCACCGCGTCCGGCGGCACCTTCCGCAACGCCTCCAGCCGCAGCGTCGGGTCGATCATCGGATGCGCACGCGCCCGCGTGTAAGCGTCGTCCCCGTAGTCGGTGAACTCCCCCCGGCCCGCGACCGCCGCCGCCTCCGCGCACAACGTGCCCCCGGCGTACAAGCCGACCAGCGCCCGCCCGCCCCCGGCCCCGCCACCGGTCCTGCCACCGGTCCCGCCATCGGCCCCGCTACCGGTCCCGTCCCCGCCGGACGCCGCGACGTCGCCAGGGGCCGTCCACGACGGCCAGTCGGGCACCGGCACGCCCAGCGCCCGCAGGGCCTCCTCGGCCGCCGACGTCAGGTCGGCGTCCCCGCCGAGCACGGCCGTCACGACCGGCGTGCGCAGCGCCCCCGCCACCTCCCGTACGGCCGCCGCCACCTCGGGCGACGGCGGCTTGGAGATCAGCACGATCAGCTCGGTCGCCGGGTCGTCGTCCAGCATGCGCAGCGCCCGCACGGTGGACCGGCCGCCGATCTCCACCGACAGGTCCCGCCCGCCGACCCCCAGCACATGGCTGACCCCCACCCCGGCCAGGTCGAGCAGGCACGTCACCTGCTGCGCCCCGGTGCCCGACGCGGCGACCACGCCCACCGGGCCGGGCCGCAGCACGTTCGCGAAGCCCAGCCCGACCCCGCCGATCACGGCGGTGCCGCAGTCGGGGCCCATGACCAGGACCCCGCGCTCGTCCGCCCGCTCCTTGAGCAGCCGCTCCTGCTCGACGGGCACCCCGTCACTGAAGATCATCACCGGCAGCCCGGCCTCCACGGCGTCCAGCGCCTCGGCGAACGCGTGCTCGCCCGGCACCGACACCAGCACCAGGTCGGCGGGCGACCTGGCGGCCGACCGGGTGGTGCGCGGCGGCTGCTCCGCCTCCCGGCCCGGCGGGGCCCGCTCGGTGAGCCGCCGGTCCAGCTCCTCGGCGGCCCCGGCCACGTCGTCGCCCCGCAGCGCCACCAGCAGGTCGCCCGGGTCCGCCGCGGGCACGTCGAAGCCCAGGTCGCGGGCCAGGCCGAGGTTCAGCTGCGTGGCCATCGCCACCACCGCCACCTCTGCCCCCGGCAGGCCCGTACCGGCCCGCATGAGCGTCACCGAGTCGTGGTAGACGCCCCGGCGCACGAACACCGCATCACCCATGCCGACCCCCAGGACCGGGAACCCCGTACGGAAACCCGGGGGACGGCGGCCCCCCGAGCGGGCGGGACGACCGTCCGGCGCGGCGCCCGGGGACGGGACGCCGGTCCCGCGTGGAAGGGCGCCCGCCCAGGGGGCGGGTCATCGGCGGCCGCCCAGGGCGAGGACGGCGTCGAGGCCGATGGCGATGCCCTGGGCGAGGTCGGCGCCGGAGGTGTGGCCGAGGGCGTGGAGGCGGCGCAGGGCCGGTTCGAGCGCCTGGCGTCCGGCGAGGGCGCGCAGGACGGCGACGACCTCGGGCCCGGCCTGGCCGCGCGCCGCGCAGTGCAGGAGCGTCGCGGAGATCGGCGTGGTGCGGGTGCGGGCGTCGTAGGTGACGGCGGCGGCGAGCCAGCCGGCGAGCTTGACCGCCTGCCCGGCGCCGGTCGCGGCGCCGAGGTGGCGCAGCGTCACCAGCAGCCCGGCCAGCACGTCGTCGCCGCTCGGGGTGAGCCCCGGCCCGAGGCCGACGAGCTGCTCGGCGGCGGTGACCGCGCCGACCAGCCGCCCGGACGCGCAGCTCACGGCCAGCAGATCGACGGCGGGGTGCCCGGCGAGCGCGGGCCCCGCAGGCGGAGGCGGGAGCGTCACGGCGGCGAGGCGGGCCGGGTCGACGGGGCCGAGGGGCGGGGCGGGGTCCCACCAGCGGCGGGCGCGCAGGCTGAGCCGGCCGAGCTCGACGGACCCGTCGCCGACGTGGGCGTCGTCGCCCACGGTGACGTGCGGCAGGGGAGCGGAGAGGAGGACGGAGTTGGGCAGCCGGGACGCCCCGCCCGTGATGACCGCGATCACCGACGGCTCCAGGTCGGTCCTGACCTCCAGGTAGATGCCGGCGGCGAAGGCGGCCAGCACCCGGGCGGGCCGCCGGGGCGCCTCCAGGACGGGCCGCACGGCCGCGCTGGCGGCGCCCGTGACGTGGGCGCGTGCGCGCCCCGCGTGAGTGCCGACCGTCACCGGACCTCCCTATCGACCTTGGACCTGACCGTAGAACGCGCCGGGCAACCCTCCGTACGGAGAAATTTGCCAACAGTCAGCGGGAAGGTTGGCTCTTCCTGCCAGACGTTTCTCGGGTCACAATCACCCCATGGAGCCCCCGGTCCGTCTCGCCAGCACCGGAACGATCATTCACGGTGTGTCCGTCGGGGAGGTGCTGGGCGTGTCGACGCTCGCGGGCGCCCGGCTGATCGCGGGGGAGCGCGGGCTGGGCCGCATCGTGCAGCGCCTCAACGTCATGGAGGTGCCCGACATCCTGGCCTGGGTCAAGCCGCACGAGCTGCTGCTGACGACGGGCTACCCGCTGCGCAACACGCCGCAGTCGCTCGGCCGCCTGGTCGCTGACCTGGACGAGCGCGGGCTGGCGGCGCTGGGGATCAAGCTGGGCCGCTACGTGGACGAGCTGCCCGCGGAGATGGCCGAGCAGGCGGAGCGGCTGGGCTTCCCGCTGATCCTGCTGCCGAACGACGTCGGCTTCGACGACATCCTCAACCAGGTGCTGACCGACATCCTCAACCGGCAGGCGGCGGTGCTGGTGCGGGCGGAGGAGGCGCACCGGGCCCTGGTGCAGGTGGTGCTGGCGGGCGGCGGGCTGGACGAGGTGACCGCCGAGGTGGCGGCGCTGCTGGACGTGGCGGTGGCGGCGGTCGACGGGCGCGGCCGGGTGCTGGCTGCGGCGGGCCCGCGGGAGCACGTGGCGGCGCTGCGCGAGTCGGCCGCCCACGACGGCCTCCCGGCCTCGGCCGGCCACGGGCAGCCGGGTCAGGCGGGTCAGCCGGGGGCGGGGCCGCGCGGGCGGGTGATGGCGTCGGTGCCGGTGACGGCGGGCGGGCACCACCATGGCCGGATCGTCGCCTACAGCCCCGCCGGGGCGATCCGCGACAGCGACGTCGGCATCCTGGAACGGGCCGCGACGGTCGCGGCGCTGGCCGTCACCCGCCAGGAGGCCGTCCACGCCGTCGAGTCGAAGTACCGGGCCGACTTCCTGCGGGACGTGCTCACCGGCCGGGCCGGCACGGCCGAGCGGGTGGCGGCGCGGGCGCGGGCGTTCGGCTGGGACCTGGAGCGGCCCGTCACGGTGCTGGTGGCCGAGCTCGACCCCGACAGCGACGAGCGCACCGCCCAGGACCGCCTGGTCACCTGCTGGACGGCCGCGCTGCGCCGCCACGACCCGGGCGGCGCGGTCGCGGGCTTCTCGCACGAGGTGGTGGCCGTGGTGGGCGCGGAGGTGGACGCGTCCAGGCTGGCCAGGGACGCCGCCGCCGGGTTCGCCGACGTGCCGCCGGCGACGTTCTCCACCGGCACCTCCCGCCCGAGCCCGGGGGTGGCGACGCTGCCCGAGGCGTACACGCAGGCGCTCAAGGCGGCGCGCGTCGGCCGCCAGCTGCACGGCCCCGGCGCGGTCGCGCACTTCGACCAGCTCGGCGTCTACCGGCTGCTGTCGCTGGTCAGCGACACCGACGAGCTGCACGCGTTCGTGAAGGAGACGCTCGGCCCGCTGTCGTCCGACGCCGACGCCGAGAACGCCGACCTGCGCCGCACCCTCCAGGTCCTGCTGGAGACGAACCTCAACGTGGCCGAGACCGCCCGGCGGCTGCACTTCCACTACAACACGCTGCGCTACCGCATCGGCAAGCTGGAGCGCCTGCTGGGCAACTTCACCGACGACCCCCACCTGCGCCTCAACCTGACACTGGCCCTGCACGTGCTGCGCATGCGCGGCATCTAGGCTTGCTCTCCGTGGACCTGGAATTCGAGCTGCGCGACGACTTCATCCCGCTGTGCGACCTGCTGAAATACTGCGGCGTCACCGAGACGGGCGGCATGGCCAAGCATCTGATCGCCGAGGGCCTGGTGCTGGTCGACGGCGAGGTGGAGCTCAGGAAGACGTGCAAGATCCGCTCCGGCCAGGTGGTCAGCGGCGACGGTTTCGAGATCCACGTGAACTGACATCGCAGGTCACCCCCTATTGTGCTCTCCGGAACTACGGAGAGGACGGGCACGCGGATGGCGCTCGGGTGGAAACTGCACGGCGACGGCAAGAGGCTGACGCCGGGCGAGGTGGTCAAGCCGGACGAGCGGCTGTCGTGGCCCAGGACGGCCGGGATCGGGGCGCAGCACGTCATCGCCATGTTCGGCGCGACGTTCGTGTTCCCGCTGCTCATGGGCCTGGACGCGAACCTGGCCGTGATGATGTCGGGCGTCGCGACGATCATCTTCCTGCTGGTCGTGCAGGGCAAGGTGCCGAGCTACGTCGGGTCGAGCGCGTCGTTCGTGGGCGCGGTGGTGGCGATCCGGGCGGGCGGCGGCGACAGCGCGACCGTGACGGGCGCGCTGCTGGTGGTGGGCGTCGTGCTGGCGGCGGCCGGGCTGGCGATCCACCTGCTGGGGGTGCGGATCATCCACCGGGTGTTCCCGCCGGTGGTGACCGGCGGCGTGGTGATGCTCATCGGGTTCGGCATGGCGTACGTGGCGGCCGACAACTACTGGCCGCGCGATCCGTGGGTGGCGCTGCTGACGATGGTGGCGACGCTGGTGTTCGTCGGCCTGTTCCGCGGCTTCGTCGGCCGGATCGGCGTGCTGCTGGGCCTGGTGTTCGGGTTCGCGCTGTCGTACGTGTGGGACCTGGTCGGCGGGAAGATCGCCACGCCCGACGCGAGCGGCGCGACGACCGAGCGCTACCGGGTGGACCTGTCGAAGGTCGCCGAGGCCGACTGGTTCGGGCTGCCGGAGCTGCACGGTCCCGCGTTCGAGGTGTCGGCCGTCGTGCTGGTGCTGCCGGTGGTGATCGCGCTCATCGCCGAGAACGTCGGCCACGTCAAGGCCGTCGGCGAGATGACGAGGACCGACGTCGACGCGTACATGGGCCGGGCGGTGCTGGCCGACGGCGTCGGCACGGTGGTCGCCACGTCGGTGGGCGGCCCGGCCACCACCACCTACGCCGAGAACATCGGCGTCATGGCCGCCACCCGCGTCTACTCCACGGCCGCCTACTACATCGCCGCCGTGATCGCGATCCTGTTCGGGCTGTGCCCCAAGTTCGGCGCGCTCATCGCCGCCACCCCCGACGGGGTGCTCGGCGGCGTCACGACCATCCTGTACGGGATGATCGGGCTGCTCGGCGCGCGGATCTGGATGGAGAACAAGGTCGACCTGGCCGAGCCGGTCAACCTGCTGCCCACCGGGGCGGGCATCATCTGCGCGATCGGCCCGGTCGCCTTCCCGGTCACCGACACGTTCGCGCTGAGCGGCATCGCGCTGGGCACGATCGTGCTGCTGGCCGGCTACCACCTGCTTCACCTGGCCCGGCCGCGCCGGGAAGCCTGATCTCTGGTCAGCCGCGCAGTTTTGGCAGATCATGCCCGTGTACGTGCGCGCGGGCGGGCCTAATGTGCCCGCAACGCGGCAAGGCGGTCCGGGCGAAGAGGGGCTCGCATGGCTCTGAGATGGACCAGACACGGCGACGGCAGACATCTGGCTCCCGGCGAGGTCGTACGGCCTGACGAGCGGCTGAGCTGGCCCCGCATGGCCGGGTTCGGGGCCCAGCACGTGGTGGCGATGTTCGGGGCGACGTTCGTCTTCCCGCTCGTCATGGGACTCGACCCGAACGTGGCGATCATGATGTCCGGGGTCGCGACGATCCTGTTCCTGCTGATCGTGAAGGGGAAGGTGCCCAGCTACCTGGGCACCAGCGCGTCGTTCGTGGGCGGGGTGCTGGCCGTGCGGGCGCTGTTCGGCGGCGACACGGCCGGGGCCGACGCGATCGTCACCGGGGCGATCCTGGTGGCCGGGCTCGTGCTGGCGCTGGTGGGGCTGGCGGTGCACTTCCTCGGCGTCCGGGTGATCAACCGGGTGTTCCCGCCGGTGGTCACCGGGGCGGTGGTCATGCTCATCGGGTTCGGCCTGGCGTACGTGGTGGCCGACGTCTACTGGCCGCAGGACCAGTGGATGGCGCTGGTCACGATGCTGATCACGTTCGTGGTCGTGGTGGCGTTCAAGGGGTTCCTCGGCCGGATCGGCATCCTCGTCGGGCTCGTGGCGGGCTTCGCGCTCTCGTGGGCGGCCGACCGGCTGTTCGGCATGGTGCCCGCCTACGACGACGGCGCCGTCCAGGTCGCGGCGCACTTCCGCGTCGACCTCGGCAAGGTGGCGCAGGCGCCGTGGTTCGGCTGGCCGGACTTCCACTGGCCCGGTTTCGAGGCCTCGGCCGTCCTGCTGGTGCTGCCCGCGGTCATCGCGCTCGTCGCCGAGAACATCGGCCACGTCAAGGCCGTGGGCGAGATGACGGGCACCGACGTCGACCCGTACGTGGGCCGCGCCGTCGCCGCCGACGGACTCGCCACCGTGGTCACCAGCGCCGTCGGCGGCTCGCCCACCACCACCTACGCCGAGAACATCGGCGTCATGGCCGCCACCAAGGTCTACTCGACGGCCGCCTACTACATCGCGGGCCTCATCGCGATCGCGTTCGGGCTGGTGCCCAAGTTCGGGGCGCTGGTCTCCGCGACGCCCGCGGGCGTGCTCGGCGGCGTCACCGTGATCCTCTACGGCATGATCGGGCTGCTCGGGGCGAAGATCTGGATCGAGAACCGGGTCGATTTCGCGGACCCGGTCAACATGGTCCCGATCGGCGCGGGAATCATCCTGGCGATCGGACCGGTGAAGCACATGATCAGCGGGGACTTCAGGCTGGAGGGCATCGCGCTCGGCACCATCGTGGTGGTGGGCGGCTGGCACCTGCTGCGCGTCATCGCCCGCCGCACCCCCGCGCCTGCCGGGAGCGAAGCCGGGTGAAGCCGCCCCCGTTCGTCCACCACGCGCCCCGCGACGTCGGCGAGACCCTGGAGATCCTGGCCGAGGCGGGGCCGCGCGGCAAGGTGCTCGCCGGCGGCCAGAGCCTCATCCCGATGCTCAACATGCGCCTGGCCGCCCCCGAGCACGTCGTCGACATCAACCGCCTCACCGAGCTCGACACGGTCGAGGCCGGGCCGGACGGCGTCACCGTCGGCGCGCTGGCCCGCCACGCCCGGGTGGCGAAGGCCGGCGTCCACCCGCTGCTCGGCCAGGCGCTGCGCCTGGTCGCCCATCCGGTGATCCGCAACCGGGGCACCGTCGTGGGCAGCCTCGCGCACGCCGACCCGGCCGCCGAGCTGCCCGCGGTCCTGGCCGTGCTCGGCGGCTCGGTGCGGGTGGCCCGCGCGGGCGCCGCCCCCAGGGACGTGCCCGCCGCCGAGTTCTTCACCGGCCCGATGGAGTCGGCGCTGCGGCCCGGCGAGCTGGCCGTGTCGGCGCACTTCCCGGCGCTGCCGCCGCGCACCGGCACCGCCTTCGCCGAGGTCTCGCGCAGGCACGGCGACTACGCGCTGGCCGGCGTCTGCGCCGTCGTCACGCTGGACGACGACCTGCGCGTCGCCTCGGCGCGGCTGGCCTGCATCGGCGTCGGCCCCGTGCCGCTCGTGGCGGACCTGGGCGCCGACTGGAAGAGCGCCGCCGACGCCGTGCGCGAGCGGGCGGAGCCGGACGGCGACGTGCACGCCAGCGCCGCGTACCGGCTGCATCTCGTCGGCGTGCTGGCACGGCAGGCGGCCGAGCGGGCCGAACGGACGGCGAGAGAGGCGGCGGCATGACCGACGGGCGAGCAGCGTCCCCGCACGAGATCACGCTGGTGGTGAACGGCGTCGCACGCCGCGCCCGGGTGCCCGGCAGGCGGCTGCTGTCCGACTGCCTGCGCCACGACCTGGGCCTGACCGGCACCCACGTCGGCTGCGAGCACGGCGTGTGCGGCTGCTGCACGGTGCTGCTCGACGGCGAGCCCGTCCGCTCCTGCCTGACGCTCGCGGTCACCGTCGACGGCCGCGACATCACCACCGTCGAGGGGCTGGCAGGCCCCGGCGGGCTCTCGCCCGTCCAGCGGGCCTTCGCCGAGTGCCACGCGCTCCAGTGCGGCTTCTGCACCCCGGGCTTCCTGTGTACGGTGACCGCGCTGCTGCGCGAGCACCCGACACCCACCGACGAACAGGTCACCGAGGGCATCTCGGGCAACCTGTGCCGCTGCACCGGCTACCGCAACATCGTCAAGGCCGTGCACCGCGCGGCCGAGCTCATGGCGGAGGAGTCATGAGCACCCGGCTGTTCGGCGAGCCGATGCCGCGCAGGGAGGACCCCAGGCTGCTCACCGGGCAGGGCCGCTATCTCGACGACCTCGGCCCCGGCGCGCTCGCCGCCGCGTTCGTCCGCTCGCCGCACGCGCACGCCCGCATCCGCGACATCGACGTCAGCGGCGCCCTCGACGTCGACGGCCTCGTCGCCGTCTACACCTGGGAGGACCTGCCCGAGCGGATCGGCAGGCCGCTGCCGCTGCTCATCCCGCACCCGGCGCTCACCCACGGCCGCACCGCCCGCCCGCTGGCCCGCGACGTCGTCCGCCACGTCGGCGAGCCCGTCGTCATGGTCGTCGCCGAGGACCGCTACCTGGCCGAGGACGCCTGCGCGCTCATCGAGGTCGACTACGAGGTGCTCGAACCCGTCGCCGGGCTGGAGGAGGCCGCGCGCGGCGACCGGCTCGTGCACGCCGACGTGCCCGGCAACGTCGGCGCCCACCTGGTGCAGGAGGTGCCGTCGGCCGGCGGCCGGAGCGCCGCCGACGCGATCGCCGCGGCCCCGCACACGCTCTCCTTCCGGCTCGACATCGAGCGCAGCGCGAGCATGCCGCTCGAAGGCCGCGGCGTCTACGCCCGCTGGGACGGCGCCGACCTGCGCGTCTACTCCAGCACCCAGACCTCGACCAGCGTCCGCATGGCCATCGCCGCCGCGCTGGAGCTGCCGCTGCCACATGTCGAGGTCATCGCCCCGGACGTGGGCGGCGGGTTCGGCGTCAAGATCGTGCACCCGTGGCCGGAGGAGCTGCTGGTGCCGTGGGCGGCCATGCTGCTCGGCCGGGAGGTCAAGTGGGCCGAGGACCGGCGCGAGCACTTCGTCGCCGCCGCCCACGAGCGCGGCCAGGTGCACCGGGTGCGGGTCGGGTTTGACGACGAGGGACGGGTGCTCGGGCTGGACGTGTCGATCCTGCACGACCACGGCGCCTACACGCCGTACGGGATCATCGTGCCGATCGTCACGTCCACGCAGCTCCTCGGGCCCTACCGGATCGGGGCGTACCGGGTCGAGTTCACCGCCGTCTACACCAACACCGTCCAGGTCACGCCGTACCGGGGGGCGGGGCGGCCGCAGGGCGTGTTCTGCATGGAACGGACCATGGACAAGATCGCCCGGTACCTGGGCAAGGACCGGACCGAGGTGCGGGCGGCGAACCTGATCCGGCCGGAGGAGTTCCCGTACGACCAGGGCCTGACCTTCCAGGACGGCCGCCCGCTCGTCTACGACAGCGGCGACTACCCCGAGATGCTGCGCATGATCAAGGAACTGATCGGCTGGGACACCTTCGAGCGGGCGCCCGGCCGGGGCATCGGCATCGGCTGCTACGTCGAGGGCACGGGCGTCGGCCCGTACGAGGGCGGCCACGTGCAGATCACCTCCGACGGGCGGGTGCACGTCTCCACCGGGCTCACCTCGCAGGGGCAGGGCCACGAGACCGCGTTCGCCCAGATCGCCGCGACCGAGCTGGGCGTGCCCGTCGAGCGGGTCTCCGTCGTCACCGGCGACACCCGCCGCTTCGGCTACGCCGTCGGCACGTTCGCCTCGCGCGCCGCCGTGATGAGCGGCAACGCGATCGCGCTGGCCTGCGCCGAGGTGCGCGCCAAGGCGCTGCGCGTCGCCGCCGCCGCGCTGGAGGCCGACCCGGCCGACCTGACCGTCACCGACGGGCTCGTGCACGTCGTGGGCGCGCCGTCGGCGTCGATCCCGCTGGGCACGGTGGCGGTGCTGGCCAACCCGCTGCGCTACGCCTTCGACGAGGAGACGGCCCGCGCCACCCAGTTCGCCGGGGCCGCGTCCCCCGACCGGCCGCCGGTCGAGCCGGGCGAGGAGCCGGGGCTGGAGGGGCGCGGCTACTACTCGCCGATCCGGTCCACGTTCGCCGCCGGCATGCACGCGGCCGTCGTCGAGACCGACCCGGAGACCGCCGAGATCAAGGTCGTGCGCTACGCCGTCGTGCACGACTGCGGGCGGCTGATCAACCCGATGATCGTCGAGGGGCAGATCCACGGGGGAGTGGCGCAGGGCATCGGCGGCGCCCTGTACGAGCGGATGGCCTACGACGGCGACGGGCAGCTGCTCAACGCCTCGTTCATGGACTTCCTCATGCCGTACGCGACCGAGATCCCGCCCATCGAGACCGGCCACCTGGAGACGCCGTCGCCGCTCAACCCGCTCGGCATCAAGGGCGCGGGCGAGGCGGGCGTCATCCCGGTGTCGGCGGTGATCGCCTCGGCGGTCGAGGACGCCGAAGGCATTAGCATCGACCGCATGCCGCTTTCCCCGTCCGACCTGTTCCACCTGCGCGAGGGCGCGTGAGCGAGCTGCGCGCGCCCGCCGCGGGCCTGACCGCGCCCCCCGCCCTGCCCGCCGGCGCCCGCGTCGTCGACCTGGCCTGGAACGAGCTGACCGAGCTGCCCGCGAGCGTGACCGGGCTGACCGCGCTGGAGGAGCTGCGGCTCGACGGCAACCGGCTGCGCTCGCTGCCCGACCTGTCGGGGCTCGCCGCCCTGCGCGAGCTCCACCTCGACGGCAACGCGCTCACCGCCTTCCCCGCCTGCCCGCCGGGGCTGGAGAGCCTCTTCCTGTACGGCAACGCCGTCGAGACGATCCCCGACCGGCTCCCTCCGGGCCTGCGCCACCTGGCCGTCGGCGGCAACCGGCTGAGCGCCGTGCCCGGCGCCGTGTGGGAGCTGACCCGGCTCGAATCGCTCAACCTGGCCGAGAACGCGCTGACGTCGATCCCGCCCGCCGTCGCCCGCCTGACCCGGCTGCGCATGCTCGACCTGGGCCACAACCGGCTCACCGCGCTGCCGCCCGAGCTGGGCGAGCTGCCCCTCACCGACTACCTGTACGCCAGCGACAACGGCCTCACCGAGGTCCCCGACACCCTCGGCAGGCTCGACCGGCTGGGCTACCTCAACCTGACCGGCAACCGGCTCACCCGGCTCCCCGCCACGATCGGCCGGATGGCGTCGCTGGTGGAGCTGCGGCTCTACGACAACCAGCTGACGGAGCTGCCCGGGAGCATCGGCGGCCTGACCCGGCTGCGCGAGCTGCACCTGCGCGGCAACCGGCTGACCGCGCTGCCCGCCTCCGTCGGCGAGCTGGCCGAGCTGCGGACGCTCGACCTGCGCGACAACCACCTGCGCGCCGTGCCCGCCGAGCTGGCCAAGCTGGACCGGCTCAGCCACCTCGACCTGCGCAACAACCGGCTGCGCGACCTCCCGGAGCGCCTGCCGTACGTGGACAAGCTGGACCTGCGCTGGAACAAGCTCGACGGCGACCCGCCGGTGCTGCGCGAGCTGGCCGCCCGGGGCTGCGTCATCCTGCGCTGAACCATCGCCCGCTGAACCGGGCCGCCCGCCTGTGCGTACCTCCGCACATGAAGACTCGTCCACGTCTGGCCGCCCTCGCGCTGCTGGCCGGGCTCGCCGCCGCGTGCGCGCCCGGCGCCGAGGGCGGCGGCGTCCCGAACCCCGAGCCCGCCGCCCCCCTCACCGTGGAGCAGCTCGCCGCCAAGGTCGGCTGCACGCCCCGCATGCAGGTCGACGCCGCCGACATCCGCACCGGCTACTGCAAGACCGAGGCCGGCCGCTTCTTCGTCAGCACGTTCGTCACCGAGGAGGGCAAGAACGCCTGGATGGACACCGCCCCCGAGTACAAGCCGCACCTGGTGGGGCCGCTGTGGACGGTGCTGGCCGACCTCAAGGTCCTGCGCAAGCTGCAGGAACCGCTCGACGGCGACCTGCACCTGTCGGACCACCGTGTCACACAGTCGCCCGCGGCGGGCGACCGCGTCACACAGTCGCCCGCGGCGGGCTACTGACCACCGGGAGCGTGACGCGCTTCCTGAACACCCAGTACGTCCACCCCTGGTAGCCGAGCACGAACGGCAGCGCGATCAGCCCGATCCAGCTCAGCATCGTCAGCGTGTAGGGCCCGGAGGCCGCCTCGGCCAGCGTCAAGCCCGGCAGCGGGGCGCCCCTCAGCTCGGTGAACACCGCCACCGACACCAGCACCAGCGCCGCCGCCATCGCGGTGAACGCCCAGCCCTCGCGGCGCCGCCACACCAGCGCCGCCGCCGCCGCCACGGCCCCCATCGCGGCCAGCGCCGGGATCGTGCCCACGGCCGACAGCGCGACCATGGCCACCGGGACCACCACGACGCTGACGGCCAGCGCGGCGGTCCTGGCGCGCCGCCGCACCGGCCCGTCGGTGCGCAGCGCCAGGAACACCGCGCCGTGCAGCAGGCACACCGCCAGCGAGAACACGCCGCCCATCAGCGCCGCCGTCGCGCTGCCGAACAGCAGGTCGGCGAAGACCGTGCCCCACACGAACGCGGGCAGCGCGCTGCCGACCGTGATGCCCAGGTCGCACCAGAACGGCTTGGCCACCTTGCCGCGCCACTCCAGGCCCACCCCGCGCACGATCAGCCCGAGCAGCACCAGCATGACCGGGATGTAGAAGCCGCTGAACATGCCCGCGTACCAGGCGGGGAAGGCGGCGAACATGGCGCCGACGGCGGTGATCAGCCACACCTCGTTGCCGTCCCACACCGGGCCGATCGTCTGCAGGGCCTGCCGCTGCTCGGCCGGCGTCCGGCTGACGAACGGGGCCAGCAGGCCCACGCCGAAGTCGAAGCCCTCCAGGACGAAGTAGCCCGTCCAGAGGAAGGCGATGATGACGAACCACAGATCGATCATGACCAGCTCCTCAGTACATCAGGGACGGTTCGCGCCGCTCGGCGGCCGGGACGGGCTCGTGCTCGTCCGGGCCCTTGCGCACGTGCCTGGCCAGCAGCACGATCTCGGCCACGGTCAGCACCCCGTACACCAGCGTGAAGATCGCCAGTGAGGTCGCGACCTCGGCGAGCGAGACGCCGGGGGAGACGCTGGAGGCGGTCAGCAGCTCGCCCGCGACCGTCCACGGCTGGCGGCCCACCTCGCTGAGCAGCCATCCGGCGGTCACCGCCAGCAGCGGCAGCGGCAGCGCCCACAGCAGCGCCCTGGCCAGCCAGCGCGGCATCTCCCGCCTGCGCCGCATCAGCCACAGCCCCAGCACCGACAGGCCGACCGTCGCCATCCCGAACCCGATCATCACCCGGAACGACCAGAACACGACGGTCTGGTCGGGGCGGTAGTCGCCGGGGCCGAACTCCTTCTCGAAGCGCGCCTGCAGGTCCTCGGTGCCCTGGACGACGGCGTCCGGGTCGTTGGTGGACAGGAAGCTCAGCACCTTGGGGATCTCGATGCCCGGCGCGATCGAGAACGGCGCCCCGGCCGTGTCGCGCTCCAGGCCCTCGGCCGCGGCCAGCTTCATCGGCTGCTGCTCGTACATGAGCTTGGCGGACGTGTCGCCCGTGAGGGCCACGACCGCGCCCGCGATCGCCGTCATGACCAGCGCGGCGCGCGCCGCGCTGCGCCACATGTCCTCCTTGGTGCGCAGCAGCCAGTAGCCGCACACCGCCAGCACGAACCCGCCGGCCACCACGAACGCCGCCCCGACCACGTGCGGCACCTGCGCCAGCGCGGTGGAGTTGGTCAGCACCGCCCACAGGTCGGTCATCCTGGCCTTGCCGTCGACGACCTCGTAGCCGACCGGGTGCTTCATCCACGCGTTGGCCGCCAGGATGAAGTAGGCGGAGATGTTCGAGCCGATCGCCGCCGCCCAGATCGTCGCCAGGTGCACCCGCTTGGGCAGCCGGTCCCAGCCGAAGATCCACAGGCCCAGGAACGTCGACTCCATGAAGAACGCCAGCAGCGCCTCCATCGCCAGCGGCGCCCCGAACACGTCGCCGACGAACACCGAGTACTCCGACCAGTTCATGCCGAACTGGAACTCCTGCACGATGCCGGTGACCACGCCCATCGCGAAGTTGATCAGGAACAGCTTCCCGAAGAACTTCGTCAGCCGCAGGTACTGCTCCTTGCCGGTGCGATGCCACGCGGTCTGCAGCCCGGCCACGAAGACGCCCAGGCCGATCGTCAGCGGCACGAACAGAAAGTGGTAGACGGTGGTCACCCCGAACTGCCACCGTGCGAGATCCAGTGCGTCCATTTCCCCTCACCGCGTCCGTTAGCTCTACAGCCTGTAGTGCGTCTACTTGAAGTAGTACTACAAGCCGTAGAGCAATGCGATGCGATCTTCGTCACAACGCGCCCCCATCAGGCCGTTCAACGATGCCGGAGCGCCCCCGCCGGGCGCGTCACCCGCGCGGCGGACCGCCCGCTACGCCCCGGGGCGGACGGCGGCGTCCAGGTACGCCCGCAGGTCGCCCAGCTCGTAGCCGCGGCGCTTGATCTTCTTGACCAGGATCCGGAAGTCCCTGGCCAGATTGGGGCGGAAGTGCATCAGCAGGATGTCGCCCGGGCGCAGCCGCTTGTCGGGCACCTGGTAGGCGATCTTGCCGCCCGGCTGGACGGTCGCGGTCCACAGCAGCACGGCGTCGATGCCGCAGCTCCCGGCCGCGCGCAGGGTGGCGGTGTTGTACGCGCCGAAGGGCGGCCTGAACAGGGTCGGCCGGGCGCCGGTCTGCTTGCGGATCAGCGCGGAGGCGCCGCAGATCTCCCGGCGCTGGGCGTCGTAGCCCATCCGGCTGAGGTCGGGGTGGGTGAGCGTGTGGTTCTCGATCGGGACGCCCGCGTCACGCAACTGCCGGAAATATCCCCACTTGCCCGCGCCGACGAAGCGCGCCTCGCCGCCCGACTGGTCCGGCGTCCCCTCCGCCTCCACCGCGTCCCGCATCGCGAACGCGGTCATCGGGATCCGCTCCTCCCGGATCTGCCGCACGAACCCCGGATCCTGCTCCCAGCCGTCGTCGATCGTCAGGAACACGACCTTGCGCCTGGTCGGGATCGAGCTCACCACCGGCGGCAGCCCGCCCGACGCCCGGATCCGCCCCACCTCGCCCGGCCTCGGCGCCACCCCCTGCGGGCCCGGCGTCCTCGCCTCGGCCGTCGCCGGCTCGCGTGCCGCGCCGCTCTCCCGCGCCGCGCCGCCGTCCTGCCGCGCCGGCTCCGCCGCGCACCCCGCCATCAGCAGCACCGCGGCGATCGCCGCGCCCCGCCGCGCCCGTCCCCCGTACATGCCGCCCCATCCTGCCAGCCCTGATCACCACGTACGCAATCCGCGTTGGTCAGGTGTTGCCCTTATCGCCGGGGCCGGCGGCTTTCTAGAGTGGCGGTGTGAAAGTCGCAGGCAGCGCCGTGATCGGCGTCGACAGAGACCGCGTGTGGGCCGCCCTGCAGGATCCGGCGGTGCTCGTGCGCACCATCCCGGGCTGCGAGCGCCTGGAGGAGACCGGGCCCGACACGTACCGGATGACCGTCAACGCCGGGGTCGCCTCGCTCAAGGGCGTCTACCGGGGCGAGGTCGCGCTCGCCGACCCCTCGCCGCCCGAGACCTTCGTCCTGCGCGCCCGCGGCCAGGGCGCCCCCGGCACGGTCGACGCCACCGTCCGCGTACGCCTCAGCGAGGTGGACGGCGGCACCCGCGTCGACTACGACGCGGACGCGGTCGTCGGCGGCATGATCGGCGGCGTCGGGCAGCGCATGCTCGGCTCCGTCGCCCGCCGCACCGCCGGCGACTTCTTCACCGCCGTCGACCGGCACCTCCGCACCGGCGGAGCCCCGAACGCCCCCGCACCCGAGGCCCCCGGCGAACCAGCGTCTGTCAACGGCGCCCACCCCCCGGCCCCCGCCCCGGCCTCCGCCCCGGCGCCCCCCATCGCGCCCGCCGTCTACGAACGCCCCGCCGGACAGCCTGCCGAGACGCGGCCCTGGGTGATGCTGGCCGCGTTCGGCATGGGCGCGGGCGTCGCGCTCGGCAGCGCCGCCATCGGCTGGCTCTTCGGCCGCGCCCGCCGCTGACCCCGGCCCTGCGAGGGCCGCCCACCCTCGGGCCCGCGGTGGCGGGGTGACCGGTGGGTTTGGGTGCAGGGTGGACTCTCGCGGAAAAGGATCTCCGGGCGTAGCGTGGCGGTATGCGGCAGGCACACGCTGAAGACGCCAGGACCGAGGCCAGACGAGTGATCCGCAACCTGCTGGGCGACGACCGCCCGACCGCCGGGTCGCTGGTGGCCGAGGCGCGTCCGGTGGTCGGCGAGGAGCGGTGCGAGCGGTGCCTCGGGCTGGTCCTGGGCGCGTCGCTGACGCGGCGGTCGGCGGAGCTGGCGGCGATCGCCGCGCTGCTGGTCGGCACGCGGGAGCTGGGCGTGGAGTGGTGGACGCGCCCCCGGGGCGGGAAGCTGCCCGCGCCGGACGAGGTGTTGCGCACGGCCGTGGCGATCGAGCCGTGGACCGACCTGACGGCGCTGGAGATGCTGGCCGCGTGGGCGTCCGACGACGCCGCCGACGCGCTGTGGGGCAAGCCGGTCGCCGAGGTGGACCTGAACTCCTGGCATGCCGAGGACCGTTTCGCGCTGCCGGACGGGGTGCGGCCGGGGCAGCGGCTGGTGGTGCACTTCGACGCCGGGGGCAGGCTGGACGCGGTCGTCACGCGGCGTCCCGACGAGGAGCTGGGCTCCAACCTGGACTTCCACTCGCTGCGTTATTCGCGGCCCGCCGAGGCGCAGTGGAGCTGGGGGGTGGCGGCCGGGCTCGGGCCGCACCGGCTGCCGGGCGAGGAGCCGGACCCGTACGCGCGGCCGGTCGAGGCCGAGGCGGTGCGGATCCTGCGTGACTGGGCGCTGCGGCACGGCGCGACGGCGGCGCAGCTCGGGGAGCGGTGGGAGAGCGTCGGCGACGTGGTGGCGGCGATCGAGCGGGTCGACTGGATGTGGCGCAGCGGCGAGTGGTTCGGCTGGTGGCGTGGCGCGTCGGCGCTCGTCGACGGCTCGGCCTACCTGCCGTACCGCCTGGAGGAGCTGGCCTCCGGCTGAGACCGCCGGTCCGGGCGGGGCTGGAATCAGCGGGGCGGGGGTGTGGTTGTGGTTGGGCGTGAAGGTTGAGATTTTCTCTGACATCGTCTGCCCCTGGTGCTATATCGGGCACACCCGGTTCGCCCGTGCCGCTGAGGCGTTCCGGGCCAAGGGCGGGGTCATCGACGTGATGATGCGCCCGTACCAGCTCAACCCGGACGCCCCGGCCGAGGGCGAGCCGCTGATTCCGGCGCTGGAGCGCAAGTTCGGCCCGAACGTGGCGCAGATGACCTCCCGGGTCACCGCCGCCGGCGCCGAGGACGGCCTCGACATGCGCTTCGACCAGGCGATCAGCGCCAATACGTTCGAGGCGCACCGGCTCGTCGAGGTCGCCACCGGGCAGGGCCTGGGGGAGGAGATGACCGGGCGGCTGTTCCGGGCGCACTTCACCGACGGGCTGAACGTCGGCGACCCGGAGGTGCTGGCGAAGCTGGCCGCCGAGACGGGCGTGCGCGACACCGGCGAGGGCGCGGACGCGGTGCGCGAGCAGGTGGCGCGGGCCGCGCGGCTCGGGATCACCGGGGTGCCGCTGTTCCTGTTCGAGGAGCAGTTCGCGGTGTCGGGGGCGCAGCCCGTGGAGACGTTCGCGGCCGCCGTCGACGAGGTGGCGGCGCGTACCGGGCAGACCCCGATCACGCAGCTCGCCACCCCCGGCGACGGGTGCGACGACGACGGCTACTGCGCCGTCTGACCGGCAGCAGCGGCGGCGGGGGCGGGGGCCGTGGTGCCCTCGCCGAGCAGGCCGGCGCGGTGGTGACGGCGGCACAGCACCTGGTAGCGCACCGGGGAGGCGTCGGTGTCGCCGATGACGACCTGCTCGCCGGTGCGCGCCAGCTCGCCGCCCACCACCCGGGCGTTGAGCAGGCCGGGCCTGCCGCACCAGCACAGCACCTCGACCTGCAGCCGGCACACCTCGTCGGCCAGCTCGAACAGCCGCTGCGCCGCCGGGAACATCACCGACCGGAAGTCCGAGGCGAGCCCGAACGCGTACACGTCGATCCCGTGTTCGTCGACCAGGTCGGCGAGCTGCTCGATCTGCTCGACGGTGTAGAAGCACGCCTCGTCGCAGATCAGATAGTCGATCTTGTCGTGCGCGCCGACCAGCGCCACCAGGTCGAGCGCGTCGTCCACCTCGATCGCCTCCAGGCCGAGCCCGATGCGGCTGGTGACGCGCGGCCCGCCGGACCGGTCGTGCTTGGTGAGCACCAGGCCGCGCCTGCCCTGGCGGCCGTGGTTGTAGTTCATCTGCAGCGCCAGCGTGGACTTGCCGCAGTCCATCGGCCCGAAATAGAACTTCAGCACGGCATCACGGGCACCCGGCGGCACAGGAGACAGGGCAGACGATTCAGTCACGGGGTGCCACCTTAGCGGCTTGGCTTGTTCCATGACCTCGTGGGACATTTCTCCTCTGGAGTATCAGGAGGAACCGTGGTCCATGACAAACCCCCGTCGCTCGACGCGATGATGACCCCCGACGAGGTCACCGCCGCGCAGGCTGACGCCGCCCGGTGGCGGTACGGCTTCTTCGTGGTCGTGACCGGCATCGTGGCCGTCCTCGTCGCGTTCGGCGCCGCCGTGTTCGCCACCGGGGAGCTCGCCGCGCTGTTCGCCGGGGTGGCCGGGGTGATCGGCACCATCATCGGCGCCTACTTCGGCGTGCAGGCGGGCCAGTCGGGGAAGGCCAGGGTCGAGGCCGAGCTGTCCAAGGCACAGGAGATGGTCGTCCGGCTCGCCGCCTACGTCGGCACCGAGAACGCGCCCAAGGTCATCGACGAAGTGCTCGGCCGTCGCCGAAGCTAGAGGAGCCATGCGCAGCGTCCGTATCGGAGTCGACACCGGCGGGACGTTCACCGATGTGGTTGCGGTGGACGAGCAGACCGGTGAGATCGTCACGACCAAGACCCCCTCCACCCCCGCCAACCCTGCAGACGGCTTCCTCACGGGCGTCGCCAGGCTGGGCGAGCTCGACGTCGCCTCGATCGTGCACGGCACCACCGTGGCGACGAACCAGCTCCTGGAAGACCGGATCTCCAACCTGGGCCTGATCACCACGGAGGGCTTCGAGTTCCTCCTGGAGATCGGCCGGCAGAGCGTTCCCGACGGCTACGGCAACTCGTACTTCTGGGTCAAGCCTCCCCGGATCGTCCCGGTGCACCTGGTGAAGACCGTCGGCGGCCGGCTCGACCACCGGGGCGCCGAGGTGCGGCCGTTCTCGGAGGAGCAGGCCGCCGAGGTGGCGCGCTGGTTCCGCGCCCGGGGCGTGACCGCGATCGGCGTGTGCTTCCTGCACTCCTACGCCAACCCGGCCCACGAGCGGCGCATGCGCGAGGTGCTGGCCCGCGAGCACCCCGAGGCCGTGGTGTCGCTGTCCAGCGACGTGCTGCGCGAATACCGCGAGTACGAGCGCGCCGTCACCACGCTGGTCGACGCGGCGGTCAAACCGGCCATGCGCGCCTACATCGCCAACCTGTCGAGCCGCCTGGGCAAGCCGTTCTCGGTGATGAAGTCCAACGGCGGCGTGCTGTCGGCGCGCGAGGTCGTCCACCAGCCCGTCACCACGGTCCTGTCGGGGCCGGCGGCGGGCGCGCTCGGCGCGAGCCTGATCGCCGCCAACGCCGGGCACCCGTCGGTGATCACGCTGGACGGCGGGGGCACCTCGACCGATGTGGCCGTGGTGATCGACGGCGAGCCGTCCGTCACCACCGAGGGGTCCGTCGGCCGCTACCCGTGCAAGGTCCCGATGATCGACATCGTGACCGTCGGCGCGGGCGGCGGCTCGATCGCCTGGATCTCGCCCGAGGGCACGCTCAAGGTCGGCCCCCGCTCGGCCGGCGCCGACCCGGGCCCGCTCTGCTACCGCCGGGGCGGCACCGAGGTGACGGTCACCGACGCGCACGTCTACCTGCGCCGCATCCCGCCGCACCTGCTCGGCGGCGAGATCCCGCTCGACTACGACGCCGCCCGGATGGGGGTCGAGGCGCTGGCCGACAAGCTCGGGCTCACCCCCGAGCGCACCGCGACGGGCATCCTGGAGATCAGCGCGTTCAACCAGAGCAACGCGATCCGGCAGCTCACCGTCAAGCGCGGCCTCGACGTGCGCGACTTCCCGCTGGTGACGTTCGGCGGCTCGGGGCCGCTGCTGGCCTGCCGGCTCATCGACATCCTCGGCCTGCCCGCCGTCATCGTCCCGCCCGAGCCGGGCAACGTCTCGGCGTTCGGCCTGCTCACCGTCGACGTCAAGAACGACTACGTGCGCACCTGCGTCACCCGCGACCTCGACCTGGCCACGGCCGCCAGGATCTTCGGCGAGCTGGAGGGCGAGGCCGCCGAGGCGCTCGACCGCGAGGGCTTCGACGAGCCCGTCCACGTCCGCAGCGCCGACCTGCGCTACTACGGCCAGGCCTACGAGGTGCGCGTCCCCGCCCCCGCCGGGCCGCTGGACGAGCAGTGGCGCGAGCAGGTCGTGGCCCGCTTCCACGACGCCCACGAGAAGCTGTACGGCTACGCCTACCGCGACGACGCGCGCCACGGCGTCGAATGGGTCAACCTGCGCGTCTTCGGCATCGGCCCCATCACCCGCCCGGTCATCCGGCGCGACCCGTACCGGCGGATCGAGCCCGTCGAGGCGAGCAGGAGCGTCCACTTCGAGGAGGCGCACGACACCCCGGTCCACCAGCGCGCCGCGCTGGAGGCCGGCACGGTCGTCGCCGGGCCCGCCGTCATCGAGGAGTACGGGTCCACCATCCCGATCCATCCCGGCTTCTCCGCGAAGGTGGACGAATACGGCAACCTGGAGGTGCGGCGTGACTGACCCGATCCTCGTGGAGATCGTCGAGGGCACGCTCGCCTCCGTGGAGAAGGAGGTCGAGACCGCCATCGCGCGCACGGCCCGCTCGCCGATGATCCGCGACGCGCACGACTTCCGCGCCGGCATCCACGACGTACGGCTGCGCAAGCTCACCGGCCGCTCCTACAGCGCGCTCGTCCAGCCGATCGTCCGCGACTTCCCCGTCGAGGCGATGAAGCCCGGCGACGTGTACTTCCACAACGACGTCTACCTGTCCGAAGGCGGCATCGGCCACCTGCCCGACCTGTGCGTCACCGTGCCCGTCTTCCACGACGGCCAGGTGGTCGCGTTCGTGCAGGCGTTCGGCCACCACGACGACATCGGCGGCTCGGTGCCCGGCTCCATGCCCTCGCACGCCCGCTCGGTGTACGAGGAGGGGCTGATGGTCCCGCCGATCAAGCTGTGGGACCAGGGCGTGCCGAACGAGGCCGCGCTGCGCATCATGACGCGCAACTCCCGCATGCCCGACTCGCTGGCCGGCGACCTCGACGCCGAGTGCTCGGCCTGCCTCATGGGCGCCCGCCGCCTCGCCGAGCTGTTCGAGCGCTACGGCAGGCAGGCGGTCGAGGAGTGCTTCGACGCCATCATCGGCAAGACGACCGAGACGTTCCGCCGCGAACTCCTGGCCAAGATCCCCGAGGGCACCTACACCTGGGAGGACTACGCCGAGCACGACGGCGTCGACGAGCCGCGCCTGCACGCCCAGCGCATCACGCTGACCGTCGACCACGCCGCCGAGGCGCCGCTCACCATCGACTTCACCGGCACCTCACCCCAGGCCAAGGGCCCGATCAACCACGCGGGCGACTACGCCGACGGCGTCTTCCTGAAGAAGTGGCTCGCGCCCGTGCTGCGCAACCTGGCCGACACGCCCGAGCGCATGGCCGAGCTGGACGTCAACGAGGGCGTCGTCCCCCTCATCAAAATGATCTTCCCGGAGAAGGGCACGCTGCTCACCCCGGTCTTCCCCGCGCCCACCAACGCCCGCACGTTCGTCATCCTGCGGCTGCTCGGCGTCCTGGCCGGGGTGCTCGCCAAGGCCACCGGCGGACGCATGCCCGCCGACCAGGAGACCATCCGCTACACCGGCGTGCACGGCATCGGCGACGACGGCCCCTACCTCATGCGCGAGGTGCTCGGCGGCGGCTCCGGCGGACGCTGGTACGCCGACGGCGAGGACACCATCCACGTCGTGCCCGACTCGCGCAACATCCCCGTCGAGTTCGCCGAGGCGCGCTGGCCGTTCCGGGTGGAGCGGCTCGGGCTGGCCTGCGACTCCGGCGGGCCCGGCATGTTCCGCGGCGGCCTCGGCTACGACAAGCACATCCGGATGCTGCGCGACGCCTCCTACATGTCGATCGCCGACCGGTCCATCCTGTCCTGCTGGGGCGTCAACGGCGGCCTCGCCGGGCGCCCCTTCCGCGTCGAGATCGCCGGCAAAGAGATGGAGGGACTGGTCGACGACCACCCGGTGCAGGCCGGCGAGCTCATCCGCATCCGCACCACCGGAGGCGGCGGCTGGGGCTCCCCCTACGACCGCGACCCGCGCGCCGTCGCCGCCGACGTCCGCGACGGCAAGGTGTCGATCGCCGGCGCCCTCGGCGACTACGGCGTCGTCCTCGACGGCGACCGCATCGACGAGCAGGGCACCGCCGAGCTCCGCGCCCGCCTGCGGCCCCCGTCCGACCGCTTCTTCGACCGCGGCCCCGGCTACCCCCGCCTCTCGGGAGGGCGCACGTTCGCGGAGGTCGACGAACTGTAGGGAGATCGTCACGCTACGTGAGGGGCGGGGCTAGCATGAGCGCTCGTGAACCCCCCGTTCTCCGCGTACGTCGACGAGTCGATGCGGTTCTCCCATGGTCTTTACCTGATGGCCGCCGTGCTCGTCCCGCCGGCCCGGGCCGAGTGTCATCGGGCCGCCCTCCGCGAACTGCTGCTGCGCCGGCAGCGGCGGCTCCACTGGCGTGACGAGAACGCCAAACGGCGGGCGCTGATCGTCGAGGCGGTGGCGGAGCTGCGGCCCTCCGCGCTCGTCGTCGTGGGCACCGGCCTCGACGCCAGGAGGCAGGAGCGGGCGCGCCGCAAGTGCATGGAGCACCTGCTGTGGGAGCTCGGGCGGCGGCCGGTGCTGGAGATCTTCTTCGAGTCGCGCGGGCCCGGGCTCGACGCGGCTGACCGGGACCTGATCGACGTCCTGCGCATCCGTCACGCCATCAGCCCGAGGCTGCGGGCGCTCTGGGTGCCTGCCGTCGAGGAGCCGCTGACCTGGCTGCCCGACGTGGTGGCGGGCGCCGCGTCGCTGGCGGCCGCGGGACGGACGGAGCTCTGGGAGGGGCTCGGCGCCGGGGTGGAGATGGTCTACGTGACCGTCGGCTGAGGCCGGACAGCGCAAAGCCCGGGCTCCTGTCGTCCGGCAGTCCACCCGGGCTCACTTCCGGTCCCATCGGCGATGGGCGGCAAGGAAAGCGTACCCGTCCGCGTACGCAGTGTCACCTGGGTTGCCGGGCTGTCATGATGGGCTGCGTTTCGTACCTTCTGACACTCTTGGAGCACGCCGTGCGCATCACTCTCGCCGGGCTCGCCACCAGCCATCCCTACACCGATGCCCGCACGCTGGCCCGGCATGCCGAGCTGGTGGTGTGGGAGCCGGACGCCGAGCGGTTGCGGCGCTTCACGGAGGAGTACCCGGGGGCGCGGGTGGCGGGGAGCCTGGCGGAGGCGCTGGAGCACGGCCCTGACGGGGTGGTGCTGACGGTGCCGAACCCGCAGGTGCCCGAGGCGCTGGCGGCGGTGCTGGAGACCGGGGCGGCGTGTTTCGTGAACAAGCCGGCGGCGGCGACGCGGGAGCAGCTCGACCGGCTGGACCGGCTGCCGATCCACGACCGGGTGATGTCGGGTTCGGTGCTGCGGTTCGCGCCGGCGTTCGCCGGGGTGAAGGCGGACGGGGACGACGTGCTGTCGGTGCGCGCGACCGTACGGCATGACGTGGGCCTGTGGGCGACCGGCTACAACGCCTGGCAGGACACCCCGTCGGAGGGCGGCGGGACGCTGGTGACGATGGGCGTGCACGGGGTGGAGCTGCTGGTGGCGCTGCTCGGGCCGGGGGTGCGGCTGGCGGGGGCGGCGGCTGCGACGCGGCATTACGGGACGCTGCGGTCGGAGGACACCGGGGTGATGGCGCTGCGGTGGGACAGCGGGGTGACCGGCGTGGTGGAGGTGATCGGGGTGAGTGACGAGGAGCGCTACGGCGTGACCGTGCACCGCCGGGGCGGCGACGAGCACGTGGTGATCGAGGCGGGGGACGATCCGGTGCGGGGGCTCGGCTACGCGGGGACGATCGAGGCGTTCCTGGAGATGGCGGGCGGCGCGCCGAGCCCGGTGCCGTGGGCGGAGACGCGGGCGATCCTCGGTGTTCTGGTGGCGGCGCGCGAGAGCGTCTGACGTCGCGGCGCCGCCCGTTGACAGGCGGACTCCCTCACGGTTACGGTCTGGACCGTAAATAACGGACAGAGGGGGACCCCGCGTGCGGACGACAGCGGAACTCGAGGAGCGCCTGGCGCGCCCCAGCGCCGGCCTCGTGGAGGATCTCGGCAAGCTCGACGGCGACATCATGATCCTCGGCGCGGGCGGCAAGCTGGGCCCGAGCCTGGTGCGGTTGGCGCTGAACGCCACCCGGGGCGAGAAGCGCGTCATCGCCGTGTCGCGCTTCTCCGAGCCCGGCCTGGCCGACGCGCTCGCCGCCGAGGGCGCCACCGTGGTGGGCGCCGACGTGGCCGACGAGCGGGCGCTGGCCGGCCTGCCCGAAGCGCCGAACGTGGTGTTCCTGGTCGGGGCCAAGTTCGGCACGCAGGGGCGCGAGCACGCCACCTGGTTCACCAACACGTACCTGCCGGGCCGGATCGCCGAGCGCTTCCGTGACAGCCGCATCGCGGCGCTGTCCACCGGCAACGTCTACCCGCTCGTCCCCGTCACCGGCGGCGGCAGCGTCGAGGACGACCGGCCCGGGCCCGTCGGCGACTACGCGATGAGCTGCCTGGGCCGCGAGCGGGTGCTGACGCACTTCTCGGAGCTGCACGGCACCCCGATGGCGCTGATCCGCCTCAACTACGCCGTCGAGCTGCGCTACGGCGTGCTCGTCGACCTGGCGCAGAAGGTGCTCGCCCGCGAGCCCGTCGACCTGACGACCGGTCAGGTCAACGTCGTGTGGCAGGGCTACGCCAACGAGGTCACCCTCCGCTCGCTCCTGCACGCCGGCACCCCGCCGTACGTGCTCAACGTCACGGGCCCGGAGCTGATCTCCGTACGGCGGGCCGCGCTGGAGCTGGGCGCGCGGCTGGGCGTCGAGCCGGTGTTCACCGGCGAGGAGGCCCCGACGGCGCTGCTGTCGAACGCCTCGCGCTGCCACCGGCTGTTCGGCTACCCGGAGATCACGCCGCTGGAGCTGATCGACCACATCGCCCGCTGGGTGGCGGACGGCGGCCCGCTGCTGGGCAAGCCCACGAAGTTCGAACGCCGTGACGGCCGTTTCTAGCGCCGGCGGGACCACATCTTCCATGACAAGGGGGACAAACGTGCTCAGCACGGCTCCAGAGGCGCAGACGTCGGTGCGTGACCTGTTCAGGCGCGGGCTGGTGATCCCGGCGCACCCGCTCGCGCTCACACCCGGCAGGACGCTCGACGAGCGCCGCCAGCGCGCCCTGACCCGCTACTACATCGAGGCCGGCGCGGGCGGCCTGGCGGTCGGCGTGCACACCACGCAGTTCGCCCTGCACGGCACGGACCTGCTGCCGCCGGTGCTGGAGCTGGCCGCGCGCACCGCGGGCGAGTTCGAGCGCGAGGTGGTGATGGTGGCGGGCACGACCGGGCCCACCGCCCAGGCCGTGGCCGAGGCCGAGCTGGCCAGGTCGCTCGGCTACCACATGGCCCTGCTGAGCCCGTACGCCGAGCTCGACGAGGACGCGCTGGTGGAGCGGGCGCGGGCGGTGGGCGAGGTGCTGCCGGTGATCGGCTTCTACCTGCAGCCCGCCGTGGGCGGACGGCCGCTGTCGCGCGACTTCTGGACGCGGCTGGCCTCGATCGAGTCGGTCGTCGGCATCAAGGTCGCCCCGTTCGACCGCTACCGCACGCTCGACGTGCTGCACGGCGTCGTGCGGGCCGGGCGCGCCGGCGAGGTCGCGCTCTACACGGGCAACGACGACCACATCCTGGCCGACCTCATCACCCCGCACCGGGTGGTGGTGGACGGGCGCGAGGTGGAGGTCGAGTTCGTCGGCGGGCTGCTCGGCCAGTGGGCCGTGTGGGTGCGGCGGGCGGTGGAGCTGCTGGAGGAGGCCGGGCGGGCCCGCGCGGGCGACGACGCGGCCACGCGCCGCCTGCTCACGCTCGACGGCCACCTCACCGACGCCAACGCGGCCATCTTCGACACGGCCAACGGCTTCCACGGCTGCATCCCGGGCATCCACGAGATCCTGCGCCGCCAGGGACTGCTGGCGGGCCGCTGGTGCCTGGACCCGGCCGAGGAGCTGTCGCCGGGCCAGCTCGCGGAGATCGACCGGGTGTGGGCGGCCTACCCGTGGCTGCGCGACGACGACTTCGTCGCCGAGGGACTCGCCCGCTGGCTCGCCTGAAGCCGTGTCAGAGCGTCAGCCGGTAGAGGGTCAGCGGCCGCCCGCTGGAGCCGCTGGTCAGGTTGCCGGTGCGCTCGGCGAGACCGGCGAGCTCCAGCCGGTGCAGCATGCGGCGGGCGGTGCGCTGCTGGACCGCGAGCCGGTCGGCGATCTCCCGCGTGGTCAGCGGCTCGTCGCCGGCGGCGTCGCGGGCCTCCAGGAGCTTCTCCAGCGTGGGCACCGACAGGCCCACGCGGCGGGCGATGACCGACAGGTTCTGCTCGCCCGCCGGGCCCGTCGGCACCGACTCCAGCACGATGTCGGTGTCGGCGCGCAGCGACAGCACGGCGGCGACGTCGCCGATGCGGCGGGCGCGGGCCAGGGCGCGGCGGGCCAGGCTCTCGGCCTCGGCGGCGCTGCGGCCCAGGCCGAAGCCGACCCGCACCACCTGGTTCTGGCCGGCCAGGCGGGCCAGCAGCGGCAGCCCGGTGAAGCCCACGGTGGCGTCGTGCAGCGGCCCCCGGGTGGTGACGAGCAGGTGGGTGCCGCCACGGAAGGCGGCGACGGTGCCGCCCAGGGCGGCGGCCTCGCGCAGCAGCCCCTCGTCGTTCTCCACCTCGATGAGGCCGAGCGCGATCTGCGCGTCCTCCTGCGCCTGCCCTTCGGCGGTGAGCAGGAGCTGGCGCAGCGCGACCCGCACCGAGTGCGTGGAGGGGGCCAGCCGCAGCACGTGCGGGTCGTCGCGCAGCGCCTCGTAGACGGAGCTCAGGCAGGTGATCACCGGGTGGGCGGGGCCGCGCCGGTGGAAGGCGATGGCCTTCTTCGAGGTCATCTCGGGCCGGTAGGGCAGCGTGCGGAGCTGCTCGGTGGGCAGCCCCGCCTCGGCGAACGTGGCCGTCACGTCGGCCGCCGACAGCGTGTCGATGGACAGCCGGGTCACGTCCACGCCCTGGTGCTGGAGCCGGACGAGGGCGCTGAGCAGCGTCGCGCCGGTGTAGTCGACGAACGCGGCGGGGCGGGTGAGCGCGTCGGCGTCGCGGGAGAGCATGTACGGCACGATGCCGGTGAACAGCCAGCCCTCGACGGAGGTGGCGTGCGCCTCCACGATCGCGGGCGCCTGCGACTCGTGGTCGTAGTCGAGCCGCAGGGCGCTCAGGCCCGGCTGCTCCTCGCAGGTGGCCGCGACCTGGTCGACCAGATCATGCGGACCGACGACACCGATGACGATCGCCACCCACGTCTCCCTCTCGCTATAACGGTCAAGACCGCAATCGTATCCTGTGAGGTGCTCTGTGAAGTTCCCGTCCATGGCAGAGGCGGCCGGCCGCACGCTCGGTGACGAGGAGGTGGCGGCCGTCGAGCGGGTGATCCGCTCGGGCATGCTCAACTCCGTCTGGGGCACCGAGGCGCGGGCGCTCGAACGCGAGATCGCCGACATGCACGGCGTGCGCCACGCGATCGCGTGCAGCTCGGGCACCGCCGCCCTCCATCTCGCGGTCGTGGCCGCAGCGCCGGATCCCGGCGACGAGATCATCACGACGCCGATCACGGACTTCGGGACTGTGGCCCCCATCTTGGCGCAGAACGCCGTTCCTGTCTTCGCCGACGTCGATCCCGCCGACGGCAATCTCGATCCGGACGCCGTCGCGCGCCTCATCGGGCCGCGGACCAGGGCGATCATGGCCGTGCACCTGTTCGGCGCCCCGGCCCGGGTGGACGAGCTGCGCGCGCTGGCGGACGCGCACGGGCTCGCGCTGATCGAGGACTGCGCCCAGGCGTGGCTGACCGAGCTGCCCGCCGGGCCGGGGGAGAGGCGGCTCGCCGGGACCGCCGGCGACGTGGCCTGCCTGAGCCTGCAGCAGTGGAAGCACATCACCTGCGGCGACGGCGGGCTCACGCTGACCGACGACGACGAGCTGGCCCGGCGCATGCGGCTGTTCTCCGACAAGGGCTGGGACCGGTCGGCGGGCCGCTCGCACGCCGCGTTCGGCCTGAACTACCGCATGAGCGAGCTCCAGGCCGCCGTGGCGCGCGCCCAGCTCGCCAAGCTGCCCCGGGTGGTGGCCGACCGCCGCGCGGCGGCCCTGCGGCTGCTGGAGGCCCTGGAGGGCCTGGAAGGGGTACGGCTGCCGCGCCCGGAGGGCCACGCCTGGTGGCTCTTCCCCGTCGTGCTGCCCGGGGGCGGCGCGCCGGAGCTGGCCGCGCGGCTGCGGGAGGCCGGGATACCGGCGCGGGCCGGATACCTGGACGAGCCGCTCAACCACGCGCCCGTATGGCAAGGGCCGATATACGGGTCGTCTCGCTACCCTTTGGAGGGGTACGTCCCCCGCGCGTGCCCCGAGGCCGAGCGGTTGGTCGCCGAGACGCTGCTGGTCATCGACTGGAACGAGAACTACACCCCCGATCACGTCACCCTCATCGCCCAGGAAATGCTGAAATTCCGGCCCGCCCCGTAGTCACGGTCAGGTATCAGGGATTGACCGCGCCGAGTACGCGTTACTAGGTTTCGGTCAGGACCGGTATTAACGAAAGGATGCCGCCGATGAGGAAGACAACGGCCCTGGGCGTCGCGCTCGCGCTGAGCGTCGCCGCCGCCGGGTGCGGATCGTCGTCCGACGGGTCGGACAAGAGCACGGTGACCCTCTGGATGTACCCCGTCATCGGCGACCAGGCCAAGAGCCAGGCGTTCTGGGCGAAGGTCGAGAAGGACTTCGAGGCGAAGAACCCGGCGATCGACGTCACCGTCGACCAGCAGCCGTGGGAGGGCCGCCAGGAGAAGGTCACCACCGCTCTCGTCTCCAAGAAGGGCTTCGACCTGGTCGTCCTCGGACCCGACCAGATCCCGCAGTACGCCCAGCAGGGCACCATCGAGCCCGTCGACGACGTGGTGGCCGCCGACAAGGCCGCCTACCTGCCCAACTCGCTCAGCGCCCTGACCGTCGACGGCAAGCTCTACGGCGTGCCGATCTACCAGACGATCACCGCGCCCATCTACAACAAGAAGCTGTTCGCCGAGGCGGGCGTCGAGAAGGTCCCCGAGACGCTGGACGAGCTCAAGGCCGCCGCGCCCAAGCTGGCCGCCAAGAAGGTCGCCGTCCTCGACTACCCCGGCAAGCCCGAGGTCAGCCTGAACCAGAGCTTCTACCCCATCCTGTGGGCCAACGGCGGCACCGTCTTCGCCGCCGACGGCAAGAGCGTCGCCTTCAACGGCCCGGAGGGCGTGGCGAGCCTGCAGCTCCTGCTCGACCTCAAGGCCGCCGGCGGCCTGCCGGAGAACACCGCCAGCAAGGGCAACGACATCGAGGGCGGCGCGCTGGCGTCCGGCAAGTCCGCCATGTACCACGCGGCCACCGCGCTGCAGGCCGTCCAGCTCGGCACCGCCATCGGCGAGGAGAACGTCGGCATCGGCCTGCCCCTGGAAGGCAGCAAGCGGGTCGCCTTCGGCATCCCCGGCGGCGTCGTGCTCGCCAAGCACACCGAGAACAAGGACGCCGCCAAGAAGCTCGCCGGCTACCTGGCCTCGCCCGAGGTCGCCGCCGAGCTGGCCAAGGAGTCGGGCTTCTTCCCCGCCCGCACCGACGTCACCGTGCCCGGCCAGTCGGAGTCGGCCAAGGAGTTCGCCAAGTCCCTGGAGTACGCCTTCCCCGGCGACACCCACCCGCAGGCCCGCCAGGTCATGGGCCTCATCGCGCCGCACATCCAGGCCGCGCTGCTCGGCCAGGAGGACGCCAAGACGGCACTGGACAAGGCCGCCGAGGAAGCCGACGCGCTGCTGAGCAGCGGCGGCTGAAGCGGCTGAACGAGAAAGGAACGCCGTGCGACATCGCTTGCGTGACCCGGTCACCGGACTGCTGTTCGTCCTGCCCGTGCTGGTGCTCTTCCTGATCTTCCGGATCTTCCCCTCGCTCGGGGCCGTGGGCATGAGCCTGACGGACTGGAACGTCAGCGGCGACTGGAGTCTCATCGGCGCGGACAACTACGCCAGGCTGTTCGAGGACGTCAACTTCTGGCGCAGTCTGCGGGTCACGCTCGTGTACGCGGCCGTCTACGTGCCGCTCACCCTCGTGGTGGCGCTCGGCACGGCGCTGCTGCTCAACCGGGTGGTGTTCATGCGCGGCCTGTTCCGCGGCATGCTCTTCCTGCCGTACGTGACCAGCTTCGTGCTCGCGGGCGTGCTGTGGCGCTGGATCTACGAGTTCGACGGGCTGGTCAACGGCCTGATCGGCAAGCTGGACCTCGGCCCGGTGGCCTTCCTGGAGGAGGCGTCGCTGGTGCTGCCCGCGCTGGCCGTCGTGTCGGTGTGGAAGGGGTTCGGCTACTCGATGCTGATCCTGCTGGCCGGGCTCAAGTCCATCCCGGCCAGCTACCTGGAGGCGGCCACCGTCGACGGGGCGGGCTCCTGGCAGAAGTTCCGCCGCATCACGCTGCCGCTGCTCAAGCCGACGCTCTTCTTCGTCCTGATCATCGAGACGATCAGCGCCTTCCAGGTGTTCGACACCATCTACGTGATGACCGGCGGCGGCCCGGCGCGGGCCAGCTACACGCTCATCTACGGCATCTACGACCACGGCTTCCGCTTCTTCGACTTCGGGTACGCGGCCACGTGGGGCGTGGTGCTGTTCGCGATCGTGCTGGTCGTGTCGCTGATCCAGCGCCGCTTCCTGGACCGGGGGAACACGTGACCATCACCGCCACCAGGCCGCTCACCCGCGAACGGGCCGCCGGACGGCCGCCCAGGCGCCGGGCGAGGTGGCCGCTCGCCGCCCTGCTGGCCGTGCTGTCGCTGCTGACGGTCGCGCCGTTCCTGGCCATGTTCGTCGTCGCGCTGTCGCCGGCCGGACGGCCCACGCTGCCCGCCCAGTGGCCCGAGTCGCTGACGCTGGACAACCTGACCGCGGTGCTGTCGGCGTCCGGGTTCGTGGAGTGGACGGTCAACTCGATCGTCTACTCCGTCGTGTCGGTCGTGATCATCCTGCTCACCGCGTCGATGGCCGGCTACGCGTTCGCCAAGAAGCGCTTCCCGGGCCGCGACGCGATGTTCTGGACGTTCCTGGCGACGATGATGGTGCCGTTCCAGGCGACGCTCATCCCCACGTTCGTGCTGGTCAACAGCCTGGACGGGGTCGACACGTTCTGGGGGCTGATCGTCCCGACGCTGGCCAACTCCCAGGCGGTCTTCCTCATGCGGCAGTTCATCATGGGGCTGCCGGACGAGCTGTTCGACGCCGCCAAGGTCGACGGCGCCTCCGAGCTGCGCGTCTACCTGACGATCGTGGTGCCGCTGACCAAGCCGATCATGGCCACGCTGGGCGTGTTCGTGTTCCTGTGGCACTGGAACGACTTCCTGTGGCCGCTGGTCGTCGGCCAGAGCGACGCCACCCGGACGCTGACCGTCGGCCTGGCGGGGCTGCGTACCGAGGAGATGCAGCTGACGATGCTCATGTCGTCGGCGACGATCTCGGTGATCCCGTGCCTGCTGGTGTTCTTCCTGTTGCAGCGGTACCTGGTGAACAGCATCGCGATGACCGGATTCAAATAGGCTCCCTTCCGTGGATGAAACGGCACAAGCGCTTCGGGATCGGCTCCACGGCACCCTCATCGCCGCCGCGGCCACCCCCATGACGGCGACCGGCGAGGTGGACCCGGACGTCGTGACCCGCTACCTGGCGGGCCTGGTCGAGGACGGCGCGGGGGCCCTGGCGGTCCTCGCCCACACGGGCCGCGGCCCGTACCTCCCCCCGGCCACCCGCGCCACCGTGATCGAACGCGCGGTCGCCACCGGCGTCCCCGTCCTGGTCGGCGTGGGCGGCGGGCCGGCGCGCGACGACCCGGGGGAGCAGGCGCGCGTCGCGGCGGCGCTGGGCGCGGCCGGCGTGCTGGTGTTCCCCGAGGAGGGGGACCGGCTCGCCCGGCACGAGCACGTCTGGCGGGCGGCCCGGCTGCCCATGATCGCCTTCGACCTCTACACCCGCCCCTGCCCGCCCGGGACGCTGCGCGACCTGCTCGCCCACCCGGGCGTGGCGGGGCTCAAGACGGCCCTGCTGTCCGACGCCATGGGCTGCCAGCTCGCCATCGCGCTCACCAGGGACGCCGACCGGCTCGCGATCACCGGCGAGGACCGCATGTTCGGCCCCTCGCTCCTGTGGGGCGCCCAGGCGGCCCTGGTCGGCATCGCCGCCGCCCACGTCGGCCTGACCGCCGCCGTCCTGCGCGCCTTCGAGGGCACCGACCTGCGCGCCTTCCACGAGGCGTCCGCCCGGCTCGACCGGCTCGCGGCGGCCACGTTCACCGCCCCGATGGAGGGCTACGTGCAGCGCATGCTCTGGCTGGCCGCCGCCGAGGGCCGCATCCCCGCCGCCCACGCCGCCGACCCCTACGGCCCGCCGCTGCCCGGCGGCGAACGCGCCGCGGTGCTGGGCGCCCTGGCGGCCGGCCGTGCCTGACCCCCGGCCGGACACGATCCGGCAGCTGTCCAGCAAGGTCGTCTACGACAACCCGTGGATGACGGTCCGCGAGGACCAGGTCGAGCGCCCCGACGGCACCCGGGGCATGTACGCCTACGTCGACAAGCCCGACTTCGTGCTGGTCGTCCCGATGGAGGACGACGGGTTCCACCTGGTGGAGGAGTACCGCTACCCGATGCGGCGCCGCTCCTGGAGCTTCCCCCAGGGCACGGCGACGGCCGCCAGCCGGGAGGAGGAGGCCAGGATCGAGCTGGCGGAGGAGACCGGGCTGCGCGCCGCGAGCTGGACCCTCCTCGGCGCGCTCGACAACGCCCACGGCCTGGTCAACCAGCAGCTGTACGTCTACCTCGCCACGCAGCTGCGACGCGGCCCGGTCAACCGGGAGCATACCGAGCAGGACATGCTGCACCGGTGGGTGAGCCGCGCCGAGTTCGAGCGGATGATCCGCGCCGGCGAGATCAGCGACTCCAGCTCGGTCGCCGCCTACACGCTGCTGAGGATGGGGCTCACGCCAGGGTCTGGGTGACCTCGTCGCGCTCGGCGGTGTGGGTGACGACCGCCCGCGCGCCGTTGACCAGCGGCAGGTACGGCGGCACGTGGCCGCACTCGACGTCGGCCACGATGGGCACGCCGAGGCCGCCGAGCGCGTCGAGCACCGCCTCGTGCTGGGTGAGCGTGCGCAGCCCGGGGGCGCGGGTGCGGCCGACGAGGATCGCGGTGGCGCCGTCGAAGAAGCCGGCCAGCCGCATCCCGTGCAGGTTGCGGCAGATGGTGCCCGCGTCGTGCTCGCACGCCTCCACGTACACGATCAGCCCGTCGCCGGCCAGCGGCGCGGTGTCCAGGTAGGGCGTCCCGGCGAGGTTGCAGAGCATCTCGACGCAGCCGCCGATCAGCCGTCCCTCCGCCCGCACGTCGCCGTCGCCGTCCAGCCGGGTCCACCGGCCGGGCGTGTCGAGGGTGAACTCGTCGGAGCCGGGCGCGTTCTGCCAGTCGTCGAAGCCCTGCGCCCGGTAGCGGCCCGGCGGGGTCTGCGTGAACGTCGCGCCGGGAGGCATCGCCACGATGTCCAGCCAGCTCGCCAGCCCGTCGGGCACCCGGTAGGGCGTGTCCATCAGGTTGTTGCCGTGGACGGTCGCGACGCCGGTCAGCAGCGTCAGCGGGGTCAGGATCGTGGTGTTGTCGGAGTAGCCCACCAGCCAGGTCGGCTCGGCCTCGCGCAGCGCGTCCCAGTCGAGCAGCGGCAGCAGGTCGATGCAGGTGTCGCCGCCCCACGGCGGCACGATCGCCCTGATCGACGGGTCGGTGAGCATGTCCGTCAGCTCGCGGGCCCGCTCGGGGGCGGGCGCGCTGACGTGACCGGAGCCGTCCATGCACGCGCCGACGACCACCTCGTAGCCGCGCGCCTCGACGGCGTGGATCGCGACCTGGAGGCGGTCGTTCAGGCTCTTGTCGACGCCGCTGGACGGTGAGGTGACCCCGACCCGGTCACCGGGGCGCAGGGGAGACGGATATCGCATCTCCGTTAACTAGCACGTACGCATCAGTCGAAACTAGCGAAATACGTGGCGGACATGTCCTCGTCGCCGTGGCCCTGGGCGTCGGCGCGGCGGAAACGCTCGCGGGCGGCGGCCACCACGTCCAGCCGGACGCCGGCCTCCCGGCCCGCCTCGACGATCAGGCCGGTGTCCTTCTCGGCGTTGCGCACGGTGAAGCTCGGCTCGAAGGAGCCGTCGAGGATCGCCCGCGACTTGACCTGGAAGTAGGCGCTGTCCATCGGCCCGCCCACGATCACCTCACGGACCAGCTCGGGGTCCACGCCGAGGCCCCGGGCCAGGGCCAGCGACTCGGCGACGACGGCCGTCAGCGAGATGCCGAAGCTCACCGTGGCCATCTTCAGCCGCGACCCGGCCCCGGAGGCGCCGTCCTCGTCCAGCCAGAGCGTGCGCTGCCCGAGGGCGGCGAAGACCGGTTCGAGCGCCTGCCTGGCCTGCCCCGGCCCGGCGGCCAGGATGATCAGCGTGCCCTGCTCGGCCGGCTGCTTGGTGCCCTGCACGGGCGCGTCGACGAACGTCAGCCCGTGGGCCGCGGCCAGCTCCGCCAGCCGGGCCACGCCGCCGACGCCGACCGTGCTCATCTGCGCCCACACCTGCCCGGCGCGCAGCCCGGGGGCGGCGGCGGACACGGCGTCGTGGACGGCTCCGGCGTCGCTCAGCATCGTGATCACGACGTCGGCGCCGTCCACGGCCTCGGCCGGCGTGCCGGCGACCACCGCGCCCGCCGCCTCCAGCGGCTGCGCCTTCTCCCGCGTGCGGTTCCACACGCGGACGGGCAGGCCCGCCGCGAGCAGGTTGGCCGCCATGGGCGCGCCCATGATCCCCGTTCCGAGCACTGCGACGCCGGTCATGTTCTCCCCCAGATCACGACTTCACCTCTACGGTAACCGGGCCCGGAACGGCGCTGGTCAGCGGCTGCCGTCGATGGCGATCCGCACCAGGTTGCGGCCCTTGACCCCGTACAGGGCGCGCCGGGACGGGTCGAGCGCCAGCTTGGGCTCGCCGCCGAACCACTGCCCCGCCAGCCCCTCCACGATCGGCTTCGCGGTGAAGGCGCGCAGGTCGACCTTGTAGACCTTGTCGCCGTCGGTGCAGTACGCCACCCGGCCCACCACGTGCAGGTCGCCGCCCTTCGAGCCGGTCTTGAGCGTCCGGGTCACCTTCCGGGCGCGCAGGTCCCACTCGAAGACGACGCCCGTGTTCGTCATCCCGTACAGGTGGCGGGGGCCGAGCGCGAGCGCGGAGATGTAGCGGGCGCCCGGGACGGGCTCGGCCTCCCACAGCAGCTCGCGCGCCGCCAGGTCGTAGGCGGCCAGGCGGGCGGTGGTCGTGACCGGCGGCAGACCCAGCCCCTCCTGGGTGAGCGTGCCGAGGTAGGCGGTGCCGCGCCGGGTGACGACCGAGTAGACGGTCTGGCGCTCGACGGCGGGCCGCTGCGTCGTGTACGCGCGGGTGCGCGGGGCGTAGAAGGACAGGGCGCCGTTCATGTGGCCGGGCTCCGGCTGGGTCGGCATGACGAGCAGGCCGGTCCTGGCGTCCCAGGCCAGGTCGCGCGGCCGGTCCTGCTGGTTGCCGGTGCGCGCCAGCAGGGTCGCCTCGGCGTCGCCGGCCCGGTGGGAGTAGAGCGCGGCCTGGGTGTAGACGCCGATGTAGGTGGTGCCGTGGACGGTGATCATGGTCTTGGGCTCGCCGGGGATGGCCAGCCGGGTGGTCTCGCCGGTGGCCAGGTCGTGGATGTCGGCGCCGCTCTTGCCGCCCACGTAGACGCGCTCGCCGTCGGAGTGCACCGACATCGGCTCCTCGGCGGCGGCCCGGAAGCCGCGCTGCACCAGGTTGCGGTAGTCCAGCGAGCCCGTCGCCGGGTCGTAGACGAACACCGCGTTGTCCTGGACGCCGTAGACGCGGCCCTCGTGGGCCAGGATGCGGTGGGTGGCGGCCTCGAAGTACGGCACGCCCAGCACCTCCAGCTCGCCGGTGTTGAGCCGGGCCCGGTAGAAGGTGCCGGTGGGGCGGCCGGCGAAGTAGGCGTAGCCGTCGTGGATCAGCACCGAGACGATGTACTTCTCGCCCGGCGCGGTGGCCTTGACGACCTTGTAGTCGGACGGGTCCGCCTTGTTCAGGATGACCAGCTCGGCGAGCGAGTTCATGCCGCCGGCGATGTGGGTGGCGGAGACGCTCAGACTCGACACCCAGTCGCGGTCGGCCAGCTCGGGCGGCAGCAGGTCGCGCCGCTCCCCGGTGGCCCGGTCGATCGCGATCAGGTGGGCGTTGGCGCCGACGCCCGCGTAGACGTGGGTCTCGTCGGCCTGGATGCCGCGCACGTACGCCTCGCCGGGGGCCGCCTCGCCCAGGTCGCGGCCGGCGCCGGTGGCCGGGTCGTACTCCTTGACCTTGCCCGGCTCGGAGGTGCCCAGGTAGACCTTGCCGTCGGGGGAGGCGGCCAGGGTCCAGATGAAGTGGTCCGGGTAGGAGGCGACCTTGGTGACGGTGCCCGCGACGGTGTCGAGCTTGTAGAGGTCGGATCTGGAGTGGGTGCCCACGTACACGTCGGTGCCGACCCGGCACATCGCCCAGACGCCGATGCCGGTGGGGATGTCGAAGTGGGCGGTGACCGCATCCTGGGCGAGGTCGTAGGCGCCGACCACGTTGGGCGACAGGCCGCGCGAGCCGGCGTAGAGCACGCCGCCGACGATCTCGGCGTTGCCCAGCGGGCTGGCGACGCTGGCGGGGCCCAGGTCGGTGAGGGTTCCTTCGGGAGGTGCGGCGGCGTGGGCGGTCGCGGGCGTCAGGGCGGGCAGCGCGGCGGCCGCCGTGGACGCGGCGGCCACCTGCAGGAAACGACGGCGGGGGATCATGTGCGGCTCCTGGGAAGGTTTGGCCGCACGCTATAACGGGCTGGTCCGTAATGTCTAGATCGAGAACAGCTCCGCCGCGTTGCGCCACGCGACCCGCTCGGCCGTCAGGCCCGTGAGCCCCGCCGCCGCGACCGCGCCGAACGCCGAGGACGGGTCGATCAGCGTGGCGTCCGTGCCGAACAGCAGCTGCCGGTCGTCCACCGCCGCCACCACCTCGGCGATCCGGCCCGCCGGGGCGTGCGACCAGCACGGCTCCAGGTAGAGCCGGTCGCACCCGCGCGCCGCCTCGATCGCGTAGCGGTGGCCGTCGGCGCCCATGTGCCCGGCGATGACCCGCAGGCCCGGGATGTCCAGGCACACCTGGGCCAGGTCGAGCACCGAGGGCCCCCACGTGTGCACGAGCGCCGGCAGCCCCGCCTCGGCGGCCAGCTCCAGCGCGGCCCGCATGCGCGGCGAGGTCACCGGCGAGCCCGTGTAGTCCGTGTGGATCTTGACGCCGACCCACGGCCCGGTCAGGTCCCGCAGGTCCTCGGCCGCCTCGCGCAGCCGCCGCGGGTTGACCGTGACGTACCCGAGGAGCCGGTCCTGCCCCTCCAGCACCTTCGCCAGCGCCCGGTTGCCCGCCTGCGCGTCGTAGATGACCGCCTCGGTGGCCGACACGATCGCCTTGCCGATGCCGTAGCGGTCCATGGTGGCCAGGCTCGCCCCGGCCACGTCCATGGTGAAGAACCACGGCCCCCAGTGCGCGTGCACGTCGATGATCATGCCAGCAGCCTCCTCGCGTTGCCTCCGGCCACGGCCTCGACCTGGGCCGGGTCCAGCCCGCTCGTCGCCAGCCTGAGCAGCGGCACGATCGGCTCGTAGTGCGGCGCGCGGGTGCCGTGCAGCAGCCGCTCCACGCCCAGCTCGGCGGCGACGGTCTCCAGCGCGTCGGGGGAGTTGAGCAGCCGCGTCGAGGTGTGGAACCCGGGCTCCTCCAGCGCGGCCACCAGGAAGTCGCCCAGGTGGTAGAAGTGCGTGTCGAGGAAGACGACCCGGGCGCCGATCCCGGCGAACGGCTGCCAGAAGCGGCGCACGTCGCCGCCGGTCAGCACCACCAGCCCGAGCTCCGCCGCCCGGCGGGCGACGTGGCGCACCGACGGGAACGACGCGTCCACGCCCTGCTCGTCCGGGAACAGCCGCACCGCCCGCACCCCGGCGCCGGCCAGCCGGTCGAGCTCGCGCCCGGCGCCGAGCGCGTCACGCAGGTCCACGGCGCCCACGGGCAGCCACCGCGGCTCGGCGGCCAGGGCCAGCACCTCGTCGTTGCCCTGCCGTACGTCGAACAGGGCGGCCCGCAGGCTCGCGACCGCGCCGGCGCGGGTGCGGTGGCCGGCCAGGAGCCCGCCCACCGACTCCGGCGTGCCGGGCGGGCCGTCGCGGTCGGGGAAGGCCCCGACGAGCACGTCCACGTCGAGCGTCACCTCCAGGCCGCCGATCAGACTCCAGGCGTCGAACGGTATTGCGGGCTGTTCCTCAATCGTCATGCGCGTCATCATGCCATTGACTAACCACGCTCATATAGTTACGGTCTGGGCCAAAATCACGCACAAATGAACGTGAGGTGGCCGGCGTGCTCCGATCCCTGCTCGTCGTGGTGGCGGGCCTGTTACCCGCCCTCGTCTCTCCCGGGGCCGCCTCCGCCGCCCCCTCCCGCTGCGGCGACCCCGCCGTCACCACCTACGGCCCGGCCTCCGTCACCGCCGCCATCGTCGGCGCCGCCGTGCACGAGGGCCGCGCCTACGTCGTCAGCCGCGGCCCCAAGCCGCCCGTGATCGCCGAGATCGACCTGGCCACCCGCAAGGTCGTCAGGAGCGCCACGCTGCCCGACGGCCCCGCCGACGGCGAGCCCGAGGGCGGCTGGGCCGTCGCCGTGTCCGGCGGCAAGGTCTACGTCGGCACCTACCCCGTCCCCGACCTCTACAGCTTCGACATCGCCACCGGCGAGGTGGCCCACCTGCACTCCTTCGGCAAGGTCGGCGGCTTCGTGTGGAGCCTGGCCGCGGCCCCCGACGGCACGCTGTACGCCGGCACCTCCTCCGACGGGCGGGTGTGGGAGTACGTCCCCGGCACCGGCGCCGTCCGCCGCTACGGCGTGCTGGCCCAGGGCGAGCACTACGTGCGCGCCGTGGCCGCCGACGACCGCTACGTCTACGCGGGCCTGCTGGAGAAGAAGCTGCTCGTGCGGGTCGACCGCGTCAGCGGCGAGGTCACCCGGCTCGCCGAGGCGGGCGCCGCCTTCGGCGTCGTCACCCTCAACGGCGACCGCGTGGTGGCCGCCGCCGGGCCCGAGCTGATCGACGTCCGCAAGGACGGCACCGACCTGCGGCGGGTCACCGTCGAGACCGGGCTGCTCGACGCCCTCACCCCGGCCGCCGACGGCTCCGTCTACGCCGCCTCCCGCCCCGACGGCGCCGTCCACCGCTACCGCACCGGCGACAGCGCGCTCACCCGGGTCGCCGCCCCGCCCTCCTACGGCGACGAGACCCGCCTGCTCCACGTGACCGGCGAGAACGCGGTGCTGTCGTTCGCCGGCAGCGGCGGCCTGTGGGCGCTGGACGGCGGCACCGGCGCGGCCGAGTTCACCGACCTCATCGACGCGGGCATGCCGGCCGGGGCCGAGCGCACCCAGAGCATGGTGCTCGTCCCCGGCCGCGCCGTCTACGCCGGCGGCCACTTCGCCCTCGACATCCGCGACCTGCGCACCGGCGAGCAGCGCCGGATCCGGGTCCCCGGCGAGCCCAAGGCCATGGTCAGGGCGGGGGACAAGGTCTACGCCGCCATGTACCCCACCGGCGAGATCATCTCCGTCGACGTGCGCACCGACGAGGTCCGCAGCCTCGGCTACCTCGGCCAAGACCAGAAGCGGCCCTGGGACATCGAGTACGACCCGCGCACCGGCAAGCTCCTGGTCGCCACCTCGTCGCTGTCGGCGAGCGTCCCCGGCGCGCTGTCGGTCGTCGACCCGCGGACCGGCGCCAAGGACGTGTACGCCGGCGTCATCCCCGGCCAGAACCTCATGAGCCTGGCCCTCGACGAGGAGCGGGGCGTCGTCTACCTGGCCGGCGACGTGTTCGGCACCAGCACGCCGACCGCCTCCGTCGCCGCCTTCGACCTGGCCCGGCGCACCGTCCTCTGGCAGGCCGACCCGATGCCGGGCCACCGTACCTTCCAGGACGTCAAGCTGCACAAGGGCCTGCTGTACGCGTCGTTCAAGCGGGAGTCGGGCGCCTGGATGGCGATGGACCCCGAGACGCGGCAGGTCGTGCGGCAGGGCACGATCTCCGGCTACGGTGAGCTGACCACGCACCGGGGCCGCCTGTTCGCCTCGGTCTTCCGGGGCGGCGGCAACGCCTACGAGCTCGACGCCGGGCGCGGGGCCACGCTGCTGGCCACCGGGCTGGGCGACGAGTGGCACACCAATCCGCAGCTCCACTTCGAGCCCGGCTCCTGGAACGCCTGGGCGATCGTGGGGCGTGACCTGGCCCGCGTCCGGCTAGACCCGCGCTGCCCGCCCTTGACGCTCCCCGTCGGCACGTCGTAGGTTTCGGTCTGTGCCGAAATTGATCGTGGACGCCCACCGGCTGGCCGGTCCCGTGCCGTTCGACGACCTGCCGGTGGACCCGCGGCCCGACCTGGACCGCCTGGGCATCGACCGGGCCCTCGTGACCCACACCCTCAGCCTCTACTCCGACGCCGAGGCGGGCAACGACGCCCTCTTCGCGCTGTCGGACCCCCGGCTCGAACCGGTGCCCGTCGTGGTGCCGGCCGTGCCGGGGGCGTGCACCCCCGCCACGCCCGCCGCCGTGCGGGCGTGGGGGGCGCGCATGGTCCGGCTCTGCCCCGAACGGCACCGGTTCGACCTCACCGGCCCGATCGCGCTCCGCTGGCTCGCCGCCCTCCGCGACGGCGCTTCGGAGGGTGACGCCGGTCCTGGACGGCCGCCCGTCGTCGCCGTCGACCTCGACGAGACCAGCCCCGCCCAGCTCCGCACCCTCGCCGACCGGCTGCCCGGCCAGCGGATCCTCGTGCTGAACCCCGGCTACCGCCGCCTGCGCGCGCTGGCCGAGCTCATGGCCGAGGCGCCGGACGTCTGGGTGGAGATCGGCACCGTCAACACCCAGGGCGGCGTGGAATGGCTGGCCGAACGGTTCGGCGCCGAGCGGCTGGTGTTCGGCACCGGCGCCCCGGTCGCCGACGACTGCGGCCCGCGCTTCCTGCTCGACCACCTCGACCTCACGCCGCACGAGACCGACCTGATCGCCGCCGGGTCCCTCGCCGCGCTGCTCGGAGACCGCCGATGATCCTCGACGCGCACGGCCACGTCGGCGCCTGGCCCGACTTCCTCATCCCCGACCCCACCGCCGAGGGCCTGGTCGCCACCATGGACCGGCTCGGCGTCACCGCCGTGGGCATCAGCCACCTGCTCGCCGTCGGCCCCGACGCCGAACGCGGCAACCGGCTCGCCCAGGAGGTCGCCGCCCGCCACCCCGGCCGGTTCGGCGTCTGGCAGGTCTACAACCCCCACCACCGCACCCCGCTGGTCACCGACGGCGTGTGGGGCGTCAAGCTGCACCCCGACGTCCACCAGTGCCGCCTCGACGACCCCCGCTACGAGCCCGTCTGGCGGCTCGGCCTGCCGGTGCTCGCCCACGGCCAGACCGACTCGCCGTGGAGCGACCCCGCCCAGTTCGCCACCGTCGCCGCCCGGCACCCGGACGTGCCGCTCCTCATGGGCCACACCGGGCTGTGGCCGAACGGCTTCGCCCGCGCCGCCCGCCTGGTGGCGGACCACCCCAGCGTCCACCTGGAGGTGTGCGGCTCCAAGTCGACCGGCCGCTGGATCGCCCGCCTGGTGGAGCTGGCCGGGGCCGGACGTGTCGTGTTCGGCACCGACGCCTGCTTCCTCGACATGCGCCTCGGCTTCGGCCGCCTGGCGCTCGCCCCGCTGTCCGACGCCGACCGCGCCCTCGTCCAGGGCGGCAACCTGGCCCGCCTGCTCGGGAAGGGACTCCCATGACACTCGCCCTGCACGGCGGCACCCCCGTGCGCGCCACCCCGTGGCCCGCCTGGCCGCCGCCCCTCGACGCCGCCCAGCGCGAGCTCGTCACCGGCGTGCTGGACAGCGGCCTGTGGGGCGCCACCCAGGGCGGCTCCCACGTCGCCGACCTCACCGCCGCGTTCGCCCGCGCCGCCGGCGTCCCGTACGGGGTCGCCGTCGGCAACGCGACGCTGGGCCTGTTCGCCGCGCTCAAGGGCCTGGGCGTGGGCCGGGGCGACGAGGTGATCGTGCCCGCCTACACGTTCGTCGCCTCGGCCACGGCGGTGCTGCTCGCGGGCGCCGTCCCGGTGATCGCGGACGTCGACCCGGAGCACCTGCACCTGTGCCCGCGCGCCGTGGCCGGGGCCGTGACGCCGCGCACCGCCGCCGTCATGCCGGTCCACCTGGCCGGCAGCCCCGCCGCCATGGACGAGCTCGCCGCCGTGGCCGCCCGCCACGGCCTCGCGGTCGTCGAGGACGCCGCCCAGGCCCACGGCGCCGCCTACCGTGACCGCCCGGTCGGCGGGCTCGGCGACGCCGGCGTCTTCAGCTTCCAGTCCAGCAAGGCGATGACCGCGGGGGAGGGCGGGATGATCGTCTGCCGGGACGAGAGCGCGTACGAGGCCGTCTGGTCGGTGTGCAACGTCGGCCGCCGGCTCGGCGGCCAGTGGTACGGCCACCCGTCGGTGGGCTGGAACCTGCGGCTCACCGAGATCCAGGCCGCGCTCCTGCTGCCGTGGCTGGACCGCCTCGACGGCGAGCTGGCCCGCCGCGACGCGTTCTGCGCGGCGCTCACGGCCGAGCTGGCGCACCTGCCGGTGAGCGCCGTGCCCGCGCCGGAGGGGACCACGCGCGACTCGCGGCACCTGCTCATGCTGCGCGTCGAGGCTCCGGTGGACCGGGACTTCCTGCTGGCCGCCATGGCCGCCGAAGGGGTGCCGCTGGACGCCGGCTACCCGCCGCTGGGCGGCATGGACGCGCTCACCGCCGAGGGGGCGCGCGCCGAGCCGTGCCCGGCCGCCGAGCAGGCCGCCCGCGACGTGGTGTGGGTGCGCCAGTCGATGCTCATGGACGATCCGGCCCGCGCCTCCGACATCGCCGAGGCGCTGGCCAAGGTGCTGTCGGCCTAGATTCCCCCGCTCCTGCGCTTGCTCAGTTCAACTTACTAAGTTTTACTGAATACATGGCACGCAGGACGCAGGAGCTCGGCCGCTTCACGGATGTGGCGCTGCTGGTGCTCATCAGCCTGGCCGAAGGCCAGAAGCACGGCTATCGCATGATCCACGACATCGAGGAGTTCTCCGGGACCGCACTCGAACCCGGCACGCTCTACGGCGCGCTGATGCGGCTGGAGGAACGCGGCTGGATCGAGGCGGTCGCCTCCGCCGAGCGCCGCAAGCCGTACCGGATCACCGAGGACGGCCGCGACGCGCTGCGCGAGCAGCTCGCCACGCTGCGCCGGGTCGAGCGGACCGGCGTCAGGCGCGCCGGGCTCGCCTGGGGGGCGTCATGATGCGGGCGATCGCGCTGGCGGTGCTCGCGCTCTATCCGAAGGTGTGGCGCGACCGTTACGGCGAGGAGGTCGCCGACCTGGTCCGCTCCCGGCCCGCGCGGCCGCGCACGGTGCTCGACCTGGCGCGGGGAGCGGCCGACGCGTGGGCGCACCGCCGCCGCCTGCCCGGCGCCGCGCCCCCGCGCGTCCGGGCCGCCGGGCTGCCCGTCGTGCTGACCGCTGTGCTGGCCGCCGGCGGGGCGTTTCTGTGGCTCCTGTGGAACCCGGGCCTGCGCGACCAGGCCGGCCTGCACGGGGTGTGGGCCGCGGCGGCGGCCGGCGGGTTCGCCGCCGGGCTGCCGGACGCGGCGCGCTGGCTGTTCGCGGCGGCGGGCGTCCAGGCGGTGCTCGCGGCGCTGCCGCTCGTGCTGGCCTCCCGGGCGGTCATGACGTCCCCCGGCCAGGGTCAGGTCGCGCGGCTGACGGCGGGACGGGTGCTCGTGACGGCGGTGCTGGTGGCGGTGCCCGTGGCGCTGTTCGGCCACCTCTTCCACGGCGCGGCCTTCGCCCGTGACGGCTACCCGGCCGGCCCGCTCGGCGAGGCGATGGCGGGCGGCTTCCTCGTCCCCGTGGTGCTGGCGCTGGTGCTGCCGCTGCCCGCGATCGCCGCCCCCGTCCCGGCGCTGGCGGCCGTGGTGCGCACGTGCGGCGCCTCGCTCGCGGTGGCGGCCATCCTCAACGCGCTGGCCTGGCTGCCGGTCGCGGCCCTGATGGCGCTGGGCCTGGCGAAGGCGCCGGGGGCGTTCGCGGCGGCGGTGTCGGCGGGCGCGCTGGTCAGCGTCGCGATGGGCGCGCTGGTGGCGGTGATCGCGCTCGGGCACCGCCGGGCCGTGCCGGAGCTCCAGGAGATCTATATTCGGCCCCAACCGTAACCGGAGTATTGACGGGAAAACCGTTCCTTCCTAGGTTTCGGTCATGACCTTAATCAAGCGAGCGTTCGCCGCCGCCGTGGCCGCCGTGGTGCTGGCCGCGCCGGCCGCCCCCGCGCACGCCGATGACCGGCTCACCGACCTGGGGGTGCCGCTGCAGGACGTGCTGCTTCTCGGCGGCACCGTCGCCCCCGGACCCGGCGGCACGCCCGTGCTCTGGGCCGCCTCCTCCGGGGCCCCGGCCCATCTCAACGCCGTCGACCCCGCCACCGGCGCCGAGGTGACCCGGCTCGACCTGCCCGGCGCCGCCGGAGCCTGGGCGGTGGACGCCACGCCCGACGGCAGCGTCTACGCCGGCACCTACGGCGACGGCCGCCTCTACCGCTGGACCCCCGGCGGCGGCGTCACGGACCTGGGCCGCCCGATCGCCTCGGAGAACTTCATCTGGTCCGTGGCCGCCGGAGAGGGCGCCACCGTCTACGGCGGCACCTACCCGGGCGGACGCCTGTTCGCCTACGACCCTGCCACCGGCGTGCGCGACTACGGCAAGCTGTCGCCGTCCCACTCCTACGTCCGCAGCGTCTCCTACGCCGACGGCAAGATCTACGCGGGCACCGAGAACCCTGCCGCCCTGTTCGAGATCGACGCCGCATCCGGCGCGGTCCGCCGGCTGCCGGCCCCGCCCGGCATCGACCTGACGGACCGGTGGGCGTACGACGTCGACGTGGAGGCCGGCTACCTGTACGTCCGGCTCGGCAGCGCGTTCCCGGCGCCGCTGCACGTGTGGGACATCGCGGCGGGCGCCTGGGTGGACGCGCTGGAGACGGCCCACGGCCTCGACGTGTCGCCGCCCGACGACGAAGGCAGGGTCTACTTTGTAAAGGCGGGCGAACTGGTCAGGTACGACCCGCGTACCAAAACCGTCACGCCGACGGGGATGCCGTTCGTCGGCCGGGTGGCCAACACGCGCGGCATCGGCTGGGCCGAGCTGGGCCTGCCCGACTACCCGGGCAAGAGCCTGGTGGGCCTGCTGTGGCGCGGCATGATGTTCCGCTACAACCCGCAGACCGGGGCCAAGTCGTTCGTCCAGTCCGGCATCAAGGGCGAGCCGATCGACGTCACCGCCATCGCCGACGGCCCCGACGGGCGCGTCTACACCGGCGGCTTCCTCAATGGCGGCTTCGCCGCCCTGGACCCGGGCACCGGCGAGAGGGAGGAGTTCCACACCTTCTCCCAGACCGAGGCGCTGGCCACGCACCGGGGCAAGCTCTACGTCGGCGCCTACCCGGACGCCCGCCTCTACGCCTACGACCCCGCGCTGCCCTGGAACAGCCCCGAGTACTCGCCCAGCCCCGAGCCCGGCCCCGCGCCGAACCCGGCCAGGCTCGCGGACTTCGCCGCCGACAAGCAGATCAGGCCCCGCGCCCTGACCTCCGCCGGTAAGTACCTGGCCGTCGGCACCATGCCCGACCTGGGGCACCTCGGCGGCGTCCTGGCCCTGTGGGACCCGGAGACCGGCGCGCTCAAGCACGCCGAGCGCGACGTGGTCAAGGACCAGAGCATCGTCTCGCTCGCCTACCGCGACGGCGTCCTGTACGGCGGCACCTCCATCTACAGCGGCCAGTCGGCGACCGAGCCCACCCAGCCGGAGGCCAAGCTGTTCGCCTGGTCGGTCAGGCACGACAAGCTGCTGTGGGAGATCGTCCCGGCCCCCGGCAAGCCCGCGATCCCGGCGCTGACCTTCGACGACCGCGGCCGCCTGTGGGGCATCGCGGGCGGCGAGGTGTTCGGCGTGAACGTCCACGCGCGCAAGGTGGTCGACCGCCTGACGCTCTCCGCCAGCTCCAGCTCCGGCGGCCAGCTCGCCTTCAACCCCGCGGACAGGCTCCTGTACGGGGCGCACGCGGGCAAGGAGGCGTTCACCCTCGACCCGAGGACGCTGGCGCGGGCCGTGATCAAGCAGGGGCCGGTGCACCACCTGGCGGTGCACCGGTCGGGAGACGTGTACTTCGCCGAGGGTCCGAAGCTGTTCCGCTACCGGCCCTGAGCCTAGGATCGATCCCGGACCCAGCCTGCCGGGAGGACCGCCGTTGGACGTCGTCCCCTTCGACAGCGCGCCGGCCGAGCCCGCGGGCCGGCGCCGCCACTTCCGGACGGAATGAGGAGGCGCGATGCACGCCACGGGACCGTCGCGGATCATCGCGGTGCGGCACGGCGAGAGCGAGGCCAACCTGGCCTACCGGGAGGCCGGTGACGAGCCGCTGGTCTACGGGCGGGGCGACGACGAGGTCACGCTGACGCCGCACGGCAGGGAGCAGGCCGCGGCGCTCGGCGCGCTGCTGGCCGCGCTGCCGGAGGAGGAGGCGCCCGACCTGGTCCGCTGCTCGCCCTTCCGGCGGGCGCTCGACACCTGGGAGATCGCGCGCCGGGTGTGGGGCGCCGATCCGCCGGTGACGGTGGACGAGCGGCTGCGCGACCGCGGTAGGGGAGAGCTGGGCCGCTACAACGAGGCGGCGATCGCGCTGCGCCGCCCGGAGGAGCTGGCCCGGCTGCGGGCCGAGGGCGAATACCGTTATCGGCCGCCCGGCGGGGAGTCGTTCGGCGACGTGGCCGCCCGCGTCCGTGACTTCCTGGCGGGCCTGCGCGGGCGGGCCGACGGGCGGCGGGTGCTGATCGTGGCGCACGACGCGGTGGTGCTGGCGCTGCGCCACGTCATCGCCGAGGCGCCCGACGCCGATCTGGCGGAGCTGGACGCGTTCACGCCGATCCGCAACGGCTCGGTCTCCACCTGGCACACGGTCGGCGGCCGGCTGACGCTGCGTGACTTCAACGCCGGGGGCCACCTGTAGGGGTCAGGTGGTGACGATCTCGTCGGCGCGCTCCCGGGTGCCGTCGGCGGCGAACCACGCCTCCTCCTTGGCGAACCACGTCCGCCAGCTCGGCTCCAGGTGGGCGCCGTCGCGCGCCAGCACCCGGCGCAGCCGGACGTCCTCGTCGGCCTCGACCCAGACGGTGAAGGCGAGCAGGTGGGCGGCCGACGCCCTGGCGGTGCCGACGCCCTCGATGATCAGCGTGGGGGCGACCGGCACCACGATCCGCCCGGTGTAGGCGGCCCGTACCCAGTCGTAGCGCCGGAAGGCGCCGGGGCGGCCCTGGCCGAGCGGGCGCAGGACCTGCTCGTCGAGGGCGGCGAACCAGGTTTCGGGGCCGTCGTCCCAGTGCACGGGGAAGTCGTCGCTGTGCACCACCTGGCAGCCGAGCGCGGCGGCGAGCGCGCCGGCGAACGTGGTCTTGCCGGAGCCGGCCGGACCGTCGACGGCGACGACGCGGACCGGGCCGCACGACGGTGGGCGTTCGAGGACGCGCCGGGCCAGGGATTCCACGCACTCAGGGTAGGAGGAGACTGGAGTGCGGAGGCGAGGAGATATGCTTCCGCTTCCGAACCGGCTGGAGGTTGATCTTGCGCGGACCCCTGGGTGACATCGTCGTGCTCGACCTTTCCAGGGCCCTCGCGGGCCCGCACGCCGCGCAGATGCTCGGCGACCTGGGCGCCAGGGTCATCAAGGTGGAGCACCCCGACGGGGGAGACGAGTCGCGGGGGTGGGGACCGCCCTTCGTCGGCCCGGACGAGGAAATTTCGACATATTTCCTGGCGGCGAATCGTAACAAGCAGTCCATCGCCGTGGATTTGAAGTCCGACGCGGGCAGAGACCTGGTCGAACGGCTGGTCCGCCGCAGCGACGTGCTGGTGGAGAACTTCCGCACCGGGGTGCTCGACCGGCTGGGCCTGCCGGTCGAGCGGCTGCACGAGCTCAACCCTCGCCTGGTCGTCCTGTCCATCACCGGGTTCGGGCACGACGGCCCCGAGGGCGGCCGGCCGGGATACGACCAGATCGCGCAGGGGGAGGCTGGGCTGATGTCGCTGACCGGGCCGCCCGGGGAGCCCCACCGCGTGGGCGCCTCGGTGGCCGACCTGCTGGCGGGCATCCACGGCGCGTACGGAGTGGTCGCCGCCCTGTACGAGCGCGAGCGCACCGGCCGGGGCCGGGTCGTGCGGACGTCGCTGCTGGCGGCGGTCACCGGCGTGCACTCCTACCATGGCACCGCTTGGACCGTCGGCGGGCGGGTGCCCGCGGCGGGCGGCAACCACCACGCCACGATCGCCCCCTACGGAGCCTTCCGCTGCGCCGACGGCATGCTGCAGATCGCCGCGGCGAACGACGGCCAGTGGAAGAAGGTCGCCGCGCTACTCGACATTGACCCTGATATGGCGAAATATGCGACCAACAGGGACCGATTCGCGCACCGGGATGAGCTGATCGCCGACATGGAGAAGGCCCTGGCCGCCCACGACCGCGCCCACTGGCTGGCCAGGCTGGGAGAGGCCGGCGTGCCCGCGGGCGCGATCCGGTCCATCGACGAGGTCTACGCCTGGGAGCAGACCCGCTCGCAGGGCCTCGTGGTGGAGGTCGACCACCCGGTGCTCGGCCCCATCGAGCTGCCGGGGCCGCCGCTGCGCTTCGACGGCCTCGACGGCGTGAGACACACGCCGCCCCCGGCCCTCGGCCAGGACGGCGACGCGGTGCTGCGCTGGCTCACGGAGCTCGAAGAGCGGGAGCGATGACGGCGATCCGGCGGCACCGCACGAGGAGCTCGTGCGTCAACCTTGCATCACCGGCTGACGAGAGGGAGCGATGGTGAGCCGTCCGGACGCGCGCACACTGATCGACACGGTCCTCGACGGGGGCTCGTGGAAGTCGTGGGACGCGCCTCCCGCCGACCCGGCCGAGCCGGGCTCCTCCTACGCCGAGGAGCTGGCCGCGGCCCGGGTCAAATCCGGCTACGACGAGGCCGTGCTGACCGGCGAAGGGCTGCTCGGCGGGCGCCGCGTGGCCGTCGTGGCGTCGGAGTTCTCGTTCATGGCCGGGTCGATCGGCGTGGCGGCCGCCGAGCGGATCGTCGCCGCCGTCGAGCGGGCCACCCGCGAACGGCTGCCGCTGCTGGCCGCGCCCGCCTCGGGCGGCACCCGCATGCAGGAGGGCGCGACCGCGTTCGTCCAGATGGTCAAGATCACCGCGGCGGTGCAGCAGTTGCGCGCGGCGGGCCTGCCGTTCGTCGTCTACCTGCGCCACCCGACGACCGGCGGCGTGTTCGCCTCCTGGGGCTCGCTCGGGCACGTGACGGCGGCCGAGCCGGGCGCGCTCATCGGGTTCCTCGGGCCGAGGGTGTTCGAGTCGCTGCACGGCTACCCGTTCCCGGCGGGCGTGCAGGTGGCGGAGAACCTGTTCGAGCACGGCCTCATCGATGCCGTCGTCGCCGCCGAGGACGCCCGCGAGATCGCGATCAGGGCGCTGTCGGTGCTGTCGGCCGAGCGCCGCGGCCTCGACCCCGGCCCCGCCCCCGAGGAGGACCTGCGGCCCGTCGAGGCGTGGGAGGCCATCACCCGCTCCCGCCGCGACGACCGGCCCGGCGTGCGGGCGCTGCTCAAGCTCGCCGCCACCGACGTGACCCCGCTCAGCGGCAGCGGCGAGGGCGAGAACGAGCCCGGCCTGGTGCTGGCCCTGGCCAGGTTCGGCGACGCCCCGGTCGTGCTGCTCGGCCAGGACCGCCAGCACCAGCGCGCCCGCTCACCCCTCGGCCCCGCCGGGCTGCGGGTCGCCAGGCGCGGCATGCGGCTGGCCGCCGAGCTGGGGCTGCCCCTGGTCACCGTCATCGACACGGCCGGCGCGGCGCTGTCGAAGTCCGCCGAGGAAGGCGGCCTGTCCGGCGAGATCGCCCGCTGCCTGGCCGAGCTGGTCATGCTCGACGCGCCCACCGTCTGCCTGCTGCTCGGCGAGGGCGCCGGCGGCGCCGCGCTGGCCCTGCTGCCCGCCGACCGGGTGCTGTGCGCGCAGCACGCCTGGCTGTCGCCGCTGCCGCCCGAGGGCGCCTCGGCCATCCTCTACCGCAGCGTCGACTTCGCCCCCGAGATCGCCCAGGCGCAGCGGGTGCGCGCCACCGACCTGCGCCGCGACGGCATCGTCGACCGCGTCGTCCCCGAGCTGCCCGACGCCGCCTACGAGCCGCGCGCCTTCTGCGAGCGCGTCGGCCGCGCGCTGGAGCACGAGATCGCCGGCCTGCTCGCCCAGCCACCCGCCGACCGGCTCGCCGCCCGGCTGGCCCGCTACCGCCACCTGGGCGGCTGAGTCACGGCACCGGGACGCGCTCGACGCGGATGGAGACGACCTCCTCGCGCGGCACCACGACCTCGTAGGCGCCGTGATCGACCATCCAGTAGCCCAGCGCCTCGGCCTTCATCCCGCTGTGGCCGGTGTAGGCGATGTGCAGGCCGTCCTCGTCCTCGTCCAGGACGATGCACGGCTCGCCGCCGAACGCGCCCACGGTGCGCACCAGCACCAGCCACTCCAGCTCCGTACGCGCCACCGTGCGCCGCCAGTAGCCGGAGGCCGCCTCGAACCCGTCGAGCTCCTCCTCGCTGAACAGCACCACCTGCTCGTCCGGACCCAGCGCGGCAGGCAGCGTGCGCTCGCCGAAGCGGGCCACGAACCCGGAGGCGACAGGGATGAGCTCGTCGTTCATGCGGCCGGCCGCCACGTGAGACCGTCGTACTCGGCGAAGGGCCGTTCGCCCTCGGCGGTGACGTGCACGATGCTCGCGCCCGCCGGGATCGGCATCGGCGTCGTGTGGAACTGCGGCACCACGTGCTCGCGCGAGGTGGTGAACCCGTTGCCGGCGAACGGCGGCGCGTCACTCCAGTCGCCGCCCATGTGCGGGCCGTAGGGCACCGCGTAGGTGTCGACGTCGCGTGCCTGCCAGCGCATCACGTAGAGCTCGGGCACGCCGGCCGTCAGCTCCGAGCCGTCGAACGACAGGTCGAGGCCGTAGTAGAGCTGCTCGGGCGTGGTCAGCCTGGCGCAGTCCTGCACCCGGTAGACGAAGCCGGAGATGACCGTGCGTTTACCCGCCAGATAGGGCACCAGCAGACGCGGCGGGACCACCTTCTGCATCTGCGTTCCGCTCATGATGACCACTTTACGGTCGCTCGACCCCGAGCACCCGATGTTCAAGGCATGGCAAGGTCGCGCGGGCGGCCGCGGTGGCCTCCGGATCGAGCTCCACGACCTGCACGCCCGGCGGCGTGCCCAGGTCGGCGCGGACCACGCCCAGCGGGTCGACCAGCATGCTGCGGCCCACGCCGTAGCCGTCGCCGGACTCGGCGGGGTTGGGCGCCTGGCCGACGGCGGCGGTCCACATGGTGTTCTCCAGCGCGCGGGCGCGCACCAGCGTGACCCAGTGGTCCTCCTTGAGCGGCCCCGACCCCCACGCGGCGATCACCGCGAACAGCTCGGCGCCCCGGTCGACCAGCGCCCTGGTCAGCTCGGGGAAGCGGATGTCGTAACAGGTGACGAGCCCCACGCGGAGCCCGGCGAGCTCGACGACCACCGGCTCGGCGCCCGGCGCGACCAGCTCCGACTCCTTGGCGCCGAACGAGTCGAACAGGTGGATCTTGCGGTAGGCGGCGCGGATCCCGCCGTCGGCGCCGATCGCGACGGCGGTGTTGCGCACCCGGCCGTCGCCCGGCTCGAACACCCCGGCGATCACCGCGAGGCCGTGCCGCCGCGCCGCCTCGGCCAGGCCGGTCACGAACGGCCCGTCGAGCGGCTCGGCCAGCTCGGTGATCCGCCTGCCGTAGCGGGTGAGCGTGGCCTCGGGGAAGATCGCCAGGTCGGCGCCCTCCGCCTTGGCGAGGGCGTCGCGGACTCGTGTCAGGTTGGCCGCCGGGTCAGGAGACACCGGGATCTGGCAGAGGGCGATTCTCGTCACGGCCCGACTCTAACTTGTTGGGCACGTACCGGAACCAGGTGAGGCACCGCCAGATCCACTCCAGCGGCCCGTAACGGAAGCGGGCCAGCCACCACCGGCTGAACAGCCCCTGGACGAGCAGCGTCACCGCCGTCAGCCCGAGCACCGACCAACGGGTCGGGTCGGTCGCGAGCAGCGGCGCGGCCAGCACGATCACCACCGTGCCGCTCACATAGTTGGTCAGCGCCATTTTGCCCAGCGGCTCCAGCGCCGCCGACAGCCACGGCCGCAGCACCAGCAGCAGCCCCGTCACGTACGCCGACGCCCCGGCGACCGCGCCCGCCAGGTAGAGCGACCAGTCGCCGGTGGAGTTCCAGGCGGCGGTCAGGAACACGACGGCGAGCACGCTCACCACGAACCCCGGCGCCAGCAGCCGCCGCGACGGCCGCAGCCGCATCAGCCCCATGCCGATCAGGAACGCCGCCGGGATCAGCAGCGGCCCGTTGGAGACGAACGGCGGCGCGTCCTCGATGCCCAGGTAGCCGCCGCCCGACATGACGCTCCACGCCAGCAGCGCCACCCCGAGCAGCAGCGGGATCAGCCCGCCCGGCAGGAACGAGGCGGGCAGCAGCACCAGCGCCCCGAAGAACGCGTAGTCGGTCAGCACCTCGCCCGGGTACCACAGGTGCTGGACCAGCCCGAACCCCATCAGCCACGCCAGCCGCCGGGCCAGCGCCCACCGGTCGGACCCGCGCAGGAACAGCACGAAGCTGATGCCGAACAGCAGCGAGAAGATCGGGTAGAAGCGGCTCTGGAAGAACGTGTCGACCACCTGGTCGATGCCCGTCTGCGGCTCGTGCGGCGCGTGCTGCCAGGTGTTGACCAGCATGATCCCGCCCACCGCGAACCCGCGGAGGGCGTCGAGCTCACGGATGCGTGCGACGCTGCCCAAGTGAATCACCCTACGGGTAATAGTGTGAGGCTGTGACGGAACCACTTGTCTCCCGGATGCGCTCCTTCGGCACGACGATCTTCGCGGAAATGAGCGCGCTCGCCACCCGCACCGGCGCGATCAACCTGGGCCAGGGCTTCCCCGACACCGACGGCCCGGCCGCCATGCTCGACCGGGCCGTGCACGCGATCCGCTCGGGCGCCAACCAGTACCCGCCGGGCCCCGGCGTGATGGAGCTGCGCCAGGCCGTCTCCGAGCACCGCCGCGAGCACTACGGCCTGTCCTACGACCCGGCCGGCGAGGTGCTCGTCACCGTCGGCGCCACCGAGGCGATCGCCGCCGCCGTCCTGGCGCTGTGCGAGCCCGGTGACGAGGTCATCGCGTTCGAGCCGTACTACGACTCCTACGCGGCCTCGATCGCGCTCGCCCAGGCCCGCCTCGTCGGCGTCACGCTGCGGCCCGTGGCCGGCCGCTTCACGTTCGACCCCGCCGAACTGCGCGCCGCCGTCACCTCCCGCACCCGGGCGATCCTCGTCAACTCCCCGCACAACCCCACCGGCACCGTGCTCACCCGCGACGAGCTGACCGTCATCGCCGATCTGTGCCGCGAGCACGACCTGATCGCCATCACCGACGAGGTGTACGAGCACCTCACGTTCGACGGCGTCGAGCACGTGCCCCTGGCCACGCTGCCCGGCATGCGCGAGCGCACCGTGATGATCTCCTCGGCGGGCAAGACGTTCTCCGTCACCGGCTGGAAGACCGGCTGGGTGTGCGCGCCCGCGCCGCTCGTGACCGCCGTGCAGTCGGTCAAGCAGTTCCTCACCTTCACCGCGGGCGCGCCCTGGCAGGTCGCCGTCGCCTACGGGCTGCGGCACGAGGGCGCCTGGGTGGCCGCGCTGCGCGACTCCCTCCAGGACAAGCGCGACCGGCTGATGGAGGGCCTGGCGGCGGCCGGGTTCGAGGTGTTCGGGCCGGCCGGGACGTACTTCGTGCAGACCGACATCCGGCCGCTCGGCTTCACCGACGGGCTCGCCTTCACCCAGCGGCTGCCCGAGCTCGCCGGCGTGGTCGCCATCCCCACGCAGGTCTTCTACGAGCACCCCGAGCGCGGCCGGCACTTCGTCAGGTTCGCCTTCTGCAAGAAGGACGAGGTCATCGACGAGGCCGTGACCCGGCTCAAGCGCCTGTCGGCCTGAGCCGGGCCGGCCCGGCCGGTCTCCTCAGCCCTCGTCGACCCCGTCAGCCCTGGCCGTCCGCCGCCAGGTCAACGATCGCCGCCACCGGCCCGCCGCCCGACGGGCCCTGGTGCACGGCCGCCACCGACACGAACACCGCCGGATCGCCCGTGACGGCCGCGGCCACCCCGCCCACCGCGGCCTTGATCTGGCGGTGCCAGTGCACGTCGGAGTCGTCCAGCATGATGTTGCGCCGCCCCCGCACCCGCCCCGACGGGTCGGCCTCGCACTTCATGAACACGTTCACCAGCCGCCCGCCCAGGTCGGAGTGGTGCGGCCGGTCCGGCAGCGCCAGGCCGGCGTCGCGGATCGCCGCCCAGATGCCGTCGGCGTCCAGCGCGTCGCGCATCACCGCGTGCCCCGCCCGATAGCGACCGCCGATGCCGCGCACGTTGCCCACCAGCACGATCTGCGCCCGGTCCAGCTCCACCCCCGACGAGCACGACGCCACCGACGAGTAGAGCGACAGGTCCTTGTGGATCTGCTCCGCCGACGGCATCGCGATCTCCCCGAGCGCCACCGCCACCCCCAGCGCCGTGGTCGAGTTGGACAGGTCCATCGACGGGCCCGTCTCCTCGATCGCGGTGTCCTGGCCACGCTCCCGCGCCTCGGTGATCGTCGCCAGCGTCAGCAGCGGCGTCTTCGTCTGCACGTAGTGGACGTCACGCGGATCGTCGATGCCGGCGAGCTTCATCGCCTCACGCACCCCCGCGGCCACCTTCTCCACCATGGCGGGCCTGCCGATGTCCTCCGGCAGGATCACCTCGCTCATCGCCACCCCGACCGACACGCGCGGCTCGTCCGACGGCACCGCCCGCGCCGGGTCGAGCGTCGCGAAGATCGTGGCGTGCGGGCTCAGCACCCCGTCGGTGCCGCCCGACCACACCAGCGGCACGCTCTCCGGCGCCGGATGCCCCCGCGACGCCAGCACCTCACGGAAGGCGCGGTCGGCCAGGATGCGCGTGTAGTCGTTCACGCCGCCGTTGCCCTCGGTCTTGCCCACCACGGCCAGCACCCGGTGCGCCTCGATCACCCCGTCGTCGATGAGCCGCGCCAGCCCCGACGCGTCGGTCACGCTCTCGATCGGCACCTTGCGCACTTCGATCGGATCCGGCATCCGCCCGCCCCTTCCCGCCACGTCGATCGGCATACCCAGCCTGACGCTAGTGACGCCGCCGCACGGCCACACCGGCAATGTGTGCCAGTAGGGTCCAGGTGTGATTCGTGAAACCGTCGCCAACGGGATCAAGCTGACGTACCGCGAAGAAGGCGACCCGGCCGCGCCGGCGCTCGTGCTCCTGCACGGGCGGACCGCCGACCACAACGACTGGAACGGCATCACCCAGCACCTCGCCCGGCGCCACCACGTGCTCGTACCCGACCTGCGCGGCCACGGCGCCAGCGACCGGCCCGGCACGTACGCCATCCCCGACATGGCCGAGGACGTCGCCGGCCTGCTCGAAGCCCTCGGCATCGACCGCGCCGTCGTCGTCGGCCACTCCCTCGGCGGCATGGTCGCCTACCACCTGGCCATGAACCACCCCGGCCGCGTCACCCGCCTCGTCATCGAGGACTCCGCCGCCCCCGAGCCCATGCACGGCCGCGCGCCGCTCGTGGAGGACGACTCCACCGGCTTCGACTGGCGCATGATGCACGACACCGAACGGCAGTTCCTCGACCCCGACCCGGCCTGGCTCGCCGGGCTCGCCCGGATCACCGCCCCGACGCTCGTCATCTCCGGCGGCGCCGCCAGCCCCTTCCGCGCCGACCGCCTCGCCGCCCGCATCCCCGGCGCCGCCCTCGTCACCATCGAAGCCGGCCACCTCGTCCACGTCACCAACCCCAAGGCCTTCAAAACGGCCCTGGACACCTTCCTCTCTGCCTGACTCCGTCCCCTGCAAGCGCCCCACCCCGTCGAGGGATCCCGCCCTCCAGCCCACCCCGACCCCGGGCCCGTACGCACCACCAGCCCACCGAACGCCCGCCGCTCACCCTGGGGAGCACTACACCCCCCTCTCGGGGGTGCCTTTGGGCTGGTGCGGCGGCTCCACGGGCGTGCTGCGGCGGCTCCGGGGTCGCGGACGTGGCGCTCGGGCAGTGCCCCGGACGGCGGCCCCCGGCAGGCGCTCCCCTTTCGGGGTCAGCCCGGCGTGTTGCGGAGGGGCGGTGCCGTGGAGGCCGGACGGGGTCAGGTGAGGCAGGCGCGGAAGACGGCGGTGAGCCGTTGGACGACCTTGTCGCGGGGCGTCGTCGTGGCCGGGCCGAAGAGCTGGCGGAACTGGCCGCTGCCCATGACGATCGCCGTGGCGATCGTGGCGCGCAGCTCGGCGTCCTCGCCCGGCAGGCGGTCGACGAGCGGCTCCAGGATGGCGGTGCGGACCCGGTCCTTGGTGATGCTGCGGATCTCGGGACTGGACCCGGACCGGGTGAGCGTGGCGAGCACCGGGCTGTCGGCCTCGGAGCCGAGCCGGTCGGCGACGTACTCGGCGAGCCGCACGGCCAGGTCGTCGCCTTCGTCGAGCACGCCGGGGAAGCGCCCCTGCTGGGCCAGCACCTCGGCGAACAGCTCCCGCTTCGACCCGAAATATCGGTTGATGAGCGCGACGTTGGCGTTCGCCTCGGCGGCGAGCATGCGCATGGTCACCTCGTCGTAGCCGTGCTCGGCGAACAGCCGGCGGGCCGCGTCGAGGATGCGCCGCCGGGTGCCCTCCCGGCTCCTTGGTTCCACGATGACGACAATAGGGGGCCCGCCAAGCGCCCCAGGCCAACGCGACGCGGGAATACTGGCCGTTATCGCCCGCCTTGGACTGTGTGACCGTAATGTCATAAAGATCCGTCAGGGTGGGAAGGGTGGGTACGAAGCTCGGCGATCACATGCGGGAGCGGCTGCGGACGTTCGGGCTGACGGCTCCCTCGATCGCGCAGTCCGCCGTAGGCTCGGCCGTGGCGTGGATGATCGCCACGCAGTTCCTCGGGCACACGCGTCCCTTCTTCGCCCCGATCGCGGTGCTCATCAGCGTCGGCATCGGCCTCGGCCAGCGGCTGCGCCGGGTGGCCGAACTCGTCGTGGGCGTCAGCCTCGGCGTCGGCGTCGGCGACCTGCTCGTGGCCTGGATCGGCTCCGGCCCCTGGCAGATCGCCCTCGTGGTGGCGCTGGCCATGGCGACCGCCGTGCTGCTCGACAGCGGCGCGCTGTTCGCCGCGCAGGCCGCATCCTCGGCCGTGCTGGTCGCGGCGGTGGTGCCCGGCGACGACATGGGCGGCTTCGACCGCATGCTCGACGCGCTCACCGGCGGCGTCGTCGGCCTGGCCGCCGTGGCGCTCATGCCCGCCAGCCCGCTGACGATCGCGGCCAAACACGCCTCCGGGGTGCTCGACGCGCTGTCCACGGCGCTGGAGCAGGCGGCGGTGGCGATCGAGAAGCGCGACGCCGACCTGGCCGCCGAGGCGCTGGAGGAGGCGCGCGGCACCCAGGCGGCGGTGGAGGAGTTCGAGCAGGCGCTGCAGACCAGCAAGGAGATCATCATGATCTCCCCGATGCACTGGCACCGCCGCGCCAGGCTCGCCCGGTACGAGACGGCCGCCGAGCCCGTCGACCACGCGCTCAGGAACGCCCGCGTGCTGGCCCGCCGCACCCTGGCCGCGCTCGGCGAGTACCCGCCGCCCCCGCCCGCGCTGGCCGACTCGCTCCGTGAGGTGTCGGAGGCGGCGCTGCTGCTGCAACTGGAGCTGGGCGCGGGCCGCGAGCCCGTGCTGGCCAGGCAGGCGCTGCTGGCCGTCGCCACCCGCCAGCGCCCCGAACGCCTGGGCTTCTCCGCCGACGTGATCGTGGCCCAGCTCCGCTCGATCGTGGTCGACCTGCTCCGGGCGACGGGCACCGGCGAGGAGGAGTCGACGGCCGCCCTGCCCCCCGTGAACGTCCCACCCCGCCCCTGACCCTCCCGTCCCTCCCTGACCCGTCACTCCTCGCCCCGTCCCGTCCCTGACCCGTCACTCCCTGCCCCGTCTCACGGCCGCACGTCATGGGGTCGTCGTACGGGATCGGCGGCGTGAGCCTGGTGGGCGGGGCGGGAGGGGGCGCGGGTAGTCTCGGACGCTGTGCCGAGCATTCCGCAACCCCTCGACCCCGACGACGACGGCGGCGTCGCGCCCGCCGTGGCCGCCGCGCTGGACGACTACCAGCGGGGTGCGGCGGGCCCCGACCGGGTGCTCAACGCGCTCACCGGCGCCCGCCTCCTGGTGCCCGTCGTGGCCCTGCTCACCGAGTCCGAGGTGGGCGAGCACGGCCTGCGGCAGGAGAAGGAGAGCGAGATGGCCCTGCCCAAGCTCGTCGGTAAGGACGGCAGGCAGGCGGTGCTGGCGTTCACCGGCACGGAGGCGCTGATCAGGTGGCGTCCCGACGCCCGGCCTATCCAGGCGAGCACGCTGCAGGTGTGCCGGGCGGCCGTGGGGGAGGAGGCGGCCGCGGTGGTCGTGGACGTGGCGGGCCCGGTGCCGTTCGTGATCGAGGGTGACGTGCTGCGGGCGCTGGCCGCCGTCGAGTCCGGCACGCTAGACCAGCTCCCCGGCGTGACCGTCGCCCGCGTCGAGCCGGTCGCCCGACGCCGCTGGTTCCGCCGCCGCACGAACTGAGCCCGTACGAACTGCTCCAGCAGGACGGGCGCCAGCACGAAGGTCGAGAGGACGACGGCGGTCCTGGTGAATTGGTCCCCGCCCATCTGGAAATCGTCCGACGGCCGGGCCCGCGCCCGCAATAGTGTCGGGCCGTGCTCGCACTGCTGGGGGTGCTCGGCCTCGTCGCCGGTCGCTACGTCAGGACCCTGGCCGGCGCCTTCGCCCCCGACCCCGCCGACCATCGGGCCGAGGCCCGCGCCGCGCTGCGCGCCCTCGTGCGCACCGTCCCGGTCCCGGCCTGGCCGCCGCTGCCCGAGGTGGTCACCGCCGTCGTGACCGTGCTCGTCGCCTGGCGGGCCGGCCTGCCGTACGTGTACGCGGCGGTGGCGGGGACGGCGCTGGCCTTCGTCGACTGGCGCACCAGCCGCCTGCCGGACGTGATCACGCTGCCGTCGTACCCGATCCTGGCGCTGGCGCTGCTGCCCACCGGTGAGCTGCCCAGGGCGCTGCTCGGCGGCCTCGCGCTGGCCGCCGCGTACGGCGTGCTCTGGTTCGTCAGGCCGGCCGACCTGGGGCTGGGCGACGTCAAGCTGGCCGGGCTGATCGGCCTGGCGTGCGGGGCGCTCGGCTGGCAGGCGTGGGCCGTCGCGGCGCTGGGCGGGCAGTTCCTGGGCGCCCTGTACGCGGTCGTCCTGCTGGCCACCCGGCGCGCGACACGCGCGACCCAGTTCCCGTTCGGGCCGTTCATGCTGCTCGGCGCCCTGGCCGGGCTCTGTCTCGGTGGATGAACGCCGGACATCCCACTGGGCCGCGCATGGAAGACTTGGAGGCATGTTGCGCTGGTTGACTGCCGGAGAGTCTCACGGCCCCGAGCTCGTTGCCATTCTGGAAGGCCTGCCCGCCGGGGTCGAGGTGACCACGGCCGCCATCGACGAGGCGCTGCGCCGGCGCCGCCTCGGCTACGGGCGCGGCGCTCGCATGAAGTTCGAGCAGGACGAGGTGACGATCGTGGGCGGGGTGCGGCACGGCCGCACCATGGGCAGCCCCGTCGCCGTCCGCATCGGCAACACCGAGTGGCCCAAATGGGAGAAGGTCATGTCGGCCGACCCGGTCGACCCGGCGGAGCTGGAGGGCCTGGCGCGCAACGCGCCGCGCTCGCGGCCCCGGCCGGGCCACGCCGACCTGGCCGGCATGCAGAAGTACGGGTTCGACGACGCCCGCCAGGTGCTCGACCGGGCCAGCGCCCGCGAGACGGCGGCCCGCGTCGCGCTCGGCGAGGTGGCCAGGCGCTTCCTCAAGCAGGCGCTCGGCGTCGACATCGTCAGCCACGTCACCTCGATCGGCGACGCCGTCACGCCGGCCGACGAGCTGCCCGGCCCCCATGACCTGGCCCGCGTCGATGCCGACCCGGTCCGCTGCGCCGACCCGGCGGGCAGCGCCGCCATGGTCGAGGTGATCGACCGGGCGCACAAGGACGGCGACACGCTGGGCGGCGTCGTCGAGGTGCTGGCCTACGGCCTGCCGCCCGGCCTGGGCAGCTACACGCACTGGGACCGGCGCCTCGACTCGCGGCTGGCCGGCGCCCTCATGGGCATCCAGGCGATCAAGGGCGTGGCCGTCGGCGACGGCTTCGAGACCGCCCGCAGGCCCGGCTCGCGGGCCCACGACGAGATCGCCTACAGCACGGGCGACGGCGTGCGGCGCGTCACCAACCGGGCGGGCGGCGTCGAGGGCGGCATGACCAACGGCGAGATCCTGCGCGTCAGCGCCGCGATGAAGCCCATCTCGACCGTGCCCAGGGCGCTGGCCACGATCGACGTCAAGACGGGCGAGGCCGCCAAGGCCCACCACGAGCGCTCCGACGTGTGCGCGGTCCCGGCGGCGGGCATCGTCGCCGAGGCGATGGTGGCGCTGGTGCTGGCCGACGCCGCGTTGGAGAAGTTCGGCGGCGACTCCGTGGAGGAAGTCGCCCGCAACCTGTCCGGCTACCTCTCATCCATGGTGATCAAATGACCAAGGCCGTGCTGATCGGCCCGCCCGGGTCGGGCAAGACCACTCTCGGCCGCCTCCTCGCCGAGCGGCTCGGCGTCGCCTTCCGCGACACCGACGCCGACGTCGAGGCCGTCGCGGGCAAGCCCGTCAGCGAGATCTTCATCGACGACGGCGAAGAGCGCTTCCGCGAGCTGGAGCACGAGGCGGTGCGGCGGGCGCTGGCCGAGCACGACGGCGTCCTGTCGCTCGGTGGCGGCGCCGTGCTGCACGAGGAGACGCAGGCCCTGCTCGCCGGTCACCCGGTCGTCTACCTTCAGGTCGGCCTGGCCGACGCGGTGCAGCGGGTCGGCCTCGCCTCGGCCAGGCCGCTGCTCGTGCTCAACCCGCGCAGCCAGCTCAAGCGGCTGATGGAGGAGCGCCGGCCCGTCTACGAGCGGCTGGCCGTGCTGACCGTCGACACCGGCGGGCGTGAGCCCGACGAGCTGGCCGACGAGATCCTGAAGGGCCTGGGGGCATGAGCGTGACGCGGATCGCCGTGCGCGGCGACAGCCCGTACGAGGTCGTCGTCGGCACGGGCGTGCTCGGCGAGCTGCCGGGGCTGTTCAGGCCCGGGGTGCGCACGGTGGCGGTGATCCACCCGGAGAGCCTGCCGGAGATCTCGCGGCCGGTGTGCGCGGCGCTGTCCGACGCCGGGTTCGACGTGGTCGCGCTGCCGGTGCCCGACGGCGAGCAGGCCAAGAGCGTCGAGGTGGCCGCCCAGCTCTGGTCGGCGCTCGGCCGCCACGGCGTCACCCGTTCCGACGCGGTCGTCGGCGTGGGCGGCGGCGCGACCACCGACCTGGCCGGGTTCGTGGCCGGGACGTGGCTGCGCGGCGTGCAGGTCGTGCTCGTCCCCACCACGCTGCTGGCGATGGTCGACGCGGCCGTCGGCGGCAAGAACGGCATCGACACCCCCGAGGGCAAGAACCTGGTCGGCACCTTCCTGCCTCCGGCGGGCGTGCTGTGCGACCTGGCGACGCTGCCCAGCATGCCGCGCGCCGACTACGTGGCCGGCCTCGCCGAGATCATCAAGGGCGGCTTCATCGCCGACCCGCGGATTCTCGAGCTCGTCGAGGACGACCCCGACGCCGCCACCAGGCCCGAGGGCCGCCACACCCGCGAGCTGATCGAGCGCAAGATCCAGGTCAAGGCCGACGTGGTCGGCGCGGATCTGCGCGAGGCCGGGCTGCGCGAGATCCTCAACTACGGCCACACGCTCGCCCACGCGATCGAGCGCGCGGAGAGCTACCGGATGCGCCACGGCGAGGCGGTCGCCATCGGCATGGTGTTCGCCGCCGAGCTGTCCCGGCTCGACGGCCGCGTCGGGCCCGACATGGTCGAGCGCACCCGCGCCATCCTGACGTCGGTCGGCCTGCCCACCGCCTACCCGGCCGACGCCTGGCCGAGGCTGCGCGACCACATGCGCCTCGACAAGAAGAACCGCGGCGCCAAGCAGCGCTTCGTCGTGCTCGACGGCCTGGCCCGGCCCGGCCGGCTGGTGGACCCGCCCGAGGAGCTTTTGGAAGCCGCCTACTGTGCCGTCGCGCGTGTCACCGGGCATTAACGTGTGTGGGCCACTACAGTCGTGGCCCACGCCGCGGCACGACGAAAAAGCGGAGATGAACAGCAGGTCATGAGGCATTACGGCTCCTTCGTGGCGCTCGGTGACAGTTTCACCGAGGGCTTGAACGACCCCGGCACCAACGGCCACTACCGAGGCTGGGCCGACCGGGTCGCAGAACGGCTCGCACAGGACGATCCGTCGTTCCGCTACGCCAACCTGGCGGTGCGCGGCAGGCTGCTCGACCAGATCGTCACCGAGCAGGTCCCCGCGGCCGTGCAGATGGCTCCTGACCTGGTCAGCCTCTGCGCCGGCGGCAACGACCTGCTGCGGCCGGGCAGCGACCCCGACGTGATGGCCAAGCGGCTGGCGGGAGCGGTGCGCGAGCTGCGATCCTGCGGCGCCGACGTGCTGCTGTTCACCGGTGTCGACCCGCGTGACATGCCGCTGATGCGGCGGCTGCGCGGCCGCTTCGCTGTCTTCTACCTGCACGTGCGCTCGATCGCCGACCTCTACGGCTGCCACCTGGTGGACCAGTGGTCGATGCAGGGCCTGCGCGACTGGCGGGCGTGGAGCGAGGACCGCCTCCACATGAACGCCGACGGTCACCGGCTGGTGGCCGCCCGCGTGCTCGACATCCTCGGCGTCCCGTTCGACGACTGGCACAAGTCGTGGCCGGAGCGGGCCGTGGATCCGCGCGCCCGCCGCAAGGAGGACGCCCAGTGGATGCGCGAGCACCTGGTGCCGTGGGTGTCGCGCCGCCTGCGCGGCGTCTCCTCGGGCGACGGGCTCGCGCCCAAGCGGCCGGAGCTGTCGGTCTGGTCCTGACCGCCCGCCCGCTCACCTGACGATCCCGTACGGCATCCGTACGGGATCGTGTCATTCGGCGGCGAGCCGCTTGAGGGCCGCGCGCGGGACGGCGGGGTCGGTCGTGCGCCAGAACGGCGGGAGCGAGCCCAGCAGGAAGCCGCTGTAGCGGGCGGTGGCCAGCCGGGGGTCGAGGACGGCGATGACGCCCTTGTCGTCCTGGGAGCGCAGCAGGCGGCCGGTGCCCTGGGCGAGCAGGAGCGCGGCGTGGGTGGCGGCCACGGTCATGAAGCCGTTGCCGCCGCGGGCGGCCACGTGGCGCTGCCGGGCCGAGGTGAGCGGGTCGTCGGGGCGCGGGAACGGGACGCGGTCGATGATGACCAGCCGCAGCGACGGGCCGGGCACGTCGACGCCCTGCCAGAGCGACAGCGTGCCGAACAGGCAGGTCCTCTCGTCCTCGGCGAACTGCTTGACCAGCAGCATGGTCGAGTCGTCGCCCTGGCACAGCAGCGGCACGTCCAGGCGCTCGCGCAGCGCCTCGGTGGCGGCCTTGGCGGCCCGCATGGAGGAGAACAGGCCGAGCGTGCGCCCGCCCGCGGCCTCGATCAGCTCGGTGATCTCGTCGAGGTAGGCCTGGGGGAGGCCGTCGCGGCCGGGCTGGGGCAGGTGCTTGGCGACGTAGAGGATGCCGGCGCGCGGGTGGTCGAACGGCGAGCCGACGTCCATGCCCTGCCAGCCCTTGTCGCCCAGCCCCCACTGCCGGGCCATGCCGTCGAACGTGCCGCCGAGCGCCAGCGTGGCGGAGGTGAGCACCACGGTGCGGTCGCCGAACAGCTTGTCGCGCAGCATGCCGCCCACGTTGAGCGGGGCGACGCGCAGCATCGGCGGGCGGCGGTCGGTGCCGGCCTCCAGCCACACGACCTCGGCCCGGTCGGCCTCGGAGGCGTGGCCGTAGGCCTCCAGCATGCGCACGGCCGTGTCGTGGACCTCGTCGAGCGCGGTGAAGGCGGCCTTGCGCTGCCCGGCGCGGTCGGGGTCGTCCTTGTCGCCGCCGCGCGGGCCGAGCGCGGTCAGGCAGCGGGCGGCGCTGTCGCGCACCAGCGCGAGCGTCAGGCCGAGCACCTCGGGCAGCTCGTCCACGCGGCCGGGCGGGGCGGCGGCCAGCAGCGCCTTGAGGTCTTCGCCGGCCTCCAGGAGCTGGTCGGCGATGGGCTGCTCGATGAGGCGGCCCACCCGGCGCACGGCCAGCGACACCGAGCTCTCCGACAGCTCGCTCGTCACCACCGAGGTGACCCGGTCGACCAGCTCGTGGGCCTCGTCGACGACGACGAGGTCGTGCTCGGGCAGCACCGGCAGGTCGCCCATGGCGTCGATGGCCAGCAGCGCGTGGTTGGTGACGACGACGTCGACCTCGCCGGCCCGCGCCCTGGCCAGCTCGGCGAAGCACTCGGCGCCGCTGGGGCAGCGGGTGGCGCCCAGGCACTCCTGGGCGCTGACGGAGAACTGCCGCCAGGCCTGCTCGCTCACGCCGGGCACCAGCTCGTCGCGGTCGCCGGTCTCGGTCTCGTCGGCCCACTCCTGGATGCGCTGGACCATGCGGCCGGTCGCGCTGACCTCGCGCGGGTCGAACAGCTGGTCCTGCTCGTCGTCCTCGGGCCAGCCGGCGGTGGCCTTGTAGCGGCACAGGTAGTTGCGGCGGCCCTTGAGGATGGCGAACGTCGGCTCGTGCGGCAGCTCCTTGGCCAGCGCCTCGGCCAGCCGGGGCAGGTCGCGGTCGACGAGCTGGCGCTGCAGCGCGATCGTGGCCGTGGAGACGACCACGGGGGTGTCGGTGTCCATGGCGTGCCGGATCGAGGGCACCAGGTAGGCCAGGGACTTGCCGGTGCCGGTGCCCGCCTGGACGGCCAGGTGCTCCTCGGCGTCGATGGCCTGTTGCACGGCCTTGACCATGCTGATCTGGCCGTGGCGTTCGCTCCCTCCGAGAGCGTCGACCGCGATGCTGAGCAGTGAGTCCGCTGACGGGAGATGGGAGTCCGGCACGGCAGTAAACGCTACCCGCATTCCGAGGTCGCCGCGCCGAACGCGGTGTGATCGGCCATACGCATCCCGGCGTTCGCGGGCCCGTCCGCCGTCGCCCGTGGCACACTGGCCGTCGGTGCTCCAACTGGTCGTGGAGTGACCTGCGGGGGTGTCGGTGGAGATGGTTTTGTAGGCTTCTCCGGGGTTGAGTGGACGTATTAGGGCTGGATGTGCAGGATGTCTGCCATGTCGGAAGTTGTCCCGTTGCCGTCGTTCGGCGAAGTGTTCTTCGATGCCCGAGGCCAGGAGCGGTGCCTCCGTGTCACCTGGCACGAGGGCACGCTGGTGCTCAGCCTGTGGCGGGGGGAGATGTGCACGGCGAGCTTCCGCATGCCGATGGACGACGTCGGCCGGCTGCTCGACACCCTCGACGACGGCTTCGCCGAGGCCACCGGTGAGCAGCCCGCCGTGCCCGCCCAGGACCCCGGGACCGAGGTGATCCCCGGCACCGGGACCTACCACCGGCCGCCGCAGACCGGCCAGCACCAGCCGGCCCCCGACGACCGGCCGGCCGCCTCGCTGTCGCCCAACGACGTGCTCGTGGCCCGGGGCAACCCGGCCCACCAGGACAAGCTCGTCGCCTCCTACGGCGACACCCGCGAGCAGCAGCGCCAGCCCTTCTCCGGCCCGCAGTACAGCGACCCGCTGACCGGCCCGGCCCCCGCCGAGCCGTTCACCGGCCCGCAGTACACCGACAGCGGCTACCACGACCCGCTGTCCGGCCCCCACTTCACGCAGGACCAGCAGCCCTTCACCGGCCCCCAGTACGCCGAGGAGTCGCCTACCGCCTCCACCGGGCCCGTCTACCAGCTGCCCGGCGACCGCCCGTCGCCCCTGTCGACCGACCCGCTCGGCTTCCCGTCCCAGGCCAGTACTCCGTACCAGAGCGACTCCTACCAGGCCGGGTCCTACCAGAACGAGCCGTACCACTCGGGTGAGACCTACCGGCAGCCCGACCCGTACCCGCAGCACCAGGCCGACCCCTACGCGGGCCGGCAGGCCCCCAGCCGCCCCCAGCCGCCCGTACAGGCCGCCGCCGGGCTCGGCACCCCGATGCACGGCATCCCGGGCGCGGGCCGCCGCCAGGACCCCTTCCAGGACCGCGCGTACGGCCAGGAGCCGTCCTACGGCCAGGACCCGGGCTACGGGCAGAGCGGCGGTTACGGGCAGGACCCCGGCTACGGGCAGGGCGGCGGTTACGGGCAGGACCGGGCCGACGGGCGCACGCCGCCCAACCCGGTCGACCCGCTGCTCGCCCTCGGCAAGCAGGCCGAGCCGTACCACCCGCAGGACTCCGACATGACCCGCCCGTACGTCGGCGACCCGATGTTCTCCACCGGCGAGCGGCTGCGCCCCGAGCAGCAGCCGTACGACGATCGCGGCGAACGCCGCGAATGGTGATCGCCACTCACTAGCGGCGTTTCCTACACTTGGCCCGACAAATTGGGCGCCATATGTGGAGGAGCCGCCGGTGAACCCGTCGACTGGCCTGCAACTGCTGCTGCTGGCCGGAGGCGCCGTCGCGCTCGCGGCCGTGGCCCGGCGCAAGGGCTGGCCCGCGCCGCTACTGCTGGTCGCGGCCGGGCTGCTCGTCTCGCCGCTGGTCCCGGCGGTGCGGCTGGACCCGGAGCTGGTGCTCTACGTGTTCCTGCCGCCGCTGCTCTACTCGGCCGCGTTCGACAGCTCCTACCTGCGGCTGCGTGACGCCCGGGGCCCGGTGGCGCTGCTGTCGGTCGGCCTCGTGCTGTTCACCACGGTCGTGGTGGGCCTGGTCGTGCACCTCATGCTGCCCGCCGTGCCGCTGGCGGCGGCGTTCGCGCTCGGCGCCGTCATCGCGCCGCCCGACGCGGTCGCGGCCGTGGCCGTCGGCAGGCGGCTCGGGCTGCCGCGCCGGACGCTGACCATCCTCATCGGCGAGAGCCTGTTCAACGACGCCACCGCGCTGACCGCCTACCGGGTGGCGATCGCGGCGGCCGTCGGCGGCAGCATCGACCTGCTGGAGGGCGGCTGGCAGTTCCTCGTGGCCGCCGCCGGGGGCGTGCTGATCGGGCTGGCGCTGGCGTACGCGTTCGCCTGGCTGTTCCGCCACACCCGCGACTCGCTGGTCGAGAACACGCTGATGCTGCTCATTCCGTTCGCCGCCTACCTGGCGGCCGAGAGCGTGCACGCCTCCGGGGTGATCGCCGTCGTGATCGTGGGGCTCCACCTGGGCAACCAGATGCACCTGCGCGGGTTCGGCACCCGGCTGGTGTCGGACTCGGTGTGGAAGGTCAGCGACTTCTTCCTGGAGACGATCGTCTTCGCGCTGATCGGGCTGCAGCTCGTCACCGTGGTCGAGGGCATCGTCGGCTACAGCCCGTGGGAGGTCGCGCTCTACGCGCTCGTGGTGTTCCTGGTGACGGTCGCGGTGCGGTTCGCCTGGGTGTTCGCCGCCGCCCACCTGCCGCGCCTGTTCAGGCGAGGGTACGAGGCGCCCTCGCCGCAGCAGCTCACGATCGTCGGCTGGGCGGGCATGCGGGGCGTGGTCTCGCTGGCCGCCGCGCTGCTCATCCCCGACATCCCGGACCGCGAGATCCTGCTCTTCCTCACCTTCACCACCGTGATCAGCACCCTGCTCGTCCAGGGCCTGACGTTCCCGGCCCTGATCAGGCGGCTGCGCGTGTCGAGCGAGCAGGAGCTGTACGAGGACCGCCTCGCCGAGGCGTCGGCCCAGCAGGCGGCGCTGGAGGCCGGCCTGGCCGAGCTGGACCGCCTGGTCGCCGCCGAGGGCGAGCCGGACGAGATCCAGCGGCAGGTCATCGACCAGCTCAGGGAGAAGTCCTGGCGGCGCTCCCTGTCGGCCTGGGAGCGCCTGGGCGGCGGCACCGGCCACGGCGGCGCCGAGACGCCCAGCGCCCTCTACAGGCGGCTGCGCCGCGACATGCTCCAGGTCGAGCGGCAGGTGTTCGTCCGGCTGCGCGACGAGCGGCGGCTGGACGACGAGGTGCTGCGCGAGGTGATGGCCCAGCTCGACTTCGAGGAGGCCATCCTGGAGCGTTAGCCCATCGAGCTGTCGACGAAGCACCACCGCCACTTCTCGTTCGGCTCGAACGACTGCACCACCGGGTGGCCGGTGCCGTGGAAGTGCGCGGTCGCGTGCTTGCCGGGCGAGGAGTCGCAGCAGCCCACGTGGCCGCACTCCAGGCAGCGCCGCAGGTGCACCCAGCGGCCACCGGAGGCCAGGCACTCCTCGCAGCCCTCAGGAGTGCGCGCCTGCGGGTCGTCAGCCTGGGAAAGATGCTCACACATAGCCATGAACCGATCCTATTTCGGGCCGGACGGCCGCCGGATGCCGGGCGCCGTGCCGCCCCAACCGGCGGCCTGTTGGGTAGAGTCGAGATATGTCTCGCCCACGCAGCCGCTTCGTGCCCCTGCTCGCCTTCTCCGCGTTCGTGTTCGCCGCCGGATGCGGTGAGGTGAACGACACGATCGACCGGGCCCAGGCCTGTCTCGAAGCTCCCAAGATCGTCGGAGAGCTGACCGCGCAGCTCACCTCCCTGGCCAACGACCCGCAGGCCCTGGAGAAGGCCCTCGACAGCACTGCCACCAAGCTGGGCGAGGTCGCCGACGGCGCGGCCAACACCACGCTCAAGGAAGCCACCGACAAGCTGGCCGGCACGCTGTCCGGCATCAACGTCCAGAACGCCAACGACGCGGTCGACGCCGTCCAGAAGGTCGGCACCGACACGGCCGCCTATCTGGAGAAGGTCGCCACGGCCTGCACCGGAGGCTGAATCCCGGTTTCTCTAGGGAGAATAGGTACGAACTACCGTTTTTCTCATGGAGCCCGACCCGCGTTTCACCCTCGCCAACGAACGCACGTTCCTCACCTGGCTGAGCACCGCCCTGGCGCTGAGCGCGGGCGGCGTGGCCATCGCGGCGGTGCCCGCCGACGTGTTCGTCCCCTGGCTGCGCACGGTGCTCGCGGTCGTGCTCGTCACCCTGTCGGCGCTGGCCGCGGGCCTGGCCTACCCGCGCTGGCGCAACATCCAGCGCGCCCTGCGCGCCGAGGCGCCGCTCCCGCCGCCCGCGCTGGCCGCGGTCTTCGGCTACGGCGTCGCCGCCGTGGCCGTGCTCGCCCTCGTCCTCATCCTGCTCGCCGCGTGAGGGCCAAATCGCGCATGCCGTCCCGTCAGGCGTCGCGGGCAGGGAGGTGAGGTGAGATGTCGGAGGAGATCTGGGACCGAGGGCTGCAGAGCGAGCGGACGCGCCTGGCCTGGGTGCGCACCGCCGTGACGCTGGCCACCGGCGGCCTGGGCGCCACCGGGCTGGCCGCCCGCGCCGGGCTGCCCCTGCCCGCCCTGGCCGCCTTCGCGCTCGCCGCGCTGTGCGGGGCCGTCCTGCTCATCAGGACCCGCGTCCGCTTCCGCCGCGTCCAGCAGGCGCTGCACGGCGGCCGCCCGCTCGACAACGGCGCCGACGCGCTGCTCGCCTGGCTCGGCACCCTCGCCGTCGTCGCCGGCGCCCTGACCTTCGTCATCGCCGTTCGCTGACCCCGCTTGCGGGTACTCCGTCAGCAGGCGGACACTCGAAGTGAGGAGGTGACCTCCATGGACGAAGAGCGCAGGACCGTGCCCTTCGAGTGCCGGAGCTGCTGGCATGTCTGGGAAGAGGACTACCTCGTCCGGCACGTGCCGGGGCGGCACGGAGCCGAGAGCGAGGTGTGGATGCGCGGGGGAGTGGCGGTGCCGCCGCCCGCGCCGAGCGGCGTCGTCTGCCCGCGCTGTGGCTGCCAGGGGGCTGTCATGTTCCCCGACGGCTACCTCGCCCACCATCCGGAGCTGGTCGAGTCCGGCGAACCCGCGCCGCCCGACCCCACCCCGCTGCTGAGCCCGGTGCCCAAACGGTTCTATTGACTCCGTAACACGACAGAGGGTGAGCTTTCCCTAACGGAAGGTGTCACAAGGCCCATCTTGCCGGTGGTGTGAGCCGGGCGGACACTCGGTGCGGATGGCGGTCCGTTACCGGGGGGGGTGGTCCTGGTGCACGATGGTTTCGACACTCATCAGCTGTGGCCCTACGAGTGCCTGCGGTGCTGGCACGTATGGGAAGCGCGCTACACGGTCAGGCGGCTCGACGACGGGCAAGCTCACACCGTCGAGGTGTGGCTGAGCAACGGCGTCCCCGTGCAGCCTCCCTGGGCCGGGGCGTGCTGTCCAGGCTGTGGAGCGTTCCACGTGACCTCGTTCCCGCCGGGCTACCTCAGCCGGCACCCCGAGCTGGTCTCGGCGCCCGAACCGGCGCCGGTTCCGGCGCCCGCGCCCGTCGAGCCGCTGCCCGCGGTCACGTCCGCGCCCGCGATGCGGCCCCGGCGGCTGCTCCTCGGGCTCGGCGTGCCGGTGCTGCTGATCGCCGGGTACGAGCTCTACCGGGTGGTTCTCGCGGTCGCGCACACCAACTAGCGGCCGTGCCGACCAACTGGCGGCGTACGCCGGCCGGCCGGTGCCCTCCCGGCCGGCGTACGCCTGCCGGGAGGGGCGGGCCGCCTCAACGGAGAGGCGGCCCGGCGGAACGGAGTGGCGGCCCAACGGGACGGAGAGGCCGGGCGGTGCTCAGCTGAGGCTGTCGAGCCAGGCGCGGTGCAGGCTCGCGAACCGGCCGGAGGCGGCCACGAGCTGGCCGGGCGCGCCGTCCTCGACGATCTCGCCCCGCTCCATGACCAGGACCCGGTCGGCGATCTCCACCGTCGACAGCCGGTGCGCGATGATCAGCGCCGTGCGGTCGGCCAGGATCGTGCGCAGCGCCCGCTGGACGAGCCGCTCGCTCGGCACGTCCAGGCTGGACGTCGCCTCGTCCAGGATCAGCACGGCCGGATCGGCCAGGAACGCCCGCGCGAACGCGACGAGCTGCCGCTGCCCGGCCGACATGCGCCCGCCGCGCTTGCCGACCTCGGTCTCGTACCCGTCGGGCAGCGCCGAGATGAACTCGTGCGCCCCGATGGCCATGGCGGCCTCGCGCGCCTCGCGATCGGACGCGTCCGGCCTGCCGAACCTGATGTTCTCCATCACCGTGCCGCTGAACAGGAAGTTCTCCTGCGTCACCATGACCACGGCCCTGCGCAGCGTGGCCTCGTCCAGCGTGCGCAGGTCGACGCCGTCGAGCAGCACCCGCCCCGCCGTCGGGTCGTAGAAGCGGGAGATCAGCTTGGCCAGCGTGGTCTTGCCGGCCCCGGTCGAGCCGACCAGCGCCACGCTCTGCCCGGCGGGGATCGTCAGGTCGAGCCCCGGCAGGATCGGCATCTCCTCCACGTACGCGAACCGGACCCCCTCGAACCGCACCGCGCCCCGCGCCTCGGCCAGCGCGTGCGGCTCGCGCGGCTCGGGCACCGCGGGCTCCTCCTCCAGCACGCCGGACAGCTTCTCCAGCGCCGCGCTCGCCGACTGCAGCGTGTTGTAGAACTGGCTGATCTCCTGCATCGGCTCGTAGAAGCCGCGCAGGTAGAGCAGGAACGCGGTGAGCACGCCGACCGTCACCTCGCCGTGGAAGGCCAGGTAGCCGCCGTAGAACAGCACCACCGCCACGGTCACGTTGCCGATCAGCTTGATCCCCGGCATGAAGATCGCGATGAGCTTCATGGCCCGGACGTTGGCCTGCCGGTAGTCGTCGTTGAGCTGCTGGAAGATCTCCTGGTTGCGCGGCTCGCGGCGGAACGCCTGCACGGCGCGGATGCCGGTCATCGACTCCACGAAGTGCACGATGACCAGCGCCACCGTCTCGCGGGTGCGCCGGTAGACGAGCGCCGACTGCCGCCGGAACCAGCGCGTGAACAGCAGCAGCAGCGGCAGCGGCACCAGCGCCACCAGCCCGAGGTGCACGTCCAGGACCAGCAGCAGCGCCGCCGTGCCGAACATCGTCAGCACCGCCGTCACCAGCCCGTCGAAGCCCGACTGCAGCAGCTCGGCGATGGCCTCGATGTCGGAGGTGAGCCGGGAGATGACCCGCCCCGAGGTGTACTTCTCGTGGAAGCTCAGCGACAGCCGCTGGAAGTGGTCGAACACCCGGCGGCGCAGCTCCAGCAGGATGTCCTGGCCGATGCGGCCCGACAGCTTGAGGAACCACTGCCGGGTCACCGCCTGCGTGGCCGCCGCCGCCAGGATCACGCCGACGACGGTCAGCAGCGTGCCCGGTCCGGTGCCGCGCAGCATCGGCGGGATGCCCGCGTCGATGCCGACCTTCACCAGGTACGGGATCGCCAGCCCCGCCGCGTTCGAGACGACGATCACCGCGGTGAGCAGCGCGATCGCCTTGTGGTGGGGTTTCAGCAGGTCACCGAGGAGCTTGCGGGAGCGTGCCCGCAGCAGCCCGCTGACCTTGTCCGTCAGCTCGTCCTGGTCCTCCGAGGCGACCCCGCGCCAGGTCGTCGTCGCGGTCATCGCAGCGCTCCTTCGGACGGGTCGAGGTCGGCGTCCTGGGCCAGCAGCTCGCGGTAGGCCGGGACCTCGTCGAGCAGGTCCTGGTGACGGCCCACGTGCGTGATCGTGCCGCCGGACAGCAGCGCGACCTTGTCGGCCAGCAGCACCGTGGAGGCCCGGTGCGCGACCACGATGCCGGTCGCCTCGCGCAGCACCTCCCGCAGCGCCTCCTCCACCAGCGCCTCGGTCTCCACGTCGAGCGCGGACAGAGTGTCGTCCAGCACCAGGATGCGCGGCCTGCTCAGCACGGCCCGCGCCAGGGCCAGCCGCTGGCGCTGCCCGCCGGACAGCGACAGGCCCTGCTCGCCGATCCGCGTGTCGAGGCCCCACGGCAGGTCGTACACGAACATCGCCTGCGCGGTGCGGATCGCGGCGGCGAGCTCCTCCTCGGTGGCGTCGTGGCGGCCGAGCGTCAGGTTCTCGCGCACGCTCATCGAGAACAGCGTCGGCTCCTCGAACGCCGTGGCGACGATCGAGCGCAGCTCGGGCAGCGCCAGCTCGCGCACGTCGCGGCCGTCGATGGTGACCCGCCCGGCCGTGACGTCGAGCAGCCGCGGCACGAGCGCCGTCAGCGTCGTCTTGCCCGACCCGGTCGCGCCCACGATCGCGACGGTCTCGCCGGGCCGCACGTCCAGCCAGACGTCCCGCAGCACCGGCCGGTCGGCGCCGGGGAAGCGGAACTCCACGCCCTCCAGCCGCAGGTGGCCGCGCGGCCGCTCGATCGCCGCCTGCCCGCCCACGATGTCCGGGACGGTGTCCATGACCTCCAGCACGCGGTCGGCGGCGGTCATCGACTCCTGCGCCATCGCCAGGATGAAGCCGAGGCTCGCGATCGGCCACACGAGCTGCAGCACCAGCGTGGTGAACGCGAGCAGCGCGCCCAGCGTCAGCGCGCCCTGCCCGACCGCCAGCGCGCCCAGCAGCAGGACCAGCGCCAGCGTGAAGTTCGGGATCATCTCCAGGAACGTGAAGAACCGCGCCGACAGCCGCACCTTGCCCATCGAGGTGGCGTGCAGCTTGCGCGCGGACTCGTCGAACGTCTCGTACACGTGGTGGCGGCGGCCGAACGCCTTGATCGTCCGGACGCCGATCGCCGCCTCCTCGACGAACGTGGCCAGATCGCCCTGCTCGTCCTGCACCTGCCGGGAGATCTTGATGTAGCGCTTCTCGAACCGCAGCGACAGCAGCACGATCGGCACCGCCGAGCCGGCCACGAGCAGCCCCAGCGGCCAGTAGAGGTTGAGCAGCAGCACGGTCACGGTCACGAGCTGCAGGATGTTCATGACCAGGAACAGCATGCCGAAGCCGAGGAAGCGGCGGATCGTCGACAGGTCCGTGGTCACCCGTGACAGCAGCTGACCCGACTGCCACTCGCCGTGGAAGCTCATCGGCAGCCGCTGCAGGTGCGCGTACACGTCGTCGCGGATGCGCGTCTCCAGGCCGAGCACCGGCCCGGTCTGCGTCCACCGGCGCAGGAATGTGAGAAGCGCTTCGACGACGCCGAGCCCGAGCGCGATCAGCCCGAGCGTGAGCAGCGCGCCGGAGTCACCGGTGCGCACGGGTCCGTCGACGACCCGCTCGCCGACGAGGGGCAGCGTGATGCTGACGCCGATGCCGGCGATCGCGGTCAGCCAGATGAAGATCAGCTTGCCGACATAGGGGCGGAGATAGTGCCTCATCCGCCAGAGGGAGATGGATTCGAGCAGGGGACGGCCAGGGGAGCTCGTATCTGGAGGCATTCCTCCAAGGCTAGTACGGCCGATCAACCCATTTTCGGGCGGTGAGGAGGTCGTGGCGGGCATGGCAGGGTGGCGTGGCAGGGTGGTCCCATGAACGAGACAGACCTTCGTCACCTGCGCCGATGCGCCGAACTCGCCGCCGAGGCGCTGGCCGCCGGCGACGAGCCGTTCGGCTCCCTGCTCGTCTCGGCCGACGGCGCCGTCCTGCTGGAGGACCACAACCACGTTGTGGCCACCGGCGACCACACCCGCCACCCCGAGTTCGAGATCGCCCGCTGGGCGGCCGCCCACCTCACCCCCGCCGAACGCGCCGCCGCCACCGTCTACACCTCCGGCGAGCACTGCCCGATGTGCGCGGCCGCGCACGGCTGGGTGGGCCTGGGCCGGATCGTGTACGCGTCCTCGTCGGAGCAGCTCGGGCAGTGGCTCGCCGAGATGGGCGTCGCCGGGCCGCCGGTCCGGCCGCTCGGCATCCGGGAGGTCGTCCCGGACGCGGTGGTGGACGGCCCGGCCCCGGACCTGGCCCCCCAGATCCGCACCCTCCACCGCCGCTTCCACGGCCTGACTTGACCGGATTCCTTGACTAATACGGCGAAAAATAGCGATTATGTCCTGGTATTTATCGGGGTCCTCCCCATTTCAACTGGTCTCGGCTAGCATCGTGAATCACTCCGATATTTCCGGCGGGTGGCGGGGTGTGCCAGGTTGACATACCAGGGGGAAGACCCAGCGCGAGAGTGGCCCGCCACCCTCGACGTGGCAGAAATGCTGCGCAACGGATGGCGCCCACATCCCTTCCGGCAATTCCTCCTCAAAGTGCACAGTCGCTGCAATCTCGCATGCGATTACTGCTACATCTACACACTCGCTGACCAGAGCTGGCGTTCGCGGCCCAAAATCATGGCCCCGGAGCTCGTCACGGTCGCCGCCGAGCGGATCGCCGAACACGCCTCGGCCCACGGGCTGACCTCCCTACGGCTGATCCTGCACGGCGGCGAGCCCCTGCTCGCCGGCCACGCCTACCTGCGCAAGGTCGTGGAGACCATCCGCGCCGACGCCGGCCGCGACCTGCGCGTCGAGGCGGCGGTGCAGACCAACGGCGTGCTCCTGGACGAGGACGCGCTGCGCACCTTCCGCGACCTCGACGTCAAGATCGGCGTGAGCCTCGACGGGAGCGCCGAAGGCAACGACCGCAACCGCCGCTTCGTCGACGGCCGGGGCAGCTTCGCCCCGGTCGCCGGCGCGCTCGCCCTGCTGACCAGCCCGCCCTTCAAGGACCTCTACAGCGGTCTGCTGTGCACTGTGGACCTGGCCAACGACCCCATCGAGACCTACGAGGCGCTCATCTCCTTCCAGCCGCCGGCGGTCGACTTCCTCATCCCGCACGGCACCTGGGACTCGCCGCCTCCCGGCCGCACCCGCGACCCCGAGAAGACCCCGTACGGCGACTGGCTGATCGCCGTCTTCGACCGCTGGTACGGCTCCAGCGGCGAGACGGTCGTCAGGCTCTTCGAGGAGATCATCCATCTGCTGCTGGGCGGCGCGTCCGCCAGCGAGGCCGTCGGCCTGACCCCGTCGAGCCTTGTCGTGATCGAGACCGACGGGACGATCGAGCAGACCGACTCCCTCAAGGTGGTCGCCCACGGCGCGCCCGCCACGGGCCTCAACATCGTCGACCACCCCTTCGACGCGGCGCTCGCCCACCCCGGCATGGTGGCCAGGCAGCTCGGCTGGGACGGGCTGAGCGACACGTGCAAGAGCTGCCGGTTCGGCCGGGTGTGCGGAGCCGGCCTCTACCCGCACCGCTACCGCCCCGGCACCGGCTTCCTCAACCCCTCGGTCTACTGCTCCGACCTCTACCGGCTGATCGAGCACATCCACACCCGCCTGGTCAGCGACCTCCGGCGTTCCCACCGCTGAAAGGAACTCGATGGACCCCAGGCCGTACCGGATCCCCGATGACGTGATGTCCCGGCTGGCGGCGGGCGGCGGCGGCGCCGAAGCGGTGCGCCACCTCGTCGCGGCGGAGCGCAGCAAGCAACGGCTGCTCGTCCTCGGGGTGGTCCGGCAGTCCGCGGGCCATCGGCACGCCAAGGCCGTCGAGCACGCCTACGACGTGCTCGCGGACGTCGAGCGGGCGAGCCCCCGCGCCGTCGCGGCGACGCTGGCCCATCCGGCGGTGGGAGCCTGGGCGGCGAGCACCGTCAACGAGCTCAAGCGCGGAGCCGGGGAGCCGGCCCAGCTCGGCGCCGTGGCGGCGGCGGCCGCCGTCCGCGCACGCGTGGCGTGCTGGGCGCAGGCGCCCGTACGGCAGGGAGGCGTGATGCTGCCCTCGCTGGGCCGGATCGACCTGGGGGCGCCGGACGGGCCGCCGGGTGAGCTGGTCGACGTGCGGGTGCACGCCGACGGCACGGTGGAGGCGGGCGAGCGCCGGGTGCGGGTGACGGCGGGGGAGAGGGACGGCTGGGTTCCGCTGCGCCGCATCGGAGGCGGCGGCATCGAGCTCCTGGTGGACGACCTCGACCCGTACCGCTGGCGCGCCGAGACCATGATCGACCGTCGGCTGTCCGAGGCCGAGCTGCGCGCGTGGGAGTCATGCCTGGCGTCGGCGTGGCGGACGCTCGCGGCCCACCACTGGACGATCGCCGGCGAGACCGCCGCCGCCATCACCGTGCTCACCCCGATCAAGGGACCCGCCCGGGGCATGAACAGCGCCTCGGCGCCCGGCCGGTTCGGCGCCGTCGCCCTGTCCACACCGCCGGACGGTCGCTGGCTGGCCTCCACGTTCGCCCACGAGGTCCAGCACGGCAAGCTCGGCGCGATCATGGACGTCGTCGAGCTGCTGGAGCCGGACGACAGCCTGCACTACGCCCCCTGGCGGCCCGATCCGCGGCCGCTGGCGGGGCTGATCCAGGGCGCCTACGCCTACCTGGGCGTCTCGGGCTTCTGGCGGCGTCAGCGGCACCACGAGAGCGACCTGCGGCCGCACATCGAGTTCGCCCACTGGCGTGAGGCGGCCCACGAGGTCACCGGCACCCTGCTCGACAGCGGACGCCTCACGCCGCCCGGCGTGGAGTTCGTCACCGCCATGCGCGCCACCCTGTCGGCCTGGCTGGACGAGGCCGTGCCTCCCGCCGCGCTGGAGGCCGCCCGGCGGGAGGAGGCGGAGCTGAGGCAGGCGTGGGCGGCCCGCAACGCCTCTACAGCGTGAGCGGGTCGAAGTCCCAGTTGAACCGGTTGCCCGCCTCCGCGTGGATCCGCTCCGGGTGGTCCTTGGGGAACTTGGCGTAGTGCGTGATGACCGAGTCGTACAGGTTCTTGGCCTGCGCCGCGTCACCTGAGGCACGCATGTCGATGGCCAGGTTGACGGCGGCCGACAGGGCGAGCGGGTGGTTGGTCCCGTAGAAGTCGCGCACCTTGGCCAGGGTGTCCTCGCCCCGTCTGCGGGCGGCGGCGGGCTCGCCCAGGGCCGCGAGGTCGCTGGCCAGGTTGATGGCGCTGGCGAAGGTGTAGGCGTGGTCGGAGCCGACCGTCTCGACCAGGCCCGCCAGCGCCGCCTCGTCCAGCTCCCTCGCCCGGAGCGCGTCGCCGCGCAGCCGGTGGAGCAGCGCCAGGTTGATCTGGCAGCCGTAGGTGAACGGGTGCAGCTTGCCGAAGACCTGCTCGTAGCGGGGGAGCGCCGCCCTCGCCAGGGACATCGCCTCCTCGTGGCGCTCGGCCTGGCGCAGCGTGTTGCTGAGTGCGATCATCGCGGCCATGGTCTCGGGATGGTCGTTGCCGAAGATCTTGCCGAGCCGCGTGTGGGTCTCCTCGATCAGCTCCAGAGCCCGCTCGACGTCGCCGATCCGGCGCCTGGCGATGGACAGGTCGCGCGCGGTCATCAGCGTCAGCTGGTGCTCCACCTGCAGCTCGCGGCAGCCGTGGGCGTACGCCTCCTCACCGAAGTCGCACGCCTGGGAGTGGTCGCCGCACAGCCGCACCACGCGGGCCAGCCCGTTCCAGGTGATCTGGACGTCCCACTTGCTCACCCCCGAGCGCGCGCTGCTCAGCTCCAGGTAGGCTAGCTGCTGCAGGCGCCGGGCGCTTTCGTACTCGCTGAGCAGGGCGTGGTCGAGCGCGAGGTTGTTGATCACGCGCAGGGTCGACGGGTGGGTGGGGCCGAACTTCCGCTCGTAGGCCTCGAGCGAGGCCTTGTCCTGCTCGTAGGCCTCGCGGAACTTGCCCTGGGAGCGCAGGTTGGCGCCGTAGGTGAGGGCGACGCCGAGGGTCTCCTCGTCGTCCCTGCCGAACTCCGCCTGCATGAGCTCGAGCGTTTCCTCGTTGTGCTCACGCGACTCGGTGTAGGCGCCGATCTGCCACAGGATGTTGCCCAGGTGCCGGCGCAGGCGCAGCTTGTTGCCGCGGGTGGATTCGGACTCCTCGGGCCAGTTGGCGAGGAACTCGTTGGCCAGGGCCTGAGCCTGGGTGTAGCTCGCCACCCGGTAGAGGTAGCGGACGATGTTGATCGCGAAGTTCTGGACCTCCGCCTCGCCGCACTTGGTCATGCCCGACGGGCGCACGTGCGGGACGAGGTCGTAGAAGCTCTTCCACTGGGAGGTGTCCTCCGGGTCGCTGGGCGCGCCGCTCGCCAGCACCTGGTGCACCTCGTGCCTGATCGCCTCGCGCTCCTCGCTCGACAGCGAGTCGCGCAGCAGCGCCTGGACCAGCCGGTGCACCTGGACGGTGCCCGCCTCCTGCTCGATCTTCACCAGGGCGAACCGGTTGAGCTCCCCGATCGCCTGGCTGAGCATGAGAGGGTCGGCCAGGATCGGGCCCATGCGGGTCGCGCCGCTCTTGTTGCCCCGCCGGAAGATCTCCCGGGGGATGGGGTCGGGACCGAAGAAGGCCAGGCAGCGCAGCACCTCGGCGGCCTCGGGCATCCGGCCCTCGATCTCGTGCACGGACAACTGCCAGGCGGCCGTCATGGAGTGCGGGTATTCGGTGGACTTGTTCATGCCCAGCAGCGCGCGGGTGCGAATGGAGAGCTGCTCGATGTACTCGTCGGTCGACATGCCGGTCATGACCTGCAGGGCCGCGGCCTGCTCCAGCGCCAGGGGGAGGTCGCCCAGCTCGTTGGCCAGGTGCTCGGCCTCCTTCTGCTCCACGTTGCGCTGCAGGCGCTTGCGCAGGAAGTCGACGCTCTCGGTCTTGGAGAACACGTCGACCGGCACCGTCTGCGCCACGCCGCTCCAGCGGCTGTTGCGGGAGGTGATCAGGACGTGTCCCGGCCCGCCCTCCGGGATGAGGTCCCTGATCTCCTCGGGCTCGTCCGCGTTGTCGAAGATCAGCAGCCAGTTCTCGATGGGGTCGCCGCGCTGGAGCGCGTCACGCACCGCGGCCGCGGCCTCGTCGATGCCGATGCTGCTGGCGGGGCGGAGCTTGAGGTCCTCGGTCAGCGCGGCCAGGGTGCTCGGCACGAGCATCGGCTGGTCGGCCGGCACCCACCACACCAGGTCGTAGTGGCCCCGGTAGCGCCAGGCGTACTCGATGGCGAGCTGGGTCTTGCCCACGCCGCCCAATCCCTGCAAAGCCTGCGGCAGCGGCACCACGGCGGCCTTGGTGGAGGTCGTGATGCTCTCCCTTAACTGGCCGAGAAGATTTTCGCGCCCGGTGAAATTCTTGTTTCGGCCGGGGATCTTCCCCCAGATCGCGGGCATCCGGCTTGGTTCCTGCATGACGACCTGCTCGTTCATGTTGCCCTCCGCCCTGCCGGCCGCTTTAGTTCAGATCCTACGATTGATTCTGGCGGCCGGTAGCCACAGAATCGCAAATAGAGGAGTAATCGACGGCTCGGGTGACAGTTCACCTGTTTACGGGTGACCGTAATGGGGTGACAGGGAGGACACGCATGGGTGACGAGCACGCTACCGGTCTCATCGATGTCGGCGGAATCGATTTGGAAGATCTCAAGATGCTGGAGATCCCCGCCCTGGCCCGTGCCTGGCAAAGGTGCGCGGAAGACGGTGCGGTGACCGTGGCGGGATTCTCGTCGGCGCTCTGATCAGGTGCGCGGGGCCCGCCCCTCGCCACTGATCGGCAGCGAATCCGTCAATCCTTCGTCCCGTGTGCTGCTGCGGGAGTGAAGCCGAGCGAGTACGGTTGGGGTACGCGTATTGACGTGCAAGTAAAGTGAAAGCTCTTCAACCGTATGTGGGGCGGAGAGCGATTCGAAAACCCAAGCACGCGGGTGGCGGGGTGTGGTGATGACTTCCAACGGCAGCGACCCGAAGCCGTATGTCGGCGCGCACCCGTTTCGCCGGGAAGATGCCGCTCGATTCCACGGACGGGATCGCGAGGCGGAGCATCTGGCCGAATGCTGGGAGAACAATCGCCTGACGATTCTTCATGGCGCGCCGGGCACCGGTAAATCGTCTCTGGTCGCCGCCGGAGTTCTGCCGCGTCTGGCGCATTCGCGGCTGGACGTGCTGCCCGTGGGAAGCGTCCTGCGCCCTGCCTCGGTGCCCGCCGCGCTCATCCCCGCCGAATGCGATCCGTTCGTCTTCTCGCTGTTGTCGTCCTGGACCCCGAACGAGGCTCCCATCGCGGTCTCCGGCCTCACCGTCTCCGCCTGCCTGCGGCAGCGCTGGAGCCCCGGCGGCAGGCCGGTGCTGGCCGCGCTCGATCCCGCCGACGACGTCTTCACCGCCCACCACCGGGGCCCGGCGGCGCGCACCCGGGTCCTCGACCAGCTGGCCGACGCGCTGGCTGACGACAAGCGGCTGCGGCTGCTCGTCGTCGTCGACGACGACCATCTCGACGGCGTCCGCAAGCACGCGGGGCTGCGCGAGCACCTCACCGGCACGAGCCTGTACGCCCTGAGGCCGCTGGAGGCGGGGGCGGCTCTGAAGGCGTGCCGGGAGCCCGCGGCCGAGGCCGGGGTGCCCTTCGCGCCCGGGGCGGCGGTCAGGCTGGTCGGCGCCCTGCAGGCCAAGCCGTGGCGGGGTCCGGTGGAGCCGGTTCACCTTCAGCTGGTGTGCTCCTCCCTCTGGGAGGCCGTGCGGGGCCTGCCGCTCATCACCGAGGCCGAGCTGGTCGACGTGGACGCCGTGCTCGCCGACTTCGTCCACCGCCAGATCGAGGACGTGGCCGCCGACCACTACGACGGGAAGGCGGAGCACCTGTTCGCCCTGGTGCGGCGCATCGCCGAGCCGGGCGACGCCGGGCCCGTGGAGCTGCCGTCCCGGGTCGCCTGGGCGCTGACGGCCCGCCATGTGCTGCGCCCCGGCGAGCGACGCCGCCACGAGATCCCCGAGCGGCTCGCCGGTCCCGTCCTGAACCACCGGTTCCGCCCCCGCGGCGGGCGTGGACGCACACCGGGCGGCCTCCTGCTCGCCGCCGAGGACGCCGTCCGCCGCGGCTGGTTCGACCTGGCCGTCGCGCTCGCCGGCGACGCCCTGCGCGCGGACGCCGGGGACGTGCGCCTGCGGGCCAGGGCGGAGTCGCTGCTGGCGGACCTCGCCCACGAGCGGGGCGACCTCGACGACGCCGTCCGGCGCTACCGGGCCGCCGCCCAGCTGCACACCACCGTGCGGGGCAGTGACCAGATCGTCGCCACGCTCCTCACCACCGTCGGCCGGATCCTCATCGCCGGAGGCGCCTTCCGCGAGGCGGTCGGCGAACTGCGCGCGGCGGTCAGACGGAGCCCGAACCCCCTCATCCAGACGGAGCTGGCCTGGGCGCTGTGGCATCTGGGCAACCCGCGAGGCGCCGTCGACGTCCTCGACGGGGCACTCGCCTCGCAGGGAGCCACCCAGGAGGCCCTGCGCGCCCGGGGCGAGATCCTCTCCGACCTCGCCGAGCCCGGCAAGGCGCTGCGCGACCTCAACCGGGTGATGCCGCACGAGCAGCCGTCCACCCAGGCCGCCTACGCGCTCGCCCTGGCGCAGACCGGCCACGTGAAGCAGGCGGTCAGCCTGGTGGAGCCCCTGGGGGTGGAGAGCGACGGCCCGACGCTGCTGCGCGCCGCCCAGGTGATGGCAGCCGACGAGAACCTTTCCGAGGCGGCGAAGCTGGCAAGGCGGGCATGGCAGGGCGCGAATCGCAGGCGGTTACCGCCGCATCTCACCGCCACGGCCGAACGCCTCATGTAGGCGAAATTCTCATGACGTGCTTATGGTGATGCCCTTACGCGATCTGCCGCCGAGTCGCCGGTGAATGCTCTAGTCTTCGACCGTGCCTGGGCTCTCACCCGTGCGCACTGACACCGCTGGGCATCGGGAGCCGTGGTGAAAGGCGCACACCAGATTAGTCGGTTTATTGCGATTTATACCGACTCCCCTGCCTTTCGGCGGTCCTGGTGGGCATCGACGGTTTCCACATTGAGCACACGCACACTCGGCGTGACCTATCCGTTGCTGGCTTTCACGTTGACCGCGTCCCCGTCGTGGATCGGCTGGGTCATGTTCGCCTCGACGGTGCCCGGGCTGCTCTGCTACATCCCGGCCGGCGCTCTCGTCGACCGGCTGGGCGCCCGCACGGTGCTGGCGTGGAGCGAGACGGCCCGCGCCCTCCTCATCGGCTGCCTGTTCGTCGCCATGGCCTCCGGTGTGCTCGAACTGTGGCATCTCGTGGTCGTCGCCGTGGCCGAGGGCGTGCTGTGCGTGATCTCGACCGTAGCCGAGACCGCGCTGATCCCCACCACGGTGAGCACGGACCGGGTGGGCACCGCGCTGGCCATGCACGAGACCGTGGTGCAGGGCGTCGTGCTGGTGGGGCGGCCGCTCGGCGGGCTGCTGTACGGCATCGGGGCACTGGTGTCCTTCGCCGCGAACGCCGTCATGTTCGCCGTCGCCGCGGGCATGCTCTTCGCGTTGCCCCGTGATCGCGAACCCGAGCGTGAGCAGGAGAAGTCCCCCGTGCGCCTGGGCGCCGGGATGGCCGAGCTCTGGCGCAACCGCTTCCTCAGGTCGGCCACCATCGTGACGGCCTGCACCAACCTGATGGTCCAGTGCCTGATCGTGGTGTTCCTGACCACCGCGTCGAGAGAGCAACTGCCTCCGCTGCTCGTCGGCATGATCCTCGCCTTCTCCGGCGTCGGCGGCATCATCGGGGCGTTCATGGCGCCGGTGCGGCACGACATCTCGCGGCGCATCGGCGATTGGACGGGCCAAGGAGCCATGTCGCGGTTGTTCGGCTGGATCGGGCTGCTGCGGGAGGGCCGGTCCACGATGCTGGTGCACGTGTGGGCGTGCGCGGCGGGGGTCGTGCTCACCATCGCGCTCCAGCAGAGCTTCCTGTCCTTCGCAGGGGCACTGCTCATCATCGGGCTGGCCGGAGGGCTCAGCAACGTCACCGTACGGACCGCGCTGAGTCAGCAGCCGGCCCGGGTGACCGCAGTGCTGCGGCTCGGCAGCTACAGCTCCGTCGCGCTCGGGCCGGTCCTGGGCAGCCTCCTCATCGTGCGCGTCGAGCCGTCCATCGTCCTGGTGATCCTCGCCGGCGGCATGCTCGTCCTCGCCGGGCTGTTCACGGCGGTGCCCACGTTCAAGAGAAGCCTTGCCCCTCGTGGCAGGGCGAGTGATAACCGGTTGATCACAGGGGATGCGTTATCCCGTCCTTTGAGATGAAATCAAGGCATGGCGGGTCGACGCTTCGCGTGTGCCGTAGCAGCCTTACTCCTCGTACTCGTTCCATCACCAGCCGGTGCGCTCGCCGGGCCGCAGTTCCTGGAGCGCGGACCGCTCACCATCGCGCTGGAGCGGGTGACCGCGACCTCCAGATGGCGGATCGACGTGGCCAACACGGGGGCGGCCGGGGAGATACAGCTCCGCATCACCGGTCCGGTCGCCGCCGGCCTGGCGGTCGAGGGGAGCGGGCGCCTCAGGCTGGGGGCGGGCGGCACGGGGAGCTTCCACCTGATACCGCAGGCCCGCCGGCGCGCGGGCACCGGGGAACTGGTGCTGATCTCCGCGGCGGGCATCGACCGGCGGCGGGTGACCGTGACCCCGGCGCCGCCGTTCTGGGAGCGGTACCGGGCCTGGCTGATCGCCGGGGCGGTGGCCGTCCTGCTGCTCGTCGGCGCCGTCATCCTGGTCCGCCGCAGGCGACGTCCGGCGGGCACGGAGCCGCAGCCTGAGGCGGGCACTGAGGCGGGCGACGTCACCGCCACGCCGAGGCCCGCGTCCCAGGCGCCCGGGTTCACCCACAGTGACGAGCCCGCCGACCAGGACGGGCTGAACCGGGCCGAGTACGCGGTGCAACTCGCCGACCTGATCCGCCACGCGAAGCCGCCGCAGGTCATCGGCGTGTTCGGCGAGTGGGGCTCCGGCAAGACCTCGATGCTCAGACAGGTGCGCGACCTCCTCAAGGAGGACCGCGAGTGCGCGCACGTGTGGTTCGACCCGTGGCGGCACCAGTACGACGAGAACCCGGTGCTGCCCCTGCTCCACGTCATCGTCAACGACCTGGGCCTGACGGAGCGGGCGAACGTGCGGCGGACGCTGCGGACGGTCTCCGAGGTGCTCGGCTCCCTGGTGCTGTCCGCGACGGTCAAGATCGACGTCGAGAACGTGCGCAAGACCCTGGAGGCCTACGACGAGGAGAACTTCCGCATCCGCTCCCAGCGGGTGCGGCTCGACGACCACCTGGGCTCGATCATCGACGCGGCACTGGTGGCCCATGACAAGAGCCGGCTCGTGGTGTTCGTCGACGACCTCGACCGCTGTCACCCCGACCAGATCATGACCATGCTCGACGCGCTGAAACTGCACTTCAACCGCCCCAACTGCGTCTTCGTGCTCGGCGTGGCCAAGGCGCCGCTGGTCGCCGCGGTGCGGGAGAAGTACGCCGACCCGGCGGGCGACTACCTGCACAAGATCGTCCAGGTGTCGTTCGAGATGCCCCGGCTGGACCGGGCCGCCTTCGAGAACTACCTGGACGGCCTGCTGAGCGACGCCATCAAGCCCGCGGCCGGCCTGCTGGTGAGCGCGCTGCCGCCCAACCCGCGAGCGATCAAGCGGTTCGTGAACGTGCTGCTCCTCCAGCACCGCGTGGCCACCGCCAGGAAGCCGGCCGGCTACGACGTGGTGATCCTCGCCGCCGTCCTGCTCGTCAGGGACGGCGACCCGGACTTCTACCGCAGGCTCATGGACGACCCCACGCTGTTGCAGCGTGTCAGCGAGGATCTGGAGACGGCGGCGGGCGAGCCGCCGGGCTGGAGCGAGGTCGTCCAGAAGGTCGTGCGCGCCCTGCGGCTGACGCCGTGCGGCGTGCCCGGTGACGTCGCGACCCACATCGACCTGGTCAGGGAGTCGCCGGTGCCGGAGTCCTCGGTGGTGGAGCCGCCGCAGGACCGCCTCCCGGGACAGGACCGGCTGAGCCGCCGCGCGATCAGGAGCGCGCTGACGGTCCTCAGCGACGACGTGCTCCAGACGGTGAGTCTGGTCGCCGGCGCCGAGAGCGGCCTGCTGGACCCGGTCGTCGCCTTCCCCGGCGAACAGCCGCGCCCCCTGGGGCTGCCGGAGATCCTGGACCGGGGCACGCGCCGGATGCTGCTCACGGGGGAGCCGGGGGCGGGCAAGACGGTGCTGGCCGCACGGCTGACCCGGCGTCTCATCGAGAAGGCCGAAGGTCGTGACGCGCCGGTCCCGGTGTTCCTGCCCGCCGAGGCGCTCAGGACCGAGTTCCGCGGGTTCGAGCAGGCCCTGACCCGCGCCCTGGTCGAGCGGTACCAGGTGGCCATCGCCGACGCGTACTCGATGGTGACGCTCGGCGGTTCGCTGTCCCTGGTGGTCGACGGCCTGGACGAGAGCGCCGAGCCCGGCTTCCTGCCGTGGGTGACCGGCTGGGCGGACGAGACCGGCGCCGGCCTGATCGTGACCGGGTGCGTGTCCGCGCCTCCCGCCGGCTTCCAGACCCTGGAGGTGCTCGGAGTGGCCCCCGGCGAGGCCGCGCGGCTGCTGGAGGGCGTGCTGCCCGGGTCGCGCGGCCGGCGGGACTGGACGGACCTCGCCGCCTCGCCGTACCTGCTCTCGGTGCTCCTGGCCGCGCCGGAGTGGGCGCGGGACCTGCCGGCCGAGCCGGGCGACTTCCTCGCCTGGTACGGGGACCGCGCCCTGGGGCGGATCGGGGGCTTCGACGGGGATCAGGCGACGGCGGCGCTCCGGGGGCTCGCCCAATGGCTCGTGGCGCGTTCGCTGGCGACCTTCAACAGCGAGGACGCCGACCTCCGGAGCGTCCTGCGCCGCTGCGGCGTGCGCGGCATGGAGGTGCCGGGCCTGCTGCGCGCCGCGGTCGAGGCCGGACTGCTCCGGGAGGTCGGCCCGAAGGCGTATGCCTTCGCTCATCCGCGGCTGCGCGACCATGTCGCTCAGTCGTGAGCGTCGAGGGCGCCGAGGGTGATGGTGTCGGCGACCTCGGCGTGGCGTTCGGCCTCCTCCTCGGCGAAGCGGGCCGCGTCCAGCTTCTCGGCGATCTCCTCGTCCTGCCGCATCAGCGCCTCCAGCGACTGGCCGGCCATCTCCAGCACGCCCATGTCCGCGTACGCCTGCTGCAGCCGGGGGCTCCACAGGCCGATGTCCTTGACGCACGGCACGATGCGGCTGAACAGCAGTGAGCGGAACAGCCGCAGGTACTCCGACTCGTCGACCGCCCGCATGGCCTCGCCCACCTCGGCCTTCGTCAGGCCGAGGTTCTCCCAGGTCTCGCGGCCGCGCAGCCGGTCGCGCATGAGGTAGCAGCCCTCGATGACGAAGTCCTCGCGCTCGCGCAGCTCCGCTTCCGAGAGCTGGCGGTAGTAGTCGCGCAGCGCCATCCGGCCGAAGGCGACGTGCCGGGCCTCGTCCTGCATGACGTAGGCGAAGATCTGCTTGGGCAGCGGCTTGGTGGTGATGTCGCGCATGACGCCGAACGCCGCCAGCGCCAGGCCCTCGATGAGCACCTGCATGCCCAGGTACGGCATGTCCCAGCGGGAGTCGGTCAGCGTGCTGTCGAGCAGCGCCTTGAGGTGTTCGTTGATCGGGTAGGCGAGGCCGACCTTCTCCTGGAGGAAGCGGGCGTAGGTCTCGGCGTGGCGGGCCTCGTCCATCGTCTGGGTGGCGGCGTAGAACTTGGAGTCGAGGTCGGGCACCGATTCGACGATCCGCGCCGAGCAGATCATCGCGCCCTGCTCACCGTGCAGGAACTGGGAGAACTGCCAGGCGGCGCCGTGCAGCCTGACCTCCTGCCGCTGGCGTTCGTCCATCCGGTCCCACAGCGGGGTGCCGTGGATGGCGATGGTGTGGTCGGGGATGCCGAGCACGTCGTACGGGTCCACCTCCAGGCCCCAGTCGATGCGCTTGACGGAGTCCCACTGCTTGTCCTTGCCCTTCTGGTAGAGGGCCAGCATCCTGTCCCGGCCGTCGTCGTACTCCCAGGTGAACTTGCTGGTTCCGGCCATGTCCACGTTCCACGTGGAGAGCCCGGCGGGGATGGTGTAGAGATCGTGGGTCGACATGGGGACCTCCGGGGGGTCACGTACACCGTACGTCCGTAATCGGAGCTTGCACGTACGGTGTACGTACGTCAATAGAATGAGCTATGAGCACCGAGCCTCTGTCGAGGGCGCGCATCGTGGCCGCGGCCATCGAGCTGATCGAGCGGGAGGGCGCCGACGCGGTCTCCATGCGGCGCATCGCGGCCGAGCTGGGCGTCGGCGTGATGTCCCTCTACAACCACGTGCCCAACAAGGACGCGCTGCTCAGCGGCGTGGCCGAGGCCGTGCTCAGCGAGATCGAGTTCACCGACGACCCGGGCGCCGACTGGACCGACCGGGTTCGCGTGCAGGCCCGCGCCTTCCGGCAGATCGCCCACCACTATCCCCGCTGCACGATGCTCGTCGTCAGCCGGCAGGTCCACTCGCCGGCCGGGATGCTGCCGGTGGAGCGGGCGCTGGCGACGCTGCGCAGCGCGGGGTTCGACGGGGCCGACGCGGTGCGGGTGCTGCGGGTGTTCATCGCGTTCGTCGTCGGGTCGCTGCTGCGGGAGGTCGGGGTGACGCCCGCGTTCGCGCCGCCACGTGCGGACGCGGCCGATCCCGGCGTGGTCGACTCGGCGCTGTTCCCCGAGGTCCACGCGCTGTCGGCGCTGCTGGGCGGCTGCGACCACGAGGGCGACTTCGAGTTCGGCGTCGAGCTGATGATCCGGGCGATCGCCGTGCACCCGGCACGGCGGGAGGGCACCCGCACGGCCGCGGATGCCCTCGGGAAAGCCGACGTCGACACCTGACGTCAATACCAGTTGTGCGACCGGAAGTGCCCCCAGGCGCCGCACGGCTTGCCGTACCTCCCCTTGATGTAGGCCAGGCCCCACCGGATCTGCGTCTCCGGATTGTGACGCCAGTCCCTGCCCGCTCCCCGCATCTTTCCTCCGGGGAGCGCCTGCGGGATGCCGTAGGCGCCTGACGATCTGTTGTATGCGCGGTGGTTCCAGTTGCTCTCCCTGGTCCACAGGTTGTCCAGGCAGTGGAACTCGCGCAGCGGCCACGACCGCTGCACCACCTGGTTCAGGGCGAAACCCTTGCTCCTGCTCTTCGCGTTCCCGGCGACGACCTTCGGCTCGGCGGAGGTCCGCCAGACCCCGGTCCTGACGACCGGGGCGTCCCCGGTCTCGGCCCAGGCGACCGTCGGCGTACCGCTGAACGCGGTGAGGCCGGCGACGGCGGCGAGAGTGATCTGTAGCGTGCGCTTGCTGTCCAATTCAGTCCTCGCGGTCGGGTCGCGTGCGGACGGGCGCTCTCGCTTCCCCGGCGCCCCTGCCGGTCCGCGTCCGTGGCTCGCACGCGGAGGGTCCGCGCGGCCCTCCGGGATCCTTGGTTCCGTCCGATCACGCTGGACGGCCCGGAGGGCGCCACGACATGTCCTCTTAGCCGGTTGTAGTACGCGGCCCGACCGGGCTCCGGGACCTGGGACACGCCCCGGACAGGTGTTTGCCGGACGGTGGCCGACAATCGGCGCTCCCGTTGGGCCGGGTTGGCGCGGCCCGGGGCGCGGATGGCCCGCCCTTGCCGCGAAACGGGCGCGCACCTGGGGTTTGAACCGCTCTCGAAGGTGGGAGTGCGAGTAGGGTCGGGCGCATGAGTGTTCGAGAAATTCCGGTCCGCACCCTGGCGGACGTGCCCACCACCCTCGCGGACCTGGCGGGCGACGCCGCCCTCCTCATCGTGAACGTGGCCTCCCGCTGCGGGCTGACCCCGCAGTACGCCGGCCTCGTCGAGCTGCACAAGCAGTACGGGCCGCGCGGATTCAGCGTGGTCGGCGTGCCGTGCAACCAGTTCATGGGGCAGGAGCCGGGCAGCGCCGAGGAGATCCAGGAGTTCTGCTCGGCCACCTACGGCGTCGACTTCCCGCTGCTGGAGAAGGCCGAGGTCAACGGCCCCGGCAGGCACCCGCTGTACGAGAGCCTGACGGGCGTCCCGGACGCCGACGGCGAGGCCGGCGACGTGCAGTGGAACTTCGAGAAGTTCCTCGTGGCCCGCGACGGCACGGTGGCGGCGCGGTTCCGTCCCGGCACCGCGCCGGACGACCCGGCGATCGCCGCGGCCATCGAGAAGGTGCTGTAGGGCCGCGGGAAGCCGGCCTCAGCGGTGCGGACCGCAGCTGCCCCGGACGATGAGCTCGGTCGGCAGCACGACCGTGCGCGGACGCCGGGCGGCGCCGGTGCGCAGGACCAGCTCGGCGGCGCGATAGCCGATGTCGCGGCCGGGCTGGGCGATCACGGTCAGCGGCGGCGAGCACAGCTCGGCCCACGGCACGTCGTCGTACATGACCAGCGACACGTCGCGGGGCACCCGCAGGTCGAGCTCGCGGGCGGCCAGCACGGCCGCCTCGCCCAGCACGTTGCCCGCCGCGACCACCGCCGACAGGTCGGGGCGGCTCTGGAACAGCCCGGAGGCGGCGGCGTAGGCGGCGTCGCGGCTGCCCGTGGCGAAGACGACCAGCTCCTCGTCCACCGGGTCGCCGACCGCCTCACGGAAGGCGGCCACCCGCCGGTCGTGGCCGGGGCCGCCGAGGAAGGCGATGCGCCGGTGGCCCAGCCCGCGCAGGTAGCGGACCGCCGTACGGATGCCGGACCGGTCGTCGGCCAGGACGGCGGGCACGTCGACGGGGCGGGCGGGCGGCGCGGCCGGGGCGGGCACGCCGTCCAGGAGCATGAGGTCGCTGACGGCGGAGGAGCCGGCCTGCTCGGCGGCGTCGGCCGGCAGCCGGTCGGCGAAGACGACCGCCATGCCCGCGCGGATCGCCGGCCGCCAGGTGTCGGCGCCGCCCGACGGCACCGCGATCACCCGGTCGACACCCTGCTCCAGCAGCATGCCGATCATCTCGGCCTCCTGCTCGGGGTCGTCGGCGGTGGAGGCGAGCACGACCGGCTCGCCCGCCGAGCGGCCGCAGGCGAGCACGCCCTCGGCGAGCCGGCCGAAGAACGGGTCGGTGAGGTCGGGCACGAGCAGCCCCATGCCGCCGGTGCGGCGCTGGCGCAGGTTGCGCCCCAGCGCGCTGGGCCGGTAGTCGAGCTGGGCGGCGACGGCGAGCACCCGCTCACGGGTGCGCGGGCTGGCCGAGCCGCCGGACAGCACCCTCGACACGGTGGCCACGCCCACGCCGGCCGCCTCGGCCACGTCCTTGATGGTCGCCCGCTTTTCCATGGAAACGATTCCATCATGCTTTCCGGAATCCGGGAAGTCCCCAAGGAACAGCAGGGCTGGTCACGCCCAAACCCTTGACACCGATGTCCGTTTCGGGTGAGATGCTTGAAAACGTATCCACGAAAGTGGAAACTCCGCACAACATCGGGGTCAAGCCCTGGAGCGCGAAGGACAGTCATGGCATCCATCGTTCTGACCAACGTCGACAAGATCTACGCCGGTGGCGTGAAGGCCGTGAACGGGCTCAACCTTGAGATCAAGGATGGCGAGTTCATGGTGCTGGTCGGCCCCTCCGGTTGCGGCAAGTCGACCGCGCTCCGGATGATCGCCGGCCTCGAGGACATCAGCGGCGGCGAGATCGCCATCGGCGACAAGGTGGTCAACCACCTGCCGCCGAAGGACCGCGACATCGCGATGGTGTTCCAGAACTACGCGCTCTACCCCCACATGACGGTCGAGGAGAACCTCGCCTTCGGCCTCAAGCTCCGCAAGATGCCCAAGGCCGAGATCCAGCAGCGCGTCAACGACGCCGCCAAGATGCTGGGCCTGGAGACCTACCTCAAGCGCAAGCCGGCCGCCCTGTCCGGCGGTCAGCGCCAGCGTGTCGCCATGGGCCGCGCCATCGTCCGCGAGCCGCAGGCCTTCCTCATGGACGAGCCGCTGTCCAACCTGGACGCCAAGCTCCGCGTCTCCATGCGCGCCTCGCTCAACCAGATGCACGAGCGCCTCGGCGTCACCACCGTCTACGTCACGCACGACCAGGTCGAGGCCATGACCCTCGGCGACCGCGTCTGCGTGCTCCGCGACGGCCTCCTCCAGCAGGTCGACACGCCGCAGAACCTGTTCGACAAGCCGGTCAACCTGTTCGTCGCCGGGTTCATGGGCTCGCCGTCGATGAACTTCGTCACCGCCGAGCTGGTCCGCGACGGCGGCGCCGCCGTCACCTTCGCCGGCATCAAGCTGCCGATCCCCGACTCCACCTTCACCGAGAAGCCGGGCCTCGACCAGTACATCGGCAAGAAGATCATCCTCGGCATCCGCCCGTCGGACTTCGAGGACGCCGCCTCCGCCGGCAACCACGCCAACGGCTGGGCCACGCTGCCCGTCAAGGCGGAGGTCACCGAGGAGCTCGGCTCCGAGATCAACGTCCTGTTCCTCATCGACGCCCCGCCCGTCGAGCACAAGGACACCGTCGCCGCCGCCGACAAGGGCGACGAGGAAGAGGCCACGCTGCCGCTGGCCGGCGACAAGTCGCTGTGGACCGCCCGCGTCAACGCCCGCAGCCACGCGCGCCCCGGCCAGAACATCGACCTGGTCCTCGACACGCACAACCTGCACTTCTTCGACACCAACTCCGGCCTGGCGATCGGCCACCCGGCCAACGTCGGCCGCTAGTCACCGACCGCCGATTCCCGGCCGCGAGCCCGCTCGCGGCCGTCCCGGGCCCTCACCGCGACCCCCTCCCGCGGCGAGGGCCCACCCTCTTTTCCGGGTACGGGCTGCTGCGTCGCGGTGTGTCGTGCCTGGAACGTCGTGCGGTGTCGTGCCGCGCGGTCAGCGGCCGATGCGGGCGGAGATCCGGGCCGCGATGCCGTGGGGGACGAGTCGGCCGGCGTTGAGGATGACCTTGTAGCGCAGCGACGGCACCGAGACCCGCTTGCCCAGCGCCAGGTCGCGCATCGCCGTACGGGCCACGTCGTCGGCCTTCAGCCACAGGATGTCGGGCATTCCCGACATGTCCATCGAGGCCCGCTGGTGGAACTCCGTCCGCACGAACCCCGGGCACAACGCCATCACCCTGACCCGCGCGCTGCCCGCCTCGGCCGCCACCGACTCGCTGAAGTTGACCACCCACGCCTTGCTCGCGCTGTAGGTGCCCCGGGTGAAGAACGCCGCCACCGACGCCACGTTGATCACGCCGCCCCGGTCGCGCTCCCGCATCCCCGGCAGCGCCGCCAGCGTCAGCCGCAGCACCGCCTCACAGTGGACCTTGAGCATCACCAGCTCGTCCTCCACCGGCGTCTGCAGGAAAGCGCCCTTGTGGCCGAACCCGGCGTTGTTCACCAGCAGGTCGACGCCCTCCCGGCAGCGGGCCTCGGCACGCGCCAGGCCCTCCTCGGTCGCCAGGTCGGCGGGCAGCACCTCCACCGGGACGCCATAGCGCAGGCGCAGCCGCCCCGCCTCCTCGGCCAGCCGGCCCTCGTCGCGGGCCACCAGGACCAGCGAGAAACCGTCGGCGGCCAGCCGCCGTGCGAAAGCGGCGCCGATGCCGGCGGTGGCGCCCGTGATCAGTGCGGTAGGCATGCCAGAACCCTAACGCCCCCACCCCACCCCCCTCCGCGAACCCCCGACCCCACCGGAAAGGCCCGCCGCGTGCTGGGGCGGGCGCCCGCTTCGGGAGAGGGCCCGCCGCCCACACCGCGACGCCCCCTCGGAGAGCAGACCGCCGTCCGTGCGACCCTTCCAGGAGGGGCGAGCGCCCTCTTCGGGAGGGGGCCGCCGCCCGCGTCATGCGGTGCTCTCCGAAGAGGGCGGGTGCGCCCCCGCCCTCGCACCCGTGTGCAGGGGGTTCGTCCCGAGAAGGGGCCGCCTGTTCCCTGGGGGTGGGGTGGGGTGGGGGTGGGCGTGGCAGGATGGCGGGGTGGGTCTTGTGCGGGCTGTGCCGGTCGCCTTACTGGGCGTCGTTCTGGTGGCTTGTTCGGCGGGCGTGCCGGAGCGGGCGCCCGAGAGGGCCGTGACGACGACGGCGGAGGCCGGGCCGTCCGGCACCGGCGGCGAGGCGGCGGCGGGGAAGGTGCGGCTGACGCGGGTCGCCGAGCTGGAGCGGCCCGTGGCGTTCGCCGTGCGCGAGGGGGACGACCGGCTGTACGTGGCCGAGCAGGGCGGGAAGCTCCGCACCACCGACGGCGCGACGGTCGTGGACCTGTCGGGCGAGGTGAGCGACGGCAACGAGCAGGGCCTGCTGGGCGTGGCGTTCCATCCGTCGGGCCGCTGGCTCTACCTCGACTGGACCGACGCCGACGGCACCACGCACGTGACCGAGTGGGCCTACGACGGCGCCAAGGCCACGGCCCGGCGCGACGTGCTGACGCAGAAGCAGCCGTACGCCAATCACAACGGCGGCCAGCTCGCCTTCGGCCCCGACGGCCACCTCTACGTCGCGCTGGGCGACGGCGGCAGCGGCGGCGACCCGGAGGGCAACGGCCAGGATCTCGGCACCCTGCTCGGCAAGATCCTGCGCATCGACCCGCGCGGCAACCCGTACAAGATCCCCGAAGGCAACCCGTTCGCGGACCGGGAGGGGGCGCGGCCGGAGATCTGGGCGTACGGGCTGCGTAATCCGTGGCGGTTCGGGTTCGACCGGGAGAGCGGCGATCTGTGGATCGGCGACGTGGGCCAGAACGCCTGGGAGGAGGTCGACCGCCAGCCGGCCGGCTCGGGCGGCGGCGAGAACTACGGCTGGAACCTGCGCGAGGGCAAGGCCGGGTTCGGCGCGGGCGGGCAGGCGAAGGACCTGGTCGACCCGGTGATCGTCTACCCGCTGGGCGAGGGCGGCGCCTGTTCGGTCATCGCCGGCTACGTCTACCGGGGCTCGAAGATCGACTGGTTGCGCGGCCGGTTCCTGTACGGCGACTTCTGCGCGGGCTGGATCAGGGCGACCCCGGCGGACAGGCCGGGCGAGGGCGAGGAGATCGGGCGGGTGGATCAGCTGTCGTCGTTCGGCCAGGGCCACGACGGCGAGCTGTACGCGCTCAGCCTCCAGGGCCCGGTCTATCGGATCGATCCCGCCTGACCCGGTCGATCAGGTCCTCGACCTGGCCGTTGAGCCGGGCGCCGCGTGACCAGCCGGCGTAGTGGGTGAGCAGGACGACGACCTCGCGCAGTTCGCTCTCGTTCAGGTCGCCGGTGCGCAGGGCGGCGTCGAGCTGTTCGGCCACCTGGTCGTCGAGGCCCTGCCCGACGAGGAGCCCGAGCAGGACGAGGCGGCGCTCCCGGTCGGAGAGCGCGTCGCGCGACCACACCTCGGCGAAGGCGCGCTCGGCGGCCATGCCGTAGGAGTCGACGGCCGGTTCTGTCATGGCTGGCTCCGGTCGTGCGTGAGGGGAACCTCCATCTTCGGCTACTTCTCGCCGCGCACCAATGCAGGCGCGCCAAAGCCGCGGATTCCTGTTGATCTGTAACAAGTAAGGCCGGTGTACGGCCAAGATTTGGTCAAGATTTCTCATCGTGCATCGGGCTCACCGGATCCGAAAACGGGCACAACAACGACGGTGCCTCGTCATTGGAGGTAGGACCCCAGTGAAGATCCGGTGAGGAAGACACGGGCGTGGGTCGCGCTGACGGCCGCGATCCTGTTGCCGGTTGCGTGCGGGCAGCCGGAGTTCACCTACGTGCGCGACAGGGACGGCACCACCTACTTCAAGGTGCCCGCCTCGTTCGCCAGGATCGACGCCTACCCGCTGGAGCTCGTGTTCAGCGGCGACAGGCCGGGCTCGCAGGCGGCGCTGGAGCGCAGGCGGCGGGTCTGGTCGGCGGCCTTCGACCAGGCGCGGGAGCCGGACGTGGACCACCTGTTCGGCTCGAGGGAGCCGTTCGTGTACGCGGCCGTGCACCGGCTGACCGGGCCGCAGCGCGACGTGGTGTCGCTCGACCGGCTGCGCGACTTCGTCCTGCCGGTGACCGAGGAGTCGCGCACCGCCTACCTGGGCCGGGTGCTGGAGTCGGGGCGGCCGCCGCTGTTCAGCGGGTTCGAGCGGCTCAGCGACGAGCCCGTCCGGCTGGACGACGGCGCCCGGGGCGTACGGGTCCGCTACAGCTACAGGATCGGCGCCGAGCACCAGACCTTCGACCAGACCGCCATCCTCGACGGCTCCGGCTCCACCGTCTCGGTCATGCTCATCGCCTGCCGGCCGGACTGCCACGTGGCCCGCCGGGCGGAGTTCGACGAGATCGCGCGTTCGTTCAAGCTGCTGCGGCTGCCCGGATGAGGGAGCACCCCGTGAAGAGCACACGCCAGGCAGGGCTGCGCGCGCCCGGCAGCGGGCCCGCCGTGCCCGCCACCGCCACGCGGCCGAGGATGCGCCTGTGGGACCGCAGCAGGCTCCTGCTCGGCCTCGCGGTCGCGTACGCCGTCCTGACGTGGAAGGTGATGGCCGACTTCCCGGGCATCGTCCCGTACGGCGAGGCCATGCTGGTGATCGCGCGGCAGCATCAGTGGATCTTCTGGCTGCTCGGCGCTGAGGCGGTCCGGCAGGCGCACTTCCTGGTCAGCGAGGTGTCGCCGGGCTACCACCGGTTCTGGGCCGGGCGGGTGTCCGGCGGGTTCGAGCGGTGGTCGCACCGGCGCTTCGACGACTGGGCCCGGTTCCGGTTCGCCCGGCTGCTGAAGGCGGCGTTCTGGGTCGCGCTGGCGGCGCTGGTGCTGGGCGCGGTGCTCGGCAGCAGCCCGTTCCTGGCGGTGTTCCAGGCGGCGGCGCTGGTCCTCGCGGCGCTGCCGTCGGTGCTGCGGGCCGTCCTGGCGGCCTGCGCGGTCGTCGTGCCGGTCGCGGGCGCGCTCTGGCTGCTGTCCAGGGGCGGCGTGGAGACGTACTTCCCGGGCGACGTCGAGACGCGCCTGGCCGACGTGTGGGGGCAGGACCACGTCGTCGAGCGGGTCCGCGAGGCCGTCGTCTTCCTGGAGCGGCCCGGCGAGATCGAGGAGCGCGGCGGCTACGTGCCCGGCGGCCTGCTGCTGTGGGGGCCGCCGGGCACCGGCAAGACGCTGCTGGCCGAGGCCGTCGCGGGGGAGACCGGCAAGCCGTACGTGCTCGTCGAGCCGGGCGCGTTCGCGAACCTGCTCCCGGGCGTCGGCGTCCTCAAGATGAAGGCGCTCTTCCGGAGGCTGCGCAGGCTCGCGCTCCGCCACGGCGGGGTGGTCGTCCACTTCGACGAGGCCGACGCGCTCGGCAGGCGCGGCAGGCCCGCCCACCAGGGCGCGGGCGGCCCGGCTCCCTGCCACGGCATGACGTACCTGTCGGAGGAGAGCCGGATGGCCCTGGCCTTCCGCGACCCCGGCGACGGGCTGCTCGCCGCGGGCCGTACGGCCCACGGCGACCCCGGCACCCTCCAGGCCCTGCTCGCCGAGCTGTCCGGGCTGAAGAAGCCGCGCGGCCTGTTCAACCGGCTGGTCCGGCGGGCGCTCGGCATGCGGCCCAAGCCGCCGCCCGGCTACCGCGTCCTCGTCATGATGGCCACCAGCCGCCCCGACGCCGTCGACGAGGCGCTGCTGCGGCCCGGCCGCATCGACCGCGTCTACAAGGTCGGCCACCCGACCAGGGCCGGACGGGTGGCCACCTACCAGGGCTACTTCGGCAAGGTCGCGCACCGGCTCACCGCCGAGCAGATCGACAGGCTCGCCACCCTCACCCCGTACGCGACCGGCGCCACCATCAAGGACCTGGTCAACGAGTCGCTCATCGCTGCCGTCCGCGCCGGGCGCGACGTCATCACCTGGGCGGACGTGCTGCACGCCAAGCGGCTCAAGCAGCTCGGCCCGCCCGGCGGCGCCGAGTACGCCGGCCGGGAGCGGCACGCCGTGGCCGTGCACGAGGCCTGCCACGCGGTCGTCGCGTACGTGGCCCGCTTCCACCTGGAGATCGACGTCGCCACCATCGAGAAGGGCGCCGACCATCTCGGGCTGGTGGCCTCCATCGAGCCGGGCGACCAGTTCACCCGGTGGAAGTCGGAGTACGAGGCGGACATCATGGTCGCGCTCGCCTCGCTGGCCGGGGAGCGGATGTTCTTCGGCGAGGACAGCTCCTCCGGCGTCGCCGGCGACCTGCACGCGGCGACCTTCCTGGCGGCGCTCATGGAGTCGCACTGGGGGATGGGCTCCGGCGTCACCTCGCTGCCCGCGCTGCGGGAGCTGGAAATCACGGGCGGCAAGGCCCACCGCCGCGCGCCGCGCCGCTCCGCCCGGGCGCGGCCCGGGCCGGCGCCGGACGTGCTGGGGGAGCGGATCGAGGACCACCTGGTGCGGCTGCTGGAGAAGACCGAGCGGCTGCTGGAGGAGCACCGCAGGGACGTGCTGTCGCTGGCGCACGCCCTGGAGGCGCACCGCACGCTCAACGGGGACGACGTGGTCGCGGTCATCGAACGGGCCGCGGGGCCGCTGGTCGACGGCGCCGTGTACGCCTCGGACGACTTCTACCGGGAACTGGAGGACTACCACCGGGAGGCGGTCCGCGCCCACCGCGAGCACGGCCGCATCGGGCGCGGCCTGCCCGGCGCGAGCGCCCCTCCCGAGGAGGTGATCGAGCCCCGCACGATCGTCCCCCCGGCGGCGGTTCCTCCGGCGGCGGTCCCGCCGGACGACGGGCCCGGGGTGGTGGCCGTGCCCGGGGCGCAGGGGTTCCGGCCGGAGTTCGTGCCGTGGGCCGCCGAGCCGGCGCCGGCGTACGAGCCCGTCCCCGCGCGTGGCGCCGCGCCCTTCTCCGCTCCCGCCCCCGCGTCCGGTGCGGGGCGGCGCTGGTGGCTGGCCGGGGGGAGCCTGCTCGCGCTGGTGACGGTGGCCGTCGTCTGCGGGCTGGCCGTGAGCGGCGCGCTCGCCGGCGCGGCCGGGGCGGAGCCCGGCGGCGGGATCGTCTCGCCGGGCCTGCTCGCGGTGCTGTTCCTCGTCGTGGTCGCCGCCGTCGTGGGCGCCGGACTGGCCGCCGTCGCGGTCAGGGGCCTGCGCGCCGCCCAGGCCAAGGCCGAACGCGAACGCGACCAGGCGCACGCCCGCGCCCAGCTCCTGGCCGCGGCGCTCGACCCGGACACCGCCATGCGCCTGCTCGGCTACGACGGACAGGCCAGGCGGGAGGGCGCCTGATCCGGCACCGGCTTAACACGCCGTTCACATTCGGGCAAAAACGTGGAAACGGCTGTCCTTAAGACTCGGCGTGGCTGAGAGAAACCGTGAAAGGACCGCCGTGAGCTACAAGGCTGAGTACATCTGGATCGACGGCACCGAGCCCACGGCGCTGATGCGCTCCAAGACCAGGATCCTCGCCGACGGGGCCGAGCCGCCGCTGTGGGGCTTCGACGGTTCCAGCACCAACCAGGCCGAGGGCCACTCGTCGGACCGCGTGCTCCGCCCCGTGTTCACCTGCCCGGACCCGATCCGCGGCGGCGACAGCGTGCTGGTCCTGTGCGAGGTGGAGGAGACCGACGGCACCTCGCACAAGAGCAACACCCGTGCGCTGCTGCGCCCGATCGCCGAGCGTTACGCGGCTCAGGAGTCATGGTTCGGCATCGAGCAGGAGTACACGTTCTTCAAGGGCAGCCGCCCGCTCGGCTTCCCCGAGGGCGGCTTCCCCGCCCCGCAGGGCCACTACTACTGCGGCGTGGGCGCCGAGGCCGTGTTCGGCCGCGAGATCGTCGAGCTGCACCTGGACCGCTGCCTGGCCGCCGGCCTGGCCATCTCCGGCATCAACGCCGAGGTCATGCCCGGCCAGTGGGAGTTCCAGGTAGGCCCGGCGGGCCCCCTCGAGGTCGCCGACCACCTGTGGATCGCCCGCTGGCTGCTCTACCGCACCGCCGAGGAGTTCGGCGTGGAGGCGACGCTCGACGCCAAGCCCGCCCGCGGCGACTGGAACGGCGCCGGCGCGCACACGAACTTCTCCACCAAGGCCATGCGCGAGGGCTACGACGCCATCATCACCGCCTGCGAGGCGCTCGGCGAGGGCGACAAGCCGATGGAGCACGTCTCCCAGTACGGCGCCGACATCGAGAGCCGCCTGACCGGCGCGCACGAGACCGCCCCGTGGAACCGCTACACCTACGGCGTCTCCGACCGCGGCGCGTCCGTGCGCATCCCGTGGCAGGTCGAGGTGGACAAGAAGGGCTACATCGAGGACCGGCGCCCCAACGCCAACGTCGACCCGTACGTGGTCACCCGCCTGCTCGTGAACACCTGCTGCGCCGCGCTGGAGAAGGCCGGCCAGGTCTGACCGGCGGACGGCGGGACGCGGACGCCGCGTCCCGCCGCCGTGCGCTCAGAGCCGGAAGTCGCGGTCCGGCGTGATGTCGGCGACGTCCATCTGGGCCTTCTGCAGCCGCCCGGAGTGGTCCCAGTTCATCGCCTGCCAGCGGGTGAACTGGTCGAGCACCCACATCCCCGACTGCCGGCTGCCGTTGCCCGACTTGCCGTTGCCGCCGAACGGCAGGTGCGCCTCGGCCCCCGAGGTGGAGTTGTTGACGCTGACCATGCCCGCCGAGACGCCCTCGCGGAAGCGGAAGGCGTGCTTGGCGTCGGTGGTGTAGATGGAGCTGGACAGCCCGTAGCCGGGCCGGTTGGCGAGCTCGACGGCCTCCTCCAGCGTGGCGAACGAGGTGACGCCGACGATCGGCCCGAACGTCTCCTCCAGGAACAGCCGGTCGTCCGGCCGCACGCCGTCGACGACGACCGGGTGGTAGTAGAGGCCGCCCTCGCCGGTGAAGCCGCCGTGCGGGCTCTCGGCGGTGATGCGGCCGGTCGCGCCGGTGACGACCCGGTGGTGGGGCTGGATCCAGGTCAGGTATTCCTCGTAGCGGTCGGCGAACTTGCGGTCCAGCAGCGGCCCGGCCAGCACGTCCTGCTCGGGGTCGCCGATCCTGGCCTCCCGTACGGCGCGGGCGAAGCGGTCGGTGAACTCGCGGTGGATCGACTCGTGCACGATGACCGTGCCCAGGCTGGTGCAGCGCTGCCCGGCGGTGCCGAAACCGGAGAACAGCGCGCCCTCCACCGCCAGGTCCAGGTCGGCGTCCGGCATGATGACCATCGGGTTCTTGCCGCCGAGCTCCAGGCAGGCCGACTGCAGGTGGCGACCGGCCAGCTCGCCGATCTTCCGGCCGACCTCGCTGGAGCCGGTGAAGCCGACCTTGTCGACGTTCCCGGCGTCCAGGGCGCGCTCCAGCCCGGCGAACGTCTGCCCGCCGTCGGCGAAGACGATGTTCAGCACGCCGTCGGGCAGCCCCGCCGCCGCGAACAGCCGGTAGAGGGCGTGCGCGGAGGCGGCGGCGTACTCGGCGGGCTTCCACACGACCGCGTTGCCGCACAGCAGCGCCGGCACCAGGTACCAGGACGGGACGGCCACCGGGAAGTTGCCCGCGGTGATCACCGCCGCGACGCCGACCGGGTTGCGGAAGGTGAACAGGTTCTTGTCGGGCATCTCCGACGGCACCGTCTGCCCGTAGAGCCTGCGGCCCTCGCCGAGGAAGAAGTCGCACGTGTCGACGATCTCCCGCACCTCCCCCAGCGCCTCACCGTAGGGCTTGCCGATCTCCTGGGTGACGATCCTGGCCAGCGTCTCGGTGTTGGCCTCGACGAGCCGCCCGATGGAGGCGATCACCCGTCCCCGCACGGGAGCGGGCACCCTGGCCCACTCCCGCTGCGCCTCCTTCGCCGTCGCCGCGGCGACGGCGAAGGTCTCGGCGTCGGCCAGCCCCACCTCGGCGACGACCTCGGCGGTGCGGGCGGGGTTCGTCGATGCGTACGTCTCGATCGCGGCGGCGTCCTTGCCTCCGACGACGGAGGAAATCTTGCGGCTCACAGGTGCCCTCCTCACAGGTTCTCCGGACACACAATCATCCCTCCGGATGCTTGGCCAGCCAGCGGGTGATGCCGAGCGTCTCCAGGAACGGCAGGTCGTGGCTGACCACGAGCAGCGCGCCCCGGTAGGCCGACAGCGCCTCGGACAGCCGGCGGACGCTGGCCATGTCCAGGTTGTTCGTCGGCTCGTCCAGGAGCAGCAGCTGGGGCGGCGGCTCGGCGGAGAGCAGGGCGGCCAGGACGGCGCGGAACCGCTCGCCGCCCGACAGCGTCGCGGCAGGCTGCTCGGCCCGCGCCCCCCGGAACAGGAAGCGGGCCAGCCGCGCCCGCAGCTCGCCCACGGGGACGGCCGGGGCGAACCGCCGGACGTTGTCGAGCACGCTGAGCGAGCCGTCCAGCAGGTCGAGCCGCTGCGGCAGGTAGCGCACGGGCACCCCGGGGCAGGCTCCGGGAGCGCCTGAGACGATCGCGCGCAGCAGCGTCGTCTTGCCCGACCCGTTGGGGCCGGTCAGCGCGACCCGCTCGGGGCCGCGCAGCACCAGCTCCGTCACGGGCTCGCCGCCGGCGTCGGGGCCGCCGCGCAGCTCGCTCAGCCCCGGCACGCCCGTCAGCGTCAGGACCGTGCGCCCGGCCGGGACCTCGGTGCGCGGCAGCGACACGCGGATCTCGGCGTCCTCGCGGACGGCCTGCTCGGCCTCGGTGAGGCGGTCGCGGGCCTGCTCCAGCTTCTCGGCGTGCATGGTGCGGTGCTTGCCCGCCGCCACCTGGGCCTGCCGTTTGCGCGCGTTCATGATGATCTTCGGCTCGCGCTTGGTCGCGTACATCTTGTCGCCGTAACGGGTCCGGCGGCTCAGCTTGACCAGGGCGTCGGCCATCTCCTGCTTCTGCTTCCTGAGGTCGCCCTCGGCGGCCCGGACCATGCGCTCGGCCGCCTCCCGCTCGGCCGCGAGCGCCTGCTCGTAGGCCGTCAGGTTGCCGCCGAACACGCGCACCGCCCCGTCGCGCAGGTCGGCGATCTGGTCCACCAGGTCGAGCAGGACGCGGTCGTGGCTGACCACCACCAGCACCCCCGTCCAGGAGCGCACGGCCGCGTACAGGCGGCGGCGGGCGTCCAGGTCGAGGTTGTTGGTGGGCTCGTCGAGCAGCAGCACGCCGGGCCTGCGCATGAGCAGCGCCGCCAGGCCGGTCATCACGACCTCGCCGCCGGACAGGGTGCCGGCGGACCGGTCCAGGCCGAGGTGGCCGAGGCCGAGCCGGTCCAGCTCGGCGTGCGCCCGCTCCTCGACGTCCCAGTCGTCGCCGATGGCCGTGAAGTGCTCGGGGGAGGCGTCGCCGCCCTCGATGGCGTGCAGCGCGGCCCGCTGCCGTTCGATGCCGAGCAGCCCGGCGACGGTGGCGCCGGTGGCCAGGGGCAGGTCCTGCGGCAGGTAGCCGACGTCGCCGGCGACGCTGACCGAGCCGGCCGTCGGCCGCAGCTCGCCGGCGATCAGCTTGAGCAGCGTGGACTTGCCGGCGCCGTTCACGCCCATGAGCCCGGTGCGCCCGGCGCCGAAGGCGACGTCGAGGCCGTCGAGGACGGGGGTGCCGTCGGCGTGCTCGTAGGAGAGGCCGTCACAGACGATGGAAAATGACATAAGGGGTGGCTCCTCACCGTGTCAGGAAATTTCGGGACACGTGGAGACACCGCGGAAAGGCCGCCCGGAAACGCGGAACAGAGGCGTCGAAGGATCACCTGAGGTCGGGCGGGCGCACACCACGGACGTGGGCGCGGCGTCTCGGCCTCAGAGCTTCAACAGATCACCTCGGATGTCGGCGGCAGGACCCGCACACTGTACGCGACCGAAAAGGTGGGGGCAAGGGGATGCCGGCGGTGCATCTTCCTCCACCCCGGCTGTGCAGCTGGCCTCCTGTCCGCCTCCCGCCCCCGCCCGTAGCGTCGGAGCCGCAGAGCAACGCGCAGGCCATCCGACGAGAGGACGATCATGAGCGAGGTCACGCGCAGGGGCTTCATCGGCGGCACGGCGGCGCTCGGCGGCGGGCTCGCCGCGGGCGGCGGGTTACCCGGCGAGCCCGCCGGGTCCGGCGCCCCGCCGCTCGGGCCGGTCGTGGTGCGCCCGTCCGACCCCCGCTACGAGGACCTGGCGGTCCGGCGCACCAACCAGCGCTTCCGCGCCGAGCCCGACTACTTCTACCTGGCCGGTACCACTGAGCAGGTGGTCCAGGCCGTCGGCCGGGCGGTGCGCGAGAACCGGCGGCTGACCGTGCGCAGCGGCGGCCACTGCTACGAGAACTTCGTCGGCGACGGCGCCGAGGTGGTGCTCGACCTGTGCGAGATGTCGGAGGTCTACTTCGACGAGGAGCGCCGCGCGTTCGCGATCGAGGCGGGGGCCACGCTCATGCAGGCCTACCGGCGGCTCTACCTCGGCTGGGGCGTCACGATCCCCGGCGGCCAGTGCGGGGGCGTGGCCGCCGGGGGGCACATCGCGGGCGGCGGCTACGGGCCGCTGTCACGGCGCGACGGCCTGACCGTCGACCACCTGCACGCCGTCGAGGTCGTGGTCGTCGACCGGCACGGCCGTGCCCGCGCCGTCGTGGCCACCCGCGACCCGCGCGATCCCAACCACGACCTGTGGTGGGCCCACACCGGAGGCGGCGGCGGCAACTTCGGCGTCGTCACCCGCTACTGGATGCGCGACCCGAGGGCGCGCGGCGACGACCCCGGCACCCTGCTGCCCAGGCCGCCCGCCTCCGTCGTGTCGGGCGTCGCGATCTGGTCGTGGAAGGACATGACGCGCGAGTCGTTCCAGCGGCTGCTGCGCAACCACGGCGAGTGGCACGAGCGCAACAGCGAGCCCGGCACCCCGTACGCCTCGCTGTGGGGGTCGCTGCTGATCCCCGGCCGCCAGGGCGACGACGCGCCGGGCGACATGATCCTGCCGGCGCAGATCGACGCGGGCGTGCCCGGAGCGGAGAAGCTGCTGGCCGGCTTCCTCGCCGCCGTCGGCGAGGGCGTCACGCCGCCGGCGACGGTGCCGCCGTTCCTGCGCCAGCCGTGGTTCCAGGCCGTGCGGTCGCTCTCGCTCGGCGAGGCGACCGAGGCGGGCCACTACAAGGGCAAGTCCGCCTACCTGCGCAGCCGCTTCACCGACGAGCAGGCGGGCATCGCCTACGACAGCCTGACGGCGGGCGGCCCGGCGCGGACCGGCGTGCTGTGGCTGCTGTCGTACGGGGGCCGCGTCAACACGGTCGCGCCGGAGGCGACCGCCACCGTCGAGCGCCGGTCGATCCTCAAGGTGCTCCACCTGGCCACCTGGGACCCGACCGGCGATGGCACGGCCGAGCTGGCGTGGGTGCGCGACCTGCACCGCAGGACGTTCGCCGCGACCGGGGGCGTGCCGGTGCCGGGCGGCAACCTCGGCGGCGCCTACATCAACTACCCCGACACCGACCACGCCGACCCGGCCTGGAACACCTCCGGGGTGCCCTGGCCGGCGCTCTACTACGGGGACAACTACGCGCGCCTGCAGCGGGTCAAGGCGCGCTGGGACCCGCGCGGCGTCTTCGGCCACGCCCTGTCGATCAGGCCGTGACCAGGCCGCTCACCTGGGCCAGCAGCTCCAGCGAGCGCAGCCAGGCCGCCCGCTCCGGCGCCGCCGACACCACGATCAGCTCGTCGGCGCGGGCGTGCTCGGCGAACCTGTCGAGCTCGGCGGCGACGTCTCCCGGCGTGCCGACGGCCGAGTAGCGCGTCATCTGCAGGATCTGCTGCCCGGCGGGGGATTCGAGGACCGCGTCGGCCTCCTCCGGCGTGAACGCGCGGCCCCGGCCGAGCAGCAGGCTCACCCGCTTGCGCTTGGCCGACAGGAACTGCGCCTGCGCCTCCTCGGCCGTGTCGGCGGCGATCACGTTCACCCCCGCGATCACGTACGGCTCCGCGAGCTGGGCCGACGGCCGGAAGTCACGCCGGTAGAGCTCGACCGCCTCCTCCAGCGCGGCCGGCGCGAAGTGCGAGGCGAACGCGTACGGCAGCCCGAGCATGGCGGCGAGCTGGGCGCCGAACAGGGACGAGCCGAGGATGTACAGCGGCACGTCGGTGCCCTTGCCCGGCGTCGCCTCCACGCCGGGGATGCGAGACTCGCCGGTCAGGTAGCCCTGCAGCTCCAGCACGTCCTGCGGGAACTCGTCGGCGGCGGCCGGGTTGCGGCGCATCGCCCGCATCGTCTGCTGGTCGCTGCCCGGCGCCCGGCCCAGCCCCAGGTCGATGCGGCCCGGGTGGAGCGTGGCCAGCGTGCCGTACTGCTCGGCGATCGTCAGCGGGGCGTGGTTGGGCAGCATGACGCCGCCCGCGCCGAGGCGGATCGTCCGGGTGTGCGCGGCCACGTGGGCGATCAGCACGCTCGTGGCGGACGAGGCGATCGTGGGCATGTTGTGGTGCTCGGCGTACCAGATCCGCCGGTAACCCCACTCCTCGGCGCGCTGCGCCATCGTGACGCTGGCGGCCAGGCTGTCGGCGGCCGTCTCCCCTTCGCCGATGTGCGCCAGATCGAGTATGGAGAGCGGGAGAGCCATGGAGAACATGCCTTTCGCTGTGAAAGATCCGGGAGCACGTGGTGTAACCACCGGGACCGCCGGGTTATTTCACAGGGCCGGTTAACCGGGGGTTCACCGGTGGTGTCTACGTTGACGGGCCATGAGCTGGAAGTACACGGTCAACGCGACGCTCGAAGGACTCACCGGCTACACGCTGACCCGGGCCCGCGCGGGCAGACCGGCGCCCGCGCCGAAGCCCGTCCCCAAGCCGCCGCTCGAACTGCAGCGGCTGCCCGGCGACGAGGTGCGCCCGCCGGTCGACCCGGCGCACGACCGGCTGCTGCGGGCCCCGGTCTTCCTGCTCTCCTCGGTGCGGTCCGGCTCGACGCTCATGCGCGTCATGCTCAACAGCCACTCCCAGGTGCACTCGCCCATCGAGACGCACTTCCGGCGGATCACCGTCGGGCTGACCACCGAGCCGGTCCGGCAGGCGATGGAGCTGCTCGGCCACACCCACAGCGACATCGAGCACATCGTGTGGGACCGGATGCTCCACCGCGAGCTGGCCCGCAGCGGCAAGCCGGTCCTGGTGGAGAAGACGCCCTCCAACGTGTTCGCCTGGCGGCGGATCGCCGCGTGCTGGCCGGACGCGCGGTTCCTGTTCCTGCTGCGGCACCCGATGTCGATCGTGCAGTCCTGGCACGAGGCCGACCCGGTCAAGCGGCCCATGGAGGAGGCGGTGCCGCGCACGCTCAGCTACATGACCTACCTCCAGGAGGCCCGCACCCACCTGGAGGGGCTGACCGTCCGCTACGAGGACGTGGTCGCCGACCCCGAGGCCGAGCTGCGGCGGGTGTGCGCCTTCCTCGGGGTGGAGTGGGAGCCGTCGATGCTCAACTACGGCGAGCGCGACCACGGCGGTTTCGTGAAAGGCGTCGGCGACTGGCGCGACAAGATCCGTAGCGGTACGGTCGTCGCTGGCCGCCCGTTGCCGACAGACGACGAGCTGCCGCCCGAGCTCAGGGAGATCTGCGGGCTGTGGGACTACTGCTGAGCTCGGCGCTTGCGAACCAAGGCTCCGGCAGAGTTCGCCTGCCGTTCTCCGGTGGTTCTCCTGCCGATCTTTCGTTGCCTTGAAGGTGTCCTGCATGATCGCCGCGCCGTCGCGCCGCACCCTGCTCACGGGTGCCCTGGCCAGCTTGACCGTCTCCGCCTCGGCGGCCCCGGCGCGGGCCGCGTTCCCCCGGCGGCCCAACTTCGTCGTCATCCTGGCCGACGACCTGGGCTGGGGGGAGATCGGCAGTCAGGGGCAGCGGCTGATCGCGACACCGCACCTGGACCGGATGGCGCGCGAGGGGGTGCGGTTCGAGACCGCCTACTCGGGGGCGCCGCTGTGCGCCCCGTCGCGGTGCTCGCTGCTGACCGGCATGCACGCGGGGCACGGCACCGTACGGGAGAACCCGGAGGGCGGGCCGCAGCGGTCGCTCAGCGAGGCCGACCTGACCTTCGGCGAGTTACTCCAGCTCGCGGGCTATCGCACGGCGTGCATCGGCAAGTGGGGGTTCGGCCCCGAGCGGGCCGGTCAGCCGTCGCACCCGAACGAGCGCGGGTTCGGCGAGTTCTTCGGCTACATCGGCCACCGCCACGCCCACCAGTACTACCCGGAGTATCTGTGGCACAACGGCGGCCGGGTGGCGCTCGGCCGCAAGGCGTACGCGCCCGACCTGCTCCTGCGGCGGGCCGTCGACTTCGTCCGGCAGCCGTCGGACGACCCGTTCCTGCTGTACTTCGCCACGAACCTGCCGCACGCCCCCAGCGTCGTCCCGGGCGACGCCGGCCGCTACGAGGACAAGCCCTGGACCAGGGCCAACCGGCGGCACGCCGCGCAGGTCGGGCGGCTGGACGCGCACGTGGCCACGCTGCTGCGGGCGCTGCGCGAGGCGGGCGTGGCCGACGACACGGTGGTGCTGTTCACCAGCGACAACGGGCCGCACCGGGAGAAGGGCGTGACGCCCTGGCTGTTCGACTCCAACGGCCCCTACCGGGCCGACAAGCGCGACCTGTACGAGGGCGGCATCCGGGTGCCGTTGATCGCCTGGTCGCCGAAGATGCGCGGCCGGGTGGTGCGCGAGCCGGTCACGCTCTACGACGTGCTGCCGACGCTGGCGGACCTGGCCGAGGTGCCCGCGCCGGCGGCGCTCGACGGCAAGTCGTTCAGGAAGCTGCTCAACGGCGGCCGCCGCGAGGGCCACAGCCACCTGGTGTGGAACCGGCCGCGCAAGGCGCAGGCGATCCGCCGGGGCCGCTGGAAGGCCATCAGGTTCGAGCCCGGCATCGCGGGCGCGGGCCCCGAAGGGCGCGTCGAGCTGTACGACCTGGCCACGGACCTCGGGGAGACCCGCGACCTGGCGTCACGCAGGCCGGAGCTGGCGGCCGAGCTGATGGAGCTGCTCGACCAGTCGATCGGCCCCGACCCGCGCACCCCGTACGGGCTGCGCGTGCGGAGCGCGGGCGAGCAGGTCACGGTGGCGCTGGTGAACGGCTCGAAGGTGCCGTGGCGGCGGGTCACGCTGGCGGTGACGACGGCCGGGGGCAGGCGGATGGCCGGGCGGCGGGAGGTGACGCTGCTGCCGGGCGAGGAGGTCTCCGAGGTGTTCACGGTCGGGGGCCGGGGTCCGGTCACCGCCTCGGCGGGCTTCGGGGCGGGCGGCAGGAGGCACACCTTCCGGCGCGCGCACCGGCTCCGTACACTGACGTGAGGCTTTCTCGGAAACCGGGTCGTGTATGTCAGAGTGCCACGACGATCTCTCGGCGGCCGTCTCGGCCGTCCTGACCGGGACGCGGCTGCTCGTCGGCATCGCGGCCCGCTCCCTCGGCTCGGTCGGCGACCGGGTGACGCTGCCGCAGTTCCGGATGCTCGTGGCGCTGGCCGGGCACGGCGAGACCAAGCTCGTCACGCTGGCCGTGATGCTCGGCGTCAACTCCTCCACCGCGCTGCGCATGGCCGACCGGCTGGCGGCGGCGGAGCTGATCGTGCGCGAGGTCAACCCGCACAACCGCAGGGAGAGCCTGATCCGCCTGACCGGCGAGGGACGCCGGATCGTCGAGGAGGTTTCCGCGCGCCGCCGCGCGGAGATCGGCGCGATCGTCGAGCGGCTGTCGCCGGCGCAGCGTCACGCGCTGGTCGAGGCGATGACCGCCTTCACCGAGGCGGGCGGCGAGCCGCCGCCGGAGCACGCCGCGCACCCGCTCGGCTGGCCCGGGGCCTGACCGTCAGGAGGCCACCGTGCGGGGCAGCGCCGCCACCGCCTCGGTCACCGTGTCGTAGGTCTGGAAGCGCCGGTGCAGCCCGGTGACGTTGAGCACCCGCTTGAGCCGCTGGTGCAGCTCGCACAGCACGAGCACGCCGCCCGCCGCCTCGGCCTCGCTCAGCCCGGACAGCAGGACGCTCAGCCCCGAGGAGTCGCAGAAGTTCACGCCCTTGAGGTCGACCACCACCCGGGGCGGCTCCGCGCTCGCGATCGCCTCCGCCATGCACTGCCGCAGCTCGGCCGCCACAGCGATGTCGAGCTCGCCGGACAGGCTGAGGACCGCTGCGCCGTTGTGCGGGGTGATGATCCAGGAGAAGCCCGCCTGCACGTTTCCGCCCTCCAGCGGTGAAAGTGTGCCATTTCACCTACGACCATCATTGCATAGTGCAATGAACTGGTGCAGTACCCAGCAATCAGCTGATACATGCGCCGAGTTCCGCGAATCTCTCCACCGCGCGGCACCCGTACTACTGTCGTGAACCTGTTCCCCCGGCCGGTGCTCGACGCCCTGGCCGCCGACCCCGGCCGGACCGCCTTCCAGCACGGCACGCGGGCCGTCAGCGCGGACGAGCTGCTCGGCCTCACCGGCCGCGTCGAGCGGCGCCTGCGCGAGGCCGGGCTCGGCCCCGGCAGCGGCGTGGCCGTCGCCGCCGCCACCTCGCCCGAGACGTACGCCGCCCACCTCGCCGCGCACGCGCTCGGCTGCCGGGTGGCGGCCCGGCTGGAGCGCCGCCCAGCTCGCGCACGTGCTGCGCGAGCCCGCGGACGCGCTGATCGCCGACGCCGCGACGATGACGCCCGAGCTCGCCGGGGCGGGCGCCCGGCTGCTGTCGCTCGGGCCGCTGCCCGGCGCGGCCGACCTGCTGCGCCCCGGCCCCGCCGCGCCGCCCGAGGTGCTGGCCCGGCCGGACGACGTGGCCAGGCTCACCTTCACCAGCGGCAGCACCGGCCTGCCCAAGGCGTGCGCGCAGACCTACCGCGCCCACAGCCTCGCCTACCAGGACTGGCCGCCGGTCCTGGCCGAGCTGATGACCCGCTTCGAACGCTGCCTCGTGCACGGAACCCTGGCCAGCCCGGTGATGATGACGTACGCGGGCCGCTGCCTGGTGGCGGGCGGCACCGTCGTCGTGCCGGGGCCCGGCGAGGACCTGGCCACAGCGCTCGGCCGCCACGCCGTCACCGCAGCCATGATGCCGCCGCCCCGGCTGGGCGCCCTGCTCTCCGCCCTCGGCGGCGGCGGGCCGCCCGGGCTGCGAGCGCTCGTCCTCGGCGGCGCCCCCGCGGGCCCGAGCCTGCTCGCCGCCGCCGCGGCACGCCTCGGCCCGGTGATCTGGCAGGGGTACGGCCAGGCCGAGGCGGGCGTGATCACCATGCTCACGCCCGCCGACGTGGCCGCCGGGCGGCTGACGTCCGTCGGCAGGCCGCTGCCGGGCGTCCGGCTCAGCCTGCGCGACCGCGACGAGCGCCCCGTGGGCGCCGGCGAGGTCGGCGAGGTGTGGGTGCGCAGCCCGCACCGGATGGCCGGCTACTGGCGCGACCCCGAAGGCACCCGCGAGGTGCTGCGCGACGACGGCTGGCTGCGCACCCGCGACCTGGGCCGCCTGGACGGCGACGGGATGTTGCACCTGACCGGCCGCACCCGGGACGTGATCATCGTCAACGCCGAGGTCTGCTACGCCGGGGCCGTGGAGGCCGTGCTCGCCGGGCATCCGGCCGTCGAGCAGGCGTTCGTCGTCGGCGCGCCCGACCCGGTGACCGGCGAGGCCGTGCACGCCTACGTCGTGCCCGCCGGGCGCGCCCGGGTCTCCCGCGACGACCTGGCCGCGCTCGTACGTGACGCGCTGGGCGAGGCGGCCGTCCCCAGGACGGTCACCACGCTGGCCGAGGCGCCGGTCAACGAGGCCGGCAAACCGGACAAGTCCCGGCTCAGGCCCGGTTGAAGTGGTTCTCGCACAGGCGCAGGCGGCGGGCCTGCCACACCATGTAGGTGCCGAGCACGAGCTGCACCAGGCTGCGCCACACGTCCTCCCACAGGTCGCGCACCCGCAGGAACGCCAGCACCGCCCCCCGCAGGCGCGGCTCGCGCCCGCGCGGCGTCATCAGGCACGGGCCCCGGTTCGGCAGCGCCCGCTGGTGCCCGGCCGAGGTGCGGAACGTGTAGCCCGCGTCCAGCTCCCCGACCACGGCCCGGATGGTGACCGGGGCCAGCCGCCAGGCCGGGCACGGCCGGTTCGCGGCCACCCCGAACGGGATCCGCCCCCCGGACCGGTGGAACTCCGGATAGCTGAAGCAGAGCGGCCGTCAGCCCGTAGCAGACCGACAGCAGGATCGGCCGGCTCAGCTCGGCGGGCAGCACCCGCAGCTCGTCACGCACCCGCTCCACCTCGCCCAGCGCCTCCCGGCCGTCGTCCCCGCCGCCGCCCCGGCCGTCGCGCGGGCTCGGCAGCCAGGCGGGGTCCACCGGCTGGTCACGGCGCAGCCGCAGCGCGTCCACGGCCAGGTTGCGGGTGATCGTCAGCAGCCAGCTCGCGACCCTGCCGCGCCCGGGATCGTAGCGGGCGGCGTGGCGCCAGGCCCGGACGAAGGCGTCCTGCGCCACCTCCTCGGCCAGCCCCGGGTCACCCACCACGCTGAGCGCCAGGCCGTACACCCTCGCCTGGTAGCGCCGTACGAACGCGACCGTCGCCTCGGCCTCGCCGGCGGCGATGGCGGCCATGAGCGACTCATCCGAGAGAGACCACACCGTCCATCACACGCGCGACCCGGCCCCCACTTCAACAAACCGCGCATTTCGGTCATTTGCGACGGGCGTCCGGGCCGGGCCGCTTCCCTCAACGGCGGGCCAGCTCCCGTGTGTGGCGGGCCTGCTTCCCTCTACGGCGGCCCGCTTCCGTTTATGGTGGGCCCGCTCCCGGCGGGGCGGCCCCGCTCAGGCGGTGAAGTCGGCGAAGTCGAACCCCGGCGAGACGACGCAACTCACCAGCACCTCCCGATCCCCGGCAGGACGCGCCGACTGCCACACCCCGCCCGGCACGACCGCCTGCGGCACCTGCCCCTCCTCCACCAGCGGGCCCAGCACCACGGTCGCGTCGCCGATCGTCAGCTCCAGCGGGCCGCCCCGATGCCACAGCCACACCTCGTCCGAGCGCACCCGGTGCGGCACCGACTCCTCGCCCGGCTGCAACAGGAAGTAGATGCCGGTCGCGCTGGCCCGCGTCCCGCCGTAGCCCTCCGGCCGGAACTCCACCCCCGACCGCCACGTCTCACGGAACCAGCCGCCCTCGGGATGCGGCAGCAGGTCGAGCGCCCGGGCGATCGGCGGGCGCGCCACGAACCCCACGGGCGCGCCGGTGACGTCACGCCGCAGGAACCGCTCACCGTCGAGCACCAGCTGCCCGTCCAGGCCGCTCTCCAGCGCCTCGGCCTCGTCGGCGACCTCGACGACCGGGCCATCGGGATAGATCTTCAATTCCACCCGCCCGATCTTACGTACCCCCGCTCTGCCGGCCGCCCGGGACCACCTCACCACCGGAGTGGATCACGTCCCCGACCGGGGCGGAAATGTCGGTGCGAGTGGCTAGTGTGCTTCAGGTGATCGAACGGTGGAGCCGTGATCAGGTGCTCGCCCTCGCCCCCGACGCGCCCTCCCGCAAGGCCGCCCAAGAGGTCGCGGCACCCGGCTCGTGGACGTCCCGCGGCGTGGCGGGCGACGTGCTGTTCGGGGCCTGCGAGGGCAGCGGCCCCACGCCCTACGAGGCGCGCGTCGACCTCGCCGAGCCCGCCTACCGCTGCACCTGCCCCAGCCGCAAGCTCCCCTGCAAGCACGTGCTCGGGCTCCTCCTCCTCTGGTCCGCCGGCCACGTCCCCACGACCCCCGCCCTCCCCTGCTGGGCAGCCGACCGACCAACCCACCACCCCGCACCCCCCACCACCCCACCGCACCCCCCGACCACCGCCCCCAAGGCCACGTCAGTTACGGTGGCTGGAGTTGGCCCCGCGTCTGGGCCTGCGCCCGATCCTGCGCCCGCGCCCGGGTCCACGTCCGCGCCCGCGTCCGGGCCTGCGTCTGGGCCCAAACCTGGGTTCGCGCCCGACCCCGCGGCCGACTCCGCGCCCGACCCCGCGCCCCCGCCCGACCCCGCGCCCGCGTCCGGGTCCGCGCCCGCGTCCGACCCCGCGCCCGCGTCCGGGCCCGAACCCGCGTCCGGGCCCGAACCTGGGCCCGCGTCCGGGTCTGCGCCCGATCCCGGGATCGCGCCCGGGGCCGGGACCGCGTCCAGAGCTGGCGCTGGGGCTGTGGCGGCGACTGCGTCCGGGGTCGTGCGGCAGGGGCGGGTGGCGGCCGGGATGGCCGAGCTGGAGCGGTGGCTCGCCGACCAGGTGCGGCAAGGGCTCGCCGGCGCCGGGGAGCACGACTGGGAGGGCGTGGCTAAGCGGCTTGTGGACGCCCAGGCCCCCGGAGCCGCCGGGGCCGTCTCCCGGCTGGCGCGCGTCAGGGCCATGGACGACTGGCCGGGGCGTCTCCTGGAGGAGTACGCCCTGCTCCACCTGCTGGCCGTCGCCTACCGCCGCCGCGCCGAGCTGCCGCCCGACCTGGCCGAGACGGTGATGATGCGCACCGGCTTCCCCGTCACCCGCGAGACGGTCCTGACCAGGCCGCCCGTCCGCGACCTGTGGGACGTGCTCGGCCTGCGCGACGAGACGCAGGACCGGCTCACCGCACGCCGCGTCTGGCTGCGCGGCCGCGAGACGGGCAGGGCCGCCCTCGTGCTGTCGTTCGCGCCGCCGGGCCGCCCGCTGGACGACTCCCTGGTCACCGGTTCCACGATCGACGCCGACCTGGCCTTCTACCCGGGCGCCGCCCCCTTGCGCGCCCTGGTCGCCACCCACCACCCGGACGCCGCGGCCCCGGCCGAGCGGGTGCCGCCCGGGCTGACGCCGGACGAGGCGATGGGCGAGGTGGCCGCCGCCCTGGCCGCCGACCCGTGGACCGACTCCTGGCCCCTGGTGCTGGCCGGCGTGATGCCGGACGCGCCCTCGGCAGGCCCGTTCTCGGCAGGCACGTCCGCTGCGGGCGCGGCCTCGGTGGGCGGCTTCCCGCTGCGGCGGGTCACCCGCGCCTGGTGGCGGCTGCTCGCCGTCTCCGGTGGCCGGCCGGTGACCGTGGCCGCCGAATGGACCCCGTACGGGCTCAACCTGCTCACCACCTGGGACGACGACGGAATGGCGGTGATCCTGTGACCTCGCCGGCAGATCGGGTGCACTGGGACGCCCTGACCTCCACCGCCCTCGTCGGCACCGACCGCCGGCCGTACCAGGGCGACCTCCTGGCCGACGCGGCCGTCGAGACAGCCCGCCGCCGCGCCGGCCGCCGCCCCACCCCCGAACCTCACACCCCGGAAACCTCCACCCCCGTACGGCCCACCCCCGAAGCCCCCACCCCCGAAGCCCCCACCTCCGAAGCCCCCACCTCCGGAACCCTCACCCCCGAAACCCTCACCCCCGAAACCCTCACCCCCGGACGGTCCGTTCCCGAAGCCCCCGCTGCCGGACGGCCCGCCCCCGCCTCCGCCCCTGTACGGCCTGTCACCGAGGAGGAGGGACAGTCCCTCATCGGACGGGCGGCGGACGAGGGCGAGGCGGCCGGCGGGCAGCCCGTCCCTGAGGAGCAGGGCGTCGTCGGACGGCCAGCCCCGGAGAAGGGGCAGCCGGTCCCTATGCAGCAGGCCGCTATCGGACGGCCAGCCCCCGAGGAGGAGCAGGCCGTCGTCGGGCGGTCGGCGGCGGGGCGGTTGGTGCGGATCATGGGAGGTGAGCAGCGCAGGCTGCTGGGCGAATGGCTGGAGGCGGCGGCCGCCACCGGCCGCCGGGTGCCGCCTGCGGTGCTGCCCGAGCTGCTGGAGCACGGCCTGTCCGACCGGTCGATCCGCGCGCACATCGGCAGGCTCGCCGGCCGGCGCGGCAGGTGGCTGGCGGAGCGGGCCGAGCGGTGGGCGTACCTGCTGGAGGAGCCCACCGGCGAGACGTGGGAGCTCGGCAGCGCCGCCGACCGGCTCGCCTACCTGCGGCGGCTGCGGGCCGCCGAGCCCGGCGAGGCGCGGCGGCTGCTGGAGAGCACGTGGGAGCGCGAGACGCCGGACGACCGGGCGGCGTTCATGGCGGTGATGGCCACCGGGCTGTCGATGGACGACGAGCCGTTCCTGGAGGCGGCGCTCGACGACCGCAGGCGCGAGGTGCGCCAGGAGGCGGCCAACCTGCTCACCCGGCTGCCCGGCTCGCGGCTGGCCGGGCGGATGGCCGAACGGGCCCGCCGCTGCCTGACCGTCGGCCCCGCCGTCATCCACGTCGAGGCGCCCGAGGCGTGCGACAAGGCGATGGAGCGCGACGGCGTACGCGCCAAGCCGCCGCGCGGCATCGGCGAGCGGGCGTGGTGGCTGCAACAGGTGATCGCCCGGGCGCCGCTGTCGACGTGGGAGCTGCCGCCGCACCGGATGCTGCGCAAGCGCATGCCCGAATGGCACGACGAGGTGCGGGCCGCCTGGGTGCGCGCCGCGGTGCTGCAGCGGGACCCGGAGTGGGCGCGGGCGATGTTCGCCTGGGACCCGATCGCCGACCTGCTCGAGGCGCTGCCGCCGGACGAGCAGCAGGAGCTGGCGGCCGGGTTCGTCAACGACCATGACCCCGACGGCCAGCTGATCATGGTGCTGGGCGGCGTCGCGCCGTGCTGGCGGGAGCGGCTCGCCACCGCCGTCCTCCGCAAGATCGTCAGGGTGGCCGCCACCCAGCCGTGGAACCTCGGCGAGCTGGTCAGGCTCGCCGGCGAACGCATCGACCCCGCGCTCGCCGCCCTGGCCGAAGGGTTCTCGCCGGTGCCGCCCGTCCAGGAGGTCGCCGCCCTCCTGCGTTTCCGAGCCGACATGCTGAGGGAGCTCTCCCCATGACCGTCCTGCGCCCGCACGCCGAAGATCAGTACGCCGACGAGCTGGCCCTGCTCGCCAAGGAGGACGACCGGCCCCGTCCGCCCGGCTGGAAGCTGTCGCCGTGGGCCGTCACCGCGTACATCCTCGGTGACGGCGACCGCGTCACGCCCAAGTACGTGGGCGCCCGGCGGATCGTCGAGGTCGCCGTCGCCACCCTCGCCACCGACCGGGCGCTGCTGCTGCTCGGCGTGCCCGGCACCGCCAAGACCTGGCTGTCGGAGCACCTGGCCGCCGCCATCAGCGGCGACTCCACCCTGCTCGTCCAGGGCACCGCAGGCACCGCCGAGGAGGCCATCCGCTACGGCTGGAACTACGCCCGGCTGCTGGCCGAAGGCCCGTCCCTCGACGCCCTCACCCCGTCGCCCGTGATGCGCGCGATGGCCGAGGGGCGGCTCGCCCGCGTCGAGGAGCTCACCCGCATGCCGTCCGACGTGCAGGACGCGCTGATCACCGTGCTGTCGGAGAAGACGCTGCCGATCCCCGAGCTCAACCGCGAGGTCCAGGCCGAACGCGGCTTCAACGTGATCGCCACCGCCAACGACCGCGACCGCGGCGTCAACGAGCTGTCCAGCGCGCTGCGCCGCCGCTTCAACACCGTCGTGCTGCCGGTCCCCGCCACCGCCGAGGAGGAGGTCGACATCGTCACCCGCCGCGTCGCCCAGCTCGGGCGGTCGCTGGAGCTGCCAGAGACCGGCGCCGGGCCCGCCGAGATCCGCCGCGTCGTCACCGTCTTCCGCGAGCTGCGCGCCGGGGTCACCGAGGACGGGCGCACCAAGCTCAAGTCGCCCAGCGGCACGCTCTCCACCGCCGAGGCCATCTCCGTCCTGACCAGCGGCATCGCCCTGGCGGCCCACTTCGGCGACGGCGTCCTGCGTCCCGCCGACGTGGCCGCCGGCCTCGTCGGCGCCGTGGTGCAGGAGCCGGTGTCGGACCGAGTGGTGTGGCGCGAATACCTGGAGACGGTGGTCCGCGAACGCTCCGACTGGCGCGACTTCTACCGCGCCTGCCGTGAGGTGTCATGACGCCGACTCCACACCTTCCCCGAGACCCGTTCCCCGCCCCACGGGTGGCCCGAGGGCTGGCCGACCTGGGACCGGCGCGGCTCCACGAGACGGCGCACCTTCCAAGGGGGACGCGACCCCGAGGGCCGGGGAGCCCGCCGAGGGACCCGCAACCTCTGGGGGCGACACGCCTGCCCAGCCCGGCGTGCCTTCCGAGAGATCCGCGCTCTCCTGCGGCGGCGGGCCTTCCGGAGGCCGCGTGCCTCGCGTGGGTGGGGTGTCTTGCGGGGGTGGGGCGCTCACTGACGGTGGTTGATCTTGCGCAGGTGGCGTGGCTTTCGGCGGGGTCGCGGCCTCCTGGGACGGCGGGCTTTCCGGAGGTCGGGTGCCTTGCGGGGGTGGGGCGCTCGCCGACGGTGGCTGGCCTTGCGGGGGTGGCGTGCTCGGGGAGGGGGTTGCGGGCTTCGGCGGTGGGACGGTGTGGCGAGAAGTTGCCGGGGGGTTGGGTCTCGGGGGCGGTTCGGTGTGGGGGAGGTGGGGGAGCGATGGGGGTGACGGTTCTCGGGGTGCGGCATCACGGGCCGGGGTCGGCGCGGGCGGTGCGGGCCGAGCTGGAGCGGCTGCGGCCCGGCGTCGTTCTGATCGAGGGGCCGCCGGAGGCCGACGGGCTCGTCGGGCTGGCGCCCGAGCTGGAGCCGCCGGTCGCGCTGCTGGCGCACGTGCCGGGCAGGCCCGACGCGGCGGCGTTCTGGCCGTTCGCGTCGTTCTCGCCGGAGTGGCAGGCCATGCTGTACGCCGCCGAGGCGGGCGTCCCCGTACGCTTCTGCGACCTTCCGGCGGCCTGCAGCCTGGCGGCGGACGAGGACGAGCGGCCCCGGGAGACCGATCCCATCGGCGCGCTCGCGGAGGCCGCCGGGTACGACGATCCGGAGCGGTGGTGGGAGGACGTCGTCGAGCACCGGGGCGACACGCCGTTCGAGGTGATCGCCGAGGCCATGGCGGCCGTCCGGGAGGGGTACGTGCCTGCCGGGCGGGAGGCCAGACGCGAGGCGTACATGCGCAGGACGCTGCGCGCGGCCGTCAAGGAGGGGCACGAGCGGATCGCCGTCGTGTGCGGCGCCTGGCACGTGCCCGCGCTGACCGGGCCGCTGCCGCCGGTCAAGGACGACGACGCGGTCCTGCGCGGGATGCCGAGGGTGAAGGCCGCGCTGACGTGGGTGCCGTGGACGTACGGGCGGCTGGCCTGGTGGAGCGGCTACGGGGCGGGGATCAGCTCGCCCGGCTGGTACGACCATCTGTTCACGGTGCCGGACCGGCCGGTGGAGCGGTGGCTGGCGGGTGCGGCGGCGGTGCTGCGCGAGGAGGGGCTGGCGGTGTCGCCCGCGCACGTGATCGAGGCCGTACGGCTCGCGGAGGGGCTGGCGGCGTTGCGCGGCAGGCCGCTGGCCGGGCTCGGCGAGGTCACCGAGGCGGTCAGGGCGGTGCTGTGCGAGGGTGACGAGCTGGCGGTGGAGCTGGTGCAGCGGCGGATGGTCGTCGGCGACCGGCTGGGCCGGGTCACCGACGGGACGCCGATGGTGCCGCTGCAGCGTGACCTGCGCGACCAGCAGCGGGTGACGAGGCTGCGGCCGGAGGCGGCGGACCGGCGGCTCGACCTCGACCTGCGCAAGGCGCTCGACCTGGCGCGCAGCCGCCTGCTGCATCGGCTGCGGCTGCTCGGCGTGGGCTGGGGGGAGCCGGTGGAGGCGCGGGGGAAGGGGACGTTCCGGGAGTCGTGGGCGTTGCGGTGGCGGCCGGAGTTCGACCTGGCGCTCATCGAGCGGGCGGCCCTGGGCACGACCGTGGCAGCCGCCGCCTCGCGCCACGCCCGCGACCAGGCCACCACCCCCGTCCCCGCCCCAGCCCCCGGGCGCGGGCGAACCAGGCCCGCTCCAGCTCCCGGGGCTTTCCCCGCTCCCGCTCCTGGGCTTGGGGGAAGAGGAGGGCCCGCCCCCGGGCCCGGGGGGAGCGGCGGCGGGACTGCCCCCGGGCCCGGGGGGAGGGGCGGTGGGCCCGCCCCCGCTCCCGGGTCCGCAGCCCGGGGGAGGGCTGGGGGCGTTGGGGGTGGGTTGTCGCTGGCGGGGTTGACCGGGTTGGTCGAGCAGTGCCTGCTGGCCGATCTGCCGGAGGCGCTGCCCGAGGTGCTGGGGGCGTTGTCGGCCAGGGCCGCGGTCGACACCGACGTGACGCACCTGATGGCGGCGCTGCCCGCGATGGCGCGTGCACACCGTTACGGGGACGTGCGGGGGACGCCGGCGGAGGGGCTGGCGGTGATCGTGCGTTCGATGCTGGACCGGATCTGCGTCGGCCTGCCCGTCTCGGTGGCCGCGCTGGACGACGGGGCCGCCGCTGCCCTGCTGGAGCATGTCGACGCCGTTCACGCCGCCGTGGCCCTGCTGGAGGAGGACGGCGACGGACAGGGGGAGGGGCCGCGGGGGCGGTGGCTGGCGACGTTGCGCGGCATCTGTGACCGGCCGGAGCTGCACGGCCTGGTGGAGGGCCGGTTGACCAGGATTCTGCTGGACGCGGGGGAGCTCGGCGACGCCGGTGACCGGATGTCGCGGGCCATGTCGCGGGGCGGGCCGCCGGCGCGGGCGGCGGCGTGGGTCGAGGGGTTCCTGGCGGGCGGCGGGCTGTTGCTGGTGCACGATCCGCGCCTGCTGGGGCTGGTCGACGCGTGGCTGTCGGGGCTCGGCGATCAGCAGTTCGTGGAGGTGCTGCCGCTGCTCAGGCGGACGTTCGCCGGCTTCGCCGTACCGGAGAGGCGGGCGATCGGGGAGCGGGTGCGGTCGGCGGGGGCGCCGGGCGGGCCGGAGGGGGAGCGGGAGCTGGACGCGGAGCGGGCGGCGGCGGCCGCCACGACGGTGCTGGCGATTCTCGGGAGGCGGCATGGATGACGAGCGGCTGCGCAGGTGGCGGCTGGTGCTGGGCGGCGGGGAGGCCGACGGGACCGGTCACCGGCTCGGGGGCGCCGACCTGGGCATGGACGGCGCGCTGGCGGCCGTCTACGAAGGGCGGGAGGGGCGCGGCGGCGGGCTGGGGGCGTCGGCGCCGAGGGTGGCGCGGTGGCTGGGCGACATCAGGACGTACTTCCCGGCGCCGGTCGTCCAGGTGATGCAGCGTGACGCGATCGAGCGGCTCGACCTGACGCGGCTGCTGCTGGAGCCGGAGATGCTGGAGGCGGTCGAGCCGGACGTGCATCTGGTGGGCACGCTGATCGCGCTCAACCGGGTGATGCCCGACCGGGCGCGGGAGTCGGCGCGGGCGGTGGTGCGGTCGGTGGTGGCGGAGCTCGAACGCCGGCTCGCGCAGAAGACCAGGGCGGCCGTGACGGGCGCGCTCGACCGGGCGGCCCGGACGCGCAGGCCGAAGCGGGTGGCCGACATCAACTGGAACCGGACGATCCACTCCAATCTCGGCAACTATCTGCCGGAGAAGGGCACGCTGGTGCCGGAGCGGCTCGTCGGGCACGCGCGCCGGCAGCGGGCGGTCGGGCGGGAGGTGGTGCTCTGCGTCGACCAGAGCGGGTCGATGGCCTCGTCGGTGGTGTACGCGAGCGTGTTCGGGGCGGTGCTGGCCTCGATGCGTTCGCTGAAGACGTCGCTGGTGGTGTTCGACACGGCGGTGGCGGATCTGACCGACCGGCTGCACGATCCGGTGGAGCTGCTGTTCGGGACCCAGCTGGGCGGCGGCACCGACGTCAACCGGGCGGTCGCCTACTGCCAGGGGCTGCTGACCCGGCCGGCGGAGTCGCTGTTCATCCTGATCAGCGACCTGTACGAGGGCGGGGTCAGGGAGGAGATGCTGCGCCGCGTCAACGCGATGACGCGGGCGGGCGTCCAGGTGGTGGTGCTGCTGGCGCTGTCGGACGAGGGCGCGCCCTCCTACGACCGGGAGAACGCGGCGGCGCTCGCGGCGATGGGGGTGCCCGCGTTCGCCTGCACGCCGGACGCCTTCCCCGGCCTGATGGCGGCCGCGATCGAGCGGCGTGATCTCGGCCGGTGGGCCGAGATCAACCTGAGCGCCCCCGGGGGCGGGGCCGGGCCCTGAGGGGCAGCCCGAGCGTCGGCGCGCCGGTCGGCGATGACGGCAGGGCCGCCCTAGGGCGAACGGCCTACGCCCTGCGCCCGATGTGCTGATCAGGGGGTTCGCTATAGCTTCCGATCATGACTCTTACCGTTGAATCGCCTCCCGTGAGCGTGGTCTCGGCCCGCTACCGGGCCGTCAGCGTCGGGCTGGTCGCGCTGGTGATGCTGGTGGCGTTCGAGGCGATGGCGGTGGCCACGGCCATGCCCGTGGTCGCCCGCGAGCTGGGCGGCATGCACCTGTACAACCTGGCCTTCAGCGCCACCCTGGCCGCCAGCGTGATCGCCACCGTGCTCGGCGGCCGGTGGAGTGACGTGCGGGGGCCGATGCAGCCCATCGCGACCGGCGTCGTCGGCTTCGTGGCCGGGCTGCTCGTCGCCGGTTTCGCGCCGACCATGGAGGTGCTGGTCGCCGGCCGGTTCGTGCAGGGGCTGGGCGCCGGGCTGATCCAGGTCGCGTTGTACGTGCTGGTGGCCCGGGTCTATCCCGGGGAGATGCATCCCAAGGTGTTCGCCCTGTTCTCGGCCGCGTGGGTGGTGCCGTCGATGGTCGGCCCCGCGATCGCCGGGCTCGTGGTGGAGAACACCGACTGGCGGTGGATCTTCTGGGGCGTCACGCTCATCGTGATCCCCGCGGCGCTGCTGCTGTGGCGCGGCGCGGGCGGCAAGGCGGGCGGTCAGGCGGGCGGTGACGGCGCCGCCGGGCCCGCCCCCGGCCTGGGCGGCAAGCTCGTCTGGGCGACGGTGACGGCCGCGGCCGCCGCCCTCATCCAGTACGGCAGCGCGCTCCAGCTCAGTGGCGTCCCGCTGCTCGCCGCCGGTGTGGTCCTGCTGGCCGTCGCCCTGCCCCGGCTGCTCCCGGCCGGGGCGCTGCGGGCCGCCCGCGGGCTGCCGACCGCGCCCGTGCTGCGCGGCCTGGCCTACGGCGCGCTCATGGCGGCCGAGGTGCTGATCCCGCTCATGCTCATCAACGAGCGCGGCCTGACGCCCACCGGCGCCGGGATCGTCCTCACGATCGGCGCGCTCGGCTGGTCCACCGGCTCGTGGATCAAGGGCCGCGGCACGATCAGCAACCTGACCGCGCTGCGCGGCGGCGCGCTCATGGTGGCCGCCGGCATCACGCTCGTGTCGTTCGTGCTCGTGGACGCGGTCCCCATCGCCCTGGCGTACGTGGCCATGGCCGTCGCCGGGCTCGGCATCGGCGCCCTGCACCCGACGGTGTCCGTGATGGTGCTGGAGATGTCCAGGACCGGCGAGGAAGGCCAGAACAGCGCGGCGCTCGGCGTCGGCGAGTCGGTGTTCACCGTCGTCGCCGTCGCGGTCACCGGCGCCCTGTTCACCGCGGCCGGAGAGGCGTACCTTGTCGGACTGGGCTTCACCGTCGCGCTCGCCCTCCTGGCCGCGATCCTGGCCCCGCGTTTTGCCCAGCCTGCCGGGGCGGGCACACTGGAGGGGACCGCGTCATAAAGGGGGGTACATGCCGCGAGTGCGCGAGCTTGAGGTGTTCCGTGTGGTCCTGCCGTTCGGCAGGCGCACGGAGAGCCTCCTGGTGAAGCTCACGGATCACGGCGGCATGATCGGCTGGGGTGAGGCCGTGAGTCCCGCCCCGAAAGCCTGGTCCCGCCTGGAGGAGACGCTCGGCGCCGAGCTCGTGGGCGTCGACTGGGAGCATCCCGACAGCGTCCCCGGCGACGATCCGGCCGTGGACCTGGCCTGCTGGGACCTGTGGACCCGGATGCGGGGCGTGCCGCTGGCCGACGCCATCGGCGGCACCCGCACCTCGCTGATGGCCACGGTCCGGCTCACGCCCGACGCCTCCCTGGAGAGCCTGGTCACCCGGGTCAACCAGCAGGTGTGCGCGGGCTACGGGCACGTCACGCTCGACGTGCGGCCCGGCTGGGACGTCGAGCCCGTGCGCGCCGTGCGCGCCGCCTATCCGGCGCTCACGCTGGCCGTCGACTGCGCCGGCTCCTACACCGACGACGCCCAGCTCGTGGCGCTCGACTCGTACGGGATCGAGGTCATCGAGCGGCCGTTCGCGGCCACCGACGTCTTCGCCCACGCCGCGCTCCAGGACCAGGTGACCGCCTCGGTGGCGGTCGAGCTGCGCACCACCGCCGACCTGGACGACTACCTGACGGTCCGGGCCGCCAAGGTGCTGCTGCTGCGGCCCTCGGCGTTCCCGTCGCTGAGCGAGGCACGCCGCGCCCACGACCGCGCGTCGGCGGCCGGCTGGGACATCCAGTGCACCGGAGGCGAGGGCGCCGGTCCGTCGCGCGCCGCCACGGTCGCCGTCGCCGCCCTGCCCGGCTGCACGCTGCCGTGCGACGTGACGCAGCCGCCGCGCAACAACCAGATCGTCGAGCCGATCGTCGGCGCCAACGCCGGCGTGATCGCGGTCCCGTTCACCCAGCCGGGCCTCGGCCACGCGGTCGACGAGACCCGGGTGCGCCGCCTGGCCAAGGACTACTTCCACGCCTGACCGCTGCCGGGGTCAGCCTGACAGGGCGGCGTCCAGCAGGAGGGCGCCCGCGCCGAGCAGGGCGGCGTCGCGGCCGGCGCGGGCGGGGGCGATCTCCAGGTCGCGGGTGGCCAGCGGCAGGCACCGCTCGTAGACCGTGGCGCGGATCGAGGTGACCAGCGGTTCGGCGGCCGAGAGGCTGCCGCCGACGGCGACCACGTCGGGGTTGAAGAAGTTCACCAGGGCGGTCAGCACCTCGCCGATGCGCCGCCCGGCGCCGCGCACCAGGCTGGTGGCCTCCGGGACGGCGTCGTTGACCAGCGCCACGATGTCGGCGGTGCGCCCCACCTCGATCCCGGCGGCGGCCAGCGCCCCGGCCAGGGCGGCGCCGCTGGCGTGCACCTCCAGGCAGTCGGCGTGCCCGCAGGCGCACACGACGGTGGCGGCCGAGCGGACGGGGACGTGGCTGATGTCGCCGGCCGCGCCCCGGCCCCGGTGCAGGCGGCCGTTGACGATCATGCCGCAGCCGATGCCGGTCCCGGCCTTGAGCACCATCAGGTTCTCGCTGCCCGGCCAGGAGCGGGCCTCGCCGACGGCCATGAGGTTGGCGTCGTTCTCCACCAGGATCGGCAGGTCGTAGCGGGCGGCCAGGCTCTCGGCGACGGGGTAGTCGTTCCAGCCGGGCATGCGGGAGGGGTTGACGACGCGGCTGGTGGCGGGGTCGACGGGGCCGGGGATGCCGGTGCCGACGCCGCGCAGCGGCACGGTGGCGGGCACGTGCGCGGCGAGCAGGTCGTCGAAGGCGTCGGCCAGCCAGCCGAGCGTGTGCTCGGGGCCCTTGGCGATCTCGCAGGGCCGTTCCTCGACGACGAACGGCACGCCGCTCAGGTCGAGCAGGCCGAGCCGGGCGTGGTGGGCGCCGAGGTCGGCGACGGCGAGCACGCCCGCGCCGGGGGACAGGCGCAGCCGCCGGGGCCGCCGCCCGCCGCGTGAGGGGCCGGAGCCCTCCTCGGCGAGCAGTCCCGCCTCGATCAGCTCCTCCACCCGCAGCGACACGCTGGAGGCGGCCAGCCCTGATAACCGGGCCAGGTCGGCGCGCGACTCGGCCTCGCCGAAGGCGACGAGCCTCAGCAGGTCGCCCTGCGCCCCGTGTACGGGCAGCCGCTGATCCATGAGCAGATGAATATCACGTGTCGCATAAGTTCGACAATCGCTTGACTTGCTCCGAAAAAGACCACTAGCGTCCGCGTTGTCTTCGATATCGAACGAAGATAGGAAGTGAGTTGGACATGAAGAGGATGGTCGCCGCGCTCGCCGTGGCCGTGTTAGGACTCGCCGCCTGCGGAGAGGCGAGCAGCCCCGCGGTGCCGGGGGCGTCGAAGAAGGCCGACGTGCTGGCCGGCGCGCCCGTGGCCGCCGCGGCCGACATCCTGCCCGGCTCCACGATGGAGAAGATCAAGAAGCGCGGCGAGCTCATCGTCGGCGGATCGCTGGACGCGCCGCTGCTCTCGCAGCAGAACCCGGTCACCGGCGAGATCGAGGGCTTCGACGCGGACCTGGGCAAGGCGCTGGCCACGTACATCATCGGCGAGCCCAAGGTGAAGATCGTCAACTCGGCGTCGGAGACCCGGGAGGCGCTGCTCGCCAACGGCACCGTGGACGTCGTCTTCCAGACGTACACGATCACGCCGGAGCGGGCCGAGCAGGTCTCCTTCGCCGGGCCGTACTACACCTCGGGCCTGACCATCGCGGTGAAGAAGGGCACCACCGGCATCACCAAGCCGGAGGACCTGAACGGCAAGAAGGTGCTGGCGGGCGCCAACACCCCGGCCATCCCCGCGATCAAGAAGCTGGCCCCGCAGGCCGAGATCATCACGTTCGGCAGCGACCCCGAGTGCATGCAGGCGCTCAAGCAGGACCGCGGCGTCGCCTACGTGCAGGACGAGACCCTGCTGGTGGCCAACGCGCAGAAGGACCCGTCGATCGAGATCGTCACCAAGCCGTTCACCGCGGACCCGTACGGGATCGGGCTCAAGCACGGGGACGAGGACTTCAAGAAGTTCCTCAACGCGTGGCTGAAGAAGAGCCAGGACGCCGGGGTCTGGCAGCGGATCTGGAAGAACTCCATCGGCACCGTCGTCACCGGCGACGCGCCCGCGCCGCCGCAGATCGGCTCCGTGCCGGGGTCCTGATGTCCGTCCTGTTCGATCACCTGCCCGAGCTGTGGCGGGGCCTGATCGTGACGTTGCAGCTCACCGCCGCGTCCTTCGCGGGCGCGGCGGTGCTCGCCGTGCTCGTCACCGCGCTGCGGGTGAGCCCGGCACGCGTGCTGCGCGCGATCGGCACCGCGTACGTGGAGGCGTTCCAGAACTTGCCGCTGCTGGTGCTGCTCGTGCTGGCGGTGTTCGGCCTGCCCGAGATCGGCATCCAGGCCGGCCTGCTGACCACGGCCATCGTCGTCATCGCCGTGTACGAGGCCGCCTACCTCGCCGAGGCGCTGCGCTCCGGCGTGAACGCCGTGTCCAAGGGGCAGGGCGAGGCGGCGCGGGCGATCGGGCTGACGTTCTCCCAGTCGCTGCGGCACGTCATCCTGCCGCAGGCGCTCCGCACGGTCGTGCAGCCGATCGGCAACATCTTCATCGCCACCGCGATGAACACCTCGCTGGCCGCCGCCGTGGGCGTGGTCGACCTGACCGCCGCGGCCAACCGGGTCAACCTGACCGAGGCCCAGCCCATCCCGATCTTCGTCGGCGCGGGGCTCGCCTACGCGCTGATCGCCGCCTGCGCCGGATTCGTCACCGGGCGGCTCGAACGCAGGCTGGTGATCCTCCGATGAGCAGCACCGCGCTCTTCGACGAGCCCGGTCCCCGGGCCCGCCGCCGCATCCGCGTCGCCACCGTCCTCGGCGCCCTCGCCGCGATCGCGCTCGCCGCCCTGGCCGTGCGGCAGTTCGCCGCCAACGGCCAGCTCGAGGCCGCCCGCTGGCAGCCGTACGCGACCTGGCCCATGTGGCGCTACCTGCTCGACGGGCTGTGGTCCACGGCGCTGGCCGCCGTCGTCACCGCCGCGCTCGCCATGGCGGCCGGGATCATGCTCGCGCTCGGCCGGCTGTCGCACCGGCGCTGGGTGCGGCTGCCCGCCGCCGCCTACGTCGAGGTGGTCAGGACGATCCCGGCGCTGCTGCTGGTGTACGTGGTGCTGTTCGCGCTGCCCCGGTACGGGCTGGACCTGCCGCTGTTCTGGAAGCTGGTCGTGCCGCTGGCGGTGTCGAACGCGGCGGCCTTCGCCGAGATCTTCCGCGCCGGCATCCTGTCGGTCGAACGCGGCCAGACCGAGGCGGGCCTGGCCGTCGGCCTCACCCGCTTCCAGACGATGCGCCTGGTCGTGCTGCCGCAGGCCGCGCGGCGCGTGCTGCCGTCCATCGTGAGCCAGTCGGTCGGCCTGCTCAAGGACACCTCCCTGGGCTTCGTCGTCAGCTACGCCGAGCTGCTCTACAGCGGCAAGGTGCTGGCCGCGTACAACGGGCTGCTGATCCAGACGTACCTGGTCGTCGCCCTCATCTACCTGCTGGTCAACCTGTCGCTGTCCAAGCTGGCCCGCACGCTGGAGGCCCGCCAGCGGCTCGCCGTACCGAAGAGGAGACTCGCCCGTGCCTGAACTCGCCGTCCTCGCCGAGGTCGTACGCTCCGGCTTCACCGAGAGCGTCCACTACGGCGGCGCCGTCGGGCTGGACCCGTCGGGCCGCGCCGAGGTGGCGCTCGGCCCGGTGGAGGCGCCGGTGCTGCCGCGCTCGTCCGCCAAGCCGTTCCAGGCGCTGGCCTGCCTGACCGCCGGGGCGGCGCTGGCCGGGCCGAGCCTGGCGATCGCGGCCGGCAGCCACACCGGCGAGGACTTCCACGTCCGGCTCGTCGGCGAGCTGCTCGCCGCGTACGGGCTCGGCTTCGGCGCGCTGGCCTGCCCGGCGTCCTGGCCCGAGGACGAGGCCACGCTGCACGCGCTCGTCCGGGCGGGCGCCACGCCGTCACGCGAGCGGATGAACTGCTCCGGCAAGCACGCCGCCATGCTGGCCGCCTGCGTCGCCAACGGCTGGGACACCGCCTCCTACCTGGCGCCCGGCCACCCGCTCCAGCAGGCGGTCCGCGCGGTCACCGAGGAGCTGTCGGGGGAGAAGGCCGCGCACGTCGCCGTGGACGGCTGCGGCGCGCCGCTGTTCGGGCTGTCGCTGACCGGGCTCGCCCGCGCCGTGCAGGCGCTGGTGCGCGCCGCGCCCGGCAGCGCCCCGCGCCAGGTCGCCGACGCGATGCGCGAGCATCCCGAGTACGTCGGCGGCACCGGCCACCAGAACACCGAGCTCATGCGCGCCCTGCCCGGCGCGCTGGTCAAGGGCGGCGCGGAGGGCGTGCTGGTCGTGGCGCTCGGCTCCGGTCACGCGGCGGCGGTCAAGGTCATCGACGGCAGCCCGCGCGCCACCACCGTCATCGCCCTGGACGTGCTGCGCCGGATGGGCTGCGACGTGACGGGCGCCGCCGCGTTCGAGAGCGTGGACGTGCTCGGCGGCGGCGTGCCGGTGGGGCGGATCGTCACACCTTCCCGCACCCGTCCGTGAGCGCCCTGGCCGGGTCCTCGTCCTGCTGAGCCCGGGCGGCGCCGCGCTTCTTCGTCCTGGTGGGGGAGGGCGTCGCCGAGGCCACGACCGGGGCGGCGCCGCTCGACTCGCGGATCTCCTTGCGCGTCAGGGCGCGGATTTTGTCCCAGTCGGGGTTGCCGGTGTGGATCAGCGGCGGCACGAACTGGATGCTCGTCACCTCGGCCTGCTGCACCTTCATCGCCAGCGGCACCAGGTGCGTGAGCATGTCACGCGGGATGTCGGTCTGGATCAGCTCCTTGGTCGCCGCCGCGACCTGGTTGAACCGGCTCAGCACGGTCGCCGGGTCGGCCTGGTCGAGCAGCGCGCCCAGCACGCAGCGCTGGCGGCGCATCCGCGTGTAGTCGTCGCTGTTGGTGCGCGAGCGGGCGTACCACATCGCGTCGGCGCCCTTCAGCCTGCGTGTGCCCGCCTTGACCAGGCCCTCGTTGTAGCGGCCGAACACCACGTCCTGCTCGACGGTGAGCGTGACGCCGCCGATCGCGTCGATCAGCCGGGCGAACCCCCACATGTTGACCAGCGCGTACCAGTCGACCTCCAGCCCGAGCGTGTAGCCGATGGTCTCCATCAGCACCCGCGCGCCCTGGTGCTTCCTGCCGCCGAAGATCTCCGGGTGCGCGTCGGAGTACTCCCACACGCTGTTGAGCAGGTCGCTGCGGCCGCCGCCGGGATCGGCGGGCAGCCGGAAGCCGTCGGGGAAGCGCTCGGCCATCGGCGTGCCGGGCTTGAACCGCACGTCCTCCAGGTTGCGCGGCAGGCTGATCAGCACCGTGTTGCCGGTGGCCACGTCGACGCTGGCCAGGTTCATGCTGTCGGTGCGCACGCCCGGCCGGTGGTCGTCGGCGTCGCCGCCCAGCAGCAGGATGTTGACCCGCTCCCGGCCCGCCCACGGGTCCTCGGGGCGCACCGGCTCGCCCTGCGCCCGGGGGTCGGAGGTGGGGTTCTTGAAGATGCTGTTGATCAGGTCGCGGGAGGTCCAGGCGTACTGCGCGGTCGCGCCGAACGGCACGATCACCGCCACGGCCAGCAGGCCGGCGACGGTGCCGGTGACGATCTGCTCGCTCTGGCGCAGCGTGCCCGGCCGCAGCACCACGAACGAGTGCACCATCATCGCGAACCACGCGACGCCCAGCACCGCGGAGCCGGCCGCGGCCACGGTGATCGAGGCGTCGTCGACGAGCGTGCCCGCCAGCCCGGCCAGGCCGCCGGAGGTCAGCACCACCCACAGCAGGGCCAGCAGCAGCGCCGCGTAGCAGCTGAGCAGCACCAGGCCCGTCCTGCGCCACCCCGCGCGCAGGTGCGCGGCGCCCGGGGCCAGCGCGGCCAGCGCCAGCCACCCGAGAACCTTGACGGCACCCACCCGAATCCTTCCCTGGACCACACCATCCCCGCTTCCCCGACGGCCTCGCCGTAGGCCGAATCGAGGCGGCAGCCTACGGACAAAATACGAAATCTGCGTTTATGAATGAGTGAACTTCTACGACCGAATAAGATTCGGTCCATGGCGTTCTCTGAGATCGAGTACGAGGTGGCGGACCGGATCGCGACAGTCACATTGAATCGCCCCGAACGCCTCAACGCTTTCACCTTGACCATGCGCGGTGAGTTGATCGAGGCGTTCGACCGCGCCGACGCCGACGACGAGGTGCGCGCCGTCGTCGTCACCGGCGCCGGCCGCGCCTTCTGCGCAGGGGCCGACCTCGGCTCGGGCGGCGGCACGTTCGGCCGCGTCAAGGACACGCCGGAGCTCGTCGACGGCCACCCGCGCGACGGCGGCGGCACCGTCGCGCTGCGGATCGCGAGCTCGCTCAAGCCCGTCATCGCCGCCATCAACGGCCCCGCCGTCGGCGTCGGCGTCACGATGACCCTCCCCATGGACGTGCGCCTCGCCTCCACGGCCGCGCGGTTCGGCTTCGTCTTCGCCCGCCGCGGCATCGTGCCCGAGGCCGCCTCCAGCTGGTTCCTGCCCAGGATCGCCGGCATCGCCCAGGCCATGGAGTGGGCCGCCACCGGCCGCGTCTTCGACGCCGACGAGGCGCTGCGCGGCCGGCTCGTCTCCCGCGTCCTCGCCCCCGGCGACCTGCTGCCCGCCGCCCACGCCCTCGCCCGCGAGATCGCCGACCACACCTCCGCCGTCTCCGTCGCCGCCGTCCGCCGCCTGATGTGGTCCGGCCTGTCGGCCGCCTCCCCGTGGGAGGCGCACGCCGCCGACTCCCGCCTGATGGCCGAGCTCGGCCCGTCGGCCGACGCCGTCGAGGGCGTCACCGCGTTCCTGGAGAAACGGCCCGCCGAGTTCCCCATGAAGGTCAGCCGCGACCTGCCCCCGGGCCTGCCCTCCTGGCCCGGCGATCTCTAGGCTGTCTGCCATGTACGAGACCACCGTCCTGCAGCTGCCGCCCGACTACGAGGGCGAGGTCGTCGCGACGCTGCTGTGCCGGCGCGCCGAGTCCTCCCGCAGGGCGGTCCTCTACGTGCACGGCTTCACCGACTACTTCTTCCAGGACCACCTGGCCGACCACTACGTCACCCGCGGCGTCGACTTCTACGCCCTCGACCTGCGCAAGTACGGCAGGTCGCTGCTGCCGCACCAGACCAGGGGGCTCATCAGGAGCGTCACCGAATACTTCCCCGAGCTCGACGAGGCCGTCCGGATCATCCGGCAGGACCACGACGAGCTCACGATCAACGCCCACTCCACCGGCGGCCTCATCGTCCCCCTGTGGGCCGACCGCGTCCGGGGCCGCGGCCTCGTGCAGGGCCTCGTGCTCAACAGCCCGTTCTTCGACCTCAACGTCCCGGCCCCCGTCCGGCTGGCCGCCGACCTGCTCAAGACCCCGCTGTCCTACGTCACCCGGCCGCTGCCGCTCGGCTCCAGCAGCGTCTACGGCCACTCCCTGCACCGCGACCACCACGGCGAATGGGACTACGACCTGGACCTCAAACCGCTCGGCGGCTTCCACGTGCACGCCACCTGGCTCGCCGCCATCCGGCGCGCCCAGCGGCGGCTGCACGCCGGCCTGGGGATCGACGTGCCCGTCCTCGTCCTGGCCGCCGCCTCAGGACTGCGCGTACGGGACTTCGTGCCGGAGGCGCAGTCGGCCGACGTGGTCCTCGACCCCCGGCAGATCGCCCGCTGGTCCACCGCGCTCGGCCCGCACGTCACCTGCGTCCGCTTCGACGGCGGCATCCACGACCTGGTGCTGTCGGCCGAGCCCGTACGCAAGCAGGTCTTCGCCGAGATCGACCGCTGGATGACCGCCTACGTCCACCAGGGGGACGATCACCAGGGCGACGCTCACCAAGGGAACGAGAACAGGCCGTAGTAGGCGGCGGCGACCAGCAGCAGGCCGGTGCCGCCCAGCACGCCCGCGATCGCCACGTGCTGCCAGCGGCTCGGCCGCATGCCCTCGCGCAGCCCCGACACCACCGCCGCCACGGCCGTGACCTCCTGGACGAGCATGAGCACGGCCAGCACCCGCACCACCAGCCAGCCGGCCAGCACCGCCGGCCACGCCCCGGCCTGGTTGATCGAGAACAGCACCAGCAGCATGATGAACGCCGCCACCGACACCAGCAGCCCGACCCCGGTCCACACCATCCTGGCCAGCCTGCGCCGGATCGGCGGCCACAGCCGGGCGTTCACCTCCGGCGTGTGGTGACGGCCGCGCAGCCGCACCACCATCGCCGCGACCGGCCCGGCCACGTACCCGACGGCCGCCAGGCAGATCGTCAGCCCCAGCATGGTGCCGCCCGCGTACCAGGGAGCCGCCGGCACGTCGCTCGCCTCGAACCGCTGCACCGGCGTCGCGCCCGCCACGTGCACCGCCGGGACGGCCGTGCCCGGCAGGCCGAGGATCCAGTTGGCCATCGTCTCCAGGTAGCCGGCGGTGAACTCGCCGCCGTTGATCCGCATGGCGTGGTCGCCCCGGTCCATGAAGCGGATCGTGTACTGCTCGTTGCCCGCCGCCTTCATGGCCCGCATGAGCGCGTTGGTGGACTCCACGAACGGGATCGACGGGTCCGTGGTGCCGTAGAAGGCCAGCACCGGCTGGGTGATGCCGTTGAGCGCGGGCTGGGCGTCGTAGCGCAGGAAGTCGAAGCCGACCACGCCCATCGCCCGGGTCAGCAGGTCGCGCACGCCGATCGGCGCGCGCAGCCGCAGCAGCTGCTCGTTGAGCGCCCAGGCGACCTGCCGGAGGGGGGAGACGTTCGGCGACGACACCAGGATCACGAACCCGACGCTGTCGCTCTTGGCGGCGGCGATCGGCACCACCCAGCCGCCCTCGCTGACGCCCCAGATGCCGATCCGCGCCGGATCGACGTCGGGGCGGGTCTTCAGATACTCCACCATGCGCAATACGTCGTCGGCCAGCAGCCCGAAGTCGCGGTCACGGAAGTTGTAGCCGACCGAGCGCTTGTCGAACGCCAGCGTCACCACGCCCGCCATCGACAGGAACTCCGCCTGCGGCTCGAACTCCGTCCGCGACCCGTTGCCCGACCCCGACACGAACACCAGCGCCGGATAACGCCCCGGCGTCAGCGGCGCCCGTACGGTGCCCTCCAGCGTCTGCCCCTCCGCCGGGACCGCGATCTGCTCCTCGCCGTAGAGCGAGGACGCGTTCACGTGGCGCAGCTCCCCCTGGGGTTGCGGCGGCAGCGCCTGTAAAGCGGCATCGACCTTGAGCGGCGGCGGGTCGAACGCGGGAGGCAACACGTAACCCACCGACGCGAGAGCCACCAGTAACAGACCGGCGGCAACGCTCAAAGTGCCACGGCCAGTCCGCATCGGCCTCCCCATGTGCGTTGGTTTGCCCGCTGATCTTCCAGCCTACTCCCAGCCGGTGTGGCCACATGTGTCGGTGGGGCCTGTTAGCTTCCTGGGAATGCGGATCCTGCACACCTCCGACTGGCACCTGGGGCGCTCGTTCCACCGCGAGAGCCTGCTGTCCGGGCAGGCGGCGTTCGTCGACCACCTGGTCGAGACGGTGCGCGCCGAGGAGGTCGACGTGGTCGCCGTCGCGGGCGACGTCTACGACCGGGCGCTGCCGCCCGTCGACGCCGTGTCGCTGTGCAACGAGGCGCTCGGCCGGCTGCGCGATGCCGGGGCCAGGACGATCCTCATCAGCGGCAACCACGACTCGGCGCGGCGGCTCGGGTTCGGCGCCTCGCTGTTCGACGCCTCGGGCGTCCACCTGCGCACCGACCCCGACCGGGCCTGGGAGCCGGTCCTCGTCGGCGACGTGGCCTTCTACGGCATCCCCTACCTGGAGCCCGAGCTGGTGCGCGGGCCGTGGGAGCTGGCCTCGCGCGGCCACACCGCCGCGATCACCCACGCCATGGACCGGGTGCGCGCCGACGCCGCCCGCCGACGCCACTCCGTCGTCCTCGCCCACGCCTTCGTCACCGGCGGGCAGGCCAGCGACAGCGAGCGCGACATCAGCGTGGGCGGCGTCGCGCACGTGCCGCTCACCGCGTTCGACGGCGTCGGCTATGTCGCGCTCGGCCACCTGCACGGCCGCCAGCGCATGTCGGAGACGGTCCGCTACTCCGGCTCCCCGATCGCCTACTCCTTCTCCGAGGCCGGCCAGGTCAAGGGCATGTGGCTGGTCACGTTCGAGGACGGCGGCTTCACCGGCGCCGACTTCGTGCCCGCCCCCGTGCCCCGGCCCGTCGCCGTGCTGCGCGGGCGCCTCGACGACCTGCTCACCTCCCCGCGTCACGCCGACCGCGAGGACCACTGGCTCCAGGTCGTCCTCACCGACCCCGTACGCCCCCGCTCCGCCATGGACCGGCTGCGCGCCCGCTTCCCCCACACGCTCGCCCTGTCCTTCGACCCCGAAGGCGACCGCGCCGCCCCCGCCCCCGTGCGCCTCAGCGGCCGGCCCGAGGCGGAGGTCGCGCTCGACTTCGTCAGGGAAGTACGCGGTGAGCCTGCCGCACCCGACGAGGAACAGCTGCTAAGACAGGCGATCGAGGCATCCCGGGCAAAGGAGACGATGGCGTAGATGCGGCCGCACCGGCTCTCGCTGACGGCGTTCGGCTCCTTCCCCGGGTCCGAGACCGTCGACTTCGACTCCCTCGCGGAGTCCGGCCTCTTCCTCATCCACGGACCCACGGGCGCGGGCAAGACCACCGTCCTCGACGCGCTCTGCTTCGCCCTGTACGGGCAGGTCCCCGGCCAGCGCAACAGCGCCCGCAGCCTCCGCTGCGACCACGCCCCCGCCGGCACCGGACCCTCGGTCAGCCTGGAGGTCACGCTCCGCGGCCGCCTCCTGCGCATCCGGCGCTCGCCCTCCTGGCAGCGCCCCAAGCTGCGCGGCACCGGCCACACCGAGGAGAAGGCCAAGGTCATCGTCGAGGAACGCACCGGCGCCGCCTGGCACGGCCTCACCACCCGCGCCGACGAGGCCGGCGACCTCGTCGGCGGGCTGCTCGGCATGAACGCCGACCAGTTCTGCCAGGTGGCCATGCTGCCGCAGGGCGACTTCGCCCGCTTCCTGCGCGCCTCCGGCGACGACCGCCACAAGCTCCTCGGCCGCCTCTTCACCGTCAAGACCTTCACCCAGGCCGAGAGCTGGCTGGCCGACCACCGCAAACGCGCCTGGCGCGACCAGCAGGACCTGCGCCGGCAGGTCGACTACGCCGTCCAACGCCTCGCCGAGGCCGCCACCGACCTGACCCTCGCCTCGCCGTCCACCGAGGACCATGCGGCCCAGCCCGCTTCCTCCACCGGCGGCCACTCCGGCGCGTCCCCGGAGGACGCGGGCCGGGAGACCGCGCTGCCCGGACCCGAGGACGATCCGGTCGAGTGGGCCGGGGCGCTGCTGGCCACCGCCCACGCCGCCGTGCTGACCACCGCCGAACGGCATGCCGAGGCCGAACGGGCATGGCGTTCCGCGGGCGCCCGCTTCGAGGAGGCGTCCGCCCTCGCCGCCCGGCAACGCCGCCACGCCGAAGCCCTCACCCTGCGCCGCACCCTGGACGAACGCGCCGAAGAACGCGCCGAGCTCCAGGCGATCCTCGACGACGCCGCCCGCGCCGACCGCGTCGTCCCCCTGATCACCGCCGCCCGGCACCGCGCGGAGGCCGCCACCAAGGCCGCCACCCTGGCCGCCGACGCCCTGACCCGCGCCCACCCCCTCCTCCCGCCCCCGAGCGGAACCCCTGCTGCGGGCAGCCGTGCTGTCACCGGGCCGCAGGTCGAGTGGCTTGCCGGGCTGGAGAGGCAGCGGCGGGCCGAGAGCGCCCGCCTGTCGGAGCTGCTCACCGAAGAGGCCCGCCTGCTGGTCGTACGCCGTGACCTGGGCAGGGTCGAAACCGAGCTGGCCAACCTCGAACGCGACGACGAGGCCACCACCGCCCGCCTGGCCGAGCTGCCGCACCTCCTCCAGGAGGCCGAGACGCAGCTCGCCCGCGCCCGCGCCGACGCCGCCCGCATCCCCGCCGTGGAGGCCGTACGGGATGCCGCCGCCGACCTGATCGAGGTCGACGGCAAGCTGGCCCGCGCGGCTGCGGAGCTCGACGACCTGGCCGAGCGGGAGGCCGAGGTTGCCGCCGCCGAGGCGGAGCTGCCCGCCCGGGTCGCCGAGGCCGCCGCGAGGCTCGACGGCGTACGGGCCGAGGCGGCGGCGATCCCGGCGGCCTCGGCGGCGCTCGACGCGGCGAGGGCGGCGCTGGCGGCGGCCCGGCGGCGTGACGCACTCGCGGCGGAGCTGGAGTCGGCGTCGGCGCACCACCAGACGCTGGTCGACCGGGCCCAGGGGCTGCGCGAACGATGGCTCGACATCCGGCAGGCGCGCATCGAGGGCATGGCGGCCGAGCTGGCCCGTGACCTGTCCGACGGGCTGCCGTGCGCCGTGTGCGGCTCCGACCACCACCCGCATCCGGCGTCCCCCACGGAGACCGCCCCCTCCCCGGACGACGAGCTGGCCGCCGAACGCGAGCACGAGGCGGCGCTCGCCGACCGGGAGGCGGCCGAGCGGACGCTGGCGTCGCTGGAGTCCCGCCTGGCCGACGCCGAGGACGCCACCGGCGGGCTCGACGCCGCCGAGGCGGAGACCGCGGCGGCGCGGGCCGAGGACGAGCTGGCCCGCCTGCACGCGATCGCCGACCGCGAGCCCGCGCTGGCCGCCGAGCTGGAACGCATCGAGGCCGAACGCGACACGGTGAGGGACCGGGCCCGGGAGATCGGCGAGGCGCTGGCGGCGCACCGCTCCCACACCACCCACCTGCACGCCGAACGCGCCCGCCTCCGCACTCGCCTGGCGACCATCCACCCGCCCCTCGAACCCCCCGCGCCCATCCCCACCGAAGAGGCGGCAACCGTCACCCATGACGGGCTCACCGTGCCCTCTTCGGAAGCGGAGGCGGTCGAGGGGGCCGATTCGCCCGCCCCCTCCGCGGAGGCGGAGGCGTACGAAGCGGTCGATTCGCCCGCCCCCTCCGCGGAGGCGCACGAAGGGGCCCATTCGCCCGCGCCCTCCTCGGAAGCGGAAGCGTTCGAAGGGGTCGAGCTCGATGCCGTGCGGGTGTTGGAGTGGGCCCGGGCGGAGCTGGGGCGGTTGCGGACGGCGGCTGCTCGGGAGGGGGAGCTGGCCGGGGCGGTGGCCGGGCTGGCGCGGGAGCGGGAGGCGTTGCAGGAGGACGCCCGGCGGGTGGCCGCGAGGCTGGCGGCCGGCCGGACGCGACAGGAGGAGCTGAGCGCCGACGCGGCCAGGCTGGCGGCGCGGCTGGACGAGGCGCGCGGCGGCGACGAGACGATCACCGCCCGCCTGACGAGGCTGAACGACGAGGCGGAGCTGCTGCGGGAGGCGTGGGAGGCGACGCGGGCGGCGGTCGTGGCGGAGGGGGAGCGGTCCCGGGCGGCCGAGGCGGCGGAGGAGGCGGCGCGCGAGGCGGGGTTCGCGGACGCGGCGGACGCGGAGGCGGCGGCGCGCGGCGCCGCCGAGCGCGAGGAGAAGGCCGAGACGCTGCGCCGGCTCGACGCGGAGCACGCCGCGGTGACGAGCACGCTGGAGGACCCGGAGCTGGTGGCCGCGGCGGCGCGGCCGGCGCCGGACCTGGCGGGGCTGGCGGCGGCGCGGGACGACGCGGAGCGCGTCCACACGGAGCTGGCCTCGGCCCGCGACCGCGCCGAGGCCAGGCACGCCCGGCTGCGGGAGCTGAAGGCCGAGCTGGAGGGCTGCGTGGCGCGGTGGCGGCCGGCGGCCGACCGGCACCGGCTGGCCGAGCGGATGGCGTCGCTGGCCAGCGGCACGTCCAGCGACAACCAGTGGAGCATGAGCCTGTCGTCCTACGTGCTGGGCGAGCGGCTGCGGCAGGTGGCCGACGCGGCGAACGAGCGGCTCGACCACATGTCCGGCGGCCGCTATCTGCTGCGGCACGACCTGGCGAAGACCGCCGGGTCGCGGGCGCGCTCGGGCGGCGGGCTGGGGCTGCGGGTGTACGACGGGTGGACCGGGGTGGAGCGCGACCCGGCGACGCTGTCGGGCGGCGAGAGCTTCATCACCTCGCTGGCGCTGGCCCTGGGGCTCGCGGACGTGGTGACCGCGGAGGCGGGCGGCGCGGAGATCGGCACGCTCTTCGTCGACGAGGGGTTCGGCACCCTGGACGAGGACACGCTCGACGGCGTGCTCGACATCCTCGACGGGCTGCGGGACGGCGGCCGGGCGGTCGGCATCATCAGCCATGTGGCCGAGCTGCGCACCCGCATCCCCGCTCAGCTCAGGGTCGCCAAGACCCGCACCGGTTCGACGCTGTCCGTCGTGGGGGGATAGTCACGAATCAGCAGGTGGTAGCGTTCACGTACCACTTCACAAGATGTAAGACCACATAGTGAGACGTACATGACGCAATCCCCCCGAAGTGAGGCCCCCAGCCGGACCCGGATCGCGGCCGCCAGCCTGGCCGGCACCGCCATCGAGTTCTACGACTTCTACATCTACGGCACGGCGGCGGCGCTGGTGCTGAACACCGCGTTCTTCCCCGAGATGGATCCGCTGGCCGGGAGCCTGGCCGCGTTCTCGACGTTCGCGGTGGCGTTCATCTCCCGGCCGCTCGGGTCGGCGCTGTTCGGGCACTGGGGCGACCGGATCGGGCGCAAGTCCATGCTGGTCGTGTCGCTGCTGGTCATGGGGCTGTCCACGATCGTCATCGGGCTGCTGCCCGGCTACACGGCCATCGGCGTCGCCGCGCCCGTGCTGCTGGTGCTGCTGCGGTTCACGCAGGGCATCGGGCTCGGCGGCGAGTGGGGCGGCGCGGCGCTGCTGGCCACCGAGCACGCGCCGCCCGGCAAGCGCGGCCTGTACGCGATGTTCCCGCAGCTCGGGCCGTCGGTCGGGTTCATCGCGGCCAACGGCCTGTTCCTGATCCTCGGCGCGACGCTCACCGACGAGCAGTTCGGCTCGTGGGGGTGGCGGGTGCCGTTCGTGGCGAGCCTGCTGCTCGTGGTCGTCGGCCTGTACGTGCGGCTGAAGATCTCCGAGACGCCGGTCTTCCAGGCGGCGATGGACGAGCGGCGGATCGCCAAGGTGCCGTTCGCCGGCCTCATGCGCCACCAATGGCGGCGCGTCCTGCTCGGCGCCGGCGCGATGGTGATCGCGTACACGCTGTTCTACACGGCGACCACCTACTGCCTGGCGTACGGCACCGGCACGCTGGAGATCCCGCGCACGACCATGCTGGCGCTGACGATGATCGGCGTGGTGTTCATGGCGGCGGGCACCGTGGTGTCGTCGATCGTGTCGGACCGGCTCGGCCGCCGCCGCACGCTCATCACCGGCACGTCCGTGGCGATCGCGTGGGGGCTGGTGATGTTCCCGCTGATGGAGACCCGGTCGGTGCCGCTCGTCGGCGTGGCGCTGGCGGGCGCGCTGGCGCTCATGGGCCTCGTGTTCGGGCCGATGGGCGCCTATTTGCCGGAGCTGTTCCGCACCGAGTTCCGCTACAGCGGCGCCTCGGTCGCCTACAGCCTGGGCGGCGTGCTCGGCGGAGCGGTGCCGCCGCTGGTGGCGACCAGCATGCAGGCGAGCGGCGTCGGCGTGTTCGGCGTCGGCGTGTACGTCTCGGCGATGGCCGTGCTCAGCCTGCTCTGCCTGATCGCCCTGCCCGAGACCGGCGACGAGACCCTGTAGACCCCGGGAGACCCGGTCGCGTAGACCCCGGCAGACCCGGTCGCGTAGACCCCGGCAGACCCGGTCGCGGGCCGCTACACCGGCCCGCCGACCGGCTGGGCCGGCCGCTCCACGTAGGCGGCCAGCGCCCGCACCCGCTCGGCGTGCTCGTCGTGGCCGACGATCACCGGCGGCTCGTTGTACGGCATCGCGTCGGACGAGCGCCGCAGCTTGATGTACTGGCCGCAGGCGTCGATCGCGTACGGCTCCATGTCGTCCTGCAGCGCGCCGATCACCGTGATCCCGTACGTCTCGCCGATCCGCCGGAACAGCGCCACCGCCTCCCGGCGATGCTCCTTGCCCAGGTTGCGGCCCAGCTCGTCGAGCACCAGGCACAGGTGGCCGCCGCCGGAGGAGGCGATCGCCGCCGCGCACACCAGCTTGACCGCCTTCTCGTCCATGAGCGCGGTGTTGGCCCGCCGGTTGTACGGGACGAAGCCCTGCCCCTCGCCGCGCCGCCACTTCGGCGTCACCCGCCACTGCCAGCGCTGCTCCGGATCGGCCGGCGCGGGCGGCACCGGGAACTCCAGCGTCGCGCCGTAGCCGCCGTAGGAGGTGTCGAGCTTCTCGAACTCCTCCGCCACCCGCTGCAACCGCGCCTTGATCGCCGCCGTCAGCGCCGCCCGGTGCACCGCCGTCGACTGCGCCGCCTCCTCCGCGCCCTTGTCGGCCGCCGCCAGGTCACGCTGGCGGGACACGATCTGCGCCTCGATCTGCCGCCGCTGGTGCTTCTCGTACTCCTCCTGCCCCCGCAGATAGGACGCCAAAGCCCCGCACACCGCCGCGAACGTCGCCTGCTCGCGCGCCGTGCTGCCGCCCCGCTCGTCCAGCAGGAACCGCAGCTCCTCCGGGATCTCCGCGTCCTCCTCCGGGAACGTGTCACGCAACGCCTGGTCGAACTGCCGCTCCGCGGCCCGCCACCACTCGTCGGCGGTGCGGCCCCGCTCCTCCTCGGGCAGTGCCCGCACCCACTCGCCGGCCGTCTCGACAGTGCCGCCCCACTCGGCGGCCAGCGCGTCGAGCCGCAGAGCCTCCCGCTCGCCGCCGACCCGCGCCTCCTGCTCGCGGGCCTGCGCCCGCTCCGCCTCGTGCCGCTGCCGCCTGCCCTCCAGCCGCTCGATCTCCATGTCGCGGGTGCGGGCCCGGAAGTCGAGCGAGGACGCCTGCCGTTCGGCCTCGGCGACCTGCGGCGTCAGCTCCTCCAGCGCCGCCGTCAGTTCGCCCAGCCTGGCCCGCCGCTCCGTCAGCCGCCCTTCGAGCTCACCGAGCTGCACACCGGCCTTCGCCCCGTCGAGCCGCCGCTGCGCCTGCGCGACCGTCTCCTCCGCGTCGTGCACCGCCTGCGCGGCCGTCTCCTGTACGTCCATCGCCCGGTTCAGCCGCTGGCCGGCGGCCTTGATGCGCGCCTCCCGGCCCGTCGCCACCCCGTCGAACGCCCCCACCACGCTCACCCCGGCGGCGCTGACCAGCACCGAACCGGGCAGACCGGACAGCGCCTCGGCGGCCTCGCCCAGCTTGGCGGCGTCGACGACCACCGCGTGCTCGCCCGGCCAGCCGCGCAGCTCGTCCACCCGCAGCGAGCCGCGGGCCTGCTCGGCCACGTCCAGCGCGTCCAGCAGGCCCGTCGCGCCCACGCCCGCCGCCGCCAGCGCGTCGAGCTGCGCGGCGGCCGGGCCGCCCTCGGCGTCGTCCAGCGCCGCCCGCGCCGAGGCCACCTCCTGGTCGGCCACGCCCAGCGCCTTGAGCGCCTCGTTCAGCCGCAGCCGCGCCGCCGCCAGCTCCCGCTCCGCCGCCGGCACGTCACGCCCGTCGGCGAAGCGCCGCGCCTCCTCCAGCGCCGGGATCATCCCGCGCAGCTCGTCGGCCGAGTTCTCCGCCACGGCCCGGTCGGCGTCGAGCTTGGCCGCCCGCGCCTGCAACGCCGCCAGCTCCCTGCGCGCCTCCGTCACTCCCCGGTCCAGCGAGTCGTCCTTCAGCGTCGCGATCTCCGCCTTCACCAGCGCGATCGCCTCCGCCGCCGCCTCACCGGCCGCCCGATGCCGCGCCAGCTCACCGGCCAGCGCCTCGTCCTTCGCGGCGGCGTCGGCCAGCTTGCGCGCCTGACGACCCCGCCAGCACCGCAACGCCTCGGCCAGCCGTACGCGAGCCTGGTCGCGCCGGTCGAACGTGGCCAGCAACGCCTTCGACTCCGCCTCGAACTCCGCCAGCCGCTCACCCGCCAGCACCGCCCGCACCCGCTTGGCGTGCTCGTCGCGCCGCGCCTCCCGCTCCTGCTCCAGCTCGGCGTCCAGCCCCGTCAGCGCCGCGATCGCCTCGAACACCCGCTCCGGCGAGATCTCGTTCAGCGGCTGCGACAGCAGGTTCGTCGCCACCTTGCTGCGCACGCTCGTCGACAGGAACGACACGCATCGCACCCGGTCGCCGTACAGCACCTTCGTCAGGTCACGCGCCACCACGTCCCGCCGCCCCGCCGACCGCGGCAGCGAACCCCACAGCTCGTCGGCCCGCGCCACCCGCTCCGCCTCCGACGCCGCCGCGGCCAGATGCACCCCGGCCCGCCAGCGGATCTCCAAATGGGGAGCCTCCTGGTTGACCCGCAACCAGACCGTCACCGGCCCGCTGGAGTCGTCCGGCACCTCGAACAGCTCCCCGTCATCCCCCGCCGCCGCCACCGGCTCGGCCGGAGCCGCGAACTCCCGCATCCCCGGCGGCCCGAACACGCCCACGATGTAGCCGTGATCGGCGCTCGCCCACTGCCGCGCCCCGGCCCCGCTGGCCAGCTCCGCGTTGAACAGCAGCTCCGACACCGCCTTCGCCCCCGACGCGAACCGCCACTGCTCGTCACCCAGCAGCGCCGTGATCGAGGCGATGAACGAGGACTTGCCCGCCCCGTTGGAGTCCTTCGGGCCCGCCCCCGCCACCACGATCAGCGTCCCCGGCACCGTCGGCACCGGATGGGTGGACAGGCGGGAGATGTTGACCGCTTGCACAGCGACCAGCACGCGATCCCCGACGACGTTCTCCACCTGCGCCACTTCAGCTCCCCGAAACCTTCCATGCGTCCTGATCCGCGACTTGACCCGCGTCCTGGCCCGCGTCCTGATCCACGACCTGATCCATGACCAGGCCCGCGGCCTGATCCACGACCTGGTCCACGTCCTGATCCGCGGCCCCGCCCGTCCGGCGGGCCGTCCCGCTCGTCACCTGGCCGTCCTCCGAGCCCGTACGGCCGCCGCCAGCGGGGTGTCGGGGCCCGCGGCCAGGATCAGCTCCTCCTGCAGCCGCCGCCGCGCCGCCGGGGTGAGCCGGTGGAACTGCGGGCCCGGAACGTAACCGCCCGCCTCCTCACCGGCCTTGACCTGCGTCAGCAGCCCGGCGTGCCGCAACGTCCGCAACGCCGACTCCAGCTCGCCGATCGGCAACTGGGTGTGGCGGCGCAGCTCGTCCACCGGCGTCGGGTGCGGCGACAGCCACGAGTCCTCCGGCAGCAGGCCCTCGGCGCGCGGGATCGCCACCGAGTGCACCAGCACCAGCGTCAGCACCGCCCGCTCACTCTCCCCGAGCCCCTGTCCCGGTCCTTGGGCCCCGCTCCTGCCGCCTCCGGCGTGCGCGGGCCGATCCGACCGCCGCCCGTCCACACCCGGCTCCGACGGCTCGGCGTCGGCGGGCTGCTCCGCGGCGGGGGCACGGTGCAGCGCGGCGATCTCGTCGTCATAGCCCGAGATCCAGCGCTCACGATGCTGGACCAGCACGCGACCCCGCCGGGCCAGCATCGCCGCCAGGGTGTGGCGCAACGCCGGATCGCGCAGGGCGGCGAACCTCGCCTCCTGCACGGGCTCGGCGGCATGCTCCACCACCATGAACGCGGCCACCAGCTCGGCCCGCCGCCGCTCGTCATAGGCGTCCAGCAGATCGCCGAACTCGGCCACCCCCGCCTCCACCCGCCCCCCGGCCCCGGCAACCCCCTCCACCAGAGAGCCCTCCGCCCTAAGCCGCACGTCCTGCACGGGCTGGGCGTCGGGCACGGGCTGGGCGTCGGGTACGGGCTGGGCATCCGGCACGAGCTGGGCGTCCCGCGCGGACTCCGGGTCCCGCACGGGTTGCTCGTCCTGCGGGGCTTGCGTGTCACGTTCGGCCTGGACCGGGTGCTCGTCGTGCGGTTGTGTGTCCCGTACGGGCTGGTCGTCCTGTGGGCGGTGCCCGTCCTGCCCGGCGTCCGGCCGCCCGGGCGGGGGCGGGTCGTGGGGCTCGGTCGTTTCGGGGGCGGCGTGGCCCGTGGTGGGGGTAGACGGTGTCCGCGCTGGTGGGGCCGTCGAAAGCGGTACCGCTATCGACGGCGGCGCGGGGCGGGCGGCGGCGACGAGGTCGGCGTCGGCTACGACCGTGAGGGCCCGGCGTTCCGGCTCGGGGATGCGGCGGACCAGCTCCTGGAGGACGGCGTGGGACTCCACCGGCCACAAGGCGCAGCGCGGCCCCAGGGAGACGATGCCGTCGGACATCGACACCCAGGCCGAGTCGTGCAGGCGGCGCAGCGCGCCGATCGCCCAGTTGCGCATCAGGTCGTCGGTGCGGCCGATCAGCGCGCGGTAGGTGTCGAGCACGCGCTCCAGCGGCGCCGGGTCGCCCGGCCACGGGTCGGTCGTGTGGTCGCTCCAGCAGCACTTGAGCACGGCGGCGAGGACGCGGCGGGTCTCACCGGAGCGCTCCACGGGCATGGGCGGGACCTGGTGCTCCTCCAGCAGCGACGGCGTGACCCCGTCGGGCCATACGGGGAGCGCCTGGCCGGTGGAGTCGGGCCTGGTCAGCCGGGTCATCCCGGCGGGGGCCGCCTCCGTGGCCCTCAACGTCAGCGGCCCCTCGACCCTGGCCCGCGCATGCGCCACCGCACCGGCCGTCACCTGCGACGCTCCGTTCAAAGCCGTGCCTCCAGCCCGGCGCCCCTCCCGGTCGAACGATCCGGCCGGCGCGCGGCGGTCGTCCTTGGAGGAGGGCCCGGACAGCGTACGGACCCCGTCCGGGAAGGACGATCCGGGCGTCGTACGGTGCGCGTCCGACCGGGACGGGCCGGTGGACGGAGGGCGGGAGTCCGACGGGGACGGGCCGGTGGACGGAGGGCCGGCCTCTTCGGGGGAAGGCGAGGGCGGCGTACGGCGCGCGTCCGCTGGGGAAGGGCGGGCCTCGGCGGCGGTGGGCATGGAAGGCGTGCGGTACGCGGCCGGGGAGGGCGGGTCCGACGGTGGGTGGTCGGTGGCGGGCCGGGGCGGGGTGGTCATGGGGTGCGCTCCAGGTGGCCGTGGGAGAGCCAGGCGGGCTCGCGGGACGGGTCGATGGTGAGGCCGTCGGACCAGGCCAGCCGGTAGGGCAGTTCGGGACGCAGGTCGATGCTCGTCAGGTCGGCCAGCAGGCGCCGGGCCGAGGGCCAGTCGGAGTCGATGACGTCGGCCAGCGCGACCCGGGAGGCGCCGCCGAGCAGGGACTCGGCCAGGGCGGTCAGGCGTTCGGTGGCGGCCGTGGGTGAGGAGTCGAGCGAGCCTTCGGGGCCGGGGTCGGGCAGGGTGGAGCGCGGGGGAGTGGGCTGGGCGGGGGCGGGGCGCGGGGCCTCGTCGACGGCGCGGGCGATGGCGGCGGGGTCGTGCCAGGGCGTGGGGGCGTCGAAGAGGAAGCCGTCGAGCACGGCGGCGAGCCGCTCCCTGGACGCCGTCTGGGCGAAGGTGCGCCACGTCTCGGTGGGCAGGAGCGTGAGGTTGCGGGTGGTGCCGGCGGAGTCGGCGAGCCGGCCGGCGGCGCGGCGGGAGGCGTCGCTGTAGGAGTAGATGGCGGCGCGCAGGTCGGTGCAGACGCGGTCGAGCTCGGGCCAGCGGGTGAGGATGGTGCCGTGGAGGCTCTGGGCGCGGTGCGCGATCTCCTCGGTGCCCCACAGCTTGGGGGCCTGCTCGCGCAGCTCCTCGATGGTGCCGGTGGTGAGCGTGATCAGCTCCAGCGCCCACAGGCGGAAGGCGCGGGCGAGGTTGACGGCGCTCTGCCGGGCTTCTTCCATGGTGGTGCGCGGGTCGGCGACGTTGAGGTCTTCGAGGGCGAGCAGCCGGTGCATCTCCGACTGGCCGCCGTCGTCCATCATCCGCCTGATGAACATGAGCCCGACGACGCTGGTGAACGACGCGCGGTAGCGCAGCTGGTTGGGCTTGGGGAAGACCTCGCGGATGGCGCCGAGCCCCTTGAGGACGCGCAGCCGGTTGTCGAACTGGTCGGCCGGGTGGGCGCGGCAGGCGAAGCGCATCTGGTCGTGCGTGAGCCATTCCTCGCCGGCTTCGGCGAACGCGGCGAACAGCGTCTCGGCGATGTCGACGAGCGCGGGGTCGTCGACCACGGCCCCGCTGTCGCGGGCCAGGGCCGCGAACATGCGGCGGTAGGTCGACAGCACCGCCTCGTCGGTGAGCGCGGAGTCGAGGGTCAGGGGCTGCTCTGGCACGCGCACTAAGGTACGGCCTCGCGCCGACATTCCTTGCCCGCATGCGCGTGCTACCGGGGCACGCTAGGGTGACCCCTGATACATACGGGGGCAAACGCACAGTAATCAGTACGACGGAGTGAGTAATCGCATGCGCGTACTCCGAGGCGATCGGGCGACGGCTCTGATCGCGGGGGCGGCGGCGGTCATCCTGGCTGGGGCGGCGGCGTTCTTCGGTGTGGGCGTGTCGAGCGCCAACCCGAAGCTGGCCGACGTCGGAGCCTGGCTGTGGACCGCCGCGCGAGGCAAGATCGTGCACGTCAACGGCCTCTCGGGGGAGGTCGACGGCTATCTCGACGACAAGGCGGGCAAGCGGCTCAAAGTGGTCCAGGACGGCTCGCACGTGCTGCTGGTCGACGAGCGCACCGGCTACGTGAGCCGGATCGAGCCCAGCCAGCTCACCGTCACGCAGTCGCGCGACTTCGGCGCGGCCGGCGTGCAGCTCGCGCTGTCGGGCGACACCGGTTACGCGGTGAACCCGAAGGGCGAGGTCCAGCGGATCGACCCGCTCACTCTCAACACCGTGGGCGCGCCGCTCGCGCTGCCCGGCCCGCTGGGCGCGGCCCGCATCGACGGCGCCGGCACGCTGTGGGTGCCCGTCACCGCGAAGGGCGAGGTGGTGCCGGTGTCCGGTGGCGTGGCCCGTACGCCGGTGAAGGTCGGCGAGCCCGGCGAGGAGCTGGCCGTCACCATCGCGGGCTCGGTCCCGCTGATCGTCAACACGCGCGCCGCCACGGCCACGCTCGTCGGCGCCGACGGCGGCGTGGGCGAGATCCTGCTGCCGAAGGAGGTCGCGCAGGCGGCCGAGGGCGGCGTGCTCACCCCGGCCGGCACCGAGGGCCCGCTGGTGCCGGTGCTGACGGCGGGCGACTCGGGGCTGCTCGTGGTGATCGACACCGCGTCCAACTCGGTGCTCACCACCCGGTTCGAGGCGTCCGACCCGGCCGCGCTCGGCGTGCCGCAGGTGCTCGGCTCCAAGGTGTACGTGCCGGACCGCAGCAGCGGCGCCCTGATCGTCTGGGACAGCGCAGACGGCGGCCGGCCCACCACCCTCCAGGTGGCGCAGGGCCCCGGCGAGGTGGACGTGTTCGTCAAGGACGGGCTGCTCTGGGCCAACGACGAGAACGGCGACAAGGCCATCGTCATCGACCCGGAAGGCCGCAAGCACGACATCGACAAGGACGACTCCGACGTCCCGGGCCCGACGAACACGCCCAGGCCCAAGACGCCGAAGCCGGAGCCCACGCAGACGCAGGAGCAGGAGCGGCCCGCCACGTCCGAGCCGGATCCGCGTCCCACCCGGACGGAGGAGGTGGAGGCCGAGCCGGACCCGGAGCCGACCCGTACGAGGACCAGGAAGCCGGTCGCGACGCCCACGCCGACCCCCACGCCCACGCCGACGCCGTCCGCGACGCCGCCCGGCAAGCCGGGGGCCGTGACCGCCAGGACCGGGCCGGGCCGGGTGGACATCAGCTTCAGCCCGTCCGCGGGCGGCGAGGTGGAGCGCTACACGCTGAAGGTGGACGGCGGCGACGGCAGCGTCACGCCGCAGCAGGTGGACGCGGGCGGGCCGTTCCGGTTCGAGTTCACCGGGGGCGACTGCGCGGGCGAGTACACGTTCACCGTCGTCGCGCACTGGTCCGGCGGCGAGGTCGCGTCCGACCCGAGCGCCGGGGTCAAGCCGTGCGTGGCGCCCGGCCCGCCGTCGGGCTTCGCGGCCAAGGCCAAGAACCGGGGCGCCGACCTGACCTGGAGCGCCCCGGAGAACGCCGGCCAGGACGTCACGTACGTGCTGTCGGGCGCGGCGGACAAGGACGGCATCAGCGGCACCTCGTACGGGGTCGAGGGCCTGAAGAACAACCAGAAGCACACGTTCACGCTGAAGGCGAAGAACGCGGCGGGGGAGAGCCAGGAAGCCGTCACCGCCGAGGTGGACCTGGCCTACCCGAGGCACGCCTACCAGAACGCCTACAACGACGAGACCAACACCAAGATCAATTCGTGTGCCACGGGGAACTGCCAGATCGGCCAGATCGACAAGGGGAAGTACCTCAGCCTGACAGTGATCTGCCAGGTCAAGGGCATGTCGGTCAGCGAGAAGCAGTCCGGGGAGACCAGCGACATCTGGAACAGGATCGAGTGGAACGGCGGCGTCGGCTACATCAGCGACACTCTGATGAAGACGCCGCGCGGCGGCTTCCCGGCGGCCCCGCTCTACGAGTGCACCGACTGAGAAGGGGACTCGGTTGACGCATTACAGCCACCAGCAGCACAGCCACGAGCAGCCCGCGCAGCTCGCCGGCCAGTTCGCGCAGCGCTTCCAGCTGCTCGCGACCAACATCGAGCACGTCATCCGAGGCAAGCGCGAGGCCGTCGAGCTGGCGCTGATCTGCCTGTTCGCCGAGGGGCACCTGCTCATCGAGGACGTGCCGGGCACCGGCAAGACGACGCTGGCCCGGTCGATCGCGGCCAGCGTGGACGCCGAGTGGAGGCGCGTGCAGTTCACGCCCGACCTGCTGCCCAGCGACATCACCGGCGTGTCGATCTTCAACCAGGCGCACCAGAAGTTCGAGTTCCACCAGGGGCCGGTGTTCGCCAACATCGTGCTCGCCGACGAGATCAACCGCGCCTCGCCGAAGACGCAGGCGGCGCTGCTGGAGGTCATGGAGGAGCGCCGCGTCACCGTGGACGCCGAGCCGCACCCGGTGCCCCGGCCGTTCCTGGTGGTCGCCACGCAGAACCCGGTCGACATGGACGGCACCTACCCGCTGCCCGAGGCCCAGCTCGACCGCTTCCTCATGCAGATCTCCGTCGGCTACCCCGACCACGCGTCGGAGGTGCAGGTGCTCAAGGGCATGCCCACCGGCCCGCAGGTCGAACGGCTGCCGGTCGTCGCCCGCGCCTCCGACGTCGCCGGGATGATCGACTTCGCGACCCGCATCCACGTCGCCGACCCGGTCTACGACTACATCGTGGCGCTCTGCGCGGCCACCCGCACCAGCCCGCACCTGCGGCTTGGCGCGAGCCCGCGCGGCAGCCTGGCCCTGCTGCGGGCCGCCCGGGTCAAGGCCGCCGCCGCCGGACGCCACTACGTGGTGCCCGAGGACGTCAAGGCGCTGGCCGTGCCCGTGCTGGCCCACCGGCTGATCCGCACGCCCGAGGCCGAGCTGCGCGAGGTCACGGCCGCCGGGGTGCTCGGCGAGCTGCTCGCCGGGATGCCCGTGCCCCAGGCGGCCTAGTGCTGACGCCGCTCGGCTGGGGGACGCTCGCCGGCTCGGCCGCGCTGTACGCGGCCGGGTTCGCGCTCGGCTACCCGGAGCCCGTCGTGCTCGCCACCGGCGGCCTGCTCGCGCTGGCCGCCGCGCTCGCCTGGACCGCGCCCAGGCCCAGGCTGGAGGTGCGGCGCGAGGTGACGCCGCTGAAGGCCCCGCGCGGCGAGGCCGCCGTCGCCGTCCTGCACGTGCGCAACCTCGGCGGGCGGGGCCTGAGCGGGCTGCGCGCCCACGACCGGATCGGCGCGTCCGAGCACGCCGTGGACCTGCCCCGGCTGCCCAGGGGCGGCGCCAGGACCGTCTCGTACCCGCTGCCCACGCAGGTGCGCGGCGACATCCCGATCGGCCCGCTGACGCTCGTGCGGGCCGACCCGCTGGGGCTCACGTGCCGCGTCAGGGAGTACGGCGAGGCCGCGAGGCTCCTGGTCCGCCCGCGCACGGCCGCCCTCACGGTGCCGCCGTCCGGCAGGGCGCACCACCTGGAGGGCCCGGCCAGCGACAACGCGCCCAGCGGCACCGTCACCTTCCACACGCTGCGCGAGTACGTCGTCGGCGACGACCTGCGGCACGTCCACTGGCGCTCCAGCGCCCGCACCGGCACGCTCATGGTCCGCCAGCTCATCGACGCCAGCCTGCCCACGACCACGGTCGTCCTCGACACCCGCGACCTCACCGAGCTCGCCGTCGACGCCGCGGCCTCGGCGGCCGTCGCGGCGGCCGGGGCGGGGTTCCCCGTCCGGGTCGTCACCGGCGACGGGCCGGTGGCCGAGACCAAGTCCGACGGCGAGCTGCTGCTCGACCGGCTCGCCCTGGTCGGCCCCGGCACGACGGGCGTCACGGAGGCGATGCGGCTGGCGCGCGGCGGCGGCTCGCTCGTCCTCGTCACCGCCGACCCCGCCGAGGCGGGCCGCGTCGCCGGCGTCCGCCGCCGCTTCGACCGCGTCATCTGCGTGTACGTGGGCGCGGGAGCCGTCAGCGCGCCCGGCGTCACCGTGATCCCGCTGGCCGAGCTCGACGCGCTGCCGCTGCTGTGGGGGGCCAGATGACCCCGGCGACCGCGATGACCCCGACGACCTGGCACCGGCTCGCCGGTCTCGCGCTCGTCGCCGCCCTCGCCGGGACCGCCGGGTGGGGGTTCCACCGGGTGTTCGCCGGCGCCGGGCTGATCCTCGCGATCGTGCCCGCCGCCGTCGCTCCCGCGCTGGTCGCGGCGCTCACCCGGGCCCGGCCGCTCTGGCTGGCGCTGCTGCTCGACGTGGTGCTGTGGTTCGCCGGGACGATCCCGCTCTACGGCGGCCCGGCCCCCGGGGTGTTCGCGGACGTGGCCAACGCCTGGCAGGGGCTGCTCACCACGCTGCTGCCCGCCCCGCCGGAGCCGCGCCTGCTCGTGCTGGCGCACACGCTCGTCTGGGCCGCCGCCGTCATCGGCGCCGAGGTGCTCAACCGCACCCGCACCCGCCTGGCCGCCGCCCTTCCGGCCCTCGTCGTGTACGGGGTCGCGCTGCTGCTGGGCGTGGACGGCGAAGGCTCCAACCTGCCGGTGGCCGGTGCCCTCCTCGTCCTCGTCGTCGCCCTCGCGCTGGTCAGGGCGGGACGCCCGGCGTTCTGGCTGCTCGCGGGCGTGCCCGCCGGGGCCGCGCTGGCCGCGCTCGCCCTGGTCGCCGGGCCGCTGCTGCCCATCGCCGCCGAGCCGTACAACCCGCGCGAGAACGCCGAGCTGCCGCCGCCCCGCCGCGTCGACAGCGTCAGCCCGCTCGACCGCGTGTCGGCGTGGCTACAGATGCCCGACCGCGACCTGTTCACCGTCAAGGCCGACAAACCGCTCAACTGGCGGCTGGCCGTGCTCGACCGCTACGACGGCGTCCGGTGGACGTCCGCCGCCCGCTTCCAGCCGACCGGCGGCCGGGTGCCCGAGGGCGAGTGGGACGGCCCGGCGGAGACCGTACGGCAGAGCGTCACGTTCAGCGGGCTGCCGGGCACCTGGCTGCCCGCGGCCGAGCGGCCGGTCGAGGTCACCGGGGTGCGCGGGCTGGCCGTCGACCCCGGCAGCGGCGCGCTGATCGCCGAGGTGAAGCCGGGCAAGGGGTTCGCCTACCAGGTGACCTCGCGGGTGGCCAAGCCGTCCAGGCAGGACCTGCTCGACGCCGCGCCCGTCGCCGACGCGTCGCTGACCGCCTTTCCCGCGGGGCCGCAGCGCAAGCTGTTCGCGGAGCTGGCGCAGGAGGCGACCAAGGGCGCGGACGCGCCGATCAAGCAGGCGTACCGGCTGCAGAGCTACCTGCGGGCCAACGCCGGGTACGACGTCACCGCGCCGCCGGGGCACTCGCTCAAGGGGCTGGAGTTCTTCCTGGAGACGACGCACCGGGGGACGTCGGAGCAGTTCGCGTCGGCGTTCGCGCTCATGGCCAGGACGCTCGGGCTGCCGTCGCGGGTGGTGGTGGGCTTCCGTCCCGGCGAGGCCGGTCCTGACGGCGTTTATCATGTTAAATCGGGACATGTGATGGCGTGGGCGGAGATCAAGTTCGACAAGCTCGGCTGGCGGCCCTTCTACCCCACACCCGGCCGGAGCGGCTCCAAGGACGACCACGACGTGGTGTCGTCCGCCATCCAGGAGAGCGAGAAGCTCGCGGGCGAGTTCACCCAGGGCGGCACCAGCAAGCCCAAGCAGTCACGCCCGACCCGTACGGGAACCGGCGACGCGTCCGAAGGCGGCCTCCCGCTCTGGCTGATCGCCCCGGCGGTCCTCGCCGCGCTGCTGGTGGCGTACCTCGGGGTGGCGGCGGCGCGGCCGTGGTGGCGCAGGCGCGCCCGCCGCAACGCCCCCGCGCCGGGCCAGCGGGTGCTCGGCGCGTGGCGGCAGACCTGCGACGACCTGGGGCTGCGCGACGCGCGTACGCTGACCGCCGAGGAGGTCGTGGCCCGCTCCGGCGCCGTCAGCCCCGACCTCCGGCCGCTGGCCGACATCACCAACTTCGCCCGCTACGCCCCCGAGGACGTCGGGTCCGCCGCCGCCGACGAGGCCTGGCGGCGCAGCGACGCCGTACGCCTGGCCGTACGCGCCAGCACCCCCCTCACCGCCCGCCTCCGTGACCGGCTCCTCCTACGATGACCGGCATGCGCAGCGTGGAAGCCCAGCTCCTGCACCGCCCGCCGGGACTCGGGGCAGGCGACGTCGTCCGGCGCCTGCTCGCCGTGCAGGCCCAGGACATCGTCTCCGCCCTGCTGGCCTTCCGCGCCCGCTCGGCGACCCTCACCCGCGCGGACGTCGAGGCCGCCTGGCACTCCCGGGAGATCGTCAGGACGTGGGGGCCGCGCGGCACCCTCCACTTCGTCCACCGCGACGACCTGCCCTGGGTCCACGCGCTCACCCGCAACGACACCGCCGCGCGGCGCCGCCTGGCCCAGGAAGGCGTCACCGGCGACGACCTCCTCCCGCTGATCGACCGCGCGCTCGCCGGTCAGGGCCCGCTCACCAAGGCCGACCTCGCCGAACGCCTGGCGGGCCGGGCGAGCGGCCAGGGCATCGTCCACCTGGTCGCGCTCGCCGCCCACCACGGCCTCGCCGTCCTCGGCCCGCCGCGCGGCGGCAAGCCCACGTACGTGCACGCCGCCGACTGGCTCGGCGCGCCCGTCACCCCCGAGCCGGACCGCGACCGCGCCCTCGCCGAACTGGGCCTGCGCTACCGCCGCGCCCACCACCCGGCCGGGCCCGAAGACCTGGCCGCCTGGTCGGGCCTGCCCCTCGGCGCCGCCCGCGCCGCCTGGCGCGCCCCCGCGCCCGCCGCCCCCGCCCCGCAAGAGCCGGTGGTACGCCTCGCGCCCGCCTTCGACGAGTATCTGCTGGGCTGGAAGAGCCGCGACCCGATCCTCGCGCCCGAGCACGCCCGCGCGGTCTTCCCCGGCGGCGGCCTCCTGCGCCCCGTCGTCATCGCCGGCGGCCGGATCGCGGGCACCTGGACGCGCAAGGCCGCAGCCGTCACGGTCACCCCGTTCGCCGGCCTCGTCGACTCGCGCTCGCTCGACCCGGGCTCCCTCGATGCGGAGATCGCCGACGTCCGCCGCTTCCTGAGCGCGGCGGGTTAGCTCGCCGGGCGGGCGCCCCTGATGCAGGCGGGCTTGGACCAGGCGACCGTGCTGCTCTCCGCGATGTCCAGCGGGACGCCGACCACGAAGCAGTAGCCCCGGTCCGGGTCGAGGCCGCCGATGCGGGCCGAGGTGGCGCCCGCCTCCACCGGGGTGAGCGGCTGGCCGCCCTTCTCCACCGGCGAACGCTGCACCACCACCGGGTAGCGGCGGGCCTTGGCGGTCAGCGCCCACGACAGCTCGACCAGCGCGCCCCGGTCGGAGGTGACCTTCACCTGGCGGGGGGCCAGCGCGGCGACACTGCGCCGGTCGATCGTGGGAGCCTGCGACTGTGACTTGGGCTCTGACGTGCCGGACCCGGCCTTGGGCAGCGTGGCCGGAGGGTCGGCGCGTTGCAGGGAGAGCCACACGGCCAGGACCGTGCCCGCCACGGCCACCGCCGTGACGCTCGCGGTCACCGCCACCTTGACGCCCAGCCGCGAGGTCCGCTGCGGGGGAGGGGGCTCGTACCCGGCGGGACGGGTGACGCGCGGGGCCGCCGAGTGCTGCCACGCCGTCGCGCCCCCGGCCCCGCTCCCGGTTGCGCCCGGCGCCCCCGGACCCGCACCGGGCGGCGGACCGTACGACGCGGGCTGCGGGACGGTGGGCTGCGGGACGACGGCCTGAGGGGCGGCGACCTGAGGGACCGCAGGCTGAGGGGCGGCGGGCTGGGGGGCGGCGGGCTCGCCGAGGAGGTCCGTCACCGGCAGCCCGAGCTCCGCCTGCACCTGCCGCAGCCGCTGCCCGAACTCGCGCGCCGACCCGTAACGCAGCTCCGGCTGCTTGGCCATCGCGCGCAGCACCGTCCGCGTCACCACGGGCGGCACGTCGGGCCGGTCGATCGGCGGCGGCTCCGCGCTCAGCACCCGGTACATCAGCGGCGCGATCGACGGGTCGGTCGGGCTGTGGAAGGCGGGCTGCCCGGCCAGCAGGTGGTAGAGGGTCGAGCCGAGCGAGTAGACGTCGGTGGACACCGAGTGCGGCTGCCCGGTCAGCACCTCGGGCGCGGCGTGCAGCGGCGTGAACGCCTGCGAGGTCGCGGAGATCTCCGCCGAGTCGACGACCCGGGCCACGCCGAAGTCGGCCACGGCCGGCTCCCCGTAGCGGGAGATGAGGATGTTCTGCGGTTTGATGTCGCCGTGCAGGACGCCCGCCTCGTGCACGGCGGCGAGCGCGCCGGCGAGCTTGACGCCGGTGCGCAGCACCTCGGCCACCGGGAACGGGCCCTCGTTGCGGAGCTTGTCGCGCAGCGAGCCGTTCTCGAAGAAGTCCATGGCGATGTACGGCTTGCCGGAGCGGGTCACGCCGGTGTCGAAGACCGTCACCACGTTGGGATGGCCGGTGAGGCGGCCGGTGAGCTGGAGCTCGCGCTGGAAGCGGCGCATCGTGCGCTGGTCGACGCGGTCGACCGACAGCACCTTCAGCGCCACGACCCGGTCGAGGCGCTCCTGGTAGGCGCGGTAGACGACGGCGAACCCGCCCTGGCCGGCCTGATCGAGTACCCGGTAACCGGGCGCGTCCTCGACTGGCAGCACAACTTCCCCCCTGTCACGGGAGAGTTTAGTGTGAAATTTCGGGACGTCAGAGTGGATTCATCAAGTAGCCGCCGGCCACCACCGACGCCCCCGCCACCAGGAGGAAGAAGAACACGTAGAACCCGCCGGGCAGGAACGTCAGCCGCGCGAGCTGGTCGGCGTCGGAGTCGCGCGCCTGCCGCCTGCGCCGCTTGCGCTGCAGCTCCACGATCGGCCGCACCCCGCCGAACAGCAGGAACCACGACACCCCCAGCGCCACGCCCTGCTGCACCCCGGCCGGCGCGTACATGACCAGCGCGAACACCGCCCCGCCCGTCACCAGCAGGATGAGCGCCCCGTACAGGTTGCGGACGAGCAGCAGCATGCACACCAGGAACGCGAGCATCCCCCAGACGAGCAACGTGATGCGGCCCTGCTCGGTCAGCCAGGCGGCGGTCAGCCCGAGCAGCGACGGCGCGAGGTAGCCGGCCAGCGCGGTGAGCACCATGCCGGGCCCGGTGGGCCGCCCCCTGGTCAGCGTCACGCCGGAGGTGTCGGAGTGGAGCCGGATGCCCTCCAGCTTGCGCCGGGTGAGCAGCGCCATCACGGCGTGCCCGCCCTCGTGGGCGATGGTGATCAGCCCCCGGGACAGGCGCCAGGGCGCGGTGAAGGTGACGATCGCGAGTGCCGCCAGCCCGGAGACGGCCACGATCCACGGATCGGGGGCGTCCTGGACCTGGATCAGCTGAGCCCAGAGCTTGTCCATCGAGGAAAAACCCTATCCATGTATGGTCACGACTGTGCTCACAGAACATGATTCTGCGGTTCCGGGGTGGTGGCGGGCGCTCGGCCTGCCCGGCCTGGTGGACCTGCACGTGCACTTCCTGCCCGAGCGGATGGAGCGCCGGGTGTGGCACCACTTCACCCACGGCGGCCCGCTGATGGGGGACGGCTGGCGGATCACGTACGCCTGGCCGGTGGCCGAGCGGGTGGCCCGGCTGCGTCCCGTCCGCGACCTTCTATCCCGAGCCGGAGGCCGAGGCGTACGTGCGGCGCGCGCTGGAGGAGGGGGCGCGGATCTTCAAGGTGCACCTCCAGGTCGGCGGCTTCGACCCGCGCGCCCCCGAGCTGGAGGCGATCTGGGGGCTGCTGGCCGAGGCCGGAGCGCCGGTGGTCGTGCACGCCAGCGCCGTCCCGGTGCCCGGCGGCCACCTCGGCGCGGGGCCGATCGGCGACGTGCTGCGCCGCCATCCCCGGCTGCGGGTGGTGATCGCGCACCTCGGCATGCCGGACTACGAGGCGTTCTTCGAGCTGGCCGGGCGCTACGAGCGGGTGGCGCTGGACACCACGATGGCGCTGACGGACTTCGCGGAGTCGGGCATGCCGTTTCCTCGAAGACTTCTCCCGGCCCTGCGTGATTTCGGAATCGCTGGGAAGATTGTCCTCGGCAGTGATTTCCCGACCATCCCCCATCCGTACGCCCACCAGCTCCAGGCCCTCGACCGGCTCGACCTGGGCGACGACTGGCTGAGAGCCGTGTGCTGGAGCAACGGCCTGGCCATGATCTGATATCAGGGTGAACGATCCGCACGTGGCGCTGATCAGCGCTTTCTACGAGGCTCTGGGCCGCGCCGACTACGCGGCCATGCGGCGGTGCTACCACCCGGACGTGAGCTTCGGTGACCCGATCTTCCAGGAGGTGGAGGGCCGCGAGCGCGTGATGGCGATGTGGCGCCTGCAGCTCGGCGTGCGCGACGGCTTGGCGTCCACCTACCGTGACGTGCGGGCCGACGAGTTCTCCGGCAGCGCCCACTGGACCGCCCGCTACACCTTCCACCGCACCGGGCGGCTGGTGGTCAACGAGATCGACGCGCTGTTCCGGTTCGAGGACGACCTGATCGTCCGGCATCATGACGAGTTCGACTTCAAGCGCTGGTCCAGGATGGCGCTGGGGCGGCCGCACGGCCTGCTGTTCGGCTGGACCCCGATGTGGCGCAAGACCATCAGGGACCGGGCCCAGCAGGAGCTCGACAACCTGCAGACCTAGGAGGTGGCATGGCGAAGGTGAAGGGGTTCAGACGCGGCGGGGGCCGCGAGGAGGCGCCCGAGCACTCCATGGACCCGCGAGCCGGGGAGGAGCCGCCCTACCAGCCCACGGTCATCAACAACACGATCTACCGCGACGGGCGGATCGTCGCCTGCCCGGCCTCGCTCGCCGACGCGTTCGCCCACCTCAAGGCGAACCCCGGCGACATGGCCTGGATCGGCCTGTACCGCCCCAAGGAGTGGGAGCTGGTCAAGCTCGCCGAGGAGTTCGAGCTGCACGAGCTGGCGCTGGAGGACGCCATCGTCGGCTCCCAGCGGCCCAAGGCCGACCGCTACGGCGACACCCTGTTCGTGGTGCTGCGCGCCGCCCGCTACCTCGACGACGTCGAGGAGGTCGCGTTCGGCGAGCTGCACGTCTTCGTCGGCTCCAACGTGGTGATCACCGTACGGCACGCCGAGGCGCCCGACCTCCAGGCCGTGCGCAAGCGCATGGAGTCCGACCCCGACCTGCTCCGGCAGGGCCCCCAGGCCGTGCTGTACGCCATCCTCGACGCGGTCGTCGACGGCTACGCCCCCGTGGTGGCCGGGCTGCAGACCGACATCGAAGAGATCGAGGCGCAGGTCTTCGGCGGCGACCCGGCCGTCTCACGCCGCGTCTACGAGCTGTCCGGCGAGGTCATCGAGTTCCAGCGGGCCACCGCGCCGCTGTCGCGGATCATCGACGGCCTCATCGCCGGGGCCGACAAGTACGGCCTCGACGACGAACTGCGCAGCTACCTGGGCGACGTGAGCGACCACGCCATCACCGTCAACGAGCGCCTCGGCTCGTTCAAGCAGCAGCTCCAGAACATCCTGCTGGTCAACTCCACCCTGGTGAGCCAGGCGCAGAACGAGGAGATGGCCAGGATGACCCAGGTCAGCATCCAGCAGGGCGAGGAGGTCAAGAAGATCTCCGCCTGGGCGGCCATCCTGTTCGCCCCGACGGTGGTGGGCGGCGTCTACGGGATGAACTTCGACGTCATGCCGGAGACGCACTGGGCGTTCGGCTACCCGTTCGCGATGGCGCTCATGGTCGCGAGCTGCGTGACCCTCTACGTGATCTTCAAGAAGCGCGACTGGCTGTGAGCACCGCGGCGGCGTCGCGGCTGATCAGTCGGGGAAGGCCGTGAGCGCGCGCTGGGCCTCGGCCACCGTGCCCGCCAGCTCGGCCGCGAACGCCGGCACCCGGTCGGCGGCGAACCGCGTGGTCGGCACCGAGATCGACAGCGCCGCCACCGCCGTCCCGTTGCCGTTGCGCAGGACCGCGCCGATCGCCGACACGCCCTGCTCGGTGCCCTCGACGTTGAGCGCGTAGCCGCGCGCCCTGATCTCGTCGAGCTCCCGCAGCAGGGCGGCGCGCTCGGGCCCCGGCAGGTCCGGGTAGAGGCCGAGGACGTCGTCGCGGGGCAGCGTGGCCAGCAGGGCCTTGCCGCCGGACGCGCCCCGGGCGGGCAGGATCGTCCCCCTCCTGTCGCCCACGTGCAGGATCTGCGACGACTCCACGCTGTCGAGGAAACGCGCCTCCGTGCCGATCCTGACCATGAGGTTCACCGTCTCCTGCGTCCGCGCGCACAGCGCCTCCATCGCGGGCCGCACCAGGGCGCGCAGCTGGCGCAGCGCCGAGTCGCCGCGGTGCGCCTGCCGGGAGGTGAGGAAGGGCCCCGGCAGATAGGTGTGATGCTCGTCCTGGACGGCGAAGTCGCGATAGACCAGCATGGCCAGCAGGCGGTGCGCGGTGGAGCGGGCGATGCCCAGCTCCCTGGCCACGTCGCTGACCTTGAGCCGCCCCTGGTCGCGCAGCATGTGCAGGATCAGCAGCACGTTGTCGACAGAGCCCAGCGGGTAGGCGGGCCTGTTCTTCATACCAGAATGCTAGTGCGGGACCCGGAATCCGGGCCCTAGCGTTGGGCCCGTTCGAGGGACTGCCCCACGATCGGGAGGGAACCTGCGTGAAGCTCGCCACCCTGCGCCTGCCGCGTCGTACCGCAGCCGTGCGGATCGACGGCGATCTCGCCGTCGAGGTCGGCTCGCCCGACGTCGGCGCGCTGCTCGCGCACCACGACTGGCGCGAGCGGGCGTCGGCCGCCGACGGCGCCCGTCACCCGCTGACCACCGCCGACCTGGCGCCCGTCGTGCCGCACCCCGGCAAGATCATCTGTGTCGGGCTGAACTACCGCGCGCACATCCTGGAGATGGGCCGCGAGCTGCCCGCGTATCCGACGCTGTTCGCCAAGTTCGCCGACGCGCTGATCGGCCCGTACGACGACATCGAGCTGCCGGCCGTCTCCGACGCGGTCGACTGGGAGGCCGAGCTCGCCGTCGTCATCGGCGCGGACGTCCGCCACGCCACGCCCGAGCAGGCCGGGGCCGCGATCGCCGGCTACGCGGTGTTCAACGACGTGAGCGTGCGCGACTACCAGAACCGCACGGCGCAGTGGCTGCAGGGCAAGACGTTCGAGGCCACCACGCCCTTCGGCCCCTACCTGGTCACGCCGGACGAGCTGGAGGGCGAGCTGGCGGAGGGCGGGCTGGCCATGCAGTGCGAGGTCGACGGGGAGGTGGTGCAGCAGGCCGACACCGCCGACCTGGTGTTCCCGCCTGCCGAGCTGATCGCGTACATCTCGGGGATCGTCACGCTGCGGCCGGGCGACGTGATCGCGACCGGCACGCCCGGCGGCGTGGGCCACGCCCGCAGGCCGCCGCGCTACCTGGGCGACGGCAGCAAGCTCGTGACCCGCATCGCCGGCCTCGGCGAGCAGGTCAACACCGCGCGCCGCCTCGGCTGACCCGGCGAGCCGGCGGCCCGCGCGGCCGCCGGTGGGGTGACGCTAGGGAACCGGGTCGCGGTCGCGGACGAAGCAGAGCAGGACCGCGCCCGCCAGCGGTCCCGCCGCCAGGGCCGCGAACGCCGCGCCGAACGAGCCGGTGGCCTGGAACACCGCGCCGATCACCACCGGCACGGTGACGCTGCCGAGCTGCCACAGCGCGTTCGCGGCCCCGGCCGCCGTGCCCGCCAGCCGGACGCCCGCCAGGTCGGGGACCATCGCCACCAGGAGCGGGCTGTAGAGGTAGGCGCCCAGCCCCAGGAAAGGCGCCGCCACCAGGAACTCCACCGGCGTGCGCAACTGCCCGAACACCAGCAGCGCGACCACGAAGTACAGCAGCACGCCGATGGCCGGCCGCCTGCGCCCCTTGCCCATGAGGTCGGTGGCCAGCCCGACGAGCGGCTTGCACACCACGGCCACGACCGCGAACATCACGACCACGGTGCCCGCCGTGACCGGGTCGACCCCGCTGCCCTTGATCATGAGCGTGTTGGACCAGGTGACGAACCCGTACGTGCCCCACAGCGCGCCGAACCCGGCCAGCCCGAGCAGCAGCAGGTCACGGTCGGCCAGCAGCGGCCGAGGGTCCGGCCGCACCGCCCGCCCCGCTTGTCCCGCCGCCCCGTCGCGCAGGAACAGCGCGCACGCCACCGCCACCGCCATCGAGACGATCCCGAACAGCCGGTAGGAGAACTGCCAGTCGTACGCCCCGATCAGGCGCGGCACCACCGCGTTGGCGATCACCGTGCCGAGCGAGGTCGCCGTCAGGTACACGCCCACGGCCGTCCCGCGCTCGCGGCCGGGGAACCAGGTCGCGACGAGCTTCAGCCCCGCCGAGTAGTCGGCCCCGGCGAACAGCCCGATCAGCCCCTGGAGCGCGATCCCCGCGCCCGCCGACGGGCTCGACCCGAACGCCAGCATGCCCCCGCCGGCCACGAGCAGCGACCCCGACAGCACGGCCCGCGCCCCCACCCGGTCGGTCAGCGCCCCGCCCGCCACGTTGGAGATCACGTAACCGGCGTAGTAGGCGGTCGCGAAGACGCCCAGCCCGGCCAGCGACACCCCCAGCCCCTCGCCCACCGCCACCGCCGCCGGCCCCCACGCGGACCGGTCGAGCGACGTCATGGTGAACGACGCCCAGCACAGCAGGAGCACCACCCACCGATACCCGGGGGCGCGCGACAGCGAGCGGGCGATCACGCTGAGTCATTCTGCTATACCCGCAGGTCACAGGAGAGCGGCCGGCGCAATGATCAGCTGAGGAGTTTGCGGGCCGCCTGTTCGATCTCCTCCTCCGACAGCAGGACGTGCCGGGCCGCGTCGCCGAGCGGGATGAAGCTGTCGGACGAGGTCACGCGGGCGATCTTGCCCTCGAAGCCGGCGTCGAGCAGCTCGGCCACGATGCCCTCCGACACGCCGCCGGTGTGCCGGGTCTCGTCGGCGATGAGCACCTTGCCCGTCAGCTCCGCCGCCCGCAGCAGGTCCTCCACCGGCAGCGGGGCCAGCCAGCGCAGGTCGAGCACCCGGCAGCTGAACCCCTCCTGGGTGAGCCGCACCGCCGCCCGCAGGCTCATCCGCAGCCCGTTGCCGAACGTGACGATCGTCAGGTCGCGCCCCTCGCCGTAGGAGCGGGCCCGGCCGATCGGCACGTGCGTCTCCGCCCAGCGCGACGGCGGCGCGTACGGGGCGAGCCAGCCGCCGTCGCCCTCGTCGAACAGGTCCTTGGTGTGGTAGAGCGCGATCGGCTCCAGGAAGACGCAGACCGATCCCTGGGTACGGGCCGCCGCCAGGCAGGTGCGCAGCATCGAGGCGGCGTCGTCGGGCCGTGACGGGGAGGCGATGACGAGCCCCGGGATGTCGCGCAGCGCGCCCACGGCGTTGTCGTTGTGGAAGTGGCCGCCGAACCCCTTCTGGTAGGCGTAGCCGGCCACCCGCACCACGAGCGGGTTCGGGAAGGCGCCCTGGGAGAAGAACGACAGCGTGGCCGCCTCGCCCCGGATCTGGTCGATGGCGTTGTGCAGGTAGGCCAGGTACTGGATCTCCGGCACCGGCAGCAGCTTCGACACCCCGGCGCCGAGCGCCAGCCCGAGCACGGCCTGCTCGTCCAGGTGCGTGTCGAACACCCGGGTGTGGCCGAAGCGCTTCTGCAGCCCCCGGGTGACGCCGTAGACGCCGCCCTTCTTGGCCACGTCCTCGCCGAAGACCATCATCTCCGGGTAGACGGCCAGCGCGTCGGCGAGCGTGCGGTTGATCGCCTGGCAGAGCGTCACGCCGCCCTCGGACTCCGGCAGCGTCCCGGCGAACGCCTTCTCCCGGATCGACGCCTCCGCCGCCACCGGGCTGATCTTCGCGATCAGGTCGGCCTGGCGGGGGGCGATCGGCGCCATGATGTCGCGGGCGGAGCCGAGCCGCGGGGTGCGGGTGGTCTCCAGCGCGATCCGCAGCACGTGCTCGCGCGACAGCTCGTAGCGCGACAGCAGCTCCTCGGGGGTGGCCTGGCCGGCCTCGACGAGCAGCCTGGCCGTGGCCACCAGCGGGTCGCGTTCCAGGTCGGCGCGGATGTCCCGCTGCGTGCGGTAGGCCAGCTCGACGTCGGAGCCCGCGTGCCCCATCAGCCGCACGGTGGACAGGTGCAGGAACGCGGGGGAGCGGTGGGTGCGCACGTGCTCGGCCGCCTGCCGCGCCACGTCGTACGCCTGCGCGAGGTCGCAGCCGTCGGCGGCGAAGTACGTGATGCCGGGGCGCCGGGCGGCGGCCTCCACCCAGCCCTTGGGGGTGCGGACGCTGATGCCGATGCCGTTGTCCTCGCACACGAACAGGATCGGCAGCGGCTGCCCCTGGAAGGTGGCGTAGGCGGCGGTGTTGAACGCCGTCAGCGCCGAGGCGTGGTTGGCCGAGGCGTCGCCGAAGCTGCACACGGTGATCGCGTCGTCCGGCCACGCCGAGGGGGCGCCGAGCGCGCGGGCCCGCTCGATGGCGAACGCCACGCCGACGGCCCGGGGCAGGTGGCTGGCGATGGTGGACGTCTGGGGGATGACCGCCAGGTCGGGGTGGCCGAACACCTTGTGCCGCCCGCCCGCGATCGGCTCGTCGGCCGAGGCGGTCAGGCCCAGCAGCACGTCGCGGATGCCCTGCTCGGGCAGCCGCCCGGCCTGCTCCGACCGGGTCAGGTAGAAGGCGCCGGAGCGGTAGTGGAGCAGGGCGGGGTCGCCGGGCCGCAGGGCCGCGGCGACGGCCGCGTTGCCCTCGTGACCGGCCGAGCCGATCGTGTAGAAGCCCTCGTCCTGCTCGCGCAGCCAGCGGGCCGCGATGTCGAGCAGTCGGCTGTCGACCTGCCGCTTGTAGAGCCTGCGGCACTCCGCGCCGGTGAGCGTGGTGCCGTCGCGGACGGGGTCGGCGGGATCTCGCGCCGCGCCGCCCTCAAGAGCCGTAACCGCCTGGATGAAATGAGTCTCAACAGTGTCGCGCGCCACAAAGCCGATTATGTCTGTCCGCGTGGCGTCCGTCTGCCAGTCGGCGTGGACAGGTGCTGGACCGGTCCGATTGACCCCTTTCTATAACAGCTTGTCAGAATTCTGAACTTGGGGCGTCCGATCCTCGTCTACTGGTAGAAGCACGTGGCACCCTCAATGCCGCGTTGAAACCCCTGGGGTATCCAGAAAGGAACCCGAATGTTACAACGCACCCGCGTGGCCGCCGTCGCGCTCGCGGTCGGCGCCGGGGCTCTGGCCCTGACCCCGACGGCGTCGGCGGTGGCCGAAACCACGGCGGAGACCATCTCCCGGGTCGACGTCAGCCCGTCCCCGGTGGTGATCTTCGACAAGCCCGTCAAGGCGACGTTCACGTTCACCACCAAGGGCGCAGGAAAGGCCGAGTTCCAGCTCAAGGCCCCCGGTGACGCGGGCGTCTTCACGCCCGTCGAGGTCAAGCCGTCGCCCCACGGCCAGGAGACCAGGTGGACGGCCACCAAGGAGTTCACCGCCGCCAACGCCGGCGTCTGGAACTTCCTCGCCATCGCCGGCGACGCCTCCGCCAAGGGCACCTTCCAGGTGAAGAAGGCGCTCGACACCAAGGTGGTGGAGTTCGACGCCGACCCCGACCTGGTCGAGAAGGGTGACCGGCTCAGGGTCTCGGGCAAGCTCGAGGCCGAGGGCAAGGCGTACGGCGGGCAGAAGGTCACCATCACCTTCCGCGCCCGCGGCACCGACGCCTACCGGCACGTCACCACCGCCACCACCCGCCGCAGCGGCTGGTTCTCCGCCCACGTCCGGGCCGGGGCGACCGGCTGGTGGCGGGCGGAGTTCGGCGGCAACGCCGAGGCCAGGTCCTCCGTCAGCGACACCGACCGCGTCTCCGTGCGGTGGCGCGACCGGGACAGCCGCATCACCGGCTTCAACGCCTACCACGAGCCCGTCACCCGCGGTGACCGGCTCAGCTTCACCGGCACCCTCCAGGTGGAGGGCTGGCGCGACCTGCCGGGCGAGCGCGTGTCCATCATGTTCAAGGAGCACGGCTCCAGCCACTGGCGGCGCGTCACCAGCGACGTGACCGACAGGGACGGCCGCTTCTGGGCACGGGCCACCGCGTACGACTCCGGCTGGTGGCGCGCCGAGTTCGACGGCGCCCGCGGCGTCGACGGCTCGGTCAGCGGCACCGACTGGGTCCGCGTCGTCGAGCCCACCCCGCCGCCGGCGGTCAAGGCCGACACCCGCGTCATCTCCTTCAACGCCTACCCGGAGCCGGTCAAGCGCGGCAAGCACCTGAGGTTCCGGGCCAAGCTGCAGGTCGACGACGAGGGCGACTGGGACGGCTACAAGGGCAAGGTGCGGCTGTACTTCAAGCCCTCCGGGTCCGCGAAGTACTCCTACGTCAAGTCCACCTGGTCCAACAGCAGCGGCAAGATCTACACCAAGGTCAAGGCCTGGAAGTCGGGCCGCTGGAAGTTCGTCTACCAGGGCGACGACGACACCTACGGTGACACCAGCGGTTCGGACTACGTCCGCGTGAAGCGCTGACCGTCCGGCCCGCCTGACCGGCACGCGCGAGGCCCGGGACCGCTGTGGTCCCGGGCCTCGTCCTTTGTCCAGAGTGTTAACGAGCGTTAACAGCGGCCTCCAGTGCCGCCCCGGCCATGGCGTGCAGCAGCGGGCGCATGGCCTCGCCCGGCAGCTCCCCGGCGCTGTGCGGCGTGGAGTTGAGCAGGCCGAACACCGCGTGCGTGGCGGCGCGCAGCCGGGCGGCCGGGCAGGCCGGGTGCAGCTCGGCCAGCACCGTCACCCACTCCTCCACGTACAGCCGCTGCAGCCGCCTGATCTGCCGCCGCTCCCGCTCGGGCACGTTGCCCAGCTCCCTGTCGTGCACCGTGATCAGCGCCGGCTGCTCGATGGCGAAGGTGATCTGCACGTGCAGCAGCGCGTCGAGCGTCTCGGCCGGGCCGGTCGAGGAGGTGACAACGGCCGCCGCCGACTCGCGCAGCCGGGAGCTGACGTCGAGCAGCATCTCCGCCAGCAGCGCCTCCTTGCCCGCGAAGTGCCGGTAGAGCGCCGGGCCCGAGACGCCCACCGCGGCGCCGATGTCCTCGATCGGCACGCCGTGGAACCCGCGTGCCGCGAACAGCTCTGCGGCGGCCCGGAGGATTTCCGCGCGCCTGTTTCCCCGATTGCGGGTAGGGGTCGGAGCAGTCGTCACGTCTCACATGCTAGACGATTACGTTAATGGTGACTAACATCGCGGCCATGACGAGAGGGGACACATGAGCGACTGGCCGGTGCTCAAGTCGGCCGCCGCCCCGGGGGCCGAGGCGTACAAGAGCAACGCCGAGCGCAACGAGCGGCTCGCGGCCGAGCTGCGCGAGCGCCTCGCCGCCGCCGCGCTGGGCGGCCCCGAGCGATCGCGGCAGCGTCACGTCTCGCGCGGCAAGCTGCTGCCGCGCGACCGCGTCGACGGCCTGCTCGACCCCGGATCGCGCTTCCTGGAGCTGTCGCCGCTGGCGGCCAACGGCCTCTACGACGACCAGGCGCCCGCCGCCGGGATCATCACCGGCGTCGGCCGCGTCTCCGGCCGCGAGTGCGTGATCGTGGCCAACGACGCCACGGTCAAGGGCGGCACCTACTACCCACTGACCGTCAAGAAGCACCTGCGGGCCCAGGAGGTGGCGCTGCACAACCGGCTGCCGTGCCTCTACCTCGTCGACTCCGGCGGCGCCTTCCTGCCCAAGCAGGACGAGGTGTTCCCCGACCGCGAGCACTTCGGCCGCATCTTCTACAACCAGGCCACGATGTCGGCGCGCGGCATCCCGCAGATCGCCGCCGTGCTCGGCTCCTGCACCGCCGGCGGCGCGTACGTGCCGGCGATGAGCGACGAGGCGGTGATCGTGCGCGGCCAGGGCACGATCTTCCTCGGCGGCCCGCCGCTGGTGAAGGCCGCCACCGGCGAGGAGGTCAGCGCCGAGGAACTGGGCGGCGGCGACCTGCACGCGCGCGTCAGCGGCGTCACCGACCACCTCGCCGAGGACGACGCGCACGCGCTGGCCATCGTCCGCGACATCGTCGCCACGCTCGGCCCGCGCGCCGAGCGGCCCTGGGACACCGTCGCCCCCGAGCCGCCGCGCCACGACCCGCGCGACCTGTACGGGCTGATCCCCGCCGACACGCGGCAGCCGTACGACGTGCGCGAGGTCATCGCGCGGCTGGTCGACGGGTCGCGCTTCCTGGAGTTCAAGGCCGAGTACGGCACCACGCTCGTCACCGGGTTCGCCCATCTGCACGGGCACCCGGTCGGGATCATCGCCAACAACGGCATCCTGTTCAGCGAGTCGGCGATGAAGGGCGCGCACTTCATCGAGCTGTGCGACCAGCGGCGCATCCCGCTGGTGTTCCTGCAGAACATCAGCGGCTTCATGGTCGGCAAGGCGTACGAGGCGGGCGGCATCGCCAAGCACGGCGCCAAGATGGTCACGGCCGTGTCGTGCGCGCGGGTGCCGAAGTTCACCGTGGTGATCGGCGGGTCGTTCGGGGCGGGCAACTACGCGATGGCCGGGCGCGCCTACTCGCCCCGGTTCCTGTGGATGTGGCCCAACGCGCGCATCTCCGTCATGGGCGGCGAGCAGGCCGCGAACGTGCTCACCACCGTGGGCGACGCCGACGCCGACACGATCCGGGCCCAGTACGAGCACCAGGGCAACCCCTACTACTCCACCGCCAGGCTGTGGGACGACGGGGTGATCGACCCGGTCGACACCCGCACCGTGCTCGGGCTGGCGCTCTCCGCGGCGGCCAACGCGCCGCTCGACCCCATCGGCTACGGCGTCTACCGGATGTGATCATGGCTGACTCGCTGTTCTCTCGCGTGCTCGTCGCGAACCGGGGGGAGATCGCGCTACGGATCATCCGCACCCTCCGGAAGCTCGGCATCGGCTCCGTCGCGGTGCACACCGCCTCGGACCGGGACGCCCCGCACGTCCACGCCGCCGACATAGCCCACCAGGTCCCGAAATATCTGGACATGGAGGCGATCGTGGAGGTCGCCCGCGCCACCGGCGCCGAGGCCGTCCACCCCGGCTACGGCTTCCTCGCCGAGAACGCCGCCTTCGCCCGCCTGTGCGCCTCGGCCGGGATCGTCTTCGTCGGCCCGCCGCCGGAGGCCATCGAGGCGATGGGCGACAAGATCCGCGCCAAGGCCACCGTGTCGGCCGCCGGAGTCCCCGTCGTCCCCGGCGCCGCGGAGCCGCACGACTCCCTCCTGGACTGGCCGCACTTCCCGGCGCTCATCAAGCCGTCGGCCGGCGGCGGCGGCAAGGGCATGGTCCTGGTCCGCTCGGCCGCCGAGCTGCCCGACGCCCTGGAGTCGGCCCGCCGCACGGCCACCGCCGCCTTCGGCGACGGCACGCTGCTCATCGAGCGGTACGTGGCCAACCCGCGCCACATCGAGATCCAGGTCTTCGCCGACGCCCACGGCGGCGTCGTCCACCTCGGCGAGCGCGAGTGCAGCCTGCAACGGCGCCACCAGAAGATCATCGAGGAGTCGCCGTCCCCCTTCGTCGGCCCCGGCCTGCGCGCCCGCATGGGCGCCGCCGCCGTCGAGGCCGCCCGCGCCGTCTCCTACACCGGCGCCGGCACCGTCGAGTTCATCGTCGACGGCACCACCGGCGACTACCACTTCATGGAGATGAACACCCGCCTCCAGGTCGAACACCCCGTCACCGAGATGGTGACCGGGCTCGACCTGGTCGAGCTGCAGCTCCGCGCCGCCGCCGGCCAGCCGCTCCCGCTCACGCAGGACGACGTGCGCCTCCAGGGCCACGCGGTCGAGGCCCGCCTGTACGCCGAGGACCCGGCGCGCGGCTTCCTGCCCACCGGCGGCCGGATCCTCGCCCTGCGCACCCCCGAGGGGGTGTCCGTACGCGTCGACTCCGGCATCAGCGAGGGCGGCGTCGTCGGCACCGAGTTCGACCCGATGCTCGCCAAGGTCATCGCCTGGGCCCCGGACCGGGAGCAGGCGCTGCGGAGCCTGGACCGGGCGCTGGCCGGCACCGTCGTGCTCGGCGTCACCACGAACGTGCCCTTCCTGCGGTCGCTGCTCGCCCACCGCGCCGTACGCGACGGCGACCTCGACACCGGCCTCGTCGAACGCGCCCTGCCCGAGCTGGACCTCGACGCCCCCACGCCCTCCGAGGTGGCGGTCGCGGCGGCGCTGGCCTTCCACGACCGGCCGCGCGGCGCCGACCCGTGGGACGTCGCCGACGGCTGGCGGGTCGGCGAGCCCGCGTGGACCACCTGGCGCGTCGAGGCGCGTGACGGCGTCCACACCGTCCGGGTCAGCGGGCTGCCGCACGAGTCCGCGCACGTCCGCACCGGCGACGACGGCCCGGCCCAGCACGCGGTCCTCCGCGCCGACGGCTCCGGCCTGGAGGTGACCGCCGGCGGCCGGACCACCCGCTACGAGCAGGCCCGCGACGGCGACACGCTCTGGCTCGGCCGCGACGGCGCCGCCTGGGCGCTGACCCGGCACCGCGTCGGCGACCCCGGCGACCGGCCCGGAGCCGCCCTGGCGGGCGACGGCGTGGTCCGCAGCCCCATGCCGGGCACCGTCCTGGTGGTCAAGGCGCAGCCCGGCGAACGGGTCGCCGAGGGCCAGCCGCTGCTGATCGTGGAGGCGATGAAGATGGAGCACACCGTCACCGCGCCCCGCGACGGCGTCGTCGCCGAGCTGCCCGTGCGCGCGGGACAGCCGGTCGACATGGACGCCGTCCTGGCCGTGGTCGCCGAGGAGGAGGAGCGATGAGCCCCGCCTACCCGATCGAGGGCCTGCCGAGGCAGGTCACCGTGTACGAGGTCGGCCCGCGCGACGGGCTGCAGAACGAGTCGGCGATCGTGCCCGTCGAGATCAAGGCCGAGTTCGTGGACCGCCTCGCCGACGCCGGGCACAAGGTCATCGAGACGACCAGCTTCGTGCACCCCCGCTGGGTGCCGCAGCTCGCCGACGCCGAGGAACTGCTCGGCAAGCTGCGCCGCAGGCCCGGCGTCCGCTACCCGGTGCTGGTCCCCAACGAGCGCGGCCTGGAACGGGCGCTCGCCCACGGCGTCGAGGAGATCGCCGTGTTCGCCAGCGCCACCGAGACGTTCGCGGCCAAGAACCTCAACCGCGGCCTGGAGAGCCAGTTCGAGATGTTCGAGCCGGTCGTCGCCACCGCCGTCGAGAACGGCGTGCGGGTGCGCGCCTACGTCTCGATGTGCTTCGGCGATCCGTGGGAGGGCCCGACGCCCGTCAGCCAGGTGGTCGCCGTCGGCGAGCGGCTGCTCGGACTCGGCTGCTACCAGCTCTCGCTCGGCGACACGATCGGCGTCGGCACCCCCGGCCACGTCGCCGCGCTCATCGAGGCGTTCGGCTCCCCGGACCGGCTCGCCGTGCACTTCCACGACACCTACGGCCAGGCGCTGGGCAACACGCTGGCCGCCCTGCGGGCCGGCGTCACGACCGTCGACGCCTCCACCGGCGGCATCGGCGGCTGCCCCTACGCCGAGTCCGCCACCGGCAACCTCGCCACCGAGGACCTGGTCTGGATGCTGCGCGGGCTCAGCATCGAAACCGGCCTCGACCTGGACAAACTCGTCTCCACCAGCACCTGGCTGGCCCAGCGGCTGGGCCGGCCCAGCCCGTCGCGCGTCGTCCAGGCCCTCTCGAAAGGCTGACCATGCTGACCCCTGAACACGAAGAGCTGCGCAAGACCGTCGAGGCGTTCGCGCGCGACGTCGTCGCCCCGGTGATCGGCGACTACTACGAGCGGGAGGAGTTCCCGTACGAGATCGTCCGTCAGATGGGCGCGATGGGGCTGTTCGGGCTGCCGATCCCGGAGGAGCACGGCGGCATGGGCGGCGACTACTTCGCGCTCTGCCTGGCGCTGGAGGAGCTGGCCAGGGTCGACTCCAGCGTGTCGATCACGCTGGAGGCGGCCGTGTCGCTGGGCGCGATGCCGATCTACCGGTTCGGCAGCCCGGAGCAGCGCGAGCGCTGGCTGCCGAAGCTCGCCTCGGGCGAGATGCTGGGCGCGTTCGGCCTGACCGAGCCGGGCGGCGGCTCCGACGTGGCCGGCGGCATGCGCACCACCGCCGTGCTCGACGGCGACGAATGGGTGATCAACGGGACGAAGGCGTTCATCACCAACTCCGGCACCGACATCACCGGCGTCGTCGGCGTGGCCGCCATCACCGGCGAGCGGGAGATCTCCACGATCCTCGTGCCGAGCGGCACCCCCGGCTTCACCGTCTCCAAGAAGTACTCCAAGGTCGGCTGGAACGCCTCCGACACCCGCGAGCTGTCCTTCTCCGACTGCCGGGTGCCCGCCGCCAACCTGCTCGGCGAGCGCGGCCGGGGCTACGCCCAGTTCCTGCAGACGCTCGACGAGGGCCGCGTCGCCATCGCCGCGCTCAGCGTCGGCCTCGCGCAGGGGTGCGTGGACGAGTGCCTGAAGTACGTGCGCGAACGGCGCGCGTTCGGCCACCCGATCGGCCACTACCAGGCCATCCAGTTCAAGATCGCCGACATGGAGGCCCGGGCCCACACCGCCCGCCTGGCCTACTACCACGCGGCCGAGAAGATGCTGGCCGGGGTGCCGTTCAAGAAGGAGGCGGCGATCGCCAAGCTCGTCTCCTCCAACGCCGCCATGGACAACTCCCGCGACGCCACGCAGATCTTCGGCGGCTACGGGTTCATGAACGAGTTCCCCGTCGGCCGCTTCTACCGCGACGCCAAGATCCTGGAGATCGGCGAGGGCACCAGCGAGGTCCAGCGGATGCTCATCGCCAGGCAGCTCGGCCTCGGCGACCTGTGAGACGGCGCTGACGTGGGGATTGGACGGGGCGTCGAGCAGGATCTAGGGTCACACGGCATGACGGCTGACGATCTTCTCATCCGGAGAGTCGAGGAGGCGGACGCGGACGAGGTGTTCGCGCTCGCGCGGGAGTTCGGGCTGACGTTCCGGCCCGAGCGCGACGCCTTCGACCGCGCGCTGCCCGCGCTGCTGCGCGACGACGACACGATGGTGCTGGCGGCCGTCGTCGACGGGCGGGTGCACGGCTACCTGCTGGGGTACGTGCACCTGACGCTGTTCGCCAACGGGCCCGTCGCCTGGGTGGAGGAGGCGATGGTGCGCAGCGGGAGCCGCAGGCAGGGCATCGGGCGGTCGCTGCTGGAGGAGTTCGAGACGTGGGCCAGGTCCCGCCAGGCCCGTTACGTGGCGATGGCGACCAGGCGGGCGCCGGAGTTCTACCACGCGCTCGGCTACGAAGCTTCCGCCACCTTCTACCGCAAGGTGCTCAAATGACGTGAAACCCAAGGTCCTTGAGGTAAAGCTGTCATAGCGGGATGGCATGCTTGGGGTGTGAGCATCCACACCGTGAGCCCCCAGTTCGTCGGGCGTGCCCGCGAGCTGGCCGCGCTACGCGGCGCGCTCGACGAGGCACGCGCCGGCGGGGCCTGCACCGTGCTCGTCGGCGGCGAGGCGGGGGTCGGCAAGACGCGGCTGGTCGGCGAGTTCACCGCCTCGGCCGGCGACGCCCTGACCTTCATCGGCGGATGCATGGAACTGGGCACCGAGGGCCTGCCGTTCGCCCCCTTCACCGCCGTCCTGCGCGACCTGGTCCGCCGGCTGGGCCGCGACGAGGTCGCCGCCCTCGTCCCCGGCGGTGACACGCGCGGGCTGGCCCGCCTGCTGCCCGAGTTCGGCCAGCCGGGCCCCGAAGGCCGCGAGGCCCGCGCCCGGCTGTTCGAGCAGGTGCTCGGGCTGCTGGAGCGCCTGGCCGAGGACCGCCCGGTCGTGCTCGTCGTCGAGGACGCCCACTGGGCCGACCGCTCCACCCGCGACCTGCTCTCCTTCCTGGTGCGCTACCAGCGCGGCGAGGCCCGCCTGCTCATCGTCGTCACCTACCGCTCCGACGAGCTGCACCGCGCCCACCCGCTCCGCCCGCTGCTCGCCGAGCTGGCCCGCGTCGGCTGGGTGACCCGGCTGGAGCTCGGCAGGCTCACCCGCAGGGAGGTCCTGGAGCAGGCCGCCGGCATCCTGGAGCGCCGCCCGTCGCCCGCCGACATGGACATGATCTACAGCCGCAGCGAGGGCAACCCGCTGTTCGTCGAGGCGCTGCTCGGCGACCCCGGCGGCGACACGCTCCCCGAGTCGCTGCGCGACCTGCTCCTGGCCAGCGTCGAACGGCTGCCCGACGAGACCCAGGAGCTGCTGCGCGTGGCCAGCGCGGGCGGCCAGCGCATCGAGCACGACCTGCTCGCCGCCGTCGCCGGCCTCGACGAGACCGCGCTCTCGGGCGCGCTGCGGCCCGCCGTCGCCGGCAACGTCCTCGTTGTCGACGGCGAGGGCTACGCCTTCCGCCACGCGCTCATCCGCGAGGCCCTGCACGACGACCTGCTGCCCGGCGAGCACATCCGCCTGCACACCCGCTACGCCGAGGCGATCAGCCGCGACCTGTCCATGCTGCCCGCGCCGCGCGGCGCCATCGAGCTCGCCCACCACTGGCACGCCGCCCGCGACAGCACCTGGGCCCTCATCAGCGCCTGGGGAGCGGCCGCCGCCGCCCGCACCGCCACCGCCTTCGACGAGCAGCTCCGCATGCTGTCGCGCGTGCTGGAGCTGTGGGACCGGGTGCCCGACGCCGCCGAGCGCATCGGCGCCCCGCACGCCGAGGTGCTCCGCCTCACCTCCGTCGCCGCCTACCAGGCCGGCGAGTTCGAGCGCGGCGCCGCCCTGGCCTCGGCCGCGCTGGAGGAGACCGACCGGCAGGCCGAGCCCGACACCGCCGCCCGGCTGCTGCGCCACCGCGGGCTCATTCGTTTCAGCCTGAGCCGCCCCGGCTACGTCGACGACCTGCGCGAGGCCGCCGGGCTGGTGCCCGCCGACCCGCCCACCAGGCTGCGCGGCCAGGTGCTGGAGACGCTGTCCCGCATGCTGACCAGGCCCGACCAGCTGGAGGAGAAGATCTCGACCGCCCGCCAGGCCATCGAGATCGCCCGCCAGGTGGGCGACGACTCCACCCACGCCCACGCGCTCATCGACCTCACCTGGGCCCAGTGCCGCTACACCGACGCCGAGGGCCCCATCGCCGGGTTCGCCGAGGCGCGGCGCATCGCCGACCGGGCCGGCGCGTACTTCGCGGTCCTGCGCGGCACCATCTCCGAGTCCGACGCGCTGGAGGGCGCCGGCCGCCACGAGCAGGCCGTCCAGGTGGCCCGCGAGGGCATCGCGATCGCCGAGCAGTACGGCATGGCGCGCTCCTCCGGCACCTTCCAGGCGATCAACCTGGCCGAGCCGCTGTTCTCGCTCGGCCGCTGGGACGAGGCGCTCGAAGTCATCGAGCACGCCCTCGCCCTGCTGCCGCCAGCCCCGCACCAGGCCAGCCTCCAGGGCCTGGCCGCCGACATCGCGCTGGCCCGGGGGCAGACCGACCGGGCCGAGGCGCTGATGGCCTCCTCCCGCAAGGTGTTCTCGCGCGGCGCGTTCCGGTCCCAGTCGGTGCTGCCGCACGCCTGCCGCGAGATCGAGCTGCTGGAGGCCCGGGGCCGCCTCGACGAGGCACGCGAGGCCGCCGCGCGGGCGCTGCGCGAGCACGACCTGATGGACGACTCCCGCTACTCCTGGCACCTGCTCCTCACGCTCGCCCAGCTCGGCGGCCCGTTCCTGCCCGAGCTGCGCTCGACCGCCGGGTGGGTCGCCGTCGAGGGCCGCCTCCAGCGGGCCCAGCGCCAGACCTTCCTCGCCCTCACCGGCCCCGCCCCCGGCGATGACGCCGAGGACACCGGCGCCTGGCGCCTGGCCGCCTGGCAGGCCGCCGCGTCCGCCTGGGCGGAGCTGAAGCAGCCCTACGCCGAGGCCAGGGCGTCGCTGGGGGCCGCGCACGCCGCGCAGGCGCTCGGCGACCGGCAGGAGGCCACGGCCCGGCTCGCCCGCGCCCGTGATCTCGCCGAGGGGCTGGCGGCGATGCCGCTGCTGGACCAGCTCGACGCGTTCGCCCGCCGCGCCCGGCTGGCCGTCGCCGACGGCGCCGCCCCCCAGGGGCAGCCGCTCGGCCTGACGGCCCGGGAGCTGGAGGTGCTGGAGCAGGTCACGCGCGGACGCAGCAACCGGGAGATCGCCGCGGAGCTGTTCATCTCGATCAAGACGGTCAGCGTGCACGTCTCCAACATCCTGGGCAAGCTCGGCGCCTCCACCCGGGGCGAGGCCGCCGCCAAGGCCCACGCGATGCGCCTGTTCGACAGGTGACGCGGCTCGGGGGCGCCCGGCTCAACCGGTGAGCTGGGCCTCCAGCCTGTAGCCGTCGACCGTCACGTACACCTGGTCGCCAGGACGGGCGTTCAGGCGCATGAGCACCGGCTGGAGCGAGTCGAACACCGGCTGGTGGCCCTGCCACACGAGCACGATGGCGTTGTCGCCGGGGCCGGTGACCGACAGCAGCGTGCCCGGCCGCATGCCGAGCTGCGCCGCGTAGCCCTCCGGGACCGGCACCGGGCCGCCGCGCAGGTGCTCGGGCGTGACCTCGATGCGCTGCCAGCGGCGCGGGTCCGACGACGGGCTCGGCAGCGGGGGCGGCGGCGTCGACGGGGCGCCCGCCAGGCCGCCGCCGGGCAGCACCGGCGAACGGCCGCCCGACAGCGCCGAGAGCGTCGCCAGGGCCGCCGACGGGTCGATCGACCCGGCCGGGGCCGGCGGGATGGGCTGGCCGCCGCGATGGTGGTGGCCGTTCGCTCCCGGGGTACGGCGCGGCAGCGGCTGCGCCGGGGCCGAGGCCGCCGCGACCGGGTCGGCCGACTCCGACGGCAGCGCGTCCAGCCACGCCTTCGCCGAATGGGTGCGGATGCCGAGCTCCGCCAGCAGCTCCACCGGGTCGGCGTCCGGCGGGGCCGACGCCAGGAGCTGACGGGTGCGGGCCTGAAGGCCGTGGATGTCGCCGACGACGAGCCAGCCGTCCTGCAGCCTGCGGTCGGGCATGAGCGTCACCAGCACCCGCCACAGCGGCGTGCGCAGGCTCGGCACCGTCACCGGGTGCGCCGGGTCGGCGCCGATCAGCTGATCCTGTGTCGCCGCCGCGCCCAGCCACTCCGTCAGGCGGAACATGTGCCCGGTCACCGGGGCCGACTCCGACGAGCGCAGCCAGTGCAGCACCCGCTCCTCGGCGGTGCGCTGCGCCTGGGACAGCACCTCACGCTCGACCAGCATCTTGTGCGCCAGCGTGCGCAGGCTGACCGGGTCCTCGGCGAACAGCCGGTGTACGGCGACGGCGAGTTCGAGCTTGTTGAGGCCGCGGAACAGGCCGTCCACGACCCGCACCATGGCGTGGTCGGTGTCGGAGAGCGCCGGGGTCGGGCGCGGCGCCCCTGGGGCGGCCGGCGCGCCCTGCGGGGGGCGGGAGGCGGTGGGGCGCTGGGGGAGCGGGGTGCCGTTCTCGTTCACGGCGGGGAAGGAGCCGGTGCCGCGCTGGGGAGCGCTCTCCCCCACGGCGGGGAAGGACCCCGTACCGGGACCACCCGGGAACGCCGGGCTGCCAGGGCTCCCGGGGAGGGGCGTGCCCGGCTGCGCGGAGCCGCCCGCCTGCGGCGGGCCGGGGTTGCCCGGCTGCGGCGCCCCGCTCCCGGGCGCGCCCGGTTGCGTCGGCCCGGCGGCCGGGAAGGGGCCGCTGGTGGGGCTGCCCGGGAACTGGTCGCCGCCCACGGCGGGGAACGGGCCGCTGCCCGGGCCGGTCGGTGCGTTGCCGCTCGTGGCGGGGAAGGAGCCGGTGTTGCGGTCGGAGGAGCCGCCGTCGGGCGGGAAGGTCGCGCCCGGGGGGACGGCGCCGGGGGCGGCGGGCGCGGGGAACGGGCCGGTGCCCGTGGGGCCGCCTCCGGGCGGGAAGCCCGGCGCGGACGGGCCGCCCGGGTAGGCGGCGCCTTCCTGCGGGGCGGCCTCCCCCTGGGCGGCGAGAGGGGCGGGCGTCTGCGCGGGGGGCGGGCCGGACGGGCGCTGTCCCGGGTACGGCCCGGGGACGGGGCCGCCGGGGACCGGACCGCCAGGTACGGGACTGCCCGGGACCAGACCTCCGGGGACGGGCCCGCTGGGAACGGAGCCGCCAGGGGTTCCCGGCGCGGGTCCGACGGCGGGCTGCGGGCCGGTGGCGGGGTGCGGGCCGACGGCCGGCTGCGGGCCGGTGACGGGCTGCGGGCCGGTGGCGTCGCGGCGCTGCTGGACCGGGCGGGTGACCTCGGGCGACTGGACGGCGCGGGCCGCCGACTCGGGCTGGGCCGCCAGGTGGCCGAGCACCTCGCGGAACACCGTGCCCATCACCGCTTCGGGCGTCGCCGACGGCGTCTTCAGGTCGGCGGGCGACAGGCGGCGCAGCCGGTGCCAGCCGCCCAGCCCGGCGATGGCCGTACGGGCGGGTTCGGGCCAGCCGGAGAGCCCCGGGTCGACGGGGTGCAGCGTCAGCGCGGGCAGCAGATCGCCCAGCGCCAGGTAGTCCCAGCGGGACGAGGCGAGCAGCGCCAGCCGGTCACAGATCCAGTCGAGCCCGGCCGTGCCCAGGGCTCTGGTCAGCGCCTGCGAGGACCACCAGGCGGCGGGCAGGCGGGGGTCGGCCAGGGCCTCCGCCACCTGCTGCGGCCGGCTCCAGCGCAGGGCAGGGACCAGGTCGCTCAGGCAGATCGATGACTCGACTTCCATCGGCGGACCTTATCCTCCCCAGTGAACCACGTGGCGCATGTGACTGTTGGTGCAGCCTACGCGGCAAGCTATCAATCGGTGTGAATAGGGTAAAGACGCTTCACGTCCAAACCGTACCGTGGCCGACCGCCTACCAGGGCCACGCACTCCGCCCCCGCACGGCATCCCGCCTCCAGAGCGGCCCTTTCGCCCGCGCCGTCGAGCGTGGCCGCGAGGAACCCGGCGGCGAACGCGTCGCCAGCGCCGGTGGAGTCGATCGTCTCGGTGTCGGCCGGGCCCGCCTCGGCGACGACCTGCCCGCCCGTGGCCACGATGGCGCCCTGGGACCCCAGCTTCACCACGGCGGTCCCGTACCTCTCGCTGAGCACCTCGGCGGCGCGCTCGGGAGTGGCGGCGCCGCTGAGGAGGAGAGCTTCGTCACGGTTCGGGAAGATCAGGTGGGCCAGTGCCGACTCGTGCAGGAACCGTTCGACGCCGAACTCGCGCAGCGGGTTCGTGGAGGCGGGGTCGACGCTGATGGCGACGCCGGCGGCGGCCGCCTTGGCCATGGCGAGCCGGGCCAGGCCCAGGCCGGGCTCGCTGAACAGCAGGTAGCCCGACACGTGCAGGCGGCCGACGCCGTCGAGCAGGGAGTCGTCCCAGTCGGCCTCGGAGATCAGGCCGCCCGCGCCCCGGTTCGTCAGCATGGAACGTTCGCCGGACTTGTCCACCATGGCGATGACGACGGCCGTCGGGTTGTCGGCGTCGATCCGGACGTACGGGCGGACGCCCGCCTTGGCCAGCTCGGCGATGTGCCATTCGCTGCTGTCGTAGCCGCAGCGGGCCAGCAGGCCCACGTCGGCTCCCAGGGTGGCGGCCCAGGCGGCCGTGTTGGCGCCGGAGCCGCCGGGGCGGAGCACGATGTCGGCGGCGATCTCGGAGGCCGACATGACGGGGGCGCCGTGCAGCGCCACCACGTCGGTCACCACGTCGCCGATGACCAGGAGCCCCTTGTGGCTCACGATCGCGACCACGCCAGGGCGATGCGTGACGCCAGTGCCGTGTTGCCGCGTACGGCGGCCAGGTTCGCCTCCAGGGACGCGCCGGACGTGCCGCGCACGAGGTAGCCGAGGAGGAACGGGGTGATCGCCTGACCCGTGACGCCGCCGGCCTCCGCGGCGGCCAGCGCCTCGGCCAGCACGCGGTCGTGCAGCTCCGGGTCGAGCTGCTGGGCGACGGGCACCGGGTTGGCGACGATGAGCGCGGTCTCCTGGCCGCCGAACGCGTCCTGGCCGCGCATGATCGCGGCGGCGTCCTCCGGCGACTCGATCCGCCACTCCACGGGCTGGCCCGACGAGTGCAAGTAGAAGCCGGGGAACGTCTCCGTCCGGTAGCCGGCCACGGTCACGCCGCGCGTCTCCAGGCGCTGCAGGGTCGCGGGCACGTCCAGGATCGACTTGACCCCGGCGCACACCACGGTGATGCGGGTGCGGGCCAGCGTGTCGAGGTCGGCCGACTCGTCCTGCTCCTCGGTCCAGCCGCGGTGCACGCCGCCGAGCCCGCCCGTGGCGAACACCCGGATGCCGGCCCGCGCCGCCAGGAACGACGTCGCCGACACGGTCGTCGCGCCGCTCGCCTTGAGCGCCGCCGCCACCGGCAGGTCACGCTGGCCCAGCTTGCGCAGCCCCGACTCGGTGGCGATGCGCTCCAGCTCCACCTCGGTCAGCCCGATCCTGGCCACGCCGTCGAGCACCGCGATCGTCGCCGGCACCGCGCCGGCGGACCGGACGATCTCCTCCAGCTCCCGGGCGACCTCCAGGTTGCGCGGCTGCGGCAGCCCGTGGGAGATGATCGTGGACTCCAGCGCCACCACCGGCGCACCGGCGGCCAGGGCCTGGGCGACCTCGTCGGAAGGCTGGAGAAGGGAGTCGGCGGTGGCGCGCATGGTGGGTTTCTTGCTCCTCGGGTGGGTCCAGGCAGTGCCTAGGGTGAACGGCGTCTTTTGCAGACTTTGTTCCAAACTGAGCACGTTACGGCCGGACCGCTCGCACGTCCACTCGGAGATCAGATCAGCAGCGCCACACCCGCCAGCGAGACGCCCCCGACAAGCGCGGTGGCGATCCCGCCCAGCAGCACGGCCCGCCCGCCCTGGAGCAGTCTCCGCACGTCGATCCCGGTGCCCAGCCCGAACAGGGCGGCCGCCATCAGCATATTCGTCACCGAGGGCAGCTTCCGCGTCACGTCGTCCGGCACGACCCCGGTGGCCCGCACCAGCACCATCGCGAGGAATCCGGCCACGAACAACGGCACCACCGGCGGCCTCCTCCCCGCCCGGGGCCCGGAGCGCACGGACCGGCGAGCGGCGAGCGCCACCAGCGGCGCGAGCAGGATCACCCGGCCGAGCTTGACCGTGACCGCCACCGCCAGCACGCCTGTCGCCGCGCCGATCGCGGCGACCTGCGCCACCTCGTGCACCGCCGCGCCCGTCCAGATCGCGAGCTGCTCCCGCGACAGCCCCAGCCATGAGGCCACCAGCGGCACGACCACGATGGCCGCGCTCCCGTACAGCACCACCACGCTCAGCGCGCTCGCCGCCTCGTCGTCGTCGCCCCCCGCGCTGTCGCGCATGGCCGCGATCGCCGCCGCCCCGCAGATCGACACCCCGGTCCCCACCAGCAGCGACGTACCCGGGCTCACGCCCAGGCGGCGGCCGATCAACGGCGTGAGCACGAACGTCACGCCCGTCGCCACCACCACGACCGCCATCGCCCGCCACCCCGTCGCCAGCAGCTGCGGCACCGAGATCTGCAGCCCCAGCAGCACGATCGCCACCCGCAGCACCCGCCGGGACACGAAGTGCAGCCCCGCCCGCGACGCGGCGCCCACCCCGCCCGCCGCGGCCAGCCCCGCCCCCGCCACCACCGCGACGACGGCCGCGCTGAACGCCGGCACCACCGCGTTCACCCCCATCGCCACCCCGGTCCCCACCGCCGCGACCCCCACCCCCGGGCCCAGCCCGCGGACCCGCGACCACCCCTCGGACAGGCGGCCCCCACGCGACCGGACCGCCCCCTGGGCCCGCGCCCGGCCCCGGCCGGCCGCCCCACCGCCCGGCCGCACCGACCCCGCGGACCACCGGCGCGACCGGACCCTCCGGCCCATGCGCCACCCTTCCGATGCCCACCTCGTCCGCGACCCGTCCGGCGACCAGCTCGTCCGCGACCCTTCCGATGCCCACCTCGTCCGCGACCCGTCCGGCGACCAGCTCGTACGCGGTCCTTCCGGCTGCCGGTGCGCGCGGGAGGAGGACGGGACGCCGGGCGACGGCAGGCGGACGGTTCGCGGGCGGCCGGGGACGGGACGGGACGGGCCCTGGCGGGGGAAGCGGAAACGGCGGCTGAGCGGCATGGTTTCAGTCTTCGGCGGGCCGGCGGGCGCCGGTAGCCGTGGCTTGGGTGGGAGGTCATAGCCTGGGGCTATGAGTGAGCTGCCGGATCTCGCGTCGCTGAAACTGCTGGTCGACGTCGGAGAACTCGGCAGCCTGGGCCGCGCCGCCAAGGCCGCGGGCATCGCCCAACCCTCCGCGAGCAAGCGCATCGCCCACCTCGAACGCCGCCTGGGCCTGCCGCTGCTGGAGCGGACGCCGCGCGGGTCCACGCTCACCGCCGAGGGCCGCATGGTGGCCGGATGGGCCGCTGAGCTGGTGTCCGCCGCCCAGGAGCTCGTACGGGCCGCGCAGGCCGTCCGGCACGGGGCGGCGGCGCACCTGCGGGTCGCGGCGAGCATGACCATCGCCGAGTACCTGGTCCCGCGCTGGCTCGGCGAACTCCAGAACCGCGAACCCGGCGTGCCCGTCGGCCTCGACGTGGTCAACTCCGCCGACGTGGCCGCGCGGGTGCTGGGCGAGGAGGTCGAGCTCGGCTTCGTCGAGGGGCCGAACGTGCCGGACGGGCTGGCCAGCCGCGTCGTCGGCACCGACCGGCTCGTGGTCGTCGTCGCGCCCGGCCACCCCTGGACGCGCCGCCGCACCGCGCTGCGAGGACCCGAGCTCGCGGGCACGCCGCTCGTCGTGCGCGAACGCGGGTCGGGCACCCGCGAGACGCTCGACCGGGCCTTCCGCGAACTCCGCCAGGCCAGCCCCCGGCTGGAGCTCGGCTCGAACTCCGCCGTCAAGGGCGCCGCCCAGGCCGGTGCCGCGCCCGCCGTCCTCAGCGGCTACGCCGTCGAGGCCGAGCTCGCCACCGGCCGCCTCGTCGAGGTCCCCCTGGCGGGGATCAACCTCGTCCGCACCCTGCGCGCCGTCTGGCGCCAAGGCCGCCCCCTGACCCACCCGGCCGCCACCCTCCTCGCCATCTCCAGCCGCCCCTGACCCACCCTGGCCACCCACCCCCGCCTCTGTCCCCTGACTCACTCCCGCCCGACCCGTTGGCCGCCCGCCCCGACCCCCGGCACCCGGCCCCGGCCCCGGCGCTCAGGCTGGCCGGCCTTCGGCGTACCGGTCTGCCCTGCATCGCCCTGGCCCCGGCCAGCTAGCCCCGGTCGGCCCCGACCGGACCCGGGGGTCGGGGCTGGGGCCAGGGGCGGCCCCCAGCCCTCGGCCCCGGCCCCCGTCCCGGCCCCGGCCCCGGCCCCCGGCCCCGGGCCCCACCAGCCCGCTCCTCGGCTCGGCCCGGGCTGCGGCCCCACCGCTCCGTGGGGACGGGCGCCGCAGGGGCCCGCCGGGGGTCGCCCGGGCGGTCGGCGGTGGCGCGCGGGTGGTTTGGTCGCCGGGGGCGCCGGGTGGGAGGTTGCGGCGCGTCCGGGCGGTCAGCCCACCGGGGGCTTCCAACGGCAGGTGCCCGGGGTGGACAAGCCGCTGGGGTGGCCTTCCCACGGCAGACGCCTCGGGCTGGGCAGGGGTTGGGAGGGCGTGTCTCTGGGAGGTGGTGCGGGATATGGTGCCGGGATGGGTGCGTATGACGTGGTTGTGGCCGGTGGGGGTCACAATGGGCTGGTCGCGGCGGCCTACCTGGCGGGGGCCGGGCGGCGGGTGCTGGTGCTGGAGCGACAGGACCACGCGGGCGGCCTGGCGATCTCCGCGCGGCCGTTCCCGGGCGTGGACGTACGCCTGTCGCGCTACTCGTACCTGGTCAGCCTCCTCCCGACGAAGATCGTCAAGGATCTGGGTCTCGGCCTGGAGCTGCGCAGGCGCCGGTATGCCTCGTACACCCCCAAGGGGGACACCGGGCTGCTCGTGGACGGCGGGGACGCCGAGCGGACGAGGCGGTCGTTCCTGGAGGTGACGGGCGGGGAGGCCGACCACACCGCATGGCAGGACTTCTACGGCATGGTGGCCCGTACCGCCCAGGTGCTCGCGCCCACGCTGCTGGAGCCGTTGCGCACGGCGGCGGAGGTCGAGCGCATGGTGGGGGCGCGGGCGTGGGGTGAGCTGTTCGCGCGGCCCATCGGGGAGACGGTGGACGAGCGGTTCGGCGACGACACGGTGCGCGGGGTGGTGCTGACGGACGCGCTGATCGGGACGTTCGCCGATCCGGCCACCGACCTGCTGGCGAACCGGTGCTTCCTCTATCACGTGATCGGCGACGGCACGGGGGAGTGGAACGTGCCGGTCGGCGGCATGGGCGCGGTCTCGGGCGCGCTGGAGGACGTGGCCCGGCGCGCGGGCGCGGAGATCAGGACGGGCGCCGAGATCGTCGGCATCTCGCCGTCGGGGGAGGTCACGTTCAGTACGGAGGGCGCCGAGCACACGGTGACCGGCGGGCACGTCCTGGTGAACCTGCCCCCGGCCGTGCTGGACAAGGTGCTCGGCAGGACGCCCGAGGAGCCGGAGGGCGCCCAGCTCAAGGTGAACATGGTGCTCAGCCGGCTGCCCAGGCTCAAGGACGGGACGGTCGACCCGGTCGCGGCCTTCAGCGGGACGTTCCACATCAACGAGGGCCGCGACCAGCTCGCCCGGGCGTACGCGCAGGCGGCGGCGGGCATGATCCCGGAGTTGCCGCCGGCCGAGGTGTACTGCCACTCGCTCACGGACCCGTCGATCCTCGGGCCGGAGCTGCGGGGGAGGGCGGAGACGCTGACGCTGTTCGGCCTCCACATGCCCGCCCGCCTTTTCCGGAAAAATCCAGACAAGGCCCGGGAGGATGCCCTGCGCGCAACGTTCGCGTCGATCAACACGGTCCTGGCCGAGCCCATCGAGGACTGCCTCCTGCGCGCCCCCGACGGCACGCCGTGCGTCGAGGCCAAGACGCCGGTGGACCTGGAGAACGAGGCCGGGCTGCCCGGCGGCCACATCTTCCACCGCGACCTGAGCTGGCCGTACGGGGACGAGGGCGGCTGGGGGGTCGAGACCGGGCACGAGCGGATCCTGCTGTGCGGCGCGGGCGCCCGCCGGGGCGGCGGCGTCAGCGGCATCCCCGGCCACAACGCGGCGATGGCCCTCCTCAGCTGACCGCCTCCGCCGGTCCGCCTCCGCCGGTCCGCCTCCGCCGGTCCGCCTCCGCCGGTCCGCCTCCGCCGGTCCGCCTCCGCCGGTCCGCCTCCGCCGGTCCGTGTCCGCCGGTCCGCCTCCGCCGGTCCGTGTCCGCCCGCCCGCGTCCGCCCGTACGACTGGACAGGGCCGGACAGGGTGGGCCGGACGGGCAGGGGCCGGACGGCGGGCCGGGCGGGGTGGTCGGACGGGTCGGGCGGGCGGGGGGTCGCGTTCATCGCCTTCTCAGATTGCTCCTCTAGCGTGGTGGCATGAGTGAGCCCGCACGGTTGCTGGTGGTGGACGACGAGCCCGCGTTGCGCGAGGCGCTGCAGTCGAGCCTGGAGTTCGAGGGCTACCGGGTCGTCACCGCCGACGACGGGCAGGCGGCGCTGGAGGAGCTGGCCCGGCAGCCGTACGACGCGGTGCTGCTCGACGTGATGATGCCGCGGCTCGACGGGCTGACCGCCTGCCGCCGGCTGCGCGGGACCGGCAACCACGTCCCGGTGCTCATGCTGACCGCCCGCGACGCCGTCGGCGACCGGGTGTCGGGGCTGGACGCGGGCGCCGACGACTACCTGGTCAAGCCGTTCGAGCTGGACGAGCTGCTGGCCCGGGTGCGGGCGCTGCTGCGGCGCGGCGCGCTGAGCGCGGGCGAGCCCGAGCAGACGCTGGCCTTCGGCGACCTGCGCATGGACCCGGCGACCCGCGAGGTGACGCGGGGCGCGCGGCGGCTGGACCTCACCAGGACCGAGTACCTGCTGATGGAGCTGTTCCTGGCCCACCCCCGCCAGGTGCTGACGCGGGACCAGATCCTGGCCGAGGTGTGGGGGTTCGACTTCGAGCCGACGTCCAACTCGCTCGACGTGTACGTGATGTACCTGCGGCGCAAGACCGAGGCCGGCGGCGAGCCCCGGGTGATCCACACCGTGCGCGGCGTCGGCTACGTGCTCAGAGGCTCCTCGTGAGAAAGCGCAGCCTGCGCGCCCGCCTGACGCTCCTGGTGGCCGCGGCGGTGGCGATCGCGGTGGGCGTCTCGGCCGTCGGCACCTGGTACTTCGTCCGCAGGGAGCTGTCGTGGCAGCTCAACCAGTCGCTGCGGGAGACCGGCGAGCGCGTCCCCTTCGAACGCATGCAGAAGGCGACCCGCGAGTGCTCCGCCGAGCCGGTGAGCGCGACCGGCTACGGCAAGTACCCGCCGTTCCCCGAGCCGATGCAGATCGTCTTCCCCGACGGCACCCGCTGCGTCATGGGCAACACCGCGATCAAGGTCACCCGCCGGGAGGAGGAGGTCGCCGGCGGCAACCACGGCCAGGAGCTCGTCTACGACGGCTACGCCGACGACGGCACCCCGCTGCGCGTGCTGGTCAGGAACGTCGACCGCGACGCCGCGTTCGTCATCGCCCGCCCCACCCACGAGCTGCAGAGCACGCTGCGCAGCGTGTCGATCCTGCTGGCGGCCGTGGCCGCGCTCGGCGTGCTCGTCGCCGCCACGGCGGGGCTGCTCGTCTCGCGCGCCGCGCTGCGCCCGGTGGGCCGCCTGACCAGGGCGGTCGAGCACATCGCGCAGACCGAGGACCTCGACACCCGCATCCCGATCGACGGCAGCGACGAGATCGCCCGGCTGAGCGCGTCGTTCAACGCGATGACCGCCGCGCTGGCCGGGTCGCGCGACCGCCAGCGGCAGCTCGTCGCCGACGCCGGGCACGAGCTGCGCACGCCGCTCACCACCCTGCGCACCAACATCGACCTGCTGCTGCGCAGCGAGCAGACGGGCCGCAGCCTCGACCCGGGCGCCAAGGAGCGGCTGCTGGTCAACGTCAAGGCGCAGTTCGCCGAGCTGTCCACGCTGGTGGGCGACCTGCTGCAGCTCGCCAGGGGCGACACCGACCACGAGCCGCACGCCGAGCTGCCGCTGCACGACGTCGTCACGGCAGCCGCCGGGCGGGCCAGGCTGCGCGGCGCCGAGGTCAGCACCGACCTGAGCCCCTGGTACGTGGTCGGCGGCGCCGCGTCGTTGGAACGTGCCGTGCTCAACCTCATCGACAACGCCGCCAAGTTCAGTCCCGGCGGCCGGGTGGAGGTCGTGCTGCGCGACGGCGTGCTGACCGTGCGGGACCGGGGGCCGGGCATCGCGGAGGAGGAGCTGCCGCACGTGTTCGAGCGGTTCTGGCGCTCGCCGTCGGCTCGCTCGCTGCCGGGCTCGGGGCTGGGCCTGGCGATCGTCGCGCAGGCCGTCGCCGAGGTGGGCGGAGAGGTACGGCTCGGGAACGCGCCGGACGGCGGCGTGATCGCGACCCTCGAACTGCCGGGCCGCGCCACCCCGAGCTGACGGCAGCGAGGAAGGACCCAATTGACAGTTTTTTCTGTCAATTGGCAGACTGTCGGCCATGAGATACCTCGAGGAGCCCGACCAGGTCCGGATGGCGCTGTCGCCGATCCGGCGGCGGCTGCTTGAGCTGCTGCGCGAGCCGTCGTCGGCGAGCCGGTTGGCCGAGGAACTCGACCTGCCCCGGCAGCGGGTGAACTACCACCTGAAAGCACTGGAGAAGGCCGGACTGGTCGAGCTGGTCGAGGAGCGGCAGCGGCGTGGGTTCACCGAGCGGGTGCTGCAGGCCACCGGCGCCACGCTGGTGGTCGATCCCGCGGTGATGGGCCGCGCCTTCGATCGCATTCAGGATCAGTACTCGGCCGAGCACCTGGTGGAGGTGGCCGCCGGGACCGTGCGCGAGATCGCGCGGATGCAGGCCGAAGCCGACAAGGCCGGGCAACGGCTGCTGACCTTCACCGTCGAGGCCGAGGTCCGGTTCGCCGAGCCCGGCGACCTGCACCGGTTCGCCGACACCCTGGCCGAGGCCGTCCGCCGGACGGTGGAGGCGTTCGACTCTCCCGGCGGCCGCCCGTACCGATTGATCGTGGGCGCCCACCCGGCACCGCGCAAGCCACACACTGGAGGAGACAGCGATGACTGACACCCCGCGGATCCAGGTCACTGTGGCCGCACCGCCCAGTGCCGTCCGGGGCGCGTTCCGGGACAGGGACAGGATCCGGCACTGGCACGGCTGGGAGTTCGACGGTGGCCCGGACGGAAGCCTGGACGAGGAGATCGAGCTCATCTACTTCACCGACGTGGCCGCCGACGATCGCGTGATCAACCTGAACGGCGGCGACCGAGTCGAACTCGAACCGGTCGAGAGCGGTACCCGGGTCACACTCACCCGCGCGGCGCCCGGCGACGATCCCGACTGGGCCAAGTACTACGACGACATCACCGAGGGCTGGATCACCTTCCTGCACCAGCTCAAGTTCATGCTCGAGCGGCACCCGGCCGACGCCCGCCGGACCGTCTTCCTGTCAGGCACGGGCAAGACCTCACCGCTGACGGCGCTCGACACGGCGGAGCTGTCCCCCGGCCAGAGGCATCAGCTGGAGCTCCCGGGCGAGACCGCGACCGGCCAGGTCTTCTACCGCTCGCAGCACCAGCTCGGACTGACCGTCGACGGCTGGAACGACGGACTCCTGGTCCTGAGCCACAATCCTGACAGCGGTGCGTGCATGGCCGTCCTCAGCCTGTACGAGGTCGGCGAGAGCCGCCACGCCGAACTGAGCAAGCAGTGGAACGACTGGTGGACGGAGACGGTGCTGTCCTGACCGTTGCGCCGCCCAGGGGACCTGGGGCCACTTCCGGCTTCGTTCCCGTCGCTCCCCGTCAGGCGGGGAGGGCGGCCAGGAGGTAGGCGAGGCGGGCGGCGGCGGCCTCCACGTCGTCGGCCGTGCCGAGCCGGTAGCCCCACGACGTGACGAAGCTGCCGTCGTCGGAGCAGGTGACGTTCTCGGCCAGGGTGGCGGAGAAACGGTTGCGCACGCACACGAACGCCGGGTCGCTCGCCAGGGACAGGCTCTGGACGGACAGGTCGGCGTGACGACCCGCGAACCTCGCGAACTGCTCCAGGCAGAGCGCGGTGTCAAGCATCATGCGTCACCTCCGCATCGTCTCGCGCCAGAATTGCACGATCTTGAGGAGGAGGGCAAGCAATTGCGAGGATTAATGTGGGGATTGTTTGCGGTATTCGTTAAGAATCCGGATGATGGTGTCCCGCCCGGCTTCGCCGAACTCCGCGACTTTCGCGTAATCGTCGAAGGCGCGAACGTAGAACGCCACGTCGTCGGGATCGCGCAGCACCAGATCCTTCGTCATGGTGGCGACCCCCACCATGGCCTCGTTGTAGATCCAGAAGCCGTTGACCGGCGCCGACGGCAGCTCCTGGGTGAACGGGATCACGCCGAACTGCACGTTCGGCAGTGAGCTGACCGCGAGCAGCCGGTCGACCTGGCCGAGCATCACGTCGTGCGGGGCCAGCCGGGTGTGCAGCACCGCCTCCGGCACCACGAACCTGAACGTGCGCGTGCGGTCGTAGAGGATCTCCTGGCGCTGCATCCGCACCCGCACCGCCGCGTCGATCTGGTCGGCGGCGCTGTAGAGGCGTCTGACCTTGCGGAACACGTGGCGGGCGTACTCGGAGGTCTGCAGCAGGCCGGCCAGGATGCCCGGCTCGAACACCCGGAACAGCTTGGTGCGCGCCTCCAGGTCGCGCACGTCCTCCTGGAGGGCGGCCAGGCCGCTGCGGTGGCGCTGCTTCCACCCGTCGTGCCGTTCCATCAGGGCGATGGCCTGGGCGATCAGCTCGTCCGTGACCTCGGGTGGCGCCTTCACCGCCTGCGCCCACACCACGACGTCGTCCTCGGACGGGGTCTGCCGGGCGTTCTCCAGGCGGGAGACCTTGGACGGCTGCCAGCGCAGCCGTTCGGCCAGCTCCTTGCCCGTGAGGCGGGCCGCCTCACGCAATTGCCGGAGCTGCCCGCCGAGGTCGGCGCGCGCCTGTTGAAACGACGTCACGACGCAAGAGGCTAGCCCCGGGCCGGTGGATCATGCCAGGCCCAGTCACGCAATCGTAACCAGCCGGTCGCGTGGGGTGGTCACTTTCCCGATGTCCCGAGGCCACGCGGGGCTGAGCAGCGGGTCAGGCGGGCAGGACCCGGCGGGCGATCTCGGTGATGAGCTCGCGGGGCACCTCGACCGCGGTCTCGCCGTCGAGCACGTCCCGCAGGTCGGCCAGGGCCTCGGCGTCGGTGACCTGGAGCCCCTGGATGACGATGGTGCCCCGGTCCGTCTCGTACAGGGTCGGGCAGGCGCCGGCGTCCGACGTGGAACCCAGGAACCGCATCCGCATGACGATCCTTCCCCGAACAACTGCAATTGCGCGCAATTGTAGGGGACAACTTCCTACTTGTGATCCTTTTTCGGAAAAATCGGGATATTGGGCTATGTGGGGGTTATGTCGAAATCGAGTCGCGCATGATGTGCCCGGCCCGTTCGAACAGCGACAGTGTGGTGGCGTGCAGCAGGTCGCCGATGTCCTTGGGCGCCTTGCCGGCGAACGCGCGGGCGTGGGTGCCCTCCAGCACGATGCCGAGCTTGAAGCACGCCATCACCGCGTACCAGTCGATCGCCGACAGGTCGCGGTCGGACAGCGCCGCGTAGCAGTCGACGATCTCCCGGGGCGAGGCCAGCCCCGGCACCAGCCCCGCGGCCTGCGGCCACATCGCCACCAGCCAGCCGAGGTCGACCAGCGGATCGCCGATCGTGCACATCTCCCAGTCGACGATCGCCGCCACCCGGGGCCCGTCGTGGGCGAACATCAGGTTGGCGAAGTGATAGTCGCCGTGCATGATCCCCGGCGTGAACGACGCGGGCCGGTTGGCCTCCAGCCACGCCGCCGTCTCGGCCAGCCCGGGAATCCGCGGCCCCGGGTAGCCGTCGAGCTCCCCGTAGGAGTCGAGCTCCCGCATCCAGCGCGGCACCTGCCGCTCCAGGAACCCCTCCGGCCGGCCGAACCCCGGCAGCACCCCCGGGTCGACGCGCCCGAGCTCGGCCAGCGCCGAGGCGGCCTCCAGGCCCATCCGGTGCCGGATCGCCGGGTCGGAGGCGTGCGGCTCGGGCAGCCCGGTCGACGGGTTGAAGCCGTCGACCGGCTCCATCAGGTAGAACACCGGCTCTTCCGCCGTCTGCGCGGCGATCAGCCGGGGCGCCGCCACGGGCGTGTCACGCAGCGCCGCCAGCACCCGCGCCTCGCGCCGCAGCACCTCGTTGCTCTTGGCGCGGGCGTGCTGCGGGGGCCTGCGCAGGATGTACGGGCGGCCGCCGCGCTCGAAGCGGACCATGACGTTCTGGGTGCCGCCGGGCACCGGCGCCAGGCCGGTGATCGGCCCTTCGGGCAGGCCCTGCGCGTCCATCCAGGCGCCGAGACCGGCGAGGTCGACGGCGTTGACGTCGATGTGGGTGGCGGACATGACGGCCCTTCGACAGAACGATATTCTGGTGATCGACCCTACGAGAGCGCCGATCCGCCGGTCAACCCAGCGCCTGCATGAACGGCAGGAACTGCCGCGCGCGGTCACCCGGCAGGTCGCCGCCGCGCACCATGAGCGACACCTGCCAGGGGGCGCCGATGCCGTGCTCGGCCGCCCAGCCGGCCAGGTCCTCCTTGGCCAGGTCGAGGTCCAGGCGCACCTCGCCGCCCACGTCGAGGGCCAGGTCGCCGATCAGCGCCCGCGCGGTCTCCTCGTCCCCCGCCACGACGGGGCCGATGACCACGTTGTCGTCGTTGCGCCAGCAGTGCCCGAAGCCGCCCTCGGCGATCCGCACCCGCTCGCCGAAGGTGAACATCCGGCGCAGCAGCGGCGACCGGTCGGTGCCGAACGCGTCGGCGTCGAGCGCCAGGATCGTCTCCAGGTCGGCCTCCGTCGCCGGGCGCGTCCGGCCGGAGTGCTCGCCGCCGAAAACGCCGGTCCGCTTGGCGACGTGCCCGACCGTGCGGAAGCCGAGCCGCTCGTACAGGGGGCGGCCGTTCTCGGTGGCGTGCAGCGACACGATCCGGTCGCCCGCCTGGGCGATCACGTGCTCCATCAGGCGGCGGGCCAGCCCCTGCCGGCCGTAGCGGGAGGCGGTCAGCACCATGCTGATCACCGCGTGGTCGTCGCCGTAGCGGGTCAGGATCGTGGTCGAGGCCAGGCCGTCGCCGTCGGGCGCGTCGATCCCGTAGACCTCGCCGACCTCGAACAGCAGTGTCCACTTGTGCCGCTCGGGCAGCCAGCCCCGGTCCTTGGCCAGCCGGCCGCAGGCGTCCAGGTCGTCGAGGGTCAGACGGCGTACGTGCATGGCCGCCATCCTCCTGTACGGCACCCCGGCGGCTCAAAGTGTTTTCCGTCACCGCGACCATGGAGGGATGCAATGCGTTATAGCGGTAGATGTCGGCGGCACCACCATCAAAGGTGGGCTTGTCGCTCGTGACGGCACAATCCTCCACCACGAGCGCCGTCCCACCCCGCGCGCCGATGGCCCGGACCGCGTCGTCGCCGCCGTCTCCGCCCTCATCGCCGACCTCGCCGCCCGCCCGGGGGCCGCGCCCGAGGCCGTCGGCCTGGCCGTGCCCGGCCTCGTCACGCCCACCCACGCCGTCTACTCGGCCGCGATCGGCTGGCGCGACGTCCCGGCGGGCGCCTTCACCACCCTGGACCTGCCGCTCGCCCTGGGCCACGACGTCCGCTCCGCCGGGGACGCCGAGCTGGCCTACGGCGTCACCGAGCGGACGCCCGGCCACGTGCTGTACGTGCCGATCGGCACCGGCATCGCCGGCGCGCTGGTGCTGAACGGCTCCCTGTACGGCGGCGCGTCCGGCTGGGCCGGGCAGCTCGGGCACATCCCGGTACGCCCCGCCGGCCCGTCCTGCGCGTGCGGCCAGCGCGGCTGCCTGACCCTGTACGCGTCGGCGTCGGCCATCGCCGCCCGGTGCGGCGAGTCGTCGGCGGCCGACGTGGTGCGCCGCGCGGCCGAGGGCGACCCCGTGGCGGCCGAGGTCTGGGACGACGCCGTGGCGGCTCTGGCCACCGCCCTGGCCACCTGCACGCTGCTGCTGGACCCGGCGCTGATCGTCATCGGCGGCGGCCTCTCGCGCGCCGGTGACGCCCTCCTGGGCCCGCTGCGCGAGCACCTGGCGGGCCGGCTGACCTTCCGCCGCCCGCCCCGGGTGCGCGCCTCGGCGCTCGGCGTGGACGCGGGGCTCCTCGGCGCGGCCCTGCTCGGCTTCCGCACACTCGGCTGACCGCGCCGAAGAACAGCCGTGCAGCCGCTCAATCCAGGAGGGACGCCGGGATCTCCACCTCCTGGGCGCGCAGCTCCTCGCCCAGCGCCTTGGCCTGCGGGTCGGGCCGGGCGCTGGCCGCGACACCCCTGCCCAGCAGGCCGTGCACGACGAAGTTCAGCGCGTTCAGGTTGGGCAGCTCGTAGCGGTCCACCCGGTGGGCGGCCAGCTCCGGCAGCAGCTCCTTCAGCCGCCCGACGGTCAGGTGGGCCGCCAGCCAGGCGTACTGCGCGGCCGTGATGGTCCACACGCCCAGGTTCGCGTTGCCGCCCTTGTCGCCCGACCGCGCCCCGGCCAGCCGCCCCAGCGGGACCCGTACCGGCTCCCCATCGGCCACCGGCGCGTCCGGGACGGCAGGGACGAGCCGCTCGGGCGGGTCGGGGAAGGGCGGGGGCGGGCCGTCCGGGGGCAGCAGCTCGCCGTCCACGCGGACCTCCGGCGTGACCGCCGACGCCGGGACCAGCACCGGCCAGTAGACGCCGTACGGCGACGCCGCGCCGGGCGGGGAGAGCGCGTGGAAGCCCGGGTAGCTGGCCAGGCCCGTCTCCACCACGGCGGAGGAGAACGCCCGGCCCGCCCGGCCCGGGTCGGGGTCCATGACCGTGATGCGCAGCAGCCCGTCCGCCCGGGAGACCTCCACCCGCTCGAACGACTCCTTGGGCACCCGCGCCCAGATGGCCTCCTCGGCGACCCGGGCCTTGGCCTCCTGGTCCAGGCCGGTCAGCACGAGCGTCATCGTGTTGCGGTAGCCCGCCGGGTACGTGACCGCGACCTTGAGCGTGCCGGGCGGCGGATCGCCGCGCACGCCGCTGATGCGCACCCGGTCGGGCCCGTCGCCGGACAGCGTGATCGTGTCGAAGCGGGCCACCACGTCGGGCCCCGGGTAGGCGGGTCCGGCGATCTCGTACAGGAGCTGCGCCGTCACCGTGCCGACCGACACCAGGCCGCCCGTGCCGGGATGCTTGGTGATCACGCTGGAGCCGTCGGCGTGCAGCTCGGCCAGCGGGAAGCCGCAGTGCGCCAGGTCGGGCACGTCGCGGAAGAACGCGTAGTTGCCGCCGGTGGCCTGGCAGCCGCACTCGATGACGTGGCCGGCGACGACCGAGCCCGCCAGCGCGTCCAGGTCGCCGGGCCGCCACCCGTAGCGCCAGATGCCCGGCCCCGTGACCAGGGCGGCGTCGGTGACGCGGCCGGTCACCACCACGTCCGCGCCCGCCGACAGCGCGGCGGCGATGGGCCGGCCGCCCAGGTAGGCGTTGGCGGTCAGCGGCGTGGCGGTCAGCTGTTCGCCGGTGTCGGCGTTGACCAGGTCGAGGTCCGTCCCGGTCAGGTCGTCGCCGGTCACGCAGGCGACGCTGGGGGACAGGCCGAGCCGGGCGGCCAGCTCGTGCACGGCCTCCGCGCAGCCCGCCGGGTCGAGGCCGCCGGCGTTGGCGACGATCCTGATGCCCCGGTCCAGGCACGGCCCGAGCACGTCCTCCAGCTGCCGCAGGAACGTGGGCGCGTAGCCGGGTCGGCCCTTGAGCCGGTTGCCCGCCAGGATGAGCATCGTCAGCTCGGCCAGCCAGTCGCCGGTCAGCACGTCGATGGGGCCGCCCTCGACCATCTCGCGGGCGGCCGAGAGCCGGTCGCCGTAGAAGCCGCTGCAGTTGGCCACCCGCAGCGGCCCGCTCCCGGTCTCGGTCACGGGACCCAGCGGGGCGGGCGCTTGGCGGCGAAGGCGGCGATGCCCTCGCGGCCCTCGTCGGAGGTGAAGCGCTCGGCCGACAGCTCCGTCATCCGGCGCAGCCCCTCCTCGAACGACAGCGCCGGCACCTCCCTGACCAGGCGCTTGGTGATGGCCAGCGCCTCCGGGCCGCCCTTGAGCAGCATGCCGGCGTAGTGGGCGACGGCCTCGTCCAGCTCCTCCTCCGGGACGGCGCGGGTCAGCAGGCCGATCTCCACCGCCCGGGCCGCCGGGAACACCTCGCCGGTCATCAGGTATTCGGCCGCCGCCCTCGGGTCCAGCCGCCGCAGCACCGGCACCGAGATCATCGCGGGCACCACGCCCAGCCGCACCTCGGTGAACGCGAACGACGCCGTCAGCGGCGCGATCGCGAAGTCGCACGAGGCGACCAGCCCGAGCCCGCCCGCGCGGGCGGTGCCGTTGAGCCGGCAGATCACCGGCTTCGGGCTCTCCCAGAGGGTGGCCATCACCTGCGGGAACGCGGAGGTGACCGGCGCGTCGGAGCCCGCGGCCCGCTGCTCCTTCAGGTCGGCGCCGGAGCTGAACACGTGCCCGGTGCCCGTCAGCACGATCACCCGCGCCGACGGCTCGGCCAGCGCCCACTCCAGGCGGTCGGTCAGGTCGGCGAGCAGGCGGGTGGACAGGGCGTTGCGGTTCGGCGGCGAGTCGAGCGTGATCGTCGCGATGCCGCCGGACAGCTCCTTGTGGACCAGGCGCGTCATGATTCCCTTTCTTCGATGATCGCCAGTACGGCTCCCGCCTCGACCTGGCGGCCCTGGCGCGCGTGCACGGCCGAGACGACGCCGCCCGCCGGGGCGGTGATCAGATGCTCCATCTTCATCGCCTCCAGCACCAGCACCGGCTGGCCCTTCTCCACCCGGGCGCCCGCCTCGACCTCGACGCGCAGCACGTTGCCCGGCATCGGGGCCAGCAGCGACCCGGGGGCGACGTGCTCGGCGGGCTCCGGCAGCCTCGGCACCGGCGTCAGCGTGACCGACTCGTCCGGCCCGTCCACGTACACCTTCCCGCCGTCGTAGCGGGCCACCTCGAACGCCTGCCGCACCGTGCCGCGTTCCAGCACCACCCGGTACGCGTCACCGGCGCGGGCGACCTCGGTCACCGTCACGCCCTCGGGCAGCGGGTCGTAGACCGCCTCGGCCTCCTCGAAGCGGGCCGTGCGCGGCTGCGAGCGGACGTTGCGCCACCCGCTGGGAAGGCCGCGCAGGACCGGGGCGCGCTCGCGGTTGGCGGCGGCCAGGGCCAGCGCGGCGGCCAGCACCGCGAGGTCCGACGGGGGCGCGGGGGCGGGCTCCGGATGGAGGTCGAGGAACCCGGTGTGCGTCTCCCCCCGCAAGAAGTCCTGATTTTTCAGGATGTGAAGGAGAAGGTCGCGGTTCGTGGTGAGCCCGTGAATCCTGGCCCCGCGCAGCGCCCGGGCCGTCCTGCGCACCGCCTCGTCCCGATCGGCCCCGTACCCGACGATCTTGGCCAGGAGCGCGTCGTAGTGCGGCGGCACCGCCGACCCGCTCTCCACCCCCGCGTCGACCCGCACCCCCTCCGGCACCTCGAACCGGTGCAGAACCCCCGCCTGCGGCAGGAAGTCGCGGTCCTCCGCATACAGCCGCACCTCCACCGCGTGGCCCGACGGGCGCGGCGGCCCCGGCGGCAGCGCCGCGCCCCGCGCCACCTCGATCTGCCATCGGACCAGGTCGATCCCGTGGACCAGCTCGGTCACCGGATGCTCGACCTGCAGCCGGGTGTTCATCTCCAGGAACGCCACCCGCTCGCCCCTGACCAGGAACTCGACGGTGCCCGCGCCGACGTAGCCGATCGCCCGCGCCGCCCGCACGGCCGCGTCCTCCAGCTCGGCCCGCAGGGCGGCGGTGACGCCGGGCGACGGGCACTCCTCGACGACCTTCTGATGCCGGCGCTGCACGCTGCACTCGCGCTCGCCCAGCGCCCACACGCCGCCGTGGCGGTCGGCCAGCACCTGCACCTCGACGTGCCGGGCGCCCTCCAGCAGCGGCTCGGCGAACACGCCGCCGTCGCCGAAGGCCGCCTCCGCCTCCCGCCGCGCCGACTCCACCGCCCGCGCCAGCTCGCCCGGATCGCGGACGACCCGCATGCCGCGCCCGCCGCCGCCCGCGCTCGCCTTCACCAGCAGCGGGAACTCCCACCCCGGGCCGGGCTCCCCGTCCACCGGCAGCGACGGCAGCACCGGCACGCCCGCCTCCGCCATCAGCCGCTTGGCCGCCGGCTTCGAGCCCATCGCGGCGATTGCCGAGGGCGGCGGCCCCACCCACACCAGCCCCGCGTCGAGCACCGCCTGCGCGAACGCCGCGTTCTCCGACAGGAACCCGTAACCCGGATGGACCGCGTCGGCCCCCGACACCCGGCACGCCTCGATCAGCCGGTCGGCCGCCAGGTAGGTCTCGGCGGGCGTGACCCCGCTCAGCCGCACCGCGCGGTCGGCCTCCGCGACGTGCGGGGCGCGGGCGTCGGCATCGGAGAAGACCGCGACCGTCTCGACGCCGAGCTCGCGGCAGGTGCGGAAGACCCGGCGGGCGATCTCGCCCCGGTTGGCCACCAGCAGACGCGTGATCACGGCCGGAACACCCCGAACCCGGCGGGCTCCGGCACCGGCGCGCTGTTGATCGCCGACAGGCACAGCCCCAGCACCGTCCGCGTGTCACGCGGGTCGATCACGCCGTCGTCGTAGAGCCGCCCCGACAGGAAGAACGGCAGCGACTCCGCCTCGATCCGCTCCTCCACCATCGCCCGCATCGCCGCGTCCGCCTCCTCGTCGTACGCCTGGCCGCGCGCCAGCGCCGACGCCCGGCCGACGATCGACAGCACCCCGGCGAGCTGCGCCGGGCCCATCACCGCCGACTTGGCGCTCGGCCAGCTGAACAGGAACCGCGGATCGTAGGCCCGCCCGCACATCCCGTAGTTGCCCGCCCCGTAGGAGGCGCCCATCACCACCGTCAGATGCGGCACCGTCGAGTTGGACACCGCGTTGATCATCATGGCGCCGTGCTTGATGATGCCGCCCTGCTCGTACTCCTTGCCGACCATGTAACCCGTCGTGTTCTGCAGGAAGACCAGCGGCGTGCGCGACTGGTTGGCGAGCTGGATGAACTGCGCCGCCTTCTGCGCCTCCTCGCTGAACAGCACCCCGCGCGCGTTCGCCAGCACGCCCACCGGATAGCCGTGCAGCCGCGCCCACCCCGTCACCAGCGACGCCCCGTACAGCGGCTTGAACTCCTCGAACGCGCTGCCGTCGGCGATGCGGGCGATCACCTCGCGCGGGTCGAACGGCACCTTCAGGTCCTCCGGCACGATCCCCAGCAGCTCCTCCGCCGGATAGAGGGGATCGCGCACGGGGCCAGGCCGCGCGCCGAGCTTGCGCCAGCCGAGCGAGCGCACGATCCGGCGGCCGATCCGCAGCGCGTCGTGCTCGTCGGCCGCCAGGTAGTCGGCCAGGCCGCTCACCCGGGCGTGCATCTCCGCGCCGCCCAGCGACTCCTCGTCGGACTCCTCGCCGGTCGCCATCCTGACCAGCGGCGGCCCGCCCAGGAACACCTTCGCCCGCTCGCGCACCATCACCACGTGGTCGCTCATCCCCGGCACGTACGCGCCCCCGGCCGTCGAGTTGCCGAACACCAGCGCGATCGTCGGGATCCCCGCCGCCGACAGCCGCGTCAGATCCCGGAAGATCCGGCCGCCCGGGATGAAGATCTCCTTCTGCGTCGGCAGGTCCGCGCCGCCGCTCTCCACCAGATTGACGTACGGCAGGCGGTTGGCCAGCGCGATGTCGGCGGCGCGCAGCGTCTTGCGCAGCGTCCACGGGTTCGAGGCGCCGCCGCGCACCGTCGGGTCGTTCGCGGTGATCACGCACTCGACGCCCTCGACCACCCCGATGCCCGTCACCACGCTCGCGCCCACCGGGAAGTCGCTGCCCCACGCCGCCAGCGGCGACAGCTCCAGGAACGGCGAATCCGCGTCGACCAGCAGCTCGATCCGCTCGCGCGCCAGCAGCTTGCCCCGGTCGCGGTGGCGGCGCACGTAGCGCTCACCGCCGCCCGCGACCGCCTTGGCGTGCTCGGCGTCGAGCTCGGCCAGCTTGCCCAGCATCGCCTCCCGCCGCCGCGCGTAGTCGGGGCCGGACGTGTCGAGCGTGCTGACGATCACGACGCATACCGTAACCCGTCGCCCGGGTCAGCCGCAGTGGCTCCAGCCCGACTTCCAGGTCAGACCGGCCCAGGTGCCGCCCCAGATGACACACTTGCCCTTCCCGGGCAGCCGGACCGGGCCCGCGTAGGCGGTGAACTTGCCCGGGTTGCTGCCGGTCGAGCCGCCCTTCACCTGAAGGATCGCGTTCATCTGGACCTTGCCCGGATACACCAGGCGCGACATCGTCACCACGCAGTTCCGTCCCGCGCCGCTGTTGTAGAGCAGGTAGATCGTCGCCTTGGTGCCCAGCGCGTGCTTGTTGATCACCTTGTAGCCGGAGCCGCACACCCCGGCCGGCGTGTACGGGTTCGGCTTGAGCTGCGTCGGCTTGACCGTCGGTTTGACCGTGGGCTTGACCGTCGGCTTCTTCGTCGGGACGCTCGTCGGCTGCTGCGACACGTCCGCCGTCGGCGAGCCCGTCGGCTCCGACTCGGGCTCGACCCGGTCCGCCGGCTTCTGCGTCGGCTCCTGGGTCCGCGTCCTGGTCTTCGTCGGCTCCGGGCGGCGCGTCGCCGGCTGCCGCGTCGGCTGCGTGATCGGGTCCGGCACCTGGGCCACGCCGTCGTCCTTCGGCCTGGCCTTCGTCTTCGTCGGCTTCGGCTCGTCGATGTCCAGCTCCGGGACCGTCGACGGGGCGACGCTCGGCGGGTTGACCACCTCCGGCGGGATCTGCGCGTCCGTGGCGGGGGAGGTCACCGAGGTGTTGCCGACGGCCACCACGGTCTGCGGCTTGGAGTTCGCCTGGACCACCACGGCCCCGGCCACCACCAGCAGCGCCGCGGCCGCCGCGCCGGACAGCGCGAACGTCAGCGTCCGCCGCTGCCCCGGCTGCCCGCCCTTAGCGGGCTGCCCCGGCCCCTGCGGCCCCCCGGGTCCTTGCGCCGTCCCCGGCCCCTGAGGCCCACCGGGCCCTCGCGGCGGCTGCGCGCCGCCTTGGCCGTGCGGCGGCTGCGCGCCGCCCTGGGCGTGCGGGGCGCCGTAACCCTGCGGGGCGCCCTGGCCGTGCGGCCCGCTGGGGCCGTGCGGGGGCCGGCCGTGCGCGGTGCCCTGGCCCTGGGGGCCGCCCTGGCCCTGCGGCTGGGCGGCGGCCTGAGGCTGAGCCCCGCCCTGCGTCCCGGCGGGCGCGGGCCCCGACTGGGGACCGGCTGCGGGCACAGGCCCCGGTTGGGGACCGGCTGCGGGCGCGGGTCCCGCCTGGTGAGCGGCCGCGGGGGCGGGTCCCGGCTGGGGACCGGCTGCGGAGGAAGGTCCCGGCTGGGGACCGGCTGCGGAGGAAGGTCCCGGCTGGGGAGCGGCTGCCGGGGCGGATCCCGGCTGGGGGCCGGCCGCGGGGCCGCTCGGGACGGGGCGGCCGTACGGGCCGGTCTCCGGGACGGGGTTGTCGCCGCCCCGCCAGGCCGCCGCCTGGGGCGTCCAGCCCTGGGGGGCGATCTGGGCGGTGGGCCCCGTGAGCGGCTCGATGGCCGCGTTGGGGGCCGGCTGGCCGGTGAGGCGGACGATGAGCTGGTCGGCCGTGGGCCGCTGGGCGGGGTCCTTGGACAGGCAGGCCGCCACCAGCTCGGCGAGCGTGCCGTCCATGCCGCCGAGCTGCGGCTCCTCGTGGAGGATGCGGTTCATGACCACGGGGATCGAGTCGGCCCCGAAGGCCGGCTTGCCCGTGGCCGCGTACACCATCGTGACGCCCCAGGCGAACACGTCGGCGGCCTCCGACACCGGGGAGGCGGCGGTGAGCTGCTCGGGCGCGAGGTAGGACGGCGTGCCCATCGCCATGCCGGTGGCCGTGGCGCCGGGGGAGTCGAGGGCGCGGGCGATGCCGAAGTCGATCACCACCGGGCCTTCGGGGCCCATGAGCACGTTGGCGGGCTTGAAGTCGCGGTGCAGGATGCCGGCCCGGTGGATGGCGGCCAGCGCGGTGGCGGTGCTGATGGCGAGCCGTTCGAGGGCGGCGCCGCGGCGTGGGCCCTCGTTGATGACGAGCTCGCGCAGCGACGGCCCGGGCACGTACTCGCTGACGATGTAGGGCCGGCTGCCTTCGAGGTCGGCGTGGAGCACGGGGGCGGTGCAGAAGCGGGCGACCCGCTGGGCGACCGCGACCTCGCGCAGGAAGCGGCTGCGCGCCTCGGGGTCGGCGACGAGCGCGTGGTGCAGGAGCTTGACGGCAGCCTGCTCACCGGACTCGGCCTTGCCCAGATAGACGACCCCTTGACCACCCTCGCCGAGCCGGGCGACGATCTCGTACTCGCCCAGCCGCCGCGGGTCGTCCGCCATCAGCGGCTGGAACTGATTCACCCCGGACCCCCATAACAGAACGATCTCTGGGGCGAAACGCTACCAGCGTGACACTTGGTACGTACGCCGACCTGCTAGATCATTCACCTTTACCCCCGCAAGTCAGGGTTTCTGCGCAGGTCGTGGCTCAGGTCACGGGTTGGTGAACAATAGCTGATCAGATGGCCTTGCCAGGGTTCAGCAGTCCCAGCGGGTCGAAGACGGTCTTGATCCCGTGCTGCACCTCGTGCGCCACCGGCCCCGACTCCAGGGCCAGCCAGCGCCGTTTGAGCACCCCGACGCCGTGCTCGCCGGTCAGCGTGCCGCCGAGTTCGAGCGCCCGGGTGAAGATCTCGTCCGCCGCCGCCCACACCTCGGCGGGCGGCTCGGTCGTCCCGTGCTCGAAGACGAACGTCGGGTGCAGGTTGCCGTCGCCCGCGTGCGCGACCGTGCAGATGCGCACGCCGTGCCGGACGGCGGCGGCCTCGATGGCGCCGATCATGTCGGGCAGCACCGAGCGGGGCACGCACACGTCCTCGACCAGGCAGGCGCCGAGGCGCTCCTTGGCCTGGTAGGCCATCCGGCGCAGCCCGATCAGCTCCTCGGTCTCCTGCGGGCTGGACGACACGGCCACGAACGTGGCGCCGTTGTCGAGGCAGAGGCGTTCCATGCGGGCGGCCACCTCCTGGCTGTCGGCGGCGTCGGACTGCCCGATCAGCATCGCCATCGTGGCGGGCTCCAGGCCGATGTTGCGCCAGTCGTCGATGGCCTGGAGCGTGGCCCGATCCAGCAGCTCCATCAGCGACGGCTGGCACCCGGCCGCCATGATCGCGGTCACGGCGGCGCCCGCGTCACGCAGCGAGCCGAACTCGGCGGCGAACGTCGCGGGCGGGGCGACCGGCGCCCGCCGCAGCCGGACGGTGGCCGAGGTGATCACGCCCAGCGTGCCCTCGGAGCCGACGAACAGCCCGGTCAGGTCGTACCCGGTGACGCCCTTCACGGTCCGCCGCCCGGTCTGGAGCACCCGGCCGTCGGCCAGCACGACCTCCAGGCCCAGCGCCGAGTCGCGGGTGACCCCGTACTTGACGCAGCGCAGCCCGCCCGCGTTCGTGGCCAGGTTGCCGCCGATCGTGGAGATCTCGTACGAGGACGGGTCGGGCGCGTACATGAGCCCGTGCTCGCGCGCGGCCCTGTCGAGGTCGGCGGTGATCACGCCGGGCTCGACCACGGCGATCTCGTCCACCGGCGAGAGCTCCCGGATCGCGGTCATCCTGGCCAGCGACAGCACCACGGACCCGTCGGTGGCCGTGGCGGCGCCCGCCAGCCCGCTGCCCGCGCCGCGCGGCACCACGGGCACCCGGTGCTCGGTGGCCCAGCGCATGGTGGTCACCACGTCGTCGCGGGAGGCGGCCAGCACCACTCCCAGCGGCTTGCCCGGGGCCACGAACGTGCGGTCGCGGGCGTAGGAGTCGATCACGTCCGGGTCGGTGACGACACGGCCGCCGGGCAGGGAGTTCACCAGAGCGTCAATGGGTCTCACATGAGAAACCTTACGGTTTGCGTGGACGGTGGCTTACGGCCAGACTGCCCGGGTGGAAGTGAGCTGTCCGGTGTGTACGCAGGTCGACCAGGTCGTCTCGGTGCCCGGAGCGGTCGCGGCGGGGACCACGTACCGGATCGGCAGGGTACGCATGCCCGGCGACCGTCAGGTCGCCGATCTGCCCACCGGGTCCGCGCTGGGCGCGTCCAAGCACCAGATGAGCCGCACGCAGCTCGCCGTGTGGCTGTCGTTCCCCAGCCGCCACTACGCGCCCTGGTCGAGGAACCAGGGCTACCTGCTGCTGCTCGTCGCCGCACTCGCCCACCTGGTGGTGGGGCTGGTGCTGGCCATGGGCAAGCACTCGGGGTGGGCCGAGGTGCTGCTCGCGCCGTTCTGCCTGACGGGCGTGCTGTGGGGGTTCGGGATGCTGTTCGTGCTCGGCGCGCACGCGGCGCGCAAGCGCGACCTGGCCGAGGGGCCGGCCAGGGAGAAGGCGCTCGCCGTCTGGGAGGGGCTCTACTACTGCTCGCGCGACAACGTCGCGTTCGAGCCGGGGGTCGGCGTCTCGTTCCATCCGAGCGAGACGCGCGAGTACATCTTCGGCTTCCGCCGCTCCGGCGCCGCCTGACCGGTCATGTCACCGGCCGGGCGGTCACTCCGGGGCCAGGGTGCTTACGCGTGCTTACGCGTGCTCCTCGGCGACGAGGCGGACGCAGACGGCCAGGCCGGTGATGGCCTGCTCCAGCTCCTCCAGGCCGGGGTAGGTGGGCGCGATGCGGATCGTGCGGTCGTCGGGGTCCTGGCCGTAGGGGTGGGTGGCGCCGGCCGGGGTCAGCGCGATGCCCGCGGCCTTGGCCTTGGCCACCACCTCGGCGGCGTGCGGCACCTCCAGGCTGATGAAGTAGCCGCCCTTCGGGCTGGTCCAGGTGGCCAGGTCGCCGAGCTCCTTGGCGAGCACCCGGTCGACCACCTCGAACTTGGGCCCGATCAGCTCGGCGTGCTTGCGCATGTGGGCGGCCACGCCGTCGGCGTCGCGCAGGAACTCCACGTGGCGCAGCTGGTTGAGCTTGTCGGGGCCGATGGACTGCTTGCGCGTGTTGTCGAGGAACCAGGCGACGTTGGCCGGGGAGGAGCCGAAGAACGCCACGCCCGCGCCGGCCAGGGTCACCTTCGAGGTGGAGCCGTAGACGAAGGCGCGGTCGGGGTTGCCGTGCTCGGCGCAGAGCGCGAGCAGGTCGGCGAGCTCGGCCGGGGTGTCGGTCAGGTGGTGGACGGCGTAGGCGTTGTCCCAGAAGATGCGGAAGTCGGGCGCGGCGGCGGGCATGGCGGCCAGGCGGCGCACGGTCTCGTCGCTGTAGACGATGCCGGACGGGTTGCTGTACTTGGGCACGCACCAGATGCCCTTGACGCTCGCGTCCTCGGCGACCAGGCGCTCGACGACGTCCATGTCGGGGCCCTCGGCGTTCATGGGCACCGGGACCATCTTGATCCCGAACTCCTCGCAGATGGTGAAGTGCCGGTCGTAGCCGGGCACCGGGCACAGGAACGTGATCTCCGGCTCCTCCACCCAGCGGCGCTCGGCGCCGGGCACCTTGCTCAGCAGCGCGTGCACGACGGTGTCGTGCATCATCGCCAGGCTGGCGTTGCCGCCCACCACGAGCTGCGCGGGCGGCACCTGGAGCAGCGGCCCGAACAGCTCGCGCAGCTCCGGCAGCCCCTGCAGGTCGCCGTAGTTGCGCGCGTCGAGGCCGCCCGCGGTCACGTGGGTGGTCGGCAGCTTGAGCATGTCGTCGGAGAGGTCGAGCTGGCGCGGTGACGGCTTGCCCCTGGTGAGGTCGAGCTTGAGTCCCTGCTGGACAAGGGCGGCATAGTCACGCGAAGCGTTCACGGGATTCTTCTCCTCCGATCGGGTCGCTACGAAGGATAGAAGACTTCGCCGCCGAGGCAGGCACGGGTCCGGGATGTGGATGTCTTTGCCCGGAACGACTTCACGGACGGCGGCCGGTGGCGTGGAATGGGGTGATCGGGGCAGGCCATACCTCTCGACCGGATGGAGCAGCCGTGACCAGCGTGCGCGAGACGTCGATCGAGCGGGTCAGGCGGCGCCGCACCGGGACCGTGCTCACGTCCTGGCTGACCACGACCGACCACAAGGTCATCGGATACCTGTATCTGATCACCTCGTTCGCGTTCTTCCTGATCGCGGGCGTCATGGCCATGATCATCCGCGCGGAGCTGGCCCAGCCGGGGATGCAGGTCGTCAACCAGGACATGTACAACCAGCTGTTCACCATGCACGGCACGATCATGCTGCTGCTGTTCGCCACGCCGCTGTTCGCCGGGTTCGCCAACGTGGTCATGCCGCTGCAGATCGGCGCCCCCGACGTGGCCTTCCCCCGGCTGAACGCGGTGGCGTACTGGCTGTTCCTGTTCGGCGGGCTCATGGTGGTGGCCGGGTTCTTCACACCGGGCGGGGCGGCCGACTTCGGCTGGTTCGCCTACACGCCGCTGTCGTCGTCCGCCTACTCGCCGCAGGTCGGCGGCGACCTGTGGATCATGGGGCTGGCGATGTCGGGCCTCGGCACGATCCTCGGCGCGGTCAACTTCATCACCACGATCATCGGCATGCGGGCGCCGGGCATGACGATGTTCCGGATGCCGCTGTTCACCTGGAACGTGCTGCTGACCAGCATGCTCGTGCTGCTGGCGTTCCCGGTGCTGGCCGCCGCGCTGCTGGCGCTGGAGGCCGACCGCAAGCTCGGCACGCACATCTACGACCCGGCCAACGGCGGGCCGATCCTGTGGCAGCACCTGTTCTGGTTCTTCGGCCACCCCGAGGTCTACATCATCGCGCTGCCGTTCTTCGGGATCATCACCGAGGTCATCCCGGTCTTCAGCCGCAAGCCGATCTTCGGCTACATGGGCCTGGTCGGGGCCACGATCGCGATCGCCGGGCTGTCGATGACCGTGTGGGCGCACCACATGTTCCCCACCGGGCAGGTGCTGCTGCCGTTCTTCTCGTTCATGACGTTCCTCATCGCGGTGCCCACGGGTGTGAAGTTCTTCAACTGGATCGGCACCATGTGGCGGGGGCATCTGACGTTCGAGACGCCGATGCTGTTCGCGATCGGGTTCCTGGTGACGTTCCTGCTCGGCGGGCTGACCGGTGTCATCCTGGCCTCGCCGCCGCTCGACTTCCACATCAGCGACACGTACTTCGTCGTCGCGCACTTCCACTACGTGGTCTTCGGCACCGTCGTGTTCGCCATGTTCGCCGGGTTCTACTTCTGGTGGCCCAAGATGACCGGCCGGATGCTCGGCGACCGGCTCGGCAAGGTGCACTTCTGGACGCTGTTCATCGGCTTCCACACCACGTTCCTCGTGCAGCACTGGCTCGGGCAGATCGGCATGCCGCGCCGCTACGCCGACTACGGCCCGGCTGACGGGTTCACCGCGCTCAACCAGCTCTCGTCGCTGGGCGCGTTCCTGCTCGGGCTGTCGACGCTGCCGTTCCTCTACAACGTCTGGAAGACCGCCAGGCACGCGCCCAAGGTCACGCTCGACGACCCCTGGGGCTACGGCAACTCCCTCGAATGGGCGACCTCCTGCCCGCCGCCCCGGCACAACTTCACGTTCATGCCGCCGATCCGCTCCGAACGGCCCGCCTTCGACCTCCACTACCCGCACGAGGACGAGACGGACGAGACGGGGGAGCGGGCCGAACCTGGCGAGAAAACGCCCGACTGACCTTTCCCGGACCGGGCCGCGGTGCTTGTGTGGAGGTTACGTTTCGCCCATCTAAGGAGATCGGCGATGACAGGCGCCAAGAGCCCCTTCACCCCCGAGACCGCCCCCTGCGGCAAGAAGCACGGCGGTGAGCGTCTCCTCGACGACGACGGCTACGGCCTGGTGATCCGTGACCAGCTCTTCGACTGCGGCTGCCGCCGGATCCGGCACGAGTACCACGACGGCAGCATCCACCTGTCCGCCATCCGCTGCGACGGCAAGCGGGTGAAGGATCCGATCGAACCGGACCGCGGGAGCTGAACCGATGATCGACGTGCTCATCGTGGGAGGCGGCGGCGCCGGACTGCGGGCGGCCGTCGCCGTCGCCGAGAGCGACCCCTCACTCAGCGTGGCGGTCGTGTCGAAGGTCTACCCGATGCGCAGCCACACGGTCTCGGCCGAGGGCGGCGCCGCCGCGGTCGTCGCCGACGGCGACACGCTGGACGAGCACTGCTACGACACGATCTCCGGCGGCGACTGGCTGTGCGACCAGGACGCGGTGGAGGCGTTCGTGGCCGAGGCGCCGCGCGAGCTCGTCCAGGTCGAACACTGGGGCTGCCCGTGGAGCCGCGAGCGCGACGGGCGCGTCGCGGTGCGCCCGTTCGGCGGCATGAAGCGGATGCGCACCTGGTACGCGGCCGACAAGACCGGCTTCCACCTGCTGCACACGCTGTTCCAGACCACGCTCAAACACCCGCGCATCGCCCGGTACGACGAGTGGTACGTCACCCGGCTCGTCGTCGACGACGGCCGCGTCCACGGCGTCGTGGCCATAGAGCTGCGCACCGGCCGCGTCGAGGCGATCCCCGCCAGGACCGTCGTCCTGGCCACCGGCGGCTGCGGCCGGGCCTTCCCCTTCACCACCAACGCCGCCATCAAGTCCGGCGACGGCATGGCCCTGGCCTACCGGGCGGGCGCCCCGCTGAAGGACATGGAGTTCGTCCAGTACCACCCCACCGGCCTGCCGTTCACCGGCATCCTCATCACCGAGGCGGCCAGGGCCGAGGGCGGCTGGCTGATCAACAAGGACGGCTACCGCTACCTCCAGGACTACGACCTCGGCACCCCCACCCCGGCGCCCCGGCTGCGCAGCATGGAGCTCGGCCCGCGCGACCGCCTCTCGCAGGCGTTCGTGCACGAGCAGCGCAAGGGCCGCACCGTCGACACGCCGTACGGTCCCGTCGTCCACCTCGACCTGCGCCACCTGGGCGAGGACAGGATCGAGGCGCGCATCCCGTTCGTGCGCGAGCTGTGCCGCAGCTACCAGAACCTCGACCCGGTCACCGACCTCGTCCCGGTCCGCCCCGTCGTGCACTACATGATGGGCGGCGTCCACACCGACCTCGACGGCGCCACCCCGATCGCCGGCCTGTTCGCGGCGGGCGAGACGGCCTGCGTGAGCATCAACGGCGCCAACCGGCTCGGCTCCAATTCGCTGCCGGAGATCCTCGTCTTCGGCAGGCGCGCCGGGCTGGCCGCCGCCCGCTTCGCCCGCGGCCACCGCGACGGCGAGGCGGCCGCCGTACGCAGCCAGGGCGCCGACGAGCGGCGGCGGCTGGAGCGGGCGCGCGAGGGCGGCGGCGAGCGGATCGCCGTGCTGCGCGAGGAGATGCAGCACACGCTCGAAGGCGCCGCCGGCATCTACCGCACCGGCGACGTCCTCGCCAAGGCCGCCGACACCCTCGCCGAGCTGGGCGAACGGGCCGCAGGGGCGCTCGTGGACGACTCCAGCGCCGCCTTCAACACCGAGCTGGTCGCCCTGCTGGAGCTGCATGCCATGCTCGACGTCGCGCGCACGATCGTGGCCTGCGCGGCCGAGCGGCGCGAGTCGCGCGGCGCCCACCAGCGCACCGACTTCCCGGCCAGGGACGACGCCGCCTACCTGGCGCACTCGCTGGTCCACCGGGCCCCCGACGGCAGCCCCTCGGTCGGCCTGCTGCCCGTGACGATCACCCGCTGGCCTCCCGGGGAAAGGGTGTACGGCCGTGACTGACTCCATCCGGCTGGAAGTGTCCCGCTACCGGCCCGGCCAGGACGACGAGCCGGTGTTCCAGGCGTACGACGTGCCGCTGCGCCCCGACTGGGCCGTGCTCGACGGGCTCGCCCACGTCAAGGACCGGCTCGACGGCAGCCTGTCGTTCCGCTGGTCGTGCCGGATGGGCATCTGCGGCTCGTGCGGCATGACCGTCAACGGCGAGCCCCGGCTGACCTGCGGCACCTTCCTCACCGAGTACGGCGCCGGGCCGGTCAGGGTCGAGCCGCTCAAGGGCTTCCCCGTCATCAGAGACCTGGTCGTGGACATCGACGACTTCCTGGCCAAACTGTCGTCGGTGCGGCCGTGGCTGATCCGGGAAGGGGAGGAGCTGCCGCTCACCGCCGAGTACGCCCAGACGCCGGACCAGCTCGAGGCGTACAAGCAGTACAGCATGTGCATCAACTGCATGCTCTGCTACTCGGCCTGCCCGGTGTACGTGCTCGACCCGGACTTCCTCGGCCCGGCGGCGATCGCGCTGGCCCAGCGCTACAACCTGGACTCGCGCGACATGGGCGACCGCTTCGACGTGCTCAACCTGGACGACGCCGTCTGGGGGTGCACGTTCGTCGGCGAGTGCACCCGGGCCTGCCCCAAGCACGTCGACCCGGCCGAGGCGATCCAGCGCTACAAGCTGACCGCCGCGCTGCGCTCGGTGCTGCCGTGGAGCCGGCGATGACCGCGCCCGCCCGCCGCCCGCCCAGGGACCCGCTCTGGTTCGCCCGCAGCAGGCGCTACACGCTGTTCGTGCTGCGCGAGCTGACCAGCGTCTTCGTCGCCTGGACCGTCGCGTACCTGGTCCTGCTGGCCGACTCGGTGGTCGCCGGGACGTACGCGCAGTTCACGGCGCTGGCGGCGCGCCCGTGGATGATCGCGCTGAACGCGGTGGCGCTGGCGGCGACCGCCTACCACGCGATCACGTTCCTCAACCTCGCGCCGAAGGCGACCGTGGTGCGGCTGGACGGCTGGCGGGTGCCCGCCTGGGTGATCCAGGGCGGCAACCACTCCGGCTGGCTGCTCGTCTCGGCGGTGATCGCGTACGTCGTCCTGCGGACGCCATGAGAAGCCGGGGGAGTTGCCGTGAGAAGGACGCCTGAGCCGTATCTGTGGCTGCTGTTCAGCGGCGGGGGGATCGTCGCGGCGCTGGTGCTGCCGGTGCTGGCGCTGCTGTTCGGGGTGCTCATGCCGCTCGGCGTGATCGGCTGGCCCGACGCGGCGCACCTGGCCGCGCTGCTGGAGCCGCTGTGGGTGCGGGCGGGGCTGGTGGTGGCGGTGGTGCTGTGCCTGTTCCACGCGGCGCACCGGATCAGGTTCACCAGTGAGGAACTGCTGGGGATCGGGCGGTACGACGGGTTCATCGCGGTCGTCTGTTACGGGGGAGCAGTTACGGGCGGGATCATTGCCGCGATGCGGTTGTTGTGAAATGTCGTAGTTTGATCACATTTCCACAACCTACTTTACGCAATCTTTAGAAACGGTCTACCGTGCCGGTTTGCAAGACCCTATGGCCATTGCGCCCGGCGATCCCGGGCAGAAGGGGTTACTGGTGCCCAGCAAGAAGCGCCTATTAGCCACGATCCCGGCGGTAGCCCTCCTCGGCGCCGCCCTGACCGTACCCAGCGCTCAGGCCGACTCGGTCGCGTCTTACCAGCCCAGCGCGTCTGACTACTACATTAACTACGCACCACCGAGGGACGACGACCCGCCGGCCGAGCCGGGAGTCCCGGGCAAGAACAAGCGGTCGATCTCCGCCGCGAAGAAGATCGACCAGAAGTTCAGCAGCGGAAACCCGGCCGCTGCCCGGGTGCTCGCGGCCCGCGAGGCCGAGGCCATCCGCACCGGCCGAAACCCCGCTGAATGGATCTTCAAAAAGTCCAAGCAGACGAAGACCGCCAAGCTTCTCACGCTGCTGGTCGAGTTCAACGAGAACGCCAACGACGACTTCTCCGGCTTCAACCGCCTGCGGACCGTCGACAGCGCCCCCGACGACTGCGTCGTCGAGCCGGCCGGCACGCTCAAGAACGGCCCGCTGCACAACAACATCCCGGACCCGGCCACGCTGCCGCACAAGGACAACAACTCCTTCTGGGTCAAGGACTTCAGCCCCGAGCACTTCAACAAGATGCTCTACACGGACAAGGGCATCACCGAGCGCGTCCGCCCCGACCTGAAGGACCCGCGCGACGGCAAGCCCGGCATCGACATCTCCGGCCACACGCTGAAGAAGATGTACGAGGAGATGTCCAAGGGCGCCTACTCCGTCACCGGCTCCGCGGTCGGCTGGATCAAGGCCCCGCACTCCGAGGCGTGGTACGGCGCGGCCGCCTGCGGCGGGGTCCCGCAGGACATGTCGGGCCACCCGGACAACCCGCTCGGCGCCGGCCAGCTCGCCATCGACGCCGTCAACGTCCTGTCGCAGACCCAGCCCGACTTCCCGTGGGCCGACTACGACATCGAGGACGTCTCCGACGCCGACGGTGACGGCAACTTCGCCGAGCCCGACGGCGTGATCGACCACCTCGTGCTCGTCCACGCCGGCAAGGACAAGTCCTCCGACGGCGGCGCCGAGGGCACGTACGCCATCTGGGCGCACTCCAGCGCGGTCGCCGGCGGCTACCAGGTCCCCGGCACCGACAAGAAGATCTCCAACTACATCGTGCAGCCCGAGGACTCCGGCGTCGGCGTCTTCGCCCACGAGTACGGCCACGACCTCGGCCTGCCCGACCTGTACGACACCTCCGGCCAGGCCAGCTCCGCGGTGGACTTCTGGGACCTGATGTCCAGCGGCTCCCACTCCGGCCCCATCTTCCAGTCGATGCCCACCCACATGGGCCTCTGGGACAAGTGGGTGCTCGGCTGGGCGAACCCGAAGGTGTTCAACCCGGGTGACAGCAAGAAGCTCGTCACGGTCGGCCAGACCTCGCGCACGCCCCGCTTCACCGAGGACGGCGTCCGCGTCAACCTCGCCTCCGAGCCGCTGAAGATGATCGACCCGCACAGCGGCGCCAACGCCTGGTGGTCCGGCATGGACCAGGAGTGGGCCAACGTCTCGCTGGCCCGCGACATCCAGGTGCCCGCCGGGACCGACGTCCGCTTCTGGATGTGGAACAACTACGAGATCGAGGCCGACTGGGACTTCGGCTTCGTCGAGGTGTCCACCGACGGCGGCAACACCTGGACCCAGCAGAAGGTCTACGACGAGGCCGGCACCGAGATCACCACGCCCGACGGCTACCCGGACCCGAACAAGAACCTCGCCACGTTCGGCAACAAGAAGTACGGCATCACCGGCAACACCGACGGCTGGCGGCACGACTACGTCAACCTGACCCCGTTCGCCGGCCAGACGATCAAGCTGCGGCTGGCGTACAACACCGACGCCGCCTTCACGCCGCGCGGCTGGCACGCCGACGACTTCTCGATCACCAACGGCGGCGCCTCCGTGTGGAGCGACGACGTGGAGAACGGCGAGAACGGCTGGCGCGCCTTCGGCGGCACGTTCACCAACACCAGCGGCCAGGGCTGGACGATCAACAACGGCGAGCGCCAGATCGACCGGTTCTACCTCGCCGAGTGGCGCAACTTCGACGGCTTCGACAAGGGCCTGCAGTACGCCTACGACACCACGTACTCGCGTGACGGGGCGTGGAAGGTGGAGAAGGTCAAGTACAACGCGCCGGGCCTGCTGGTCTGGTACCGCGACTCGACCTACACCAACAACGTGCTGGCCAACAACCTCGAAGCGGCGCCGAGCATCGGCTCCAAGGGCAGCCTGCTGCTCGTGGACTCGCACTACGACCCGCTCCGCCGCACCGGCGAGGCGGCCGCGAAGGACCCGTCACGGCACAAGAACATGGAGGGCCGCTCGCAGACCTCCAACGCCGCGTTCTCCTTCAAGAAGACCTACCCGTTCAAGGAGTGCCTCGAGGCCGCGGACGAGCCGTTCAGCGAGTACTGCACGGACGTCCCCGCGCTGAAGGGCGTGCCGAGCTTCACCGACGCCAAGACCTGGTACCCGGGCCTTGAGCTGCAGGACGGCTCGCTGTACTACCGGGACTTCGACGCCTCCGTCGTCGTCCCGAGCAAGGGCGACCAGCCGTACAGCACCCGCGTGGTCAACGTCGACGGAACCCCGGCGACCGAGCTCTACGGCACCGACCTCGGCAACGGCCACGTCCTCGGCACCGGCAACCCCGGCGACGAGGGCAAGGCGCTGGGCGTCCAGTTCAAGCTGGTCACCCCGCTGCCGGGCAACCTGGGCGCGCTCGTCCAGGTGACCCCGCCGAAGAAGTGATCCAAGGGGCCGCCGGGCGGTGTCCCGGCGGCCCTAACATTGATGACCATGAGCGAATTGCGCACCAAGGCCGAGCACACCGAGGCGATCCGTCAGGACCGCAGGGTGGCGGTGGTGATCAACACTCGCTCACGCCGTGGCCGCCGCCACTACTTCGAGGTGATCGAGCAGCTGCACGAGCTGGGCTACGAGCCGCTGGCCGAGATCGGCGTCTACAACCCCAAGCGACTGCGCGACCTGCTCGACACGGCCCTGGCGACGGGGCCCGACCTGCTGATCGTCGGCGGCGGTGACGGCACGCTGTCCTCCGCCGTGCGCCACGTCGCCCACCGCGACGTGGCGCTCGGCGTTCTCCCGCTCGGCACCACCAACAACTTCGCCCGCAGCCTCGGCCTGCCGCTCGACCTGGCCGGCGCGATCCGGGTGTTCGACACCGGCAAGGTCGCCGACATCGACCTGGGCATGGCCGACGACCGGCCCTTCGCCAACCTGGCCAGCTTCGGCGTCTCCGTCGAGGTCGCGGGCAAGGTCAAGCCGTGGCTCAAGCGGGTGCTCGGCCGGCCCGCCTACCCGCTGACCGCGCTGACCGTGCTGCCGGGGCACCGGCCCTTCCGCGCCTACATCACCGTCGACGGGCAGCGCCACGAGCTGCTCACCCACCAGCTCAACATCGCCAACGGGCGCTTCCACGGCGGCTGGCAGGTGGCCCGCGACATCAGCATCGACGACGGCATGCTCGTGGCCTACCAGCTCGGCTCCGGCAAGAAGGTGCGCCTGCTCGTCGAGACGCTGGCCCGCGCCACGACCGGGCGGTGGCGCAGCCTGGCGGGCGGGCCGTTCGTCGTCGGCCGCGAGATGCTCCTGGAGACCGACCCGCCGATGGCCGCCGACGTCGACGGCGAGGTGCGGCTGCGCACCCCGATCCGGCTGCGGGTGGTGCCCAACGGGGTGCGCGTCATGGTGCCCGCCGACTTCGAGGACCGCTGACCCTCACAGCCGGACGTTCCCCTGCCGCAGACGGTCCTCTGACGCAGGCGGTCTTCTAACGCAGGCGGTCGTACAGCTCGCTCAGCGGCGCCGACAGGCCCGCCGGCGGCGGGAAGACGCGCAGCAGCAGGCCCGGCTCCACGGCGGACGGGCGGCGCTCGGGCCTGGCCGTGCCGGCGGGCGCGTAGAAGTCGGCGAGCCGGTCGGCGAACGGCACGTCCGCCACCTCCAGCGCGGCTCCGCCGCCCGCCGCCAGCGAGCCCAGCAGCTCCTCACGGGCGCGCCCCCGCCAGGCCAGCACCAGGAACGGGTCGTCGTCGAACGACTCGGCCAGCAGGTAGAGCACCGCCGACACGTGCTTGCACGGGAAACCCCAGTCGGGGCACGAGCACGCCATGTCCAGATCGCGCGGGAACAGGTCGGCACCCAGCGCCGCGAACAGCTCCTCGATCTCCTCCGGCATCTCCCCGGCCAGCAGCCTCGCCCGGTGGACGGCCTGCTCGGCCACCGCCCGCTCGACCGCCTGCCACAGCTCCTCGCCGAACACCTCGACGGCGATCGTCACCTCGTACGGCGCCGGGCGAGACCCCTGCACCGACGCCCTGGCCAGGCCCGGTGACAGGTCGATCGACAGCACCTGGCCCGCCCTGGCGTAGCCGCGCCCGCGCGACAGGCGGCCCTTGTCGCAGATCCGCTCCAGCACGTCGATGAACCGCCTCGACCACCAGGTCGAGCCGATCGAACCGCGCCGCGACCTGGCCCGGATGCCGCCCTCGACGCTGATCGGGGTGCTCCAGCCCGGCACGTCAGCCCACCGCCCCGGCCGTCAGGCGGAACACCTCGCGCAGCTCCCCGGTCGACAGGTCCGTCAGCCAGTCCTCGCCCGCGCCGACCACCCGCTCCGCCAGCGCCTTCTTCCGCTCGATCATCTCGTCCACCCGCTCCTCCAGGGTGCCCGCGCAGATCAGCTTGCGCACCTGCACGTTCCTGCGCTGGCCGATGCGGAACGCCCGATCGGTCGCCTGGTCCTCGACCGCCGGGTTCCACCAGCGGTCGACGTGCACCACGTGGCTCGCCGCCGTCAGGTTGAGCCCCACCCCGGCCGCCTTCAGCGACAGCAGGAACAGCATCGGCTCGTCGTCCTGCTGGAACCGGTCCACCAGCCGGTCGCGCGCCTTCTTCGGCAGCCCGCCGTGCAGCCACAGCACCGGCCGGTCCAGCCGCTGCTCCAGATAGGGCTGCAGCATGCTGCCGAACTCCGCGTACTGCGTGAACAGCAGCGCCTTCTCGCCCTCGGCCAGGATCTCCTCCGCGAGCTGCTCCAGCCGCGCCAGCTTGCCCGACCGGCCCGCCAGCCGGGAGCCGTCCTTCAGCAGGTGGGCCGGATGGTTGCAGACCTGCTTCAGCTTGGCCATGGCCGCCAGCACCAGGCCGCGCCGCTCGATCCCCTCGCTGTCGTCGATCCTGCCCAGCATGTCGTCCACCACCGCCTGGTACAGCGACGCCTGCTCCGGCGTCAGCGTGCACCACTCCTTGACCTCCAGCTTCTCCGGCAGGTCGGAGATGATCGAGGCGTCGGCCTTGAGCCGGCGCAGGATGAACGGCCCCGTCGCCCGCCGCAGCGCCTGCGCGGCCTGCTCGTCCTGCCGTGCCTCGATCGGTTCCTGGAACCGGGTGCGGAAGCGCGCCTTCGGCCCCAGCAGGCCCGGATTGGCGAACTCCATGATCGACCAGAGCTCGGCCAGGTGGTTCTCCACCGGGGTGCCCGTCAGCGCCAGCCGGGTGCCCGCCGGGATCGACCGCACCGCCTGCGCCTGGAGGGTGCCGCTGTTCTTGATCGCCTGCGCCTCGTCGCACACCACCCGCCGCCACGGGACCCGCCGCAGCGTCTCCAGGTCGCGCTGCGCCGTCCCGTACGTGGTGATCACCAGGTCGGCGTCCGCGATGCGCGCCGCGTCCCGGCCGCTGCCGTGATGGACGTGCACGCGCAGGTCAGGCGCGAACCTCGCCGCCTCCCGCTGCCAGTTGCCCACCAGCGACATCGGGCACACCAGCAGCGTCGGCTCCGCAGCCTGCTCGTGCACCAGCAGCGCCAGCGTGGTGACCGTCTTGCCCAGCCCCATGTCGTCGGCCAGCACTCCGCCCAGCCCGAGCTCCGACAGGAAGCTCAGCCACGCCAGCCCGCGCTCCTGGTAGGGGCGCAACGTCCCGTCCAGGCCCGGCGGCGTCCCGATCACAGCCGGCCGCCCCTCCGGCCCGCCCTCCGGCCGCCCCTCCGGCCGGCCCGACAGCAGCTCGCCCAGCACCCCGTCGGCGTCCACCTCCAGCAGCGGCAGCTCATCGTCGCCCTGGACCACGTGCCGCAGCACCTCCGCCGCCGGGAGCACTCCGGCGCGCTCACCGCCGACCGCGCGCAGCGCCGCCGCGAGCTGCCGCTCGTCCAGCTCCACCCACTGGCCGCGCACCCGCACCAGCGGCACCTTCAGCCGGGCCAGCTCGGCCAGCTCCTCCTCGCCGATCGTCTCCCCGCCCACCGCCAGGTCCACCCGGAAGTCCACCAGCTCACGCAGCCCGAACCCCTGGCTCGCCGCCGCGCTCTGCGTCTTCGTCCGCGTCGTCACCTTCAGCCCCAGCCTCGCCCGGCCCGCCCAGCGGGGCAGCTGCACCCCGAACCCGGCCGCCTGCAGCAACGGCGCCGCCTCCCGCAGGAACGCGAACGCCCCGGCCGTGTCGAGCACCAGCTCCTCCGGCTCCCGCACCCGCAACGCCCGGTCCAGCTCCGGATAGAGCCGCACCGCCCGGCCCAGCCCGGCCAGCAGCTCCCGCTCCGCCCCGGCCGGCAACCCGGCCACCGGCCCGCCGCCCCACACCTTCCCGGCGGGCACGTACAGGCTCGGGTCGTCGGCCGCCTGCACCGCCAGCTCCACCCGCCACCGGTGCTCACCGCCCGCGTCGTCGCGGCCGTCCCCGGCGGAGGCCGGGGGGTCGACCGGCTCGGTGAGGCGGAAGCACACGCGGGTGGCGCCCTCGGCCGACTCCACGGAGCGGCGCCACTCCTCCAGGGCCCGCCGCAGGTCCGGGTCATCGGGGCAGGCGGCGCCGGGGGAGGTAGCGTCGGGGGAGGCGGTGTCGGAGGAAGCGGCGCCAGGGGAGGTCAGTGCGGCCAGCCACCGCCCCCGCCCCGTGCCCGTGCCCGTGCCTGTGCTTGTGCCCGTGTCCGCTTGCGGGGGCCGGGCGTTCAGGGCGGTTCGGGCGAAAGTGTCGGCGAAGGCGTCCAGGGCCTGGCGCAGCACCTCGTGGGAGGGGCGCTCGACCGCCCAGGTGCGGCAGGCGGGGGGCATGGTGAGGGCGAGGTCGCGGAAGTAGGCGGCGTCGGCGCCGGTGACGACCGCGCGCCAGGCCGCCCGGGCCTCGCCGTCGGTCTCCGTCAGCTCCAGCTGGGGGACGACCCGGCCGCGGCGTACGAGATCCCGCGCGAACGCGGCGACGGCCCGCCAGTGCCGCACCGTGGCGCCCGGCACGGCGTCACCCCAGCCGGTGAGGCCGGGCCCGGCCTCGGAGCCAGAGCCGGCGTCAACGTCGGGGCCGGGGGCAGCGTCGGGGCTGGCGTCAGCGGCGGAGGCGGGGTCGGGGGTGAGGAGGTGTACGGCGGAGGGCAGGGGCGGGACCACGGCGGGGACGCGCCAGGGGCGCAGCGAGGGGCGGGTGACCGCGGACAGGAGCCCGGTCTCGGGGGAGGGGAGCGGCTCGGCCGCGGACCCCGGCAGCAGGAGCTCCAGCATGCGCGGCCCGCCCGCCGGGAGGCGCTCGACGGGCGCGGCCCAGGGATGGGCGCGCGGCGCCGGGCCACGGGCGGCGCGCGGCGCGAGGGCGGTGTCCTCCGCCCAGAAGGCGACCCCGTCCCCGGCCCAGACCCCATGCACGACCAGCACCCCGGCAGGGTACCCGGACCGGGAGGGGCCGGTGGCCCGCGTCCGCCGACGGCGCACTGGCCGGCTCGTGGGAAAAATCAGTGCAAGTCGTAGACTGGAGGCATGAATACTCCGGGATCGTGGTGCGAGCGGCCCAAGCCGCCGGCTCCGTCGTGTGAGCTCCCGTCCCCGTGGAGCGCCCCCAAGAAGCCGGACAACTGGTGCGAGGCGCCCAAGTCGCCGGTCGAGTCGCTGGTCGGCCTGCTCCTGCGCGCCGCCAAGCGGTAGGACCCGGCCCGGCGGAAAACCGCGGGGTGATAGAAGCCGGGCTCTTCGGGTAGGCGGGTTCGCGACGGAGGAGGCGACGTCGTGAACGACACCCACAAACTGGTCAACGACCTTTCCGAGCAGGTCTCCCGGCTCGTCAAGGACGAGTTGCGGCTGGCCAGGCTCGAACTCACGGAGAAGGGCAAGCGCGCCGGGTTCGGCGCGGGCATGTTCGGGGCGGCCGGGCTGGTCGCGTTCTTCGGCGGCGCGGTGCTCGTGGCCGCCGTGGTGATGCTGCTCGCGCTGGTGATGCCCGCGTGGGTCGCCGCGGCCATCGTCGGAGTGGTCCTGCTGATCGTGGCCGCCCTGCTGGGGCTGGCCGGCAAGAGCAAGGTGAAGCAGGCGACGCCGCCGGTCCCGACCGAGACCATCGCGAGCCTGCGGGCCGACGTCGACGCGGTCAAGGAAGGGGCGCGGCGATGAGCGAGACCGATCCGGGACGCAGCGACCAGCACGCCGGCACGGTCGGCGCGCGCCGGGCCACCGTCGGCACGCCGACGGACGCCGAGTCCATCAACGTGCCGCCGACCAGGCCGGGCGCGGCCGAGAACGCGCACGAGGCCGAGCTGGCCCGCGAGGAGCACGAGACCTTCATCCCCGAACCTCCCCAGGCCGACGACCGCACCGACGCGGTCAGGTCGCGCGCCACGGAGGAGGAGTCCCTGACCGGCGGCCGGGCCGCGAAACGGTCCGGGAGCGAGCACCGTACCCAGGGTGACGACGCGGACGCGGTCCGGGAGGACATCAGGCAGACCCGCCGGGAGCTCGGCGAGACCGTGAGCGCCCTGGCGCACAAGGCGGACGTCAAGAGCCGGGCAGCCGACGCGGCGGCCACGGCCAGAGGAAAGGCGAGCAGGATGGCAGGCACGGCCAAGGACAGGGCCACGGAGCTGGCGGAGACGGCCAAGGGCAAGACGGCCGAGATGACCGGCGCGGCCAAGGGCAAGGCCCACGAGATGACGGGCGCCGCCAAGGGCAAGGCGCACGAGGTGACCGGCAAGGCGCACGAGGTCGCGGGCAGGGTCGGCGAAAAGGTCGGTGACGCCGCGCCGGAGCAGGTCAAGAAGCGCCCGGTGTTCGTGATGGTCGCGCTCGGGACGGTGGTGGCCCTGGTCGTGCGCCGCATGGTGAGGCGCAACAAGGCCAAGTGACGCGTGGAAGCCCCCGACGGACCCGCCGAGCTGCCACGCCGGTCATGGTGGCGGGTGATCAGAAGAACGTTCGCCGAGTTCAAGAACGACCGCGTCCAGGACCTGGCGGCGGCGCTGACGTACTACGCGGTGCTGTCGGTGTTCCCGGCGCTGATCGTGCTGGTGTCGCTGTTCGGCCTGCTGGGCCGCGACGACCTTGGCACGGTCGTGGGCTCCCTCGTCGTGCTCGCGCCGGAGGAGGCGCGCGGCCTGATCGCGGAGAGCGTGCGCGGGGTGCGCAGCACCGGCGGCGCGGGCCTGGTGGCGATCACCGGCCTGCTGGTCGCGCTGTGGTCGGCTTCCGGGTACATCGCCGCGTTCATCCGGGCGTGCAATGAGATCTACGACATCGAGGAGGGCCGCCCGTTCTGGAAGCTGACCCCGCTGCGCCTCGGCCTCACGGTCATGATGATGATCCTGCTGGTCGTGGGCGCGATCGCGGTCACGCTGACGGGCGAGCTGGCCGCCGCGGCCGGTGAGGCGCTCGGCCTCGGCGACGCCGCCGTGACGGCGTGGGACATCCTCAAGTGGCCGGTGCTGGCGCTCATCGCGGCCGGCCTGATCATGGTGCTGTACTGGGCGGCGCCGAACGTCCGCCAGCCGGGCATGCGCTGGATCACGCCCGGGGGCCTGCTCGCGGTCGTGCTGTGGGCGCTGGTCTCGGGCGGCTTCGCGCTGTACGTGGCGGGCTTCGGCTCCTACAACAAGACCTACGGCGCGCTGGCCGGGGTCGTGGTGTTCCTCATCTGGCTGTGGCTGTCGAACATGGCGCTGCTGTTCGGCGCCGAGCTGGACGCCGAGCTCATCAGGGAGCGCGCCGCGGCCCAGGGCCGGCCCCCCGGGCGGGAGCCGTACGCGGTGCCGCGCGACCCGCCGGAGCCGGATGATCTGCCGGGCTGAAAGTGAGAGGCTTCGCGCATGGACTTCATCCGCGTGCGCGCCTCCTCCGACGGCGCGGAGACGATCTCTTCGTGGACCGGCGACGTCTATGGCTGGGAGCCCGGCGGCGGGCCGCATCACCTGTTCGGGTTCGAGGGCGTCAACGTGGCCAGGGCGGTGCGCGGCGACGACGGCGGCTGGCTGCTGCTGACCCGGGAGGCCGCCCTCTACCTCGACCCGCGCACCCGCGAGGTGCTCGACGTGTGGGACAACCCGCTGACCGGCCGCCGCGTGGAGGTGCAGCACGTCTTCAACGACCCGGTCAACCAGCGGCTGGGCGGCTACCCGGTGCCGGTGACGCGGCTGGGCGAGCAGGTGGTGTTCAACGTGGACGTGCGCCTGGCCTACCCGTCGCCGCTCAAGGTGGCCGACTATCCGGACAACTCGGCGGACGACACGTACCGGGCGATGGAGCTGTTCCAGTTCTTCGCCCGGGCGGCCGACGTCGAGTCGGAGCTGCCGGACGTGCCGAGCGTGTTCTCCTGGTGCCGGGTGTCGCCGTGGCTGCCGTGGATGGCGATGGCGCAGCGGCCGGGCGGGCTCGTCTACCACTGCCGGGGCGGCAAGGGCGCCGAGGTGCCGCCGAGGCTGCGCGATCGCGCGGGGGAGCGGTTCCTGCACGCGCCGCAGGAGTGGTCGGCCCCCAACGTGACGAGCTGGACCGCGTTCGCGGATAAGGTCGGCCGATGAGCACCGATCTGTTCTGCGAGATCGTCGCGGGGGAGCGCCCGGCGACGATCGTCGGCTCCGACGAGGTGTCCGTCTCCTTCCTCGACACCCGGCCCGTGTTCAAGGGGCACGTGCTCGTGGTGCCGCGCGTGCACGCCGAGACGCTCGCCGACCTGACCGGGGTGGGGCCGTTCTTCGAGAGCGTCCAGCGCATGGCCCGCGCCGTGGAGGAGGGCCTGGAGGCGGGCGGCACGTTCGTCGCGATGAACAACCGGATCAGCCAGAGCGTCCCCCACCTGCACGTGCACGTGGTGCCCCGGGTCAAGAAGGACGGCCTGCGCGGCTTCTTCTGGCCGCGCACCACCTACTCCTCCGCCGACGAGGCCGCCTCCTACGCGGAGCGGATCGCCAAGGCGCTGGGCTGAGCCGGGCCGCACGGTGGAATACCTGGTCGGCGTCGCCGTGCTCGTCGGCGTGCCCGCGATCGTGCTGTGGCGGGTCATGCGGGGCCGCCGCGACCTGGGCACCAGCCCGGCGGAGCGGGCCACGTTCGAGACTCTGCACACCGCCTCGCTGGCGGGGCCGCCGCTGCGCGCGGGGCTCACCGCCGACGGCGCCCAGCGGGCCTCGCGTCACCTGCGCGAGCTGCTCGGCTCGGCCGCGCTCGCCATCACCGACGGCGAGCGCCTGCTCGTGTACGACGGCGCCGGCGACCATCACGCCGAGGACGCCTTCGAGCACGCCAGGGCGACCCTGCAGGACGGCCGCACCCAGGTCCTGGCGATCGACTGCGACCTGCTCGAATGTCCGGTCAGGAACGCCGTCGTGGTGCCGCTCACCACCGACGAGCGGGTCGTCGGCGCGCTGACCGCCTACGGCACGCACGCCTCCGCCGGGCTCGTCCGGGCCGCCCAGGAGGTCGCCGGCTGGGTCGACTCGCAGCTGGAGCTGGCCGAGCTCGACCGTTCGCGCACGCTGCTCATGGAGGCCGAGGTGCGGGCGCTGCGCGCGCAGATCTCGCCGCACTTCATCTACAACTCGCTGACGACGATCGCCTCGTTCGTCCGCACCGACCCGGAGCGGGCCCGCGAGCTGCTGCTGGAGTTCGCCGACTTCACCCGCTACTCCTTCCGCAGGCACGGCGAGTTCACCACGCTGGCCGAGGAACTGCGCTCGATCGACCGCTACCTCATCCTGGAGCGGGCCCGCTTCGGCGACCAGCTCCAGGTCACGCTGCGCATCGCGCCCGAGGTGCTGCCGGTGGCGGTGCCGTTCCTGTGCCTGCAGCCGCTCGTGGAGAACGCCGTGCGCCACGGCCTGGAGAGCAAGGACGGCGTCGGCCGCATCTCCATCGTGGCCGAGGACGCCGGGGCCGAGTGCAGCATCAGCGTCGAGGACGACGGGCTCGGCATGGACCCCGACCGGCTGCGCCGCGTCCTGGCCGGGGAGAGCGCCTCCGACGGCGGGATCGGCCTGGCCAACGTGGACGAGCGGCTGCGCCAGGTCTACGGCGACGAGTACGGGCTGGTGGTCGAGACCGGGCGCGGGGCGGGCACGAAGGTCAACGTCAGGTTGCCGAAGTATCACCCGGGCGTCTCGGCCCGTTGACCTGGATCTTCGTTGTCGGTTTTATCACTGTCTATGGCACAACTTCGGGTCCTCGCGGTCGACGACGAGCTTCCCGCCCTGGAAGACCTGTCGTACCTGCTGCGTGCCGACCCGCGGATCGGCGAGGTGGCGACCGCCAGGGACGGCTCGGCGGCGCTGCGGCTGCTGGACCGGGCGATCGCCGAGGGCAGGCCCATCGACGCGGTCTTCCTCGACATCCGGATGCGCGGCCTCGACGGGGTCGTGCTCGGCCGGCTGCTGTCGCAGTTCGCCAACCCGCCGCGGGTGGTGTTCGTCACCGCGTACGAGGAGCACGCCGTCGACGCGTTCGAGATCAAGGCCGAGGACTACCTGCTCAAACCGGTGCGGCCGGAGCGCCTGGCCGAGGCTATCCGGCGGGTGGCCGTCTCCGCCGACGTGCCCGCCGACGGCGGTGAGAGCGACACCATCCCGGTCGAGCTGGGCGGCGTGACCCGGTTCGTCTCCAGCGCCGACGTGATCTACGTGGAGGCGCACGGCGACTACGCCCGCCTGCACACCGCCACCGGCAGCCACCTCGTGCGCATCCCGCTCGCCACGCTGGAGGAGCGCTGGTCGGCGGCCGGGTTCGTGCGCGTGCACCGCAGCCACCTGGTCGCCGTCAAGCACATCGAGGAGCTGCACATCGACTCCGGCCGGTGCTCGGTCCGCGTCCACGACACCGAGCTGCCCGTCAGCCGCCGCCACACCCGCGAGCTGCGCGACCTGCTCGTCCGCCGCGCCAGGAAGGGGCGGCACGAGTGAGCCCCGAGCCGCGGCCGGGCCGGCGCACCGCCGTCACCAGCCCGCGCACCGCCGCCGCCCGCCGGCCCCGCCGCCCCGCCACCCGGGAGATCGACGAGCAGACCCACCTCGGCGAGGTCTACATGCGCTCGCTGCTGCGCACCCAGTTCCGGCTGGCGCTGTTCGTGTGCACGGTGCTCGGCTGCGTCGTGGGCGGGCTGCCGCTGCTGTTCCTGCTCATCCCCGAACTGCGCGACGCCCACCTGCTCGGCGTCCCGCTCCCGTGGGCGGTGCTCGCCGGGCTCATCTACCCCGCCTTCGTCATCGGCGCCTGGCTGTACGTCCGGCAGGCCGAGCGCAACGAACGCCACTTCGCCGACCTGGTCGACCGTTCATGAGCCTGGCCGCCGTCGTCGTCGTCATGGTCGCGGCCGTGCTCATCGGCGCCTTCGGCATCCGCTTCTCGCGCACCACCTCCGACTTCTACGTCGCCTCCCGCACCGTCAGCCCGCTGTGGAACGCCTCCGCGATCGGCGGCGAGTACCTGTCGGCGGCCTCCTTCCTCGGCGTGGCCGGGCTCATCCTCAGCTACGGCGTCGACATGCTGTGGCTGCCCGTCGGGTGGACCGGCGGCTACCTGGTGCTGCTCGTGCTGGTGTCCGCGCCGCTGCGCCGCTCCGGCGCCTACACGCTGCCCGACTTCGCCGAGGCGCGGCTGGAGTCCATGGTGGTGCGGCGCACGGCCAGCGTGCTCGTCGTGCTCATCGGCTGGCTCTACCTGATGCCGCAGTTCCAGAGCGCCGGCCTGGTGCTGCGCACGATCACCGGGGCGCCGGTGTGGGCCGGCGGGCTGCTGGTGGCCGTCGTGGTCGCGGTCAACGTGCTGTCGGGCGGCATGCGCTCGATCACGTTCGTGCAGGCGTTCCAGTACTGGCTGAAGCTGACCGCGCTGGCCGTGCCGCTGGTGTTCCTGCTGATGGCGTGGAAGGCCGACGGCGCCCCGGCGCTCGACCCGGTGGACGCCGCCGTCTGGCAGGTGCCGCTGGCCGGGGCCAAGGACTACGCCCTGTACTCGACGTACTCGCTGATCCTTGCCACGTTCCTGGGCACGATGGGGCTGCCGCACGTGCTCGTCCGCTTCTACACCAACCCCGACGGGCGGGCCGCCCGCCGCACCACGCTCGTCGTGCTGTCGCTGCTCGGCGCCTTCTACCTGCTGCCCGCGCTGTACGGCTGGCTCGGCCGCATCTACGCGCCCGACCTCGTCCGCACCGACGCCGTGGTGCTGACGCTGCCGGCCCGCATGGTCGGCGGCACGCTCGGCGACCTGCTGACGGCGCTGGTCACCGCCGGGGCGTTCGCGGCGTTCCTGTCCACCTCGTCCGGGCTGACCGTGTCGGTCGCCGGGGTGATCGCCCAGGACCTGCTCAAGGGCGGCGTGCGCTCGTTCCGGATCGCCACGCTCATGGCCGTCGCCGTGCCGCTCGGGCTGGCGCTGTGGGCGCGGGCGCTGCCGGTCGCCGACGTGGTGGGGCTGGCGTTCGCGGTCGCCGCCTCGTCGTTCTGCCCGCTGCTCGTGCTCGGCATCTGGTGGCGCCGCCTGTCCACCACCGGCGCGCTCGCCGGGCTGTTCGTCGGCGGCGGCCTGGCCTGCTCGGCCGTGCTCGCCACCATCACCGGCGGCCCGTACGAGGGCCTGGCGGGCGCCCTGCTGGCCCAGCCCGCCGCCTGGACGGTGCCGATCGCGTTCGCGGTGATGGTGTCGGTGTCGTTCCTGACGCCCGACCGGGTGCCGCTGGGCGTGGCCAGGACGATGGTCCGCCTGCACACCCCGGAGAACCTCGACCTCGACCGGGGCGACTGGCGGCCCCGGGGGTGACGGGCGGGCGCTGTCCTAGGGTGGGCCGTCATGGATGACGAGTGGATCTGCGCCCGGCTGGGCGAGGACGAGCCGTGGCAGCTCGGCGCGGTCAACCCGCCGGTGTTCGGCAACAGCGTGTTCACCTTCGGCTCGATGGCGGAGCTCGGCGCGGCGATCAGGGACGAGGACGAGCGCTACGTCTACTGGCGGGGCACCAACCCGACCGTCGACCTGCTGCAGCGCAAGCTGGCCGCGCTGGAGCGGGCCGAGCGGGCCAAGTGCTTCGGCTCCGGGATGGGCGCGATCTCGGCGGCGATCTCGTCGCTGGTGTCGGCCGGGGACCACGTGCTGGTGCTGGGCGCCGTCTACGGGCCGACCACGCAGTTCCTGCGCTACCTGGAAAAGTTCGGCGTCACCCACACGCACGCGGCCGACCTGGCGGCGTGCGAGGAGGCGGTGCGGCCCGGCACCCGGCTGCTGTACTTCGAGTCGCCCTCCTACATGCGCTACGAGATCTTCGACCTGGAGGCCGTCGCCGGGTGGACGCGCGGCCACGGGCTGGTGACCGTGATGGACAACACCTGGTCGACGCCGCTGTTCCAGAAGCCGCTGACGAAGGGCGTGGACCTGGTCGTGCACTCGCTGTCGAAGTACGCGGGCGGGCACAGCGACGTGGTGGGCGGCGTGGTGGCGGGCCCGGCGCGGCTGATCAGGCCGCTGGCGCTGACCGAGTACCAGCTGTACGGCGCGGCCATGTCGCCGCACGACGCCGCCCGGGTGATCAAGGGCCTGCGCACGCTGCCCGTACGGATGGCGGCGCACCAGGAGCGCGGCCTGGCGGTCGCCGCGTTCCTGGAGGGGCATCCGGCGGTGCGCCGGGTCAACCACCCCGGCCTGCCCTCGCACCCAGGCCACGGTGTCGCGCGCGGCCAGATGTCGGGCTTCTCCAGCCTGTTCAGCGTCGAGCTGGACACGGACTTGCGCGCCGAGGTCGGCGCCTTCCTCGACGGGCTGCGGCACTTCCGGATCGGCGTGTCGTGGGGCGGGTTCGAGAGCCTGGTCAACGCGCCCGCGCTGACCGTCGAGGAGAGCGTACGGGCCACCATGCAGATCCCGGTGGGCCTGGTGCGCCTTGCGGTCGGCCTGGAGCCCGCCGCCACGCTGATCGAGGACCTGGGCGGCGCGCTGGGCGGAATCGCCTGACCGTTCGTCGTACATAAGGGACCATTCACCGCAACCCCTGACCAGCTGAACGCCGTTGGGCGGCGGCTCGCCGAACAGCCCTGCGAGACCCCTCCACCGCGGGTAGGTTGCGCTCTTACCTTGTGCGTGATCCGCATCACAGTGGAGGTCTCGTGACGACCAGAGAACATGACGCGTCCGTATACGAACAGGTGCAGAGGAGCAGCGAGTTCCAGGAGCTGAAGAGCCGCTTCAGGCGGTGGACGTTCCCCATGACGGCGGCCTTCCTGGTGTGGTACCTGCTGTACGTGGTGCTGTCGGGATGGGCCCGCGACTTCATGGGCATCAAACTGCTCGGTGACATCAACGTCGGGCTGATCCTCGGGCTGCTGCAGTTCGTGACGACGTTCCTCATCGCCTGGGCCTACTCCAGGCACGCCGGGAAGAAGCTCGACCCGATCGCCGACAAGCTCCGCCACGAGGTCGAGGAGAAGACCAAGTGAGCTCCACCACCCTCGCCACGATCCTCTTCCTCGTCTTCGTCGCGGCCACGCTCGGCATCACCTTCTGGGCCAGCCGCCAGACCAAGACCGCCGCCGACTACTACGCCGGCGGGCGCTCCTTCAGCGGCGTGCAGAACGGCCTGGCCATCGGCGGCGACTACATGTCCGCCGCCTCCTTCCTCGGCATCGCCGGCATCATCGCGCTGTCCGGCTACGACGGGTTCCTCTACTCCATCGGCTTCCTCGTGGCGTGGCTCGTCGCGCTGCTGCTGGTGGCCGAGCTCATGCGCAACTCCGGCAAGTTCACCATGGCCGACGTGCTGGCCTTCCGGATGAGCCCGCGACCCGTCCGCACCGCCGCCGGCGTCTCGACCATCGTCGTCAGCATCTTCTACCTGCTCGCCCAGATGGTCGGCGCGGGCGCCCTGGTCGGCCTGCTGCTCGGCATCACCTCCGAGGCCGGCAAGGTCTGGACGATCGTCGCCGTCGGCGCCCTCATGATCGTGTACGTGGTCTTCGGCGGCATGAAGGGCACCACCTGGGTCCAGATCGTCAAGGCCGTGCTGCTGATGACCGGCGCCGCCCTGGTGACCGTGCTGGTGCTGGGCAAGTTCGGCTTCAACCTGTCGGCGCTGCTCGGCCAGGCCGCCGCCACCAGCGGACCCAAGGCCAACCCCGACAGCTTCCTCATCCCCGGCCTGAAGTACGGCACCGAGGCGCAGGGCATCGCCGGCAAGATCGACCTGATCAGCCTCGGCCTCGCCCTCGTGCTCGGCACCGCCGGCCTGCCGCACATCCTCATCCGCTTCTACACCGTCCCCACCGCCAAGGACGCCCGCAAGTCCGTGCTCTGGGGCATCGGCATCATCGGCGTCTTCTACCTGCTCACGCTCGTCCTCGGCTTCGGCGCCGCCGCCCTGGTCGGCAGGGAGGCCATCGTCGCCCAGGACCCCGGAGGCAACACCGCCGCGCCGCTGCTCGCGCTCCGGATCGGCGAGGAGATCTTCGGCTCGGTCGGCGGCACGCTGCTGCTGGCCTTCATCGGCGCCGTCGCCTTCGCCACCATCCTGGCCGTGGTCGCCGGCCTCACGCTCGCCTCCTCCTCCAGCTTCGCCCACGACCTGTACGCGCACGTCTTCCGGCGCGGCCAGGCCAGCGAGCGGCAGGAGGTCGTCGTGGCCCGGATCTCCGCCCTGGTCATCGGCGCCGTCGCCATCGGCCTGAGCATCCTGGCGCAGAGCCAGAACGTCGCCTTCCTGGTCGCCCTGGCCTTCGCCGTGGCCGCCTCGGGCAACCTGCCGGCGATCCTCTACAGCCTGTTCTGGAAGAGGTTCAACACGACCGGCGCCGTCAGCGCCATCTACGGCGGCCTGCTGTCCGCCCTGGTGCTGGTGATCTTCTCGCCGGTCGTCTCCGGCAGCAAGGCCGCCCTGTTCAAGGACGCCGACTTCGCCTGGTTCCCGCTCAGCAACCCGGGCATCGTGTCCATCCCGCTCGGCTTCCTGTGCGGCTGGCTCGGCACGATCCTGAGCAAGGAGTACAACGCGGCCAAGTACGCCGAGATCGAGGTCCGCTCCCTCACCGGGGTGGGGGCGGAGAAGGCCGCCGACCACTGACGGCCGCCGCGGGCCCGGCACCCCCTCCGCCGGGCCCGCCTTCCCCCGCCGCCCCGGCCACGCCATGATCGTCGGGTGAGCAGACACGGGTACGACCCCTTCGGCAGCGACGAGGCGATGGACGTCCAGGACCACCTGCACGGCCTGGCCGACCCGCTGCCCGCGCTGGTCCAGATCCTGGAGGCGGTGCACGCCGAGGACAGCCTGATCCTGCCGGACGTCGCCGAGGCGGGCCTGGCCGCCGCCGGCGAGGTGGCCCTGCTCCTCGACCCGGCGCTCGACCCGTCGTTCCCCCGGCTGCCCGTCCCCGTGGACGACCGGCTCCGCACGACCGCGCTGGAGGTCATGGAGTCGCTCGTCCAGCCGTGGGACCGGCGCACCGGCGCGTGCTGCCTGTACGGCCTGTGGCGCGACCCGGACGGGGACGCGCACTACCGTCGGGCGCTGGAGCCGTACCTGCGGGCGCTGGCCGCCGGGGCGCGCACCTGCCTCGACCCGCCGCACGATCCCGGCTACTCCTGGACGACCATGCCGCCCCGCGACGCCCGCCGGGCACGAGCCGACGACGAGGAGCGGCCGGGGCCCTTCGCCGGCGACGAGCGCCGGGCGGAGGCGGCGCGGTTGTCCGCCCTCGCCCACGCGCCCGCCGAGCAGGCGCTGGTGCGGCGGCTCGGCCTGCCCGCCCACGAGGCGCGCCGGCTCGCCGGGGCCTTCGTGCGGGCGGCCCGGACGCTGGCCGACGGCCTGCGGCACGACGCGGCGGCGCTCGGCGACGACGCCCCGGCCGACGAGGGCCCGACCGACGTGGGCCCGGCAGGCGTGGGCCCGCACCGCGTGCGCACTCTCGCCGACCTGGGCCCGCACCGGGTGCGGGCCCTGGCCGAGCTGCCGTGGCCGTACGCCGGGGCCTACGACGACGCCTTCACCCGCCGCTTCCTCGCCACGGTCGAGGACGTCGGCCACCGGCTGGCCACGAAGGGACGCCTGCGCCCCAAGACCGTCGCCGAGGACCTGGCGCTGCTGCTCGTGGTGCACCACGCGGTCGAGCTCGCCCCGGTGTGCGAGCCGGAGCGGGCCGAGGCGGCGGCGGGCCCGGCCGGGCGGCTGTCAGGAGCCCTCGCCACCCCGCCGTCCGCCTACCGCCTGGCGCGCGTGCTGCCGCAGCTCGCGCACCTGAGGACGTTCCCGGAACCCGTACGGATCCCGCCGGACCGCTGGTTCAGCCCACCGGCTCGGCCCGCAGCCGGGCGGAGTGCTTCACCAGCGTGATGAGCACCTCCCGGCTGGAGTGCCGCCGCCGCGCGTCGCACAGGATGATCGGAACCGACGGGTCGAGCTGGAGCGCCAGCCGTACCTCGTCGACCTCGAACGTCGGCGCGCCGTCGAAGCAGTTGACCGCCACCACGAACGGCGTGCCGCGCCGCTCGAAGTAGTCGACCGACGGGAAGCAGTCGGCCAGCCGCCGCGTGTCGGCCAGGATGACCGCCCCGAGCGAACCCTCAGCCAGCTCGTCCCACACGAACCAGAACCGCTCCTGCCCGGGCGTGCCGAACAGGTAGAGGACGTACTCGTCGCCCAGCGTGATCCGGCCGAAGTCCATCGCGACCGTCGTCGTCCGCTTGGCCTCGACGCTCGACAGGTCGTCGACGCCGACGCCCCGGTCGGTCAGCACCTCCTCCGTGCGCAGCGGCCTGGTCTCGGAGACCGCGCCGACCAGCGTCGTCTTGCCCGCGCCGAACCCTCCGGCGATGAGGATCTTGATCGCCGTCGGCAGGCGCGGGCGGTCAGAGCGATCGAAGACCATCGAGCACCGCCCTGTACATCTTCATGTCACGCATGTCCACCTCGGATTGCGGTTCCTGGGCCGAGACGAGCTCCCTGTCGAACAGGTCGCCGAGCAGCACGCGGATGGTGCCCGCGGGCAGGTCAAGATGGGCGGCGATCTCCGCCACGGATTTCGGTTCGCGGCAGAGCCGGAGGATCGAGTGGTGCTCCGGGTCGAGCCCCGCCTCCGGCCCCGGCGGCGGCCCGACGGAGACCGCCATGGAGATCAGGTCGAACTTGCCGTGCACGGGCGCGGTGCGCCCGCGCGTCACCACGTACGGACGGACGATCTCGGGGTCGACCCAGTGCTCCTCGGTCACAGGTCGCTCCCGGCCCTGGCCCCGGACGTCAGGTACTGGCCGACGCGCGCCACCAGCATCGCCATCTCGTAGGCGACCAGGCCGATGTCGGCGCCCTGCCCGCAGAGCACGGCCAGGCACGCCCGCTGCCCCGCCACGGTCACCACGAGAAACTGCGAACGCCATTCCACCACCGTCTGCTTGACCGGGCCGCCGCCCACGTGCTCGGAGACGCCCTTGGCCAGGCTCTGCAGGCCGGAGGCCACGGCCGACAGGTGCTCGCCGTCGGTCCGCTGCAGCCCGGCCGACGAGGCCATCAGCAGCCCGTCGGACGACAGCACGATCGCGTGCTCGGCGTCCTTCACGCGGCCGACCAGGTCGTCGAGAAGCCAGTTCAGGTCTGTGCCGGCACCCGGTGTCACGTATCGCCTCCTGCCCGCTCGTCCATGAGTTTGGCCGCCTCGGTCCTGCCGAGCCGGGTGCCCGACTGCAAAGATCCCATCCGCGCCCGGATCTCCTCCGGGGTCGGCTCGTCCTCGTCCCGCTCGGGCTCGGGCGGGACGGCCGGGGTCTCCTCGCGCAGCGCCGGGGCCAGGTTCGCCTGCGGCACCCGCAGGGGGAGCCCGCCGGGCGTGAACCTCGCCGCCTCGCCGTCGCCTTCCGCGCTCCTGTCCGGCTGGGCGGTCGTGGTCGCCTCCCCTTCTGACGGCCCGGGGTCCGGCGGCTCGGCCTCCCGGGCGTCCTCCGGCGCCGCCGCCACCTTGAGCGGCCGCACGTTCTCCGTCGGCAGCGCCCGCACGTTCTCGCCGGGCAGCGGGCGGCCGGCGTCCGCGGGGGCGCGCCGCACGGCCGTGGCCGTGCCCGCGCCCTGACCAGCGGACTGACCCGCCGGGCCCGGCACTCCCGCCAGCGCCGCCGGGCGGCGGGGCAGGCTCGCCACCGGCTCGCCGCCGGGCTCCGGCCCCTCGCTCAGCTCCACCAGCTCCTGCGGCAGCAGCACCACCACCGTGGTGCCGCCGTACGGCGACGGCTTGAGCACCACCTGGATGTCGTGCCGCTCGGCCAGCCGGCTCACCACGTACAGCCCGAGCCGCGCCGTGCCCGTGATCCGGAACTCCGGCGGGTCGGCGATCCGCTCGTTGGCCGCCGCCAGGTCCTCGGGCTTCATGCCCAGCCCGCGGTCCTCGATCTCGACCACGTACCCGTTGGCCACCATCTGCCCGCTCACCTGCACGCTCGTGTACGGCGGCGAGAACGACACGGCGTTCTCGATGAGCTCGGCCAGCAGGTGGATGACGTCACCCACGGCCCGGCCGACGAGCACCACGTCGCCCATCGGCATGAGCGTGACCCGCGTGTAGTCCTCGACCTCGGCCAGCGCGCCGCGCACCACGTCGACCATCGGCACCGACCGCCGCCAGGTGCGGGCGGGGGAGGAGCCGGACAGCACGATGAGGTTCTCGGCGTTGCGCCGCATGCGGATGGCCAGGTGGTCCAGCCGGAAGAGCTCCTTCAGCTCCTCGGGGTCGGTCTCGCGGCGCTCCATCACGTCCAGCACGGTGAGCTGCCGGTGCACCAGGCCCTGCGTGCGGCGGGCCAGGCTGAGCAGGATGTCGCGGATGCTGCGCCGCAGCTCCGCCTGCTCGGCGGCGACGCTCACCGCGGTGCGCTGCACCGTGTTGAACGCCTGTCCCACCTGCCCGATCTCGTCGTCGCCGAAGTCCAGGTCGGGCACCTCGCGCGAGACGTCCACGACCTCGCCGTGCCCGATCCGCTCGACCACGCCGGGCAGCCGCTCGTCCGACAGCTCGTGCGCGGCGTCGCGCAGCTTCTTGAGCTGGGCCAGCAGCGACCGCGTCGTGGTGATCGACAGCACGATCGAGGCCACGACGGCGACCAGGCCGAGCCCGCCGGCCAGCAGCAGGCGGGCGATGACGCCGACCGCGCCGGGGACGGCCCGCTCGACCAGCCGGTCACCGCCGTCGGTGATGATCTTCTCGATGCCGGCGCGGGCCGGCTCGGCGGTCGCCTGCCACTCGGCGGCGGTGACCGGCGGCGGCCCGGCGTTGTCGATCTGCGTGACGAGCCGCTGTTCCAGCTCCTGCAGCCGCAGCGCGGGCTTGCTCCTGGTCCACGCCTCGTACGCGGCCCGGTCGGGCGCGGGCAGCTGCTCGGCGGCCTGCTCCAGGTTGTAGCGGTAGATGCCGGTGCCGCGCACGAACGCGGTGTACTCGGCGGGCGTGAACTGCCCGCGCGCCAGCACCCGCGCCACCATCGCGTCGGTGCGGGCCAGGCTCTCGCTGGCCCGGCTGAGCGCCAGCATGGTCCGGGCGTCCTTGGCGATCTCCTTGTCGTCGAGCGAGGCCACCGAGTCGAACATGTCGTAGAGCGAGTCGATGATGTGGTCGTACGCGCTCGCCGCCGTCATGCGGCCCGGCCCGGCCGCGTCGATGGCCTTGCGCGTGGCGGGGAGCTTGGCGACGCTCGTGAGCGCCTCGTTCAGGCGGCCGGTCAGCACGTCGTCGGCCGCGAGCTGCACCAGGGTGCCGCCCGCGCTCTCCCGCAGGGCGGCGCCGGCGGCGTCGGTCCTGGCCCGCTGCTCGCGCAGGGCCTGGCCGGGCAGGGGGCCGCCCGCGCCGATGCCGGCCATCGTCAGGCGGCGCTCGCGCTGGAGCTCGGCCAGCAGCCGTTCGCTGGGCTGCACCGCTTCGCTGTCGACCGTGGTGGCGCCGACCAGGTTCACGCCTTCGCGCAGCGTCACCCATGCGGCGAACGCCCACAGCGCGACCAGGGACACCAGCAGTGCTGTCACCTTTGTTCGCACGCGCGTATTGCGCAAACGCATATAAGCCATCCAGGTAAGGGGATTGCGTCAAACTGGAAGTCAAGCTATAGAGCGATATTTCCGACATCCAGTGCCGGGCTTACCTTAGCAATGGCTCAAACCCACCTCAAGCCGGGTACCTGCCCGTTAATAGCGTTACGTCCGAATTTGTCCTGTCTTCGCCTTGGTCTCGCACAGGTGTAACGCCGCCAGGATCGCGGACCGTACGATCGCGAACGGCGTGTAAAGGTCCTTGTCATGCCACAACGGCGGATGCTCCGAAATATCCGCTACCGTGCGCAAATACCGATATCCACGGTCGACGGCAGACTCGTACTGCTCGTCCAGTTCCCCGTCGCACGCGAGCAGCGTCTGCAGCGCGTACGCGGTCTCCTCCAGCGTGCCCTCCCAGCGGCCCCACGAGCCGTCCGGCCGCTGCGCGGACAGCACCCACGCGCGAGCCCGCCGGATCGCCTCCGCCCGCCCCGGCCCGCCGTACTCGCCGAGCGCCAGCACGCAGCTCAGCGTCGCGTAGAAGGGGGAGGCGTGCCAGCGGTCGTCCCAGCTCCCGTCGGGCTGCTGCCGGTCGGCCAGCAGCGCCGACAGCCTGCGCACCACCGGCGCGTACGCCCGCGCGCGGTCCGGGCGGCGCGCCGCGTACGCCCCGAACGCGTCCAGGACGTGCGCGTTCACGCTCACGGAGAAGCCGTCCTCGCCCTGCCAGGTGCAGAAGTGCGTGCCCACGTCGAACTCCAGCAGGCTCGCCGGATCGTGCGGCTGCCCCACCAGCGCCAGCGCGTACAGCGCCACGGACGTCGTGTCGGCGTCCGCCGGCAGCCCCGGACCGGCCGGCGTGCCCGCCGGGCCGATCGCCGCCCGCAGGTCCGCCACCATCTCCGGCGGCGCCGTCACCGGCACCCCGGCCCTGACCAGCCAGCTCAGCACCCATCCGCGCTCGAACACGGTGATGGGGAACCCCACCGGCACCGGCCCCCCGTACCGGCTGACCACCGCCTCCAGGTGCGCCCGGACCACCTCCCCCTGCCCCCCGTCCGCACCGGGGACGAGGCCGCCGTCGAAGGGAAACGACTCCCGGGAGGCGGCCCCGTCGGAGCGGACCGGCCCGTCCGGGACGAGGCCGCCTTGGGACCGGGAGCGCCCACCGGAGGCGCGGGACGCGTACCCGCCGGGCCCCTCCGGGACGTGGAGGTCGGCCGGGACGTGGAGGTCGGCTGGGGCGTGGAGGTCGGCTGGGGCGTGGAGGTCGCCGGGGGCGGCCGGTCCGGCCAAGAGGAGCGGCCCCGCCACCGTCGCCGGCCCCGTCGGGACCGGGCGCGCCGGGGCGTCGAGCAGGGCGGTCCTTCCCGCCGGCCCGCGGCCCGCGAGCGCGTCGGCGGGCTCGCCGGAGCGCGTGCCCGGACGCGGGTCCGGACGCGGGTCCGCGTGTACGGCGCCGAGCCAGGCGGCGGTGGCGGCGGGGGAGGCGCCGACGGTGCCGATGGGCGTCGGCCGCACCGCGTGCGCGTTGCCCGCCGCGGGCCCCGCCACCTCCAGCGCGTGCAGCAGCTTCTCCGGCAGCGCGGCCCCGGACCGGACCACGTGCCGGAGCCGTTCGACCCGCGCGAAGTCCATCCCGTCGGGCAGCGGCAGCGGCGCCCCCACCCCGTGCGCGTTGATGAGCGCGACCAGCGACGGCACGATCAGCTCCACCGCCGGCATGTCGGGCAGCTCCACCGGCCCGGCCAGCCACGGCCGCAGCACCCGCAGCCCGCGCTCCGCCGCCTCCCGCAGCTCGGCGTCATGTTCGGCCCCGGAGGCGCCGCCCGCCGACAGCAGCGCCTCCGTGGCGCTCAGCGTCGGCACCAGCCCGTACCCGTCGGGCGCCCCCCACGACCCGTCGGGAAGCTGCCGCTCCAGCAGGTACGCGACCCGTTCGCGGTGCCCGGTGAGCCACGGCGCGAGCGTGACGAGGCGGCCCGTCTCGTAGATGGACGCCGACACCTGCCCCCACGGCAGCGCCATCAGCGTGGAGACCAGGGCCGCCGCCTCGCGGGCGACGTTCACAGCGCCCCCCAGAAGTCCGCCAGGCCGTAGAAGCCCGTGTTGAACGTCAACTGTCGCTCCAGGTAGAGGGCGGTACGCGGCGCGGTGTCGCGCAGCGGCTCGATGAGGGCGACGGCGCGCTGCGACAGCTCGCCCATCCGGGCCGTCACCTCGGCCTGCCCGGCGCCGAGCGTGAGCGCGTTCACGTCGCCCCAGCCGGCTTCGCGGTCGCGGGTGGCGAGGTCGTTCAGCAGCCGCAGGTAGCGCTGCACCTCGTCGCCGACGGCGCGGACGCGGTCGAGGTTGGCGAGCGTCCACGGGTCGCCGGTGACGTTCCAGTGCGCGAGGTTGACGAACGAGGAGCCGGTGCTGTCGGCGTTGTCCAGGTACGTCGCCAGGTCCGGCCGGTCGCCGGTGCGCCAGTCCCATTCGCGGGCCATCGCGGCCAGCATGCGTCCGAGCTGGTCGCGCCAGGCGGGGGAGCCGGCCTCGTCGCGCAGCTCGGCGAGGAAGCGGGTGGCGGGGGTGCGCGGTTCGGCGCCGTCGGCCACGGCCAGGCAGGCGCCGACGAGGTCGGCCACCTCGTCGCGGGAGGTGGCGACGTGGTCGATGAGCAGGTCCACCGCGAACACCCACAGCGCCGCCCGGTTGACCGCGCGCAGCTCGCGGGCCGTCGCCCAGGGCGAGCCGAACGCGCCCACCAGCGCCAGCGAGTGGTAGAACCCGGCGTCGAACGGCTTGGCGGGGAACAGCTCGGGGTGCCGCCCGGCGTCGCGTGCCAGCTCGCGGGCGCACTCGACGGCCAGCGCGCAGGTCCGCCCCAGCTCCGCGCCGCCGACGGCGGGCATCGACCCGTCGATCCCGCTCGTCCGGCCGGTCCCGCTGTCCGCGATCATGACCGTGCCGCCGGGACGAGCGTCAGCGTCAGCCCCGCCGTGGGCCGCAGCGTCGAGGCCAGCCGGGGCGCCACCGGCCCGGGCGTGTGCAGCACCGGCCGGTACGAGCGCAGGATCCCGGCGAGCAGCAGTTGCGCCTCCATCATGAACAGGTGCGGCCCCACGCACGAGTGCGGCCCGGCCGCGAACGGGAAGTACGCGTACCGCGACCGCCGTCTCTCGTTCCCCGGCGCGAACCGTTCGGGGTCGAACTCCAGCGGGCGCTCCCACACCTGCGGCAGCCGCTGCGTCAGGAACGGGCTCAGCACCACCGTGGCGCCCGCCTCGATCGCCACGCCGTCGATCACGTCGTCCGCGAGCGCCTTGCGCGGCAGGATCCAGCCCGGCGGGTACAGCCGCAGCAGCTCGCTGAGGAACATCCGCAGGTACGTCAGCGCGGGCAGGTGGCCGACCGTGACCGGACCGTCGCCGACGACCCGGCTGATCTCCTCGTACACCCTGGCCGCGATCTCCGGATGTGCGTCGAGCACCGGCCACACCCAGGTCAGCGCCGTGGCGGCGGTCTCGGTGGCGGCGCCGTGGATGGCCACCATGTCGTCGCGCACCCGCCGGTCGCCCTTGTCGGCGTACGGGGCCCGGCACAGCGCCGAGACGACGTCGCCCGCCCTGTCTCCGCTGCCCTCGCGCTGCCGCGCGTGCTCGATGCGCGGGTACACGACCTCGTCGATGGTCGCCACGGCACGTCCGAACGCCCGGTCGCCGGGCATCGGGCAGCGTTGCGGCACCGACGGCAGCACGAGCCTGATGGCCCGCGCCGTCACGCCGGTGTCGTAGGCCGGGGCCAGCCGGTCGATGTCCGCGCCGGAGATCGACTCGCCGAAGAACAGCCGCACGGTCGTCGCGTGCACGATCGCGGACATGGCCGCCGCCACGTCGAACGGCCGCCCCGGCGCCATCGTCCCGTCCACCAGCTCGGCGATGATCGCGGCCATCCGCTCGCCGAGCCCTTCGAGCTGCCGGGCGGTGAACAGCGGCTGTACGATGCGCCTGCTCTCCGCCCAGTCGGGGCCGTCTGACAGGATGCCCTTGCCGATCAGCGGCGCCAGCGGGTCCCAGAACATGCCCTCGCGCACGTAGTTGGGCTGGTTGCCGCGTAACACGTGCTGGACGTGATCGGGATGGGTGATCAGGTACGGCTGGAACGGTCCCATGTTCAGACGGACCAGCTCGCCGCCCGCCCGGGCGCCGGCTTCCTCGAAGGCGTCGATGGGAGAGCGGTGGTGCCTGGCCAGCGCGCGGAGGAAGGGGAGGGTCCTGGCTCGTCTGGCGGCTTCGGTCCCGGTGGACACGCGGCTCTCCTCCATGTCCGTCTCAGCTGTCGGACATCTCCTGACAAAAGTTAGTGATCAGGGTGGAGTATCACATGATGCTGCATATAGATTCAAGATCGTACGTTGGGTAGGAGATGTCATGACCGTCGGCCAGTCCGCGGCCCCCGGCCCCGCCGGCGACGCGATCGCCCGCTGCCGCCGGCTGCTGGAGCCCGCGCTGCGGGAGGCCGTGTCGGGCCTGCATCCGTGGGGCGCCAGGATGGCCGCGTTCACGCTCGGCTGGTCCGACGTGGACGGGCGACCGGCCGACGGCGACGGCGGCAAGCACCTGCGGCCCGCCATCGCGATGCTCGCGGCCGAGGCCGCCGGGGCGCCGCTCGAGGCCGGGCTGCCGGGCGCGGTCGCGGTGGAGCTCGTGCACGCGTTCTCGCTGGTGCACGACGACATCATGGACGCCGACGAGCGGCGCAGGCACCGCCAGGCGCTGTGGAAGGCGTACGGCGTGGGGCCCGCCCTGCTGACCGGCGACGCGCTGCTCGCGCTGGCCGTCGCCCGGCTGGCGGGGACCGGCGAGCCCATGCGCCACCTATCCAGGGCGCTGGTCGAGCTCGTCCAGGGGCAGACGCGCGACCTGGCCTTCGAGAGCCGCCCCTGGCTCGGCCGCGACGCCGTCACCGTCGCCGAGTACGAGGTGATGGCCGCGGGCAAGACCGGCAGCCTGCTCGCCGCCGCCGCCGCGACCGGCGTCGCGCTCGGCGGCCGGCCCGAGCTCGCCGAAACCGCCTGGGACATGGGGTGCGCGTTCGGCGTCGCCTTCCAGATCTACGACGACGTGCTCGGCATCTGGGGCGACCCGGCCGTCACGGGCAAACCCATCCACAGCGACCTGCGGCGCGGCAAGAAGACGCTCCCCGTCCTGGCCGTCCTGTCCGCGGGCGGCCCGCCGGCCGCCGAACTGGCCGCCGCCCTCGACGCCGCCGCCCTGGACGGCCCCGCCCCGGGTGACCCCGCGCCGGGCCACGCGGCCCCGGGCGACGACGCCGTACGGCACGCCGCCCGGCTCGTCGAGCACGCCGGAGGCAGGCGGGCGGCCCTCGACCTGGCCGCCCGGCACGCCGCCTCGGCCCTGGAGCTCATGGACGCCTGCCTCCCCGGCGACACCGCCCTGCGCGCCCTCTGCCTCGCGCTCGTCGACCGCATCCGCTGACCCCGGGCGAGGCCGTACCGGCTGACTCCGCCGAACCACGTCGCACTCCGCTGAACCCCGCCGAACCCCGCCGACGCCCGTCGAGCTCCGCTGCCTCGCTCCCGGATGCGGCGGAACCGTCAGGAGCGGGAGGCCTCGTCGAGGAGGGCGAGCTCGTCGTCCGACAGCGTCAGCTCCGCCGCCGCCAGCAGCGGCCCGAGCTGCGTGAGGTCACGCGCGCTGGTGATCGCCGAGGTGATCGTCGGCTGGGCGGCCAGCCACGCCAGCGCGACCGTGGCGGGCTTGACCCCGCGCTCGGCGGCCACCTTGGCCAGCGCCTCCAGCGTGCGCAGCCCGTACTCGAACTTCAGGTAGCGGGCCGCCTGGGCGGCACGCGGGCTGTCGACGGTGACGCCCGGCGCGTACTTCCCGGTCAGGAAGCCGCGCGCCAGCCCGAAGTACGGCGTGCTGGACAGCCCCTCGCGCTCCACGACGTCACGCAGCTCGCCCTCGTAGCCGCGCTCCACCAGGTTGTACGGCTGCTGGAGGGCGACGTACGCCGGCAGGCCCTCCTCACGCGCCACCTTCAGCGCCTCGGCGAGCCGGTCGGCGGCGTAGTTGGAGGCGCCGACGTGCCGCACCTTCCCCTCGGCGACCAGCTCGCCGAACGCGCCCAGCGACTCGGCCAGCGGCGTGTCGGTGTCGTCCACGTGCGCCCAGTAGAGGTCGATCCGGTCGGTGCGCAGACGGCGCAGCGAGTTCTCCACGGCGGTGCGGATCGTCCGCGGGGCCAGGCCCTTCAGCCCCTCCAGCGTGCCGACCTTGGTGGCGAGCACGAGCGTGTCACGGTTGCGGCGGGCGGCCATCCACTCGCCGATGAAAGACTCCGACGTGGACTCGCCGGTGACCCAGTACGGGTAGACGTCGGCGGTGTCGATGAAGTTGCCGCCGGCCTCGGTGTAGGCGTCGAGGATCGCGAACGAGGTCTCCTTGTCCGCCGTCCAGCCGAAGACGTTGGTGCCGAGCGCTATGGGGTGCACGGACAGGTCCGTGGTGCCGATCGATCTCATCTCGTCATTATCGGCACGTCCGGCCCGAAGATCGGGGAGCCGCGCGAGCCGCGGGGCTAGCCGGAGGCCGGGGCGGCGGCGTCGCTGTAGGCGTCGGCCTCGGCCGCCACGCCCTCCAGCAGCTCGTCCAGCGCCGCCCGCAGATGCCCGGCCAGGCTCCACACATCGGACATGCGCTCCGGGCACGCCACCACGCCGAAGTCGAGCATGCCGTCGTAGGAGAAGCACGTGATGCTGACGCCGCCCGTCATGTCCGTCAGCACCGACATCGGATAGTACGACAGCACCCGCCCCCCGCACAGGTAGAGCGGGAACTGCGGGCCGGGGACGTTGCTGATGATCAGGTTGATCGGAGGGAACGCCACCGACGCCAGCCGGAAGATCGCCGGAGTCGCCAGGGCGGTGACCGGCGCGGGCAGCATCGAGCACAGCTCGTCCAGCCACCGCGCGGGCGCCACCGCGAACCGCCGCTTGGCCGCCGCCATCGCCGCCCCGACCGTGCGCAGCCGTACGCGGGCGTCGGGCTCGTGAGTGGGCAGCGGGGCGATCAGCGCGGAGATCTGGTTGCCGACCGCGTCCCGCGCCTCCGGCTCCCGCACCGCCACGGGCACCGCCGCGACCAGCGGCCCCTCTGGCAGCGCGTCCCGCTCCGACAGCCACGACCGCAGCGCCGACGTGCACAACGCCATCACCACGTCGTTCACGCTCAGACCGTACGCGCGGGCGACGGTCTTCACGTCCTTGAGCGACACCGACCCGAACGCCAGCCGCCGTCCCGCGCTGATCGGGCCGTTGAACGGCGTCCGCGGCGCGATCACCCCCGGCCCCTCCGGCACCTCCGGCCGGGGCCGCCGATCACCCGCCAGCGCCCGCGCCGCCCTGGCCACCAGCCGTGCCCCGGGCAGCGCCCCGGCCAGCGGGATCACGTCCAGATCCGCGGCCGCCCGCACGAGCGCCCCCGCCGCCCGCACCGGCTGCCCCGCCACCCGCGCCACCGCCCCGGCCAGCATCCCCACCACCCCGGGCTCCCCCTCCCACCCGTACGCGCCCGCCTTGCCGGCAGCCGGCGAGGAGCCAAGCCCCTCCCCGCCGACCGCGGCCCTGGGCTCGGAGCACGCCACGCCCCCGTCGGCAGCAGCCGCCGAGGGGCCGAACCCTCCACCGCCAACTGCGCCCCCAGGTTCGGAGCAGGCCCCTACCCCGTACGCGCCCCCGTCGGCACGGGCTTCCGCCGCGCCCCCGTCGGCACGGGCTGCCGGTGCGTTGCCGGTGGCGAGGTGCCCCAGTAGCGGGGACGCGTCCGAGCCGGTCGGCGCGAGGACCTGACCGGCCGGGCCTCCCGGGGTCACGGACGCCGGCTCCCGGGCGGCGGACGTCGGCTCCAGGGCGGACGTCGGCTGCCGGGCGGCGGACGCCGACTCCGGGCCAGGGGACGCCGACCCCCGGCTGGGGGAGGTCGTGAGGCCGGTGGGCAGGGGGCCGTCGGGGGTCAGGTCGAGGAGGGCGGCCAGCGTTTCGGCGCCCGAGACGCCGTCGATGGCCGCGTGATGGACCTTGGTGTAGACGCCGACCAGACCACCGGCGAGCCCGTGGATGAGGTGCATCTCCCACAGCGGACGCGCCCGGTCCAGCCGCCGGGCGTGGATCCGCGCCACCGCCTCCGCGAGCTGCCGATCCCCGCCCGGAGCCGGGAGCGTCAGCTCGAACAGGTGCTGGTCGAGGTCGAGCTCCGCATCGGTGACCCAGTAGGGCCGGTCCAGCCCGAACGGCACCTCGGCCAGCCGCAGCCCCAGCGCCGGGGCGAGGTGGAGCCGCCGCCGCAGGAGGTCGGCGAGCGCCTGCCGGTTGAGCCGTCCGCCGGCGGGGTCCACGATCGCCAGCCCCGCCACGTGCGCGGCGGTCGTCGCGGACTCGACGTTGAGGAACTGCGCGTCGAGCGCGGTCAGCTGGCGCATCTGCTCTCCTTTTCCCCAGCGACTTCCCCAGCGACTTCCCCAGCGAGTAAGCCGACGATCGCACAGAAGAATTTCCCGGACGTTTCCGCGAAAGTCTTACAGATGAATTCGGCGGCCCCGTGCGGCCCATTCGCTGATTGGCCAGCTCAGCGCGCTTCCGTGACATTTCCCTAACCGAGGACCACCTGCACCGGATGCCGGACGACGGCGCCGAACCCGTAGCCCTGCGGATGCCACGGCGCCTCCATCGGCTGGGTCGCGCCGGTCTCGTCCGTCGCCCTGGCCATCAGCACGTGCCGTCCCGGCCGGTTCGGCGCCCACTCCACGTGCCAGGGCAGCCAGGCTCTGACCAGGTGGTGGCCGTGGTGTTCGGCGGTGCGCCAGGTCGTGCCGCCGTCGACGCTGACCTCCACCCGGACGACGCGGCCGTGCCCGGACCACGACCTGCCGTGGAGCACGAGCGGCAGGCCCGCCGGCAGCGTCGCGTCCCAGGGAAGCTCGAACGCGCTCTTCACGGGGAGTTCGGTGACGTCGCGGTAGAACTCGGTGTTCCACGGCGTGAATACCGGCCGGGTGAGAACTTCGATGTCGCCCAGCCACTTGATGGACGCTATTCCCGCCCATCCCGGCACCACCAGGCGCACCGGAAATCCATGGTCGTGCGGGAGGGACTCGCCGTTCATCTCGTACGCGACGAGGACGTCGTCCATCGCCTTGTCCGCGGGCAGCGGCCGGCGCACCCGGCCGTAGTGCTCGAACGGCGCGTCGAGCCCCTGGGCGAGCACGTCCACGGCCTCGCGCCGGATGCCGGACGCCTTCAGCAGGTCGCGCAGCGGCACCCCCCGCCACCGCGCCACCCCGACGGCGCCCAGGCCCCACGGGGTCCCCGGCGCGGGCTCGCCCTGCTGCGTCTCGTAGAAGCGCCGCCCGTTGCCCGCGCACTCGATGGCGGCGTCGATCGTGCGCGACGGCATGGCGAGCAGGTCGTCGTAGGAGTAGCCGGCCGCCTGCCGCAGCCCTTCGCCGTGCACCCGCAGCCGCCAGGTGGCCGCGTCGATGATCGGCGTGTAGGTGTGGTTGCGTACGAAGAACCGGTCGGTGGGCGTGTGGTAGCCCTGGCCCGCCATGCCCTCCCAGCGCATCTCCGCGCCGCTGTCGCGCAGCACGAACAGGCTTGCCGGCACCGGCTTCACCATCGTCACCAGCGAATGCGCCATGCCTGACCTCCCACCTCTCCCCATCCACATTTCCTACCTGTTAACCATGTAATCGGCCGCAGCGCAAGCCACACCCTCCTCCTCCGATCGATTCCCCCTTCACCGATCCATGCCCAACGGTGACAACCGGTAACATCCCGCCCCCTCCCCGGGTGGCCCGGGGAAGGACGGTGGCGTGAGGCAGGCGGGCCCAGGGCCGCCCGGTCAGCGGCCGAGGAAGGCGAGCAGCCGGTCGAGCGGCCAGGCGTTGATCACGTCGTCGGCGGTGAGCCAGGCGCGCTGCGCGATGCCCACGCCGAACCGCTGGTGCGCCAGGTGCGGGATGGCATGCGAGTCGCTGTCGACGGAGAACTTGACCCCGTGGTGCTTGGCCAGCCGCACCAGGTCGGAGGGCAGGTCGGAGCGGTCGGGGTAGGAGTCGATCTCCATGGCGGTGCCGGTGCGCGCCGCCGCGCGGAAGATCGCGTCCCAGTCGGCGTCGACCGGCTCCCGCTTGCCGATCTTGCGGGTGGTGGGGTGGCCGATGATGTCCACGTACGGGTTCTCGCAGGCGGTGATGAAGCGCCGGGTCATTTCGTCGCGCGGCATCGAGAAGTGGGAGTGGACCGACGCCACGCACACGTCGAACGTGCGCAGCACCTCGCCGGGCCAGTCGACCGACCCGTCGGGCGCGATGTTGAGCTCGGTGCCGTGCAGGATGCGCATGCCGGGATGGCGCGGCTGCAGCGCGGCGACGCGCTCGCGCTGCTCCAGCGCCTTGTCGAGGGTCATGCGCTGCATGGCCAGGTCGGGGGCGTGGTCGGTGACGGCGTAGTAGGAGTAGCCCCGGGCGGCGCCGGCGGCCACCATGTCCTCCAGCGAGGCGATGCCGTCGGTGAGGTCGGTGTGCGTGTGGAGGTCGCCGCGCAGGTCGGCCAGCTGGAGCAGGGCGGGCAGCTCGCCGCGGAGCGCGGCCTGCACCTCGCCGCCGTCCTCACGCATCGGCGGCGGCACGAACTGCATGCCGAGCGCCGCGTAGATCTCCTCCTCGGACTCGGCGGCGATCACCCGCTCACCGTCGAACAGCCCGTATTCGGACAGCTTCCAGCCCTTCTTCACCGCCATCTCCCGGATGGCCACGTTGTGCTCCTTGGAGCCGGTGAAGTACTGCATCGCGGCGCCCCACGAGCCCGCGGGCACCACCCGCAGGTCGACCTGCATGCCGGAGGTGGTGCGCACGGACGTCTTCTTGTCGCCGGCCGCGATGACCTCGGCCACGTACGGCTGGGCGCGGAAGGCCGTCATGATCGACTCGTCGGCCACGGCCAGGATGTCGATGTCGCCGATCGTGTCCTTCATCCGGCGCAGCGAGCCCGCGTAGCCGATGCGCTCGGCCTCCAGCGAGCCCATGACCTGCTCGGCCAGCGCCATCGCGACGCCGATGTGGACGCGGCGGCCCGACTGCTCCAGCTGCTCGATGCCCTTGGCCAGGTTGGCCAGCGTCTTGGGGCCGAGGCCCTTGACCCCGTCGAGGCGGCCGGCGGCGATCGCCTCGCCGAGCGCGACGGGCGAGTCGATGCCGAAGTCCTCGAACAGCATGATCGCGGTCTTGGGCCCGAGCGAAGGCACCCGGGTCAGCCGCCGCACCCCGTCGGGCACCCGCCCGCGCAGGTCGTCGAGCTGCCGGAAGCTCCCGCGCTGCAGGAACTCCTCCATCTTCTTGGCGATCGCCTCGCCCACGCCGGGAACGGCGCGCACGTCGACGGCCGCGATGTCGTCGGGGTAGCCGGCGATCGCCTTGGCCGCCTTCTGATAACTGCGCACCCGGAACGCGTCGCCCCCGGTGAGCGCGAACAGCTCCGCGTATTCCTGGAGGGCGGCCGCAGCCTCCTCGTTTGCCCGTGCCATGGCCCCAAGCTTAGAAGCCCGCACCGACAGTCCCGGAGGTCAGCTGCGCCCGTTGCGCCGCAGCACGTCGACGGCCCGCACGGTGGCGGCGCCGCGCCACTCCAGCGCCCCCGCCGGGGAGATCCGGGCGTAGTCGACGCTCCACCCGCCGTCGTCCTGCTGCCCGGCCGCCAGCCGGTCCAGGTCGGCCGCGATCACCTCGGGCGCGAACAGCGTGCGGGCCGGCCGGTCCGGGTACGGCGCGACGTCGAGCGGCCTGAGCACCTCCCCTTCGGCGCCGCCCGCCACCGGCAGCACGCCCTCGGCGGGGAAGTGCCCGCCCAGCCGCTCCAGCAGCCGCGCCGCCTCGCCGCGCAGCTCCGCCACGGACTCGTGCACGGCGTCCAGGAACTGCACCGCGAACGACAGCACGTACGCGTGCGGGTCGGTGAGCTCCTCGATCGCCTCCAGGCAGTAGCCGGTCGCCCGCGCGAGCCACGGATGGGCGGCCACGGCTGGGTCGTGCGCGGCGACGCGGTACGCGGCTGCCGCCGACACGGCGGTGATCTGCAGCGACGAGACGTCGTGGGGAGCGCCCGCCCACCACGGCGCGGTCGCCGCCGGGACGGCCAGCGGCAGCGCGAACGGCAGCCCGCCGTCGGGCAGCGTCACCGAGGCCAGCCAGTCGCACAGCGCTACCGCGTGCGGCGAGGTCGCGGGCGCGATCTCCGCGAACACCTCGAACGCGTGCAGCGCGGCCCCCGGCTGGCTCTCGGGCGAGCGCAGGTCCGGCTCCAGGCCCCACCCGTAGCCGCCGTCGGGATTGCGGTAGGCGTCCAGCGCGGCCAGCACGCCCGCCCGGTCCCCGCCGCCCCACAGCAGGTCGAAGCGGCGCCGGTCGAGAACTCTCGCGTGGCCGGCCATGAACGCGGCGGCCACGGAACGGTCGAAGGTCATACGGCCATCCTGCTACGCCGGCGACCTGCGGTCTTGTAGGTTCCGGCCAACCGGGGAGCGGGTCACGGCACGCGCCGGACTGGGGCGAAGAAGACGGGGTCGGCGCGGGCGACGGCGTGCGACATGAGCCCGCGCAGGAACAGGCCGTGGCCGTGGGCGCGGCCGATGTCGTACTCGCCGTCGTGCCAGCCACGCGCCGTGTTGCCGATGATCTCCGTCTTGCCGTGGTGATGGTTCTCCAGGTAGAAGCGGAAGAACGACACCGGCAGGCAGACCACCCCGAACCGCCCGTCCGGCCCGTACGCCTCCGACGCGACCCCCCGGGACTGGCCGGGCGCGGCCTTGGCGGCGCTGTCGGACCAGGTCACGTCGTCGAGCTTGACGTCCGCCCGGTCCGTCCACGCGGCCCCTCGCGGCACGGGCGAGGCCAGGCACTGGGCGTAGTGGCTGCGGTAGGCGGTGTAGACGTACGCGCGGGCGCGGCGGTTGAGCGTGGCCCACTGCCGCACCCCCTCCCACATCCGGGCCAGCTCGGGCAGCCGCTGCTCGTCCTTGTCGCCGAGGTTGACGTCGAAGGCGTTGATCTGCAGCAGGTGCTCGGTGAAGAACGGCGACCCGCTGACCTGGCGCATCAGCGCCACGAGCCGGTCGCCGCTGCGGCTGTAGGCCGACAGCATGATGCCGCCCACCTTGCCGGACGGCGCCGGCCCGGACAGCAGGGCGGCCAGCGCCGCGTTCACCTCGGTCAGCGCGCCGAGCAGGCCGCCGGGCGTGATCAGGTCGGACAGGTTGCCGCTCAGGTCGGCGATCGGGACGACGTAGGCCAGGTTCGGGTCGCGGGCGGTGACGGCCATGACGTGGTGGGCGACCGCCCGGAAGTCCGTGGACAGGTAGCGCGCGCCCAGCCGCACGTAGTAGGGCACCCCGTCCGAGGGGTGCTTGCCGGTCCAGTACGGGCGGCTCTTCACGTAGCTGTCCAGGTAGGTCGGCGTGTGGAAGATGACGTGGAAGTTCAGCGGGCCCGTCATCGTGCCCTTGGCCAGCCGGTCGGCCAGCGCGCTCGGCAGCCACACGAAGAACAGCCTGGTGGTGCCCGTGTCGCGCTCCAGCGCGAACGCCCGCCCGGCCACGACGGCCCGGTTGGCCTCGGTGATCGAGGCGGAGCCGAACGGGACCGGCGCGTACGTGATGCCGTCGGGCATGCTGGCGTCGAGCACCTTCCAGCCGAACTTGCGCAGCTCGCCCCCGCCGAGCAGGGCGCGCGGCTCCGTCTCGGCGGCGCCGCCCGGCCCGGCCCGGAACGGCTCGCCGGGGTGGAGCTCCAGGACCCGGCGGCTGACGTCCCGCATCGCCATCGGTCAGGCGATCGTGGAGAGGTTGGACGTCACGGCGATGTCGGTGCCGGACGACGGCGTGTACTCGTGCCATTCGGCGATGAGCGCGCCCTTCTCACCCGGTTGCAGGATCGGCACCGGCGCCTGCGAGCCCCGGTGCGCGAAGTCCAGCCGGGCGACCGTGATGCGCGTGTTGTCGGGGATCGCGGTGACGACCTGGGCCTCCTGCACGCGCCGCTCGTCCTCGGAGTCGATGACGACCGGCAGCCCGACCACGAACCCGGCGCTGCTCGCCACCCTGATCGTCACCGGGGCCGCGCTGGGCGCCAGGTCCGCCGTCGTGGTGGTGAAGACGGCGTCCTGCAGGTGCACGGCCTCCTTGCCGGGGTTCGCCGGCGGAATGCCCGGATAGTTGCGGTCGTCGTACGCGGCGATCTCCCTGGCGATCGTCAGGTAGGGGCCGGGCACGGGCGCGCCGACCCCGCCGCCCTCGGCGAAGCGCATCCACCGCTCCTCCCAGCCCTTGCGGACGGTGAGCACGATGCGCGCGCTGCCCGCGCGCAGGAACGCCTGCCGGTTGGGGTCGGGATGGCGCAACTGCCGGATGAACGCCCAGCTCGGCGGCACGTCCCAGAAGTACGAGTAGAGGAACGTCACCACGTTCTCCCACTCGATAGCCTGGTTGATGAAGCGGATCAGGTCCTCGTGCTGGCGCAGCAGCGTCCACTGGTCCTGGCTCAGCCCGAGGCCGGGCCCGTCGAAGCCGATGCCGTGCTGGAGGTCGACGCCGGCGGCGACGAAGGCGGCCAGCACGTCGGCGGGCATGAAGTCGAAGTCGGTGCCGAGGACGAACCGCAGCACGCTCTTCATGATCTCGTCGCTCTCCTCGCGGCGCAGCGTCAGCGTGTCGACGCTGGACAGCCGCTCCTCGATGGCGGCGATGCGCGCGGCGACCTCCTGCTGCTGGGCGAAGTAGCGGGCCTGGGCGGCGCCGTGCAGGGCGTTCCACACGTCGGCGCGCCACTGCTCGATCGTCTCCGGCATGAGCTCCCGGTGCACGGTCAGCCCGACGAACACCTGCTCGGCGTGGTGGAAGAAGAACGTGATCTTGTGTCGTCCGGTGAAGCCCGCCATGAACGGCCGGTCCGCGCCGACCGACATGATCCGGTGGTTGCGGATGATCAGCGCACCGGTCTGCCCGTTCCAGCCGGGCTCGTGCCGGGCGCCGAGCACGTCGAAGTTCATCCGGTCGTCGGAGTCGTCCTTGCCGATCTGCGCGTCCAGGATGATCTCCCGCACGCGGGTGCCGCCGGGCACGTCGAACTCCAGGCCGAGGAAGAACCAGCCGCCGCCGGTGTCGGCCGTCGAGCTCGCCGTCAGCGGCGTGGGCGGCTCCGGATGCGGCCGGACGGTCACGCCGTGCCGGTCGGCGAGCCACTGGTACTTCGGCTTGCCCGTGGGAGACGGGTTGCCGTGCTCGTCCACGAGCTCGGTGGTCACGTCGGAGAGCTTCACGCCGAACGTGAACGGCCCCTGCTGGGCGCGCAGCGTCTCCAGCTCCGCGTACGCCCGCCGCATCGCCGCCCCCGGCTCGGGCACCACGATGTCGTACGTGAGCCGCAGCCCGTAGCGGTAGAGCCGCACCCGCCACTTGCGCATCATGCTGAAGTAGTCGATCCGGATGGGCTCGCGGCCCGGGTTCTTCAGGACGCGCGTCGAGGTCGACGACGTGCCCGTGACGGTCGTGGTCGAGATCGTCACCTTGTGCTCGCGCCGCGACCGCGACGACGCCTTCTGCGTCGTGGACCGGGCGTGCTTGATGCTCTCGGTCGCTGACTCCGACTGCGACCCCTGCGAGGTGAACCCGGTGGTGCTCGACCCGGAGATGATCGGGATGCCGCCCTGAACCGTGCCGGTGATGTTGAACTGGTTGGAGTGCTGGCTCTGCGAGGACGTCGACTGCGACAGGTCCGTGTTGTCCGTGACGCCGGTCTCGCTGACCTCCTCCAGCGCGTCGGTGACGATCGTGGTGAACTCCCGCGAGGTCACCGACCACTCCGTCTGCGTGACGGCGGTCTCCTCGCCGGGCGCCAGCGGCACGGTCGCCACGAGCTCGCCGCGCTGGATGCCGACCGGCACCATCTCGATCCGTTCGAGGTTGAGCAGGCCGATCGGCGGCGTGGCGGTGGCGGCGCGCAGCCCGCGCAGCGCGACGACCGCCGTGTTGAGCGCCTGCGCGGCCGGCCCGGCCTCCTCTGGGGAGCGCCGCTCCTCGGCCTCGCGCAGGCGTTCGGCGCGCAGCTCCACCAGCGTCTCGGCGAACGCCGCCAGCTGCCGGGCGGGAATCCGCGCCAGCGCCTCCGGGTCGGGCCTGAGCGAGGGCACCAGCGGCCGGGCGAACGCGCCGAGCAGGTCGAACGCGCCCGCCGACACGTTCACGGCGTCGTGGGCGCCGAGCCTGCGGCGGACCTCCTCCGCCTCGCCGGGCGCCAGCGCGAGCTGCCGGACCGCGCCCAGCTTGACCAGCCCGCCGCCCGGCTCGTCCTGAGGGACGTCGACCCGGACGGGAACGAGCGTGCCTTTCAGCACCTCACGCGCTGAATTCTCCAGGATCGGCGCGGAATTGTCGGGTGATGACGGCATGACGAAACCCCCTTGCGGTTACGAGGGGGTTCGTGACGCGAGGCCCCAACAGTAGACGAGCCGGAGCCCCGTGCCCAGCCCTCTCCCGGCTAGAAACGCACCTCGCGGGGGCGATACGGCTCGGACAGGAAGGTGAGCTCCTTGTCCGACAGCCGGACGTCCACCGCGGCCACCGCGTCGTCGACGTGGCGGTCCTTGGTGGCGCCCACGATCGGCGCCGTCACGCCGGGCCGGTGCAGCAGCCAGGCGAGCGCGACCTGCGCCGGCGGCAGCCCGCGCTCGCGCGCCACCTCGGCGACCCGGTCCACGATCGCCTGGTCGGCGTCCGGCTCGTACAGGTAGCCGATGCGCTCGTCGGAGCCGGCCCGCGAGGTCGCCGAGGCCGACCCGGCGCGCGCCAGCACGCCGCGCGCCAGCGGGCTCCACGGGATCACGCCCACCCCCTGGTCGGCGCAGAGCGGCAGCATCTCCCGCTCCTCCTCCCGGTAGAGCAGGTTGTAGTGGTTCTGCATCGAGACGAACTTCGTCCACCCGTTGCGCTCGGCCACGTGCTGCGCCGTGGCGAACTGCCACGCCCACATGGAGGAGGCGCCCAGGTAGCGGGCCTTGCCGGCCTTGACCACCTCGTGCAGGGCCTCCATCGTCTCCTCGATCGGCGTCTCGTCGTCCCAGCGGTGGATCTGGTAGAGGTCGACGTGGTCGGTGCCGAGGCGGGTCAGCGAGGCGTCGACGGCGGCATGGATGTGCTTGCGCGACAGCCCCCGGTCGTTGACGCCGCGCCCCATCGGAAAATAGACCTTGGTGGCGAGCACGTAGTCCTCACGCCGCGCGAAGACGCGGCGCAGCAGGTTGCCGGTCACGACCTCGCTGGCCCCGGCGCTGTAGTAGTCGGCGGTGTCGAAGAACATGACCCCGGCGTCGGCCGCGCGGCGCACGATCGGCTCGGCCTGCTCCTCCGTCAGCGCCCACTCCTGCTTGGCCGGGTCGCCGTAGCTCATCATGCCGAGACAGACCCGCGAGACCTTCAAGCCGCTGTCACCCAAGCGCATGTATTCCATGCGGCCCACCCTAGGGCTCGGGGCAGAGCGGCTGGGCGGGCAGACCCGGGAAGTGCTGGGACCACTCGTCGGCGGTGATCGGCGGGCTGGCGGTCGCGCAGATCCGCGCCGCCGTCCGCTCCGGGTCGGTGGCCCACAGCTTGGCCGTCCAGTCCTCGCCCGCCGTGACGAGCGTCCGCCCGTCGGGGGCGTACGCGACGGCGTCGACGGGCTTGGCGTGGCCGCGCAGCGTCGCCAGCCTGGCGCGGCCGGCCACGTCCCACAGCACGGCGGTCCGGTCGGAGCTCGCCGTCGCCAGGACGCGGCCGTCCGGGCTGAACGCGACCGACTTGACCGCGTCCGTGTAGCCGTCGAGCACCGCGACGCGCCTGGGCGCGGCGGGGTCGGCGACGTCCCACAGCATGACGCGGCGGTCGGAGCCCGCGGTGGCCAGCGTCCGGCCGTCGGGGCTGAACGCCACGGACTTGACCGCGTCCTCGTGGCCGTGGGTGAACGAGAGCAGCCGCCCCGACACGTCCCACAGGCGCACGCTGTGGTCGGCGCTCGCGGTGGCGACGAGGCTGCCGGTCGTCGCCACGTCGTTGACCGGCCCGGCGTGCCCGCGCAGCGTGACCAGGCGGGCGCGGGCCGGGACGTCCCACAGCGCGGCGGTGCCGTCGGAGCTCGCCACGGCCAGCAGCCGGCCGCCGGGGCCGAACGCCACCGACTCCACCGCGTCCGGGTGCTCGGCCAGCACGGCCGAGGTGCGTTCGCGCAGGTTCCACAGCCGGGCCGTCCCGTCGGCGCTCGCGCTGGCCAGCGTCCGGCCGTCGGGGCTGAAGTCCACCGCGTTGACCGGGCCGTCGTGCCCGCGCAGCACCCGCGAGGTGCGCTCGCGCACGCTCCACAGCCGGATCGTCCGGTCGTAGCCGCCGGTCGCCAGGGTGCGGCCGTCGGGGCTGAACGCCGCCCCGTACACGGAGCTGCGGTGGCCGGTGAGCGTGTCGCCCGGCAGGTCCCACAGCCGCGTCGTCTGGTCCGCGCCGGCCGTGGCCAGCGTGCGCCCGGCGGAGGCGGCGGAGGTGACCGCGCCGGTGTGCCCGGCGAGCACGGCCAGCTCGCGCACCTCACGCGGGTCGCCCACGTCCCACACCCGCACGGAGGCGTCGGCCCCGCCCGACACGAGCGCGTCGCCGGTGAACGCCAGCGAGCGCACCGCGTCGGTGTGGCCCTCGGCCGTGGCCAGCGGGCGGCCGTCGAGGTCCCACAGGCGCACGGTGCGGTCCTCGCCCGCCGTGGCCAGCGCGGACCCGGTGAACGCCACCGCGTGGACCGCGCCGGTGTGCCCCGCCAGCACGACCGGCGTACGGGTCCCGAGGTCCCACAACCGGGCGGTGCCTTCGGCCCCGGCGGAGGCGAGCGTGCGCCCGTCCGGGCCGAAGGCCAGCGCCGTCACGCCGCCGGAGTGGCCGTCGAGCGTGACCGGCTCGCCGCCGTCCAGGTCGTGCAGCCGGACGGCCCCGTCGGCGCCCGCGCTCGCCAGCGTCCGGCCGTCCGGGCCGAACGCGACCGCCCCGGCGCCGGCCTCGCCCGCCAGGCCCGGCAGCGGTGCGGGCCTGGCGGGATCGGTCGTGTCCCACAGCAGCACCGCGTCGCCGGCGCCCGCCGCCAGCGTGCGGCCGTCGGGGCTCAGCGCCGCCGAGGCCGCGTCGGCGGTGAGGGCGGCCAGCGGGCGCGGGTGGCGCGGGTCGCGGGTGTCGGTGAGCCTGATCGTGCCGTCGGCGCCCGCCGTGGCGGCCAGCCGCCCGTCGCCGCTGAGCGTCACCGCCGTCACCGCGTCGCCGTGCCCGGTCAGCCGGGTCGCGTACGGGGTGCCGAACGCGCTGAGCAGGCTGCCGCGGGTCACCTCGTTCGCCGACAGCCGGTAGGCGGCCAGGCTGAGCTGCGCGGCCAGCGCCGGATCGGTGGCGCGCAGCGCCGCCGCCCGCTCGGCGACCCGCTGGGAGGTGGCGGTGTTGCGCTCGCGGGCCGCCTGCCGCTGGGCCGCGACGGCCACGGCGCTCGCGGCCACGGCCAGCACCAGCAGCGCGCTGAGCAGCACCACCAGCCGGCGCAGCCGCCGGACGCCGCGCCGGGCCGCCTCCTCCTGCGCCGCCTCGGCCGCCCGGCTCGCGGCCAGGAACTCGCGTTCGAGCGCGCTCAGCCTGCCGCCGGCCTCGGCCGCCGCCTCCAGCCGGACGCCCCGGTAGAGGGCGCTCGGGTCGCGGTCCAGCTCACGCCAGGTCCGCGCGGCCTCGGTGAGCCGCCGGTGGGCGCGCAGCGCGTCGCGGTCCTCGGTCAGCCAGCCGTGCAGGCGCGGCCAGGAGCGGATCAGCGCCTCGTGGGTGAGCTCGACGGCGCCGTCGTCGACGGTGATCAGCCGCTGCGCCGCCAGGCGGCCGAGCACCACCTCGGTGCCGGGGTCGCCGGTGTCGAGCTCGGCCAGGGTGACGCGCCGCCGGGTGTCCTCGGTGCCCTCGCCGAGCGCGGTGAGCCGCAGGAACAGGTCCCTGGCCAGCTCCTGCCCGGCCGGTCCGAGCCGGCCGTAGACCCGCTCGGCGGTGTGGGCGAGCGCGCCGTCGATCCCGCCCGCCGCCTGGAAGCCGGTCAGCGTGAGCGTGTTGCCGCGCCGTCGCCGCCAGGTCTCCAGCAGCGCGTGCGACAGCAGCGGCAGCACCCCGACCCGGCCGCCGGCCTGCGCCACGAGCTCGACCAGCAGCGCCTGCTCGACCACGCAGCCGGCGCGCGTGGCGGGCGTGGTGATGGCCCGCCGCAGCTCGCCGGGCGTCATCGGGCCGAGCACGAGCGGGCGCTCCAGCTCGCCGCGCAGGGCCGGATGCCCGGCGCAGTGGGCGTGGAAGTCCGAGCGGACGCCCAGCACCACCCGGCACCGCGAGTTGCCCGTCCGCGCCGCCGTGACCAGCGCCTCGGCGAACCGGGCCCGCTCGGTCTCGTCGCGGCACAGGGTGAAGACCTCCTCGAACTGGTCGACGACGACCAGCAGGTCGCCCGGCGGGTCGCCGGCCGCCTGGCACGCGAGCAGGTGCAGGGCGCGCGGCCCGGCGGCCAGGTCGGCGCGGATGCGCGCCGGGGACGCGCCCGTCAGGCGGGCGAGCTGGACGGCGCACTCCTCCAGCGGGTGCGCGCCGGGAGTGAGGATCATCGACCGGTGCGGCCAGCGCGCGAGCAGCCCGGCGCGCAGCAGCGACGACTTGCCCGCGCCCGAGGCGCCGAACACCGCGACGAGCCGATCGGCCTCCAGCCGCGTCGTCAGCTCGTCGGCGAACCGCTCCCGGCCGAAGAACAGATCGGCGTCCTCCTCCCGGAACGCCGACAGCCCCGCATAGGGCGCCCGCAGGTCCGGCTCGGGGTCCTCGGCGGAGGCCAGCTCGGCCGCCGTGGCGTGCCAGCGCTTCTCCCACTCCACGGCGTCGCCGCCGCACGCCGTCACGTAGGCCAGGGTCACCGCGAGGCTCGGCAGCCGCTGCCCGCTCGCCGCCCCCGACAGCGTCGCCAGCGAGTAATGGGCCCGCTTGGCCAGCTCCCGGTAGGTCGGCCCGCCCGCGCGCCGGCGCAGCTCACGCAGGTCCGCCGCGAACCTCACCAGCGCGTCGTCGCCGGGCGGCAGCGGGAGCTCACCTCGTGGCACGCCCACCCCCGTAGAGCCGGTCAAACCATTCTGCATCAGGGCCCTTTGTTCGTCATGTGTTTGTTCGGCGCCTGCCACCGACACCGAACAGGCCCCGCCGCGATAGGACCGGAGCGAACGGCCACGGCGACACGGGGAAACGGGGGTTCGGGGCCATGAGAGGCGTGCTCATAGCCTGTTGCGCGGTCATGGCGGCCGCCGCGACCGGATGCTCGGGCGGGGCGGCGGCGCAACCGCCCGCGCCGGCGCTGACCTGGCGGCAGGAGCTGCGGATCGCCGACGCCCAGCAGCGGCTGATCCGGCAGTGCATGAACCGGCACGGCTTCGGCTACTGGGAGGACCGGGAGCTGACGCTCCAGGAGAGCCGCCCGGTGCGCTACGTCCAGGACGACGTGGCCTGGGCGCGTGCCTACGGGTACGGCAGCCGGATCGGCGGCAAGGACGCGCACGACCCCAACGCCGCCTACCGGCGCGGCCTGCCCGAGGCCCGGCGTGCCGCGTTCGACGCCGCGCTCGACGGGGGCCGCGGCGCCCGCCTGCTCACCGCGCGGCTGCCGGGCGGCGGCGAGATCCGCAAACGCCTCGGCGGCTGCGGGGAGGAGGCCGACCGCGAGCTGTACGGCGACCCGGCCGAGTGGTTCCGCGTCAGCAAGGTCGCCATGAGCCTGGGCGCGCTCTACGGCGACGACCTCATGCGGGACGCCCGGCTCACCGCGGCGGTACGGGCCTGGTCGCGGTGCATGAAGGCCGCGGGACACCCGTACGCCGACCCCCAGCAGGCCCGGGACGCCGTCCTGGGCCGTGGCCCCAGCGGCTTCGCGGCCGAGCGCGAGACCGCCGTCGCGGACGCGACCTGCGCCCGCGCGACCTCCCTGCGCGCCGTGGCCACGGCCCGGGAGGAGCACTACCGCGACCGCCTGCGCGACCGGTTCGGCGCCGACCTCGACGCCTACCGCAGGCTCGGCCTGCGGGCCTACGAGCGGGCGGTGCGCATCGTCCCGGAACGCCGCTGACCTTCACCGTCCACGCACCACCCACCCAACGAGAGGAAAGCACCATGCGCAAGATCACCATCTCGGCGATGCTCCTCGGCCTCGCCTGCCTCGGCGTCACCGTGCCCGCCACCGCCGCGCAGGCGGCGGGCGGCTGCGACGACGACTGGGGGCCGCGCAACGGCTACATGTACGCCTGGCAGGACCTCAACTGCGAGGGCACCCGGCTGATCGCCACCGCGGGCAACAGCTCGTACTGGGGCGCCGGGGCCACCGACAAGGCCTCGTCCGTGATGAACCGGGGCTTCACCGGCGGGCGTGACGCGGTCAAGTTCTACCAGGACATCAACCACGGCGGCGGCCACACCTGCCTGCTGGCGGGCGAGCTGTACGCCGACAACCTGACCGACAACCGGTTCAGCAACGGCGTCATCGTGAACGACAGGATCACCTCGCACAAGTGGGTGACTCCGGGCGAGTGCACCACGATCCTGACCTGACCTGAACACGGCCGGGCGGTCCGGGGCGTCCCCGGGCCGCCCGTCCGGCGTACGGGCGGGCCACGGGTGACAGATCGCGATCGGCGGTATGAGATGAGACGCAGCGCTGATCGACGAAGGAGTGCCCGACATGGACGTGACCGAGGCTTACAGGGCGAGCCGGGACCTGTTGCTGTCGCTGCGCGGTGAGCACGAGCGGGCGGTGGCCGAGTTCCGCTGGCCCGAGCTGGGCGAGCGATTCAACTGGGCGGTCGACTGGTTCGACGCCGTCGCCCGGGGCAACGACCGGCCGGCCCTGGTCATCGTGGAGGAGGACGGCACCGTCACCGAGCGCGGCTACGAGGAGATGTCCCGCGCCTCCGACCGGCTGGCGTCGTGGCTGGCGGCCCGCGGGGTGTCCAAGGGCGACCCGGTCATGATCATGCTGGGCAACCAGGTCGAGCTGTGGGAGTCGATGCTGGCGGTGATGAAGCTGGGCGCGGTCATCCTGCCCGCCACCACCGCGCTCACCACCGCCGACCTGGCCGACCGGATCGAGCGCAGCGGCGCCCGGCACGTCGTCTGCAACGCCGCCGACACCGGCCGCTTCGCCGGCGTGCCCGGCGGCTACACGCGCATCAGCGTCGGGCCGGCCGACGGCTGGGCCGACCTCCGGGAGGCCGCCGCGCTCGCGTGGGAGCCGATCCCGCACCCCGGCACCGCGACCGGCGACCCGGTGCTGCTCTACTTCACCTCCGGCACGACGTCGCGGCCGAAGCTGGTCGAGCACACGCAGGTGTCGTACCCGGTCGGGCACCTGTCCACCCTGTACTTCATCGGCGTGCGGCCCGGCGACGTGCACCTCAACATCTCGGCCCCGGGATGGGCGAAACACGCCTGGTCGTGCTTCTTCGCGCCGTGGATCGCCGAGGCGACGATCTTCGTCTACAACTACGGCCGCTTCGACGCGGCGGCGCTGCTCGCCCAGCTGCGCGAGCGCGGCGTCAACACCTTCTGCGCGCCGCCGACCGTGTGGCGCATGCTCATCAACGCCGACCTGGGAGAGCGGCCCCCCGGCCTGCGCGAGGTCATCGGCGCGGGCGAGCCGCTCAACCCGGAGGTCATCGAGCAGGTGCGCCGGGCCTGGGGGCTGACCATCCGCGACGGCTTCGGCCAGACCGAGACCACCGCCCAGGTCGGCAACACCCCCGGCTCGCCGGTGAAGCCCGGCTCGATGGGCCGCCCGCTGCCCGGCGTCCCCGTGGTGCTGGTCGACCCCGTCACCGGCCGGCCGCTGGACGGGCCGGGCGAGGGCGAGATCTGCCTCGACCTGGCGCGCGGGCCCGTCCCGCTCATGCGCGGCTACCAGGGCGACCCCGGCCGCACCGCCGAGGCGATGGCCGGCGGCCACTACCACACGGGTGACGTGGCGACCGTGGACGAGGACGGCTACATCTTCTACGTGGGCCGCACCGACGACGTGTTCAAGGCCAGCGACTACAAGATCAGCCCGTTCGAGCTGGAGTCGGTGCTCATCGAGCATCCCGCGGTGGCCGAGAGCGCCGTCGTCCCGGCCCCCGACCCGGTCCGCACGGCCGTGCCCAAGGCGTACGTCACGCTCGCCCCGGGCTACGAGCCGACCAGGGAGACCGCGTACTCGATCCTCAAGCACGCCCGCGACCACCTGAACCCGTTCCAGCGCGTCCGGCGCCTGGAGTTCGCCGAGCTGCCCAAGACGGTCTCCGGGAAGATCCGCCGCGTCGAGCTGCGGACCCGCGAGGCCGAGCTGCCCGGCGGCGCCGCCACGGAGTGGCGTGACGACCAGTTCCCCGAACTGAAGGGCTGAGCACGACCTGAGGTGTGCAACACCGGCCTGGTCGGGTCCGATGGGTAAAGAGGCGGGGGTGGTGGGCGCTCTCGCGACGGTACGGTCCTGTCGGGTCAGCCGCATGGCGGGAGACGGGTGGAAGAGACACGTAGCGTTCGCCGGTCGCGCTCCTGGACGGCCGGCCCCTCGTCCCCGCTGTGGACGGGTGGCATCGGGCTGACGGCAGGGCTGCTCGGCGTCTCCGTGGCGGTGCAGTCGAGCCTGGCGGGGACCGGGCGGGAGCTGGCCGGGTCGGTGACGTTGCTGGTGCTGCTGGCCGTGCACGCCAGGTTCGTGCTCGGGCTGCTGACCGGCGGCAGCCCGGGGTGGTGGGCGGCCGGGCTGCAGTCGTGGCTGACCTACCTGCCGCTGCCGCTGTTCGGGGCGGCGTGGACGCCCGTGTGCGGGCTGCTCGCCGGGGCGCTGCTGCTGGCCGCCGACCGGATCCGCTCGTTCGTGCTGGTCGCGCTGGCGCTGGTCACCGGCCCGCTGCTGCTGGCCGCGCCCGACCAGGCGTCGGTGGACCTCGGGTGGGCGGTCTCCGCGCCGGTGGTCGGGCTGGCCGAGTTCGCGGTCGTGAGCCTGGCCGTGCGGGCGCACCGCCTGTCGGAGGCGCGCACCGAGATGATCGGCAAGGCCGTGTCGTTCGAGCGCCGCCGCTTCACCCGCGACCTGCACGACCTGGTCGGCCACCGGCTCACCGTCCTGGTGCTGAAGGTGCAGCTCATCCAGCGGCTGCTGCGCGACGACCTGGACAAGTGCGAGAACGAGGTGCACGAGACGCTCGCGCTGGCGCGCGGGCTGGCCGCCGACGTCCGCGCGGTCGCCCACGGCGTACGGCGCTCGTCGCTGGAGCGGGAGTTGAGCTCGGCCCGCGCGCTGCTGGAGTCGGTCGGGGTGCGCTGCCAGGTCAAGGTGTCGTGCCGTGAGCTGCCGTGGGAGGTCGCCGAGGCGCTCACCCACGCGCTGCGCGAGGGCGTGACGAACGTGCTGCGCCACGCCACCGCCCGCGAGTGCGTCGTGCACCTGCTGGAACGTGACGGCCTGGTGCGCCTGTCGATCCGCAACGACGGCGTCGGCCCGCCGCGCAAGCCGGGAGACGCCGGCCAGGGGCTGCTCAACCTGGCCGAACGCGTGTCGGTGCTCGGCGGCTGGCTGGAGGCCACGGCCCTGCGCAGCGGCGAATTCACATTCACCGTATATCTCCCACGCGCCTTATAGTGAAAAATTCACAAATGCGAATTAAATTGCCACACATCAGTCATGTTATGTGTTACTAGACGCAATCCGGGCTTGGCGGGCAATCTCTAACGCATGGATCAGTATGAGCTGTACTGCCTGGCCGACAGATTGTTCTACGACAATCTCGACCACAGCGCAGCCGATGGCGCGGAATTCCCCCGCCGGCCCGTGCCGGAGGGCTGGTTTCATGACACGACCGACACCTGGTGCTATTACGCCCCCACCGGTGAGCCGCCCCTGCCCGCCCAGGGCTGGAAGATCCACGTGTCCGCCCGCGCCGACGACGCCGAGCGCGCCATAGCCGCCGTCTGGGACTACTGCGTCCCGCGCGGCATCGCGTTCAAGTTCCTGCGCGGCGCGCCCGTCCTGATCATGCTGAACTCCAAGGCCGCCTCCCGCGCCTCCAGCGGCAAGCTCGTCACGATCTACCCGCGCGACGAGGGCCAGCTCGAACTCGTCCTGAAGGAGCTCGACGAGCTGCTGCGCGGGGTGCGCGGCCCGTACATCCTCAGCGACCTGCGCTACGGCGACGGCCCGCTGTACGTGCGCTACGGCGGGTTCGCCGAGCGGCACTGCCTGTCCGGCTCCGGCGAGCGCGTGCTCGCCGTCGAGGACGGCGGCGGCAAGCTCGTGCCCGACGTGCGCGGCGCCACCTTCACGGTGCCCCCCTGGACGACGCTGCCCGGCTTCCTCGAACCCCACCTGGCCGCGCGCAACGCCGTCACCACGAGCGGGCTCCCGTACACGATCGAGAGCGTCCTGCACTTCTCCAACGGCGGCGGCGTCTACCTGGCCCGCGACACGGGCACCGGGGAGCGGGTCGTCCTCAAGGAGGCCAGGCCGTACGCCGGGCTGGACGCCGCCGGGCGCGACGCCGTCGCCCGCCTGGAGCACGAACGCGACATCCTGGAACGCCTCGACGGGCTCAGCGCCGCGCCCGGCCTGCGCGGCTACTTCACGCTCGGCGAGCACCACTTCCTCGTGCAGGAGTTCGTCGACGGGACGCCGCTGCAACGCCGGCTCGTCCACCGCTACCCGCTCACCCGCGCCACCTGCACCGACGCCGACCTCGCCGACTACACGCGCTGGGCGCTCGACACCCTCGACCAGGTCGAGGCGGCCGTGGACGAGCTGCACGGACGCGGCGTGGTCTTCGGCGACCTGCACCCGGACAACATCCTGCTCACCGACGACGGCCGGGTCGTGCTCATCGACTACGAGGTGGCCACCCTCACCGGCGACGGCGCCCGCGCCGCGCTCGCCCACCCCGCCTTCGCCGCGCCCCCCGACCGGCAGGGCGCCGACGTCGACAGGTACGCGCTCGCCTGCCTGCGGCTAGGCCTGTTCGCCCCGCAGTGCACGATCATGCTGCCGCTGCACCGGCCCAAGGTCGCCCACCTCGGCGAGCTCGTCACCGAGACCTTCCCCGTGCCCCGCGAGAGCGTGACCCGCGCCGTCACCACGATCCTCGGCGGCGAGGCCGAGACCCCGCCCCCGCCGCTGCCCGGCGTCACCCCCTGGCCGCACCTGCGCGACGCCATGGTCAAGGCCATCCGCGCCAGCGCCACCCCCGGACGCGACGACCGGCTCTTCCCCGGCGACGTGGCCCAGTTCAAGCCCGGCGGCGGCCTCAACCTCGCCACCGGCGCCGCCGGAGTCCTGTACGCGCTGGAGGCCACCGGCGCCGGCCGCTTCCCCGAATACGAGGAGTGGCTGCTCGCCCGCGCCCTGCGGCCCGCCCCCGGCTCCGGCCTCGGCCTCTACGACGGCCTGCACGGCATCGCGTACGTCCTGGACCGGCTCGGCCACCGCCAGACCGCGCTCGACACCATCGGCATCAGCCTGCGCGAGCACTGGGAAGGACTCGAACCGGCGCTGCACTCCGGCCTGTCCGGCCTCGGCCTCACCTTCTTCCACCTCGGCTTCCCCGACGAGGCCCGCCGCGCCGTCGAACTGTGCGCCGACCGGCTCGGCGGCCCCGACGACGTGCCCGAGCTCAGCGGCGGCGACAACCCGCGAGCCGGCCTCATGTACGGCTCGTCCGGGCCCGCCCTGCTCTTCCTCCACGCCTACGAGCGCACCGGCGACACCGCGCTGCTCGACCTGGCCGCCACCGCGCTCCGCCAGGACCTGCGCCGCTGCCGCCGCGCCGAGGACGGCTCCCTCCAGGTGAACCAGGGCTGGCGGCTGCTGCCCTACCTCGACGAGGGATCCGTCGGCATCGCCCTCGTCCTCGCCCGCTACCTCACCCACCGCCCCGGCGACGAACTCGCCGGCGAGCTGGACGCGCTGCGCCTCGTCGCACGCTCCGGCTTCTTCGTCCAGTCCGGGCTGTTCACCGGCCGCGCCGGCATCGTCGCCGCGCTCGCCGGAGACCCCCTGGCCGACGAGCACGTCAAGGCCCTGAGCTGGCACGCCCTGCCCCACGCGGGCGGGCTCGCCTTCCCCGGCGACCAGCTCCTGCGCCTGTCCATGGATTTCGCGACCGGAACGGCCGGCGTCCTGTTCGCCCTCGGCACCGTGCACGGCACGGGGCACGCGGAGCGGACCGTCCGACTGCCGTTCCTTGAGGCCGCACCCGAGCGGCCTGTCCCCGACGAGCCTCGGAAGGAGGTGTCTTCACATGGTTCTTCTCGACCTGCAGGGTCTTGAGGCTCCCGCTGCCAGTGACGTGGCCAGCGGCGGCAGCACGCTCACGGTTCTCACGTGCCACTCCGGCAAGCCCAGCAACCTGAGTGTCGCCATCTGCCACTAGATCCTGTGGCACGGGTCCCCGCACCGCAGGTGCCGGCGCGGGGACCCGCTCACCTTCATGCCCCCCGAGGAGACGACGGATGCAGGCCGCAGACCGGCTCGTGCTCGACACGGTACGGCGCGGCGGGCCCTGGCCCGCGATCCTCGCCGTCACCGCGATCACCGGCGCCGCCGCCGAACTCGCCCTGCCCTACCTCGTGGGCCGCACCGTCGACGCCTTCACCGCCGCCGCCCCCCAGCAGACGTTCTGGCTCGCGCTCAGCGCCGCCGTCGTCGCCGCCGTCATGCTCTGCGAGAGCCTCGGCGTCTGGGCCCGCGGCGCCAGCGCCGCCCACGCCGCCGCCGGACTCCGCCTGCGCCTCCTGCGCCACGTCCTCGCCGCCGGCCTGCCCGTGACCCGCCGCTACCCCGGCGGCGAGCTCGTCACCCGCACCGGGCTCAACACCGAGGAAGTCGGCCGCGCCCCCGAAGCCGTCACCGGCGCCCTCGCCCCGCTCGTCCCCACCGTGGGCGCCCTCGTCGCCCTCGTCCTCATCGACCCCCGGCTCGCCGCCGCCCTCGCCGCCGGCGTGGTCGCCATCCTGCTCGTCCTGCGCGCCTTCCTGCGCACCACCACCGCCGTCGCCGGCGGCTACCAGGAAGTCCAGGGCGAGATCGCCGCCCGCCTCGTCGACGCGCTCGGCGGCGCCCGCACCATCACCGCCGCCGGCACCGCCGACCGCGAGGCCCGCCGCGTCCTCGGCCCCCTGCCCCGCCTGCGCGCCCGCGGCCTCGGACTGTGGCGCGCCAACGCCACCGCCGGCGTCCAGGCGGGCCTCGTCGTGCCCGTCGTCGAGATCGCCGTCCTCGCCGCCGGCGGGCTCCTGCTCGCCGCCGGCGACCTCACGATCGGCGAACTCTACGCCGCCGCCCGCTACGCCGTCCTCGGCGCCGCCCTCAGCGGCGCCCTCGGCTACCTCGGCGGCCTCGCCCGCGCCCGCTCCGCCGCCGCCCGCGTCGCCGAGCTCTTCACTCTCCCCACCCCCCGCTACGGCACCCGCCCCTTACCGCCGTACCCTCCCAAGCCTTCCGGCACGGCCGGTGAGGCCGCCTCCGGCACGGTCGGTGGGGCCGCCTCCGGGCCTGCCTCCCGCACGGTCGCCGGCCCCACCCCCGGCACCCTCGAGTTCCGGTCCGTCACCGCCGCCGGGCTCGCCGTCCCCGAGCTGGTCATCCCCGGCGGCACCGTCACCGCCGTCGTCGGCCGCTCCGGATCAGGCAAGTCCCTGCTCGCCGCCCTCGCCGCCCGCCTCGCCGACCCGTCCGGCGGCGCCGTCCTCCTCGACGGCGTCCCCCTCACCGAGCTGCCCCGCCGCACCCTGCGCCGCGCCATCGGGTACGCCGTCGAACGCCCGGTCCTGACCGGCGACACCATCGCCGACGCCCTCACCCCGTACCCGGGCCCCTCCGGCGACGGCCTGCCCGAGCACGTCACCGAGGCCGCACGCGCCGCCTGCGCGGACTCCTTCGTACGGCGGCTGCCGGACGGCTACGACACCCCGCTCGCCGACGCCCCCATGTCCGGCGGCGAACGCCAGCGCCTCGGCCTCGCCCGCGCCTTCGCCCGCGGCGAGCGGCTCCTCGTGCTGGACGACGCCACCTCCAGCCTCGACACCGTCACCGAACGCCAGGTCGCCCGCGCACTCACCGAGGACCCGCGCGGACGCACCCGCCTCATCGTCGCCCACCGCCTCGCCACGGCCGCCCGCGCCGACCAGGTCATCTGGCTCGACAACGGCGCCGTCCGCGCCACCGGCCCCCACCGCGACCTCTGGCAGGACCCCGCCTACCGAGCCATCTTCCAGTCCACCCCCCACCCCACGGACACCCCCGCCGCCTCGGGCAAGCCCCACCCCCCACCCCCTCCCCACGCGGGCACCCCTTCGGCTCCCGCTCCCCGCCGGGACGGTCACCTTGCGGGCGGTCCTGCCGCCTCGGGGGAGGGTCGGGCAGCGCCCGCTCCCCGCCAGGGTGAGGGCTTCGCGGGCGCCCCTTCGGCCCCCGCTTCCCGCCGTGACGGTCACCTTCCGGGCGGTCCTGCCGCCTCAGGGGAGGGCGGGGCGGCGCCCGCTCCCCGCGAGGGTGAGGGCTTCGCGGGCGCGCCTTCGGCCCCCGCTCCCCGCCGTGACGGTCACCTTGCGGGCGGTGCTTCCGCCTCGGGGGAGGACCGGGCAGCGCCCGCTCCCCGCCAGGGTGAGGGCTTCGCGGGCGCCCCTTCGGCCCCCGCTTCCCGCCGTGACGGTCACCTTCCGGGCGGTCCTGCCGCCTCAGGGGAGGGCGGGGCGGCGCCCGCTCCCCGCGAGGGTGAGGGCTTCGCGGGCACCCCTTCGGCTCCCGCTCCCCGGCGGGACGCCCACCTTGCGGGCGGTGCTCCCACCTCGGGAGAGGGCCGGAGGGCGGCTGCTCCCCGTCAGGGGCGGGGTGGGCTGGCGCCTCGGCAAAGCGGGGGGTTCGGGCTCGGTGGTGGGCGGTGAGGGGGGTGGTGTGGGGGGCGCTGCGGCGGGAGCCGCGGCTGCTGGTGAGGATCGGCGTGTGGTCGCTGCTGGAGGCGGCCCCGGCGGTGCTCATCGGGCATGCCGTCGCGCGCGCCATCGAGGACGGGTTCGCCGCCGGAAGCCCCGGGACGGGCCTGGCGTGGCTGGCCGCGCTGGGCGGCGCGTGGGCGCTGGCCGCCGTGGCCGCGCGCCAGGTGGTGCTCGCCGTCGCGGGGATCGCCGAGCCGTTCCGCGACGACCTGCTCACCCGGGTCGTCGAGGACGCCGTGCACGCCCGCCAGCCCCGCGACAGCGCGGCCGTCGCGCGGGCCGGGCTGCAGGTGGAGCTGGCCAGGGACGCGTTCGCCGCTGTCGTCACCACCGTGCGCGGGTTCGCGTTCACGGTGGCGGGAGTGGTGGTCGGCCTGTCGACGCTGGTGCCGGGCGCGCTCGTGCTCGTGCTGCCCGCGTTCGTGGCGGGGCTGGTGCTGTTCCTGGCGTCGCTGCCCGCGCTCGCCCGGCGGCAGCGCGCGTTCCTGGTGGCCGACGAGGAGCTGTCCGACGCGATGACCGGCCTGGCGGGCGGCCTGCGCGACATCGTGGCCTGCGGGGACGAGGACCGCGCCGACGCCCGGCTGTCCGCGCGCGTCGCCCGGCAGGCCGCCGCGGCCCGGTCGCTGGCCAGGATGACGGCGGTGCGCACCGCCGCGCTCGCCGTCGGCGGCTGGCTGCCGGTGGTGCTCGTGCTCGCCGGGACGCCCCGGCTGCTGGCGGGCGGCGCGGGCGCGGGCGTCATCGTCGGCACGCTCGCGTACGTCACCCAGTCCCTCGCCCCCGCCCTGAACGGCCTCATCCAGGGGCTGGGCGTCAGCGGCGTACGGCTCGCGGCGACGCTGGCGCGCATCACCGCCGCGGCCCCGCCCCGCCCGCCCGCCTCGGCCCGACTCACGCCGCCGGGCGCCGAGGTGCGGCTGCGCGGGGTCACGTTCGCGTACGGGCCCCACTCCGAGCCCGTCGTCGACCGCCTGGACCTGCGCATCCCGGAGGGCGACCACCTGGCCGTCGTCGGGCCGAGCGGCGCGGGCAAGTCCACGCTGGCGGCGCTCGTCGCCGGAACCCTGCGGCCCGGTGCCGGCGAGGTCCTCGTCGGCGGCATTCCCGCCCCGGACGTCCACCCGGCGGCCCGCGTCCTCATCCCGCAGGAGGCGTACGTCTTCCGCGGCACGCTCCGCGACAACCTCACCTACCTCCGCGAACCCCCCACCGAAGAGGCGGAGACCCCGGGGGGCGTTCCTCGGGGAGTGCGGGGGGCCGGCTCCGGCGGGGGCCACGAGGTGGACGCGGTGCTGGACCGGGCGGTGGCGGAGCTGGGGGCCAGGGAGCTGGTGGAGGCGGTGGGCGGCTACGGGGCGGTGGTGGATCCGGGGGCGCTGCCGGCGGGGCAGCGGCAGCTCGTGGCGCTGGTCCGGGCGTACGTGGCGCCGGCGCGGCTGGTGATCCTGGACGAGGCGACGTGCCATCTGGATCCGGCGGCCGAGGCGCGGGTGGAGCGGGCGTTCGTGCGGCGGGGCGGGACGCTGGTGGTGGTCGCGCACCGGCTCACGTCGGCGTTGCGCGCCCGGCGGATCCTGCTGCTGGACGGCGGGCGCGCGATCGTGGGCGGGCACGACGAGCTGGTGGCCGCCTCACCGTTGTATGCCGATCTGGCCGGACATTGGGAACCGGAGACCGTGTCATGACAAAAATCGTGAAATATCCAGAAGCGTCCTACTTGCCCCTTGTCGAGAACCTGCACGGCCACGAGGTGCGCGACCCGTACCGCTGGCTGGAGGACCCCGCCAGCCCCGACACCCGCGCCTGGCTGGCCGAGCAGGACGCGCTGTGGCGTGCGGCCCGGCCGCCGCTGCGCGAGCGCTTCCTGGCCCGGCTGACCGAGCTGAGCCGCGTCGGCCTGGTCACCGCCCCGGTGTGGCGCGGCGAGCGGCGCTTCCACCTGCGGCAGGACGCCGGGCAGGAGCACCCGGTGCTGTACTGCGACGACCGGCCGGTGCTCGACCCGATGGAGCTCGACCCGACCGGCCTGACGACGCTCGACGACTGGCAGCCGGACCCGGCGGGGCGCCTGCTGGCGTACCAGCTCTCGCGCAGTGGGGACGAGCGCGCGGACCTGTACGTGGGCGACGTCGCCACGGGCGAGCGGGTCGACGGCCCGATCGGCGGCTGCCGCTACTCGCCGGTGGCCTGGCTGCCCGGCGGCGACGCCTTCTACTACGTACGCTTCCACCAGGGCGTCTACCTGCACCGGATCGGCGAGGCCGAGGACGTGCCGGTGTTCGAGCGCGGCCCGGTCTCCTACGGGCTGACGATCAGCCCGGACGGCCGCTGGCTGCTGATCTCGGCGGGCGCCTCGTACCACGACGTCTGGCTGGCCGACCTGGCGCGCGGCGGGGAGCCGCGCGCGGTGCAGGAGGGCGTGCGGGCGCGCACGGCCGCGGGGGTGGGCCCCGACGGGCGGCTGTACCTGCTGACGGACCGGGACGCGCCGCGCCGCAGGCTGTGCGTGGCCGATCCGGAGGCCCCGGAGCGGTGGCGCGAGCTGGTCGCGGAGGACCCCGAGGCGGTGCTCGGCTCGTTCACCGTCCTGGAGGGCGGCAGGCTGCTGCTGTCGGCGACCCGGCACGCCGTGGGCGAGATCGGCGTGCACGACGCGGAGACGGGGGAGCGGCTGGGCGAGGTGCCCCTTCCGGGGCTCGGCTCGATCGGGCCGCTGACGTCACGGCCGGGCGGCGGGCACGAGGCGTGGTTCAGCTACACCGACGCGGTCACGCCGCCGCAGGTGTGGCGCTACGACGCGCGCCGGGGCGAGGCCACGCTGTGGGCCACCCCGCCGGGGCACGTGCCGGCGCCGGACGTGGAGAGCCGGCGCCTGGAGTACACCTCGGCCGACGGCACCCCGGTGCGGATGCTCGTCGTGGCCCGCCCGTCCGGCGGCGGCCCCCGGCCGGCGATCCTGACCGGCTATGGCGGCTTCGGCATCCCCCTGCTGCCCGGCTACGCCAGCGACTCGCTCGCCTGGGTGGAAGCCGGCGGCGTGCTGGCCGTCGCCGGGCTGCGCGGCGGCGGTGAGGAGGGCGAGGCGTGGCACCGCGACGGCATGCTGGAGCGCAAGCAGAACGTGTTCGACGACTTCACGGCGGCGGCCGAGAAGCTCGTCGCCGACGGCTGGACCACCCCGGACCGGCTGGCCGTCTGGGGCGAGTCGAACGGCGGCCTGCTCGTCGGCGCGGCCGTCACCCAGCGGCCGGACCTGTTCGCGGCGGCGGTGTGCTCGGCCGGGCTGCTCGACATGGTCCGCTATCACCGCAGCGGCCTCGGCCCGTCCTGGGTCGGCGAGTACGGTGACCCCGACGACCCCGAGCAGCTCGCGTGGCTGCTGGCCTACTCGCCCTACCACCGGGTCCGCGACGGGGTGGACTACCCGGCGACGCTGTTCACGGTCTCGGCGGCCGACACGCGGGTGGACCCGATGCACGCGCGCAAGATGTGCGCGGCGATGCAGCGCGCCACCGGCGGCGACCGGCCGATCCTGCTGCGCCACGAGCCGGACGTGGGCCACGGCGCGCGGGCGGTCAGCAGGTCCATCGCGCTCGCTGCCGACGCGCTGGCCTTCCTGGCGGAGCACACCCGCTCAGATCCACCCGGCTTCGCGGGCGATGCGGATGGCGTCGATGCGGCTGCGCGCGCCCAGCTTGGACGTGCTCCGGTGCAGGTAGTTGCGGACGGTGCCCTCAGCCAGGAACAGTGACGCGGCGATCTCCGGCACCGAGGCGCCCTCGGCCGCCGCGCCGATCACGTCCAGCTCCCGCTGGGTGAGCGGCGCGTCGGACGGGCTCATCGCGGCGATCGCCAGCTCGGAGTCGATCACCCGCTCGCCGGCGGCCACCCGCCGGATCGCGTCGCCGAGCCGGCCGGGCGGCGCGTCCTTGGCCATGAAGCCGCGCACGTGCACGTCCAGCCCGCGCTTCAGCAGGCCGGGCGTGCCCACCCCGGTCAGGATCAGCACCCCGACCTCCGGTAACTCGCGGTGCAGCTCAGCCGCGGCCGACAGCCCGTCCTGGCCGGGCAGCGCGATGTCGAGCACCGCGACGTCGGGCTTGCAGGAGAGCGCCGTGGAGAGGATCCGGTCACCCCGGTCCACCTCCGCGACGATCTCGATGTCCTCCTCGTAGGCGAGCAGGGCGACGAGCGCCCCCCTGACGAGATGCATGTCCTCGGCCAGCAAGGTTCGGATCATCGCGTTCCTCGTGGTCAGGCGGGCAGTCACACAGGGCGTCTCATCCTTACCCAAACGCGCCCCGCTGAAAAGCGGCCATGTCAGATAGGGAATCCGGGTGTGATCATGGTGACGCCGGGGACGGAGCCGATCGAGGCCAGCGCCTTGCCGGCGTCGGCCAGGCCGATCGTCCGGGTGACGAGCTGGTCGGGCTGCAGCAGCCCGGCCCTGATCATCTCCAGCATCGGCGGGTAGGCGTGCGCGGCCATCCCGTGGCTGCCCAGCAGGCTCAGCTCCTGGGAGATGACCCGGTCCATCGGCACCGGCGTGGGCCCGCCGGGCAGCAGCCCGATCTGTACGTGACGGCCGCGCCGGCGCAGGCTCTCGACCGAGGCTGCGCACGTCTGCGGGCTGCCGAGCGCGTCCAGCGACACGTGCGCGCCGCCCCTGGTCAGCTCCCTGACCTGGGCGGCGGCGTCGCCCGCCGAGCCGTCGACGAAGTGGGTGGCGCCCGCCTGCTCGGCCAGGTGGAGGGCGTCGGTGCTGATGTCGACGGCCACCACCCGCGCCCCCGCCGCCGTTGCGATCATGATGGCGGACAGCCCGACGCCGCCGCAGCCGTGCACCGCCACCCACTCGCCCGGCCGCACCCGCCCCACCTGGGCCACGGCCCGGAACGACGTGGCGAACCGGCAGCCGAGCCCGGCGGCGGTGACCGCGGCCATCTCCTCCGGGATCGCGATCAGGTTGACGTCGGCGTGGTCGACGGCCACGAGCTCGGCGTAGGAGCCCCAGTGGGTGAAGCCCGGCTGCGTCTGCCGTTCGCACACCTGCTGGTCGCCGGTGGCGCAGGCCGTACAGGATCCGCAGGCGCACACGAACGGGACCGTCACCCGGGCGCCGGGACGCCAGCCGCGCACCTCGGCGCCGACGGCCTCCACCACGCCCGCCAGCTCGTGGCCGGGGACGTGGGGCAGGACCCGGATGTCCGGGTCGTGCCCCTGCCAGCCGTGCCAGTCGCTGCGGCACAGACCGGTCGCCTCGACCCTGATCACCGCCCCGTGCGGGGCGGGGGCGGGGTCGGGCAGCTCGCGCACGTCGAGCTCTCCACCGAAGACGTCAAAGGCAACCGCTCGCATCTCATGAGCTTAGGGTCAACTGCCGCGGCTCGCGCAAGGGCAGGTGGGAGCGGTGCCCGGCCCCCTACGGCCACAGGTGGACGGGCAGGCCCGACAGCGCCAGCTCGCGGTAGCGGCGCACCAGCCGCTCCCGGTCGCCGCCGAACGCCTTCAGCGTCTCCCGCTGCCAGGCCGCGCCGGTGCGGCGCAGCCGCGTCCGCTGCTCGATGATCTCGAACGCGTCCTCCACGTCCCTGGCGGCCACCCCGGCGCCCAGCAGCGCCGCCCGCGCCTCCGGCAGCAGGCTGAGCACCAGGTCGGCGGCCTCGAACTCGCCGTCCCTGCCCGGCCACGACAGCTTGGCGTCCAGCCCGTGCATGGCCGCCCGGTAGAAGTTCTGGTACGCCTGCGCGAACCGGTAACCGGTCAGGTCGCGCTCGGCCTGCGCCAGCGTCAGCCCGAGCAGGAACGCCGTGTTGGCCGCCATGTCCGCGCACGACGGCCCGGCCGGCAGCGCCCGCATCTCGATGCGCAGGTGGCCGCCGTCGGCCGGGTCGTAGACGGGCCGGTTCCACTGCCAGATCGTGCCCTGGTGCAGCCGGAGCTGCGGCACCTCGGCCGGATCGCCCGCCGCCGTCAGATCGGGCACCACCGGGTCGTAGTCGCGCACGTACCGCTCGAACACCTCGTAGGCGCCCTCCTTCACCCAGTCGGAGCCGAACGTGACCCGCCCGTCCTTGCGGTACAGCCGCTCCACGTCGCGGTCGTCGGCCGCCTCCTCGAACAGCGCGATCCGCGTCTCCTCCCACAGCGTCCGGCCCAGGAACAGCGGCGAGTTGCCGCACACCGCCAGCACCGGGCCGATGGCGAGCTGCGCGGCGTTGAACAGCCGGGCGAACCGGCCGGGCGGCGTGCGCAGGTGCACCTGCCAGGAGGTGTTGGCGCTCTCCAGGATCACGTTCTCCACCGACAGCTCCAGGTCGTCGATCTTGACCAGGAACGGTTCCAGCCGCAGCCGCCGGATGCCCCGGCTCAACGCCTCGTACCGGTTCTCGTCACTGATCGCGTCCGGCGTGAAGTCGTCGGCGTCGAGCGTGGGCAGGATGCCGATCGGCAGCGCCCCGCCCCCGTCGACGGCAGCGTCCACCTTGCGCAACGTCTCCTGGATCTCCGCGCCGAGCCGCTCGAACGGCTGCCCGGCCAGCGGCAGCGGCGTCAGGTTCACCTCCAGGTTGAACCGGCCCAGCTCCAGCACCACGCGCGGGTCGTCGAGCGTCGCCCGGACCTCGCTGTTGCGCGGCAGCGGCCGGCCCGCCTCGTCGACGAGGAACAACTCCAGCTCGGCGCCGATCGTGACCGGGCCCTCGCCGAACCCCGGCCGCTCCAGCAGCCCGCGCAGCACGCCCAGCTGCTCCTCCAGCCGTTCGCCGAACAGCCGGAACTCTTCCTCGGAAAAACGCGCCTTGTGCAGATCCCGTCCCATCACCCCCCTCTGTCCTGGGGGAGCGGGTTGACACCTCCCACGGCGGCGGACCCTGCGGGGGGACCGGATCGCCGATACCCCCCTGAAAGCCCCGCCACATCAGCCAGACTGGGAACATGCTTCCCACGGACGAGACGCCCTTCACGTTGCGCCGGGCGACCGGCTCGCTGGCCGAGGGGGCGGCCAGGCTGGCCGGCGAGATCGGCGCCGCCTCGGTGGAGGCGGTGCTCGAGGCCGCCAACCGCGACGCGGTCCGCCGGGGCGCCCGCGCGGCGCTCGGCGCGATGAGCCCGCGCCCCGCCGAGTGGTACGCCTTCGACGCCGGCGACCAGGACACCCTCGACTGGTACCCGCAGGGCCTGACCAGCGGCGACGACTCGGGCTCGATCGGCGTGCCGGTGTTCGTGGCGACCTGGTACTACAAGCCGGAGCGGGGGGAGCGGGGCATCAGGGCCACGTTCTTCAGCCCGCGCACGCTGAAGTACCGGCACGCGCTGCTCGTGGAGGCCAAGCCCGACGGCGCCTACGCGCCGATCGACATCCACGCGGGCGGCGTCGCCTGCCACGGCGACCTGCTGTACGTGGCCGACACCACCAGAGGGCTGCGCGTCTTCGACCTCAACCACGTGCTCGACCTGCGCACCGTCCAGGACGACCTGGGCGACGGCAACCGGGTGGGCCGCCACGGCGGCCGGCTGCACGCCTTCGGCTACCGCTACGTGATCCCGCAGAGCGACTTCTGGCGGGTGGCGGACAAGGGCGCGGTCTTCTCCTTCGCCGCCGTCGACCGGACCTCGGGCACGCTCATCTCCGGCGAGTACGACAACGGCCCGGGCGGCCGGGTCGCCCGCTGGGACCTGCCGCTGGACGGCACGCCCAAGGACGCCCACCTGCTGGGGCACGAGAAGATCCAGGGCGCGCTCTCGCAGGGCGACACCTGGTATCTCAGCCAGTCGCGCGGCAGCTCCGGCAACGGCAGGCTGCTCGTGGACCGCGGCGGCGAGGTGACCGCCAGGCCGTACCCGGTCGGCCCGGAGGACCTGACCGTCCACGACGGCAAGCTGTGGAGCCTCACCGAGTTCCGCGGCAAGCGGGTGATCTTCGGGGTCAGTCTGTGAGGTGCCGTTCGAGCAGCCGCCGGTAGCGGCGGTCGAAGGCGTCGTAACGCTCGCGCAGCTCGTCGCCCGGCCACCCGGGCGGCAGCAGCTCCGGCGGCAGCAGCGGGTCGGCGAGCAGGTGGCGCAGCACTGCGGCCGACACCAGGAACCCCTCGGCCAGCCCCTCGGCTCGGCCGAGCGCCCCCTCCAGCCTGCGGGCCTCGGCCGCCCACCCCTCCAGGTCCCACAGCAGCGGGGTCGGGTCGCCGTGCGGGCGGCCGTCGATCAGCGTGCACTGCGCGGTCACGCTGCCGGGCCAGTCGCGCAGCAGGTTGGCGGGCCGCATCCAGGTGCCCTCGCGCAGCTCGGCCAGGCGCAGCGCGGTCATCGTGTGGCGGAAGGCCGCCCGGTCGGCCGGCGCCCGCCGCTCGGCGGTCACCACGGCGATCTCCCACGTGCCGTCCCACGGCCGGGTGTGCGGGGCGCGGCTCTCGTCTTGCCTGGCCTGGCGCTCCACCAGCCGCTCCGACAGCGTGTAGAGGCCGCCCTCCTGCGTCAGGTCGCCCGCGCCGACCATGCGTGACAGCGCCACCCGCACCGTGCCCTCGGCGATGCCGAACAGCGCGCCGATGCGCACCAGCCGGCGCGCGGGCAGGCTCGGCGGATGGCTGCCCAGCAACGCGCTCAGCACCGCCGACCGGGCACTCAGTCCATTACGCTCTTCCATCGCGTGTCGAGTATATGTAACACTCCGGAGTATGCGCCGCTATCTCACCGAACCGTTCGACGGCAGCGACCGTTACGCCACCGAGCGCTACCAGGGCGCGGCCGGGCGCAACTGGTGGCGCTGCGACCCGGCACTGCGCCTGCTCGTGCGGCGCCACCTGGGCGACGGCTACGCCTGGGCCGAGCCGCACCTCGACCGGCTCGGCGCGCTCATGGGCGGGCTGATCGCCGAGTGCGCCGAGGAGACCGACCGCAACCCGCCGCGCCTGGAGAAGTACGACGCCTGGGGGCGCGACATCAGCGAGGTCGTCATGCCGCCCTCGTTCCACACGGCCCGGCGCGCCCTCCTGGCCGACAACTTCACCTCCCCGGCCTTCGCCGAGCAGGCCCGCGCCCACGGCGCCGACCCCGCCGCGCTCGCCGCCGCCTGGACCTACCTGCTCGACCAGGCCGACATCGGCATGGGCTGCGCGCTCGGCACCGGTGGCGACATGGTCGTCTCCCTCGCCGAACGCCACGCCCCCGACGACGTCAAGGAACGCGTCCGGCGGATCTTCGCCGACGGCCACTACTCGGGCGAGGCCGCCCAGATGTTCACCGAGCGGACCGGCGGCTCCGACCTGGCCGCCCTGGAGGCCACCGCCGTCCCCGACGGCGACGCCTGGGTGCTCACCGGCCTCAAATGGTTCGCCTCCAACGCCAACGGCTCGGCGTTCGTCGTGCTGGCCCGCCACGAGGACACCGTCTCGCCCTTCCTCGTCCTGTGGGAGCGCCGCGACGGCAGCCGCAACGGCGTGCGCATCCGCCGCCTCAAGGACAAGCTCGGCACCCGCTCCGTCGCCTCGGCCGAGGTCGAGTTCACCGGCGCGGAGGCGTTCCTGCTGGCCGGGCCCGGCTCCGGCTCCGGGCTCGGCACCATGATGAAGCTCACCAACGCCTCCCGGCTCGGCGTCGCCATGATGGGCGCCGGACTCGCCAGGCGCGCCCTCGTCGAGGCGCTCTGCTACACCAGCGCCCGCGAGGCCTTCGGCCGCCCGCTCATCGACCAGCCGCTCATGCGCCGCAAGCTCGCCGAGCTCATCGTCGAGACCGAGGCCGCCCAGGCGCTCGTCTTCGACGGCCACGTCGGCCCCCGCCTGCGCCTGGCCCCCGCGCTCATCAAGCTGCGCGCCGCCCGCCTCGGCCTCACCGCCGCCAGCGACGCCGTCGAGGCGCACGGCGGCAACGGCTACATCGAGCAGTGGCCCGTCGCCAGGCTGCTGCGCGACGCCCAGGTCAACCCCATCTGGGAGGGCGGCGACAACATCCTCTGCCTCGACGTGCGCCGCGCGATGCTGCGCGAGAACGCCCACGAGCCGTTCCTCGACCGCCTCGAGGCCGCCCTCCAGTCGCCGCCCTCAGGCGACTGGTCGCTCGTACGGGGGCGCGTCGAGGACCTGCGCAAGGCGATCATCGCCTGGTCCGCGCTCGACCCCGCGGTGGCGGAGGCCCGGCTGTATCCGCTGGCCCAGTTCATGGCCGACGTGTACGCCGCCGCGCTGCTGGTCGAGCAGGCGGGATGGGAGGAACGCGCGGGGCACGGGACGCGCAAGGCGCTGGTGGCCCGGCTCTACGCCGACGCCCACCTGGCCGACCACGGGCCGCTGCGGGGGCTCGACCGGGCGGCGGCGGACGACCTGGAGCACTTCGACGACCTGGTCGCCGGGACGTTCACCGCCTGACCCCGCGCCCGAGCCTGGGATCACCGGGGGCGGCGGCCCTTCTTCTGCTGCCCGGACTTCTGCTGTGTGGTCTTCTGCTGCGTCGTCTTCTTGTGGGCGGCCTTGCCCCGGGCCGGCTGCCGGGCTTCCGGCTTCTTCGGCTTGCGCGCCGGCTCGGCCGGGGCGCGGCCCCGCGAACTGTTGGCCGTCCGCCCCCGGACGATCCCGATGAAGTCCTCCACCAGGTCCGTCGTCGCCTCCGTGAGCCAGGCCAGCCCCACCTGCGACTGCGGCGCGTCGGTCACGGGCCGGTAGGTGAGGTCACGCCGATGGTGCAGCCGCGCCAGCGACTGCGGCACCAGCAGCAGCCCCGCCCCCGACGCCACGAGCTGGACCGCGTCCGCCGTCGTGGCCGGACGCTCGAACGCGGGCACCCCCGGCCGCACCGCCCACTCCAGCGCGTCGTCCAGCGGATGGAACACGTCCTCGTCGGCCAGATCGGCGACGGTCACCTCGTCGGCCGCCGTCACCGCGTGGTCCTTCGGCACCACGACCACCGTGGTCTCCACGTACAGCGGAATCACGCTGAGCCCGTCACGCTCGACCGGCAGCCGCACGAACCCCGCGTCGGCGCCGCCGTCACGCAGCAGCGGCACCACCTCGGCCGCGGGCGTCGCGACCAGCGTGAGCGGCACGCCGGGCACCCTCTCGGCCCAGACGCCGGCCCATTTCGCGGGCGTCACCCCGGGCGAGTACGCCAGCCGGAACGTCTCCTCATGAGTCACCCCCACAGGGTACCGATGTCAAAGGAACCGCCCCGTACTGACTACCCTTGACCCATGACCTCGCCCAAGCCCAAGACGCCCCAGACGATGAAGCCCGCGACCGCGGCCAAGAAGCTGGGCATCCTCCTCTCGGCCACCCCCGCCGAGTTCCAGGAGGGCGTCGTCTCCCGGAGCGAGCTCAACGCGATGCAGTCCTCCCCGCCCGCGTGGCTCGCCGACCTGCGCCGCAACGGCCCCCACCCCAAGCAGGTCGTCGCCGCCAAGCTCGGCGTGTCCGTCTCCGGCCTGATCAGGGGCGGCATCACCGACCCGCTCACCACGGCCGAGATCGACGCCCTGAAGGAGGAGAACCCGGCGTGGCTGGAGCACGAGCGCTCCGTCCAGGCCGAGGTCCGCAAGGAAGCCCAGCGCCTCAAGCAGGCCTGACCCGCCCGCCGCCCGGCGCGGTAGGTTGACGGGATGCGTCCGGCAACCGAGCTGCGGCAACGCTGGCTGGAGACCGTCCCCAGGATGTTCCTGGAGAACCTCTGCTTCCTCGATGAGCGCGACGACGACTTCGCCGCCGTCCGCCGGACGCTCGGCGACCGCTACGGCGCGTGCGGCGTGCCCGGGGCCTTCGGCAGGAGCGAGTGGGCCGCGCTGATCGACGAGGCGCGGACCTGGCCGGGGCAGCGGGACGTGCGCCGTGACGACGTGGAAGCGCCCGGTCTGGTTCTGTCGCTCTTCGGCTCGTGGGTGCACCGGTCGGCATGAGCGGGGGCGATGACGCCTGGGTGGGGCGGGTGCGCGGGCTGGTGCTGGGGCTGGCACTGGGTGACAGCGTCGGCCGCGGGGCCGTTCCCCCTGCCGGGCCGCTCCTGGCCGGGGTCAGCACGCAGCTCGCGGCCTTCACGATCGAGGGCGTCATCCGCGCCTGGGTCCGGGGCGAGCACAGGGGCATCTGCCATCCGCCGTCGGTGATCTGGCACGCGTACTGCCGATGGGCCGCCCTGCAGGGAATCGAGACGCACGAGCGGCACCGTCGCTGGGCGGCGGGCACGGCGCGCTGGCCGGACGGCCGGCTCGCCGACGTGCCGGAGCTGCGGGAGCGGCGCGGTTCGGCGCCCGCAACCGTACGGGCGCTGAACCGGCCCGAGCAGGGCGGCATCGAGCGGCCATCCACTCACAGCCGGGGCTGTCACGCCCTCACTCGTTCCCTCCCGCTGGCCGTACTGTCCGGAAATGTCGCCCCCGACGCGCTGGCCGAGCTCGCCCAGGACGTGGCCGCGCTGACCCACGGCGACCCGGGGGCGTACCGGACCACGGCGGCGGCGGCGATCCTGGCGGGCCGCTGCCTGACCGCGGGCTCCCTCGCGGACGCGGTGGCATCCGGGCCCGGGCTGCCCCGGCTGCCGGAGGTGTCGGAGATCCTGGACGAGGCCCGTACGGTGTGCGCGGCGGCCCGGCAGGCGCCCCGGGACCGGGCGCGGCTGGCGGCGATCGCGCCCGACGCCACCGCGCGGTCGGCGCTGTCCGGCGGCCTGTACGTCGCGGCGTCATGGCCCGGTCCGGACGAGGCGGTGGACCCGGTGGACGCGGTGGACGCGCTGGCGTTCGCGGCCACGGCGCCCGACGGGCAGTCCGTCGCCGCCGTCACCGGCGCGCTGCTCGGGGCGCTGCACGGCGCCGGCGTGTGGCCGGACGGGCTGCTCGGCAGGCTGGAGCTGGGGCGGATCATGGACACGCTCGCCCGGGACCTGGTGGCCCAGCTGACCGAGAGCCCGTCCGGAGGCGCGTACGGGCGGCCGAAGGATCCCACCTGGCTGACCCGCTACCCCGGCTGGTGACGCGCGCCCGCCCGTTGCCCGGCCCGGCATTTCGGATCATCATCGAGGCGGGATCGACCGGCCGAGCGAGGGGGCGCCCCGCTGAATGATCGACGACATCGTCACGCGGGCCTGCGGCAGCGGCCTCCGGGCCCGGGCGGCCCGCCGGTGGATCTCCTGGCAGGTCCGGCGCGGCAACCGGACCGCGATCCGGGCGCTGTGGCGGGGCTGGCGCCGGCGCGGTGACCCGGTCCTGTGGGGGCTGCTGGAACGCACCGGCCGGCTGGGCGCCACCGACGCCCTCACCGGGGACGAGCTGGTCCGGGCGGTGTTCGCCCGCCTCGACGGGGTGCGCGCCGTCGCGTTGCGGACCGTCGTCGCGCGGGGGCGCCCGGCGGAGATCGACAGGGTGTACCGGGAGAGCTGGGGCCGCCCGGACGACGAGGCCGCCGCGTGGCTGCGCGAGCTGACCGGTCACGGCCTGCTCCCCGCCGACCCCGCGCTGCGCGCCCGCGTCCTGCTGGCCGTGGGGGACCGCGACGCCTACCTGGACCTCGACCCCGACGGCGCCCACCTCACCCAGGACCCCGGCACCGACGGAAAGGTGCTCCGGGTCGCCCGCCACCTGAAGGCGCTGGAGCTGGACGAGTGGTTCCTGCGCCGTCTGGCCGAGCGCGACGACGCGTACCTGTGCAGCTTCCTCTCCTGGACCACGCCGCACGAGGTTCTCCCCGCGGTGCCGCCCGATGTCGTCCAGGCGGCCCTGCGCAGCCGGGTCTCCGGCACCGTGGTCCTGGCCGAGCGGCGCTGCCGCAACGCGTGCGGGGAGGAGCTCACGGCACTGTGGGCCCAGGCGCTGTCCAGTGGCCGGACCTGGCCCGAACTCCTCGGCAACCCCCAAGACCTCGATCCCGAGGCGAGCGCCTACGGCTGGCGGCTGTGGCTGACCGACCCCGGCGACGCCCTGCTCGACCACCTCCGGGCACGAGGCGCCCCGCTCACCGAGCACACGCTGGACGCGATCGTCGAGCCCACCGCGCACGAACTGCTGGCGTTCGCCCTGCTCTCACCCCGGCTGCCGAGGCCGCTGCGCACCCGGATCGAGCGCATGCCCGCCCTGCGCGGCCACGCCTTCCTCAACCTGCTGTCCGGCCGGCTCAACCGCCTGGACGTCGAGAAGCTGGCCGCCTGCTACCGGCACGAACCCCTGCGCGAACCCCTGCGCCGGGCATTACGCCCGCTGCGCGGCCTCGACCTGCCGGCGATCATCGGCCACGAGCGCGAGGAGGACCGGCTCTTCGTCGCCCAGACCCTGGCCGCGTGGCGCGACTGGCCCCGGCTGCGCGACTACCTGCTCGCCCTGCCCCTCCTCGACGTGCTGACCCTGGCTCCCCACCTGGCCACCCACTCCGTCCCTGAGATGGGCGCGCTCGCCCCCGTCCTGACCCTCGACCGCGCGTTGGCGCGCTACGCCCGGGTGACCCGTTCGCCCCGGATCAAGCCGATCCTGCGCCTCCCGCTCGCCGAGATGACCGGCGACGACCTGGCCGTGCTGCGCTGGATCCAGCGCAGCGCCCGCGACAACCCCAGACTCTGCGCACTCGCCCACACGGTCGAACGCTGCCTGATAGCGGCAGCACCGCCCGACTGACTGAACCCGGGGGCAGCCCGATGCGTACAACCTGGCGTCCGCGCGTCGCGAAGCCGGGAAAGTCCATGCTGTTACGTTATGCGTGCCCCGTGAGGAGCCCCGCGCCAGGGGATAATCCGGCTGTTCTCGACCGTGCCGGAGACCCGAGATGACGACCCCGTCGCCGAATCCCCAGCCGTCACCCGAGCGCCCGCCGGACCGTCCCCCGGCCCGCGCCGACACGGCCCCGGCACAGCCCTCCCGCACCCCACCGGCCGTCACCCAGCCCCCCGACTGGGGCTACTCCGGGATCGACCCGGCGCTGATGCACGACTTCGAACGCGACCTCGGCCAAGCCGAAACCACCCTCACCCGCCACGAACCCCGCATCCGCCGCACCCTCGAAGACCTCGGCCTGGACACCTCCCGCCTGACCGCGCTACGCGAACTCGGCCACTGGATCGCCGCCAAACGCCCGAAACTACGCCAGCGCAACGAGGCCATCCAGGCGGTGAGAGCCGACTGGGGCCCGGCAGCCGGTGGCGGGATGACACCGTTCGACGAGAGCCTGTACACCGCCGCCTCCGGAAAGGCCGACGTGTACGCGACCGCGCTCGAAGTCGGCAAGCTCGGCCGTAACGACGAACTCGATGAGAAGACCGTCGCCGGCCTGGAGAAACGCGCGGGCGACGCCGGATTCGCCACGTCACTGCTGTACGCGCTCGGCACGGAGAAGTTCCGTCACCTCATGGCGGCGCTGGTCTATCACCAGGACGAGCGCAAGCAGCGCCTCCAGTCCGCCCTGGGCAAGGCACTCGGCACGGCCAGTCCGAGAATGAGCGAATCCTGGCGCAAGGAAATGCTCGGCGGCCTGCGCGTCCCGGTGGATCAGCACGCACTCGCCGAACTGCTTCCGCACGGCACATTCGACCGCGACTTCCTGGTGGCCGTGGCCAGAACGCTGGAGGGACTCGACCGGAAAACCTGGAACGACCCCGTGGCGAGCGGCAGTCCGCACGATCCGATGATCGGCGTCATGAAGGCGCTCGCCAACCACCCCAAGGCGGCTCAGGACTTCTTCGTGGGCGATCCGGAGGTGATGAAGCGCTACGTCACCGAACGGCCGATGTACGACGACGGAAAGGCATTCGGGCAGGCCCTGGAAGCGGCCACCATGACCTACCGAGACGGCGCGGGCACGCCGCAGGAACCGTCTTCTGGCTACACATCAGCCAACATCGCCTCAGACTTCATCAGCTGGGAGGCCAAGCGCATCCGGAACGGCACGGACGGGCCGTCCTTCGCTACCACCGGCACCGTTGCACGGATTCTGTCGGCCTATATCAACGATGTCAGCTACGCCGCGAAGGCGACCAGGACTGATCTCCAGGGAAAGGTTTTCGGGCCGGACCGGCCTCATATTCCGGAAGAAGACCAGGTCTGGGGCGCCAGGTTCATGAGAGAACACCTGCGCATCGTCATGAAAGAGACGTTCGAGCGGGACCCGAAGGCGCTGGCACAGGTAACGGCAGCCCAGATTGCCTGGTCGAAAGAACTGTTGGACCACGGCGCCGCCCAGGTCGCCGAGGGCAAGGGGAACGCCGCGCTCAAGGCGAACGCGGCAGAGGCGGGAGCCGGTATCGGGCTGATCACTGATGCCAGTGGCCTGGCCACCATTGCGAAAGGCAAGGACCTGGACGAGGCGGAGGAGCAGAAGGCGAGAATCATCATGGCGGCGGTGGGCACTGGGCTCTCCATTCCGCAACTTCCTGTGGCGGCGATCACCGCTGGTGTTGTCGGCTCATGGTCAAGCATGATCGAGAATGCCGCCAAGTCGGACGAGAACCGGGACCGGGCCGTGTTCGATGCGAACATGGCGAAGGAACAGGCGAAATTCCTGCTCGATGGGCTCGCCGCCGACGCGATGCTCCGGCACGGGCTGTTCGGTTCGGGCGACCCACCGGCGACCACCCATCCGTGGGGCACGCTCGACGGGCTGGCCAAGGGGGCCGACCCCCGCACCTCGCCCAACAATTTCCTCAAGGACGATGGGAAGTCGCTGATGCCCTTCAACGAGATGGCTTCTGGTGACGATGACATTCATACGCGGCTCAATGCCTACGAGAGATGGCTTACCGGCAGACTCGCCGGAAAGCCGTGGGAAGACGTCGCCGATGAATTGAAGAGCGGTTTCAACGACGCCTTCTCGGAGAACAAGCCGGCATGAAAACCATGCGAATGACTTCATCGGCTGCCGGACTGGTCGCATTAGCCCTGCTGGCCGGGTGCCAGCAGGGGGCGAATCTCCCGGTGGACCGGACACCACTTCCGGCAGTCGCGGCCGCACCCTATGTCTGCGAACATGTGCCGCTTGACGCGGTACGTTTGATGACCGGCCTGCCCGATCCTGTCGTCGAGGGCGACTTCAACATGGCCGCGGGCGAAGAGTCGGACGGGCAGAAATACGGCACGGGCTCGTGCCGCGTCTACGGGCCGACCGGGAAGAAGGTGCTGCAGATCTCGTTGTATCCGGCCGGGTCGGAAAAGGAGGTCGAGCTGACCATCAGTCAGGGAATCGCGCGCCTGCCGGAGATCATTCCTGGCGCGGTCGGCTACTACGACCAGATCGGCGAGGCAGGCGACGCTCATGCCAGCGCGGTCCTGGTCCACGGCCTCGACGAGTTGATCGTGGAGCTCGTCCACGGCGTCAAAGGTCGGGACAACGCCGCCGACGTGGTCGCGATGATGAAACTCATCGCCCCGAAGCTGATCCTCGACGCGACCCCCGCTCCCGAGCGGGCCAAGGACTGACCGATGGCCGCCATGGTGCGCAACCCGCTGCACGAGGCGCTCCAGCAGGCCGTCCGCACGATCGGCCCGATGCTCGAACAGATCGACGCGGACGTCGACCGTCCCACCCGGATGTTCCGCACGGGCAAGGTGTGGACCGGACCGGCCGCCAAGCAGTTCGACGCCCAGCTCGCCCAGTTCAGCTCCCGGGCCCGCAGCTCAGAGCAGGCCGTCATGGACGAACTGCGCCAGGTCCTGAGCCGGACGCCCACCGAGGTGACCGAGGAGGAGGCCGCCTCGATCAAGCGAAAGTACCGCCTCGGCTGACGCCGATGACCGGACGTGCCCCCCGGCTACTTCGGCTCAGTGCATAAACCTGATTTCATGACTTCCCAAAGAAGCGCCCGCAAAATGCGTGGATGTCATCCCCCCTTATAGGGACGGCCATAGCAATAGCGTCGGGCTCACAGCATTTCGCTTCATCCTCACCATGCCGACGGCTACCATGTCCTCGACCCCGTTATCTCCCGAGATCGGGCGGCAATGGCGACGAAGGAAGAGATCGAAGCCGCTCGACGGCACATCGAGCGACTACGCGATGAGCATGCCAATGACCTGATCGCGCTGGTTCGCCTGGTCGACGGCGGCGCGCTCAAAGGCGAAGCCGGGGACCGGCTCATCACCGACCTGCGCGGCTGGGACCGGGCGTTCAAGGACCTTTTCGCCAAGGCTCTGGCGTTGCTCGACTCCGTCCAGCCGTCCGATCCGACCAGGGGAGCGCCTGCCGGATGAGTCCCATGGTCGGCATCAACCCCACGTTGATGACCCAGCTCATCAACGGCATGAAGCGGGCCGGCGACACCCTGCCGGACGTCGGCCGCCAGGTGGAACGCGCCCTGACCTCCCTGGACATCCCCTTGTGGGGACCGGGCCCCCTGCAGACCATCGGCCGTCAGCTGAGCGACCAGATCCCCTCGCTCCAGGGCCGCCTCGACCTGATCCTCGCCGAGCCGGACCGGAAATCCGGCAAGGGCGGCATCCTCTGGGCCAACGAATCAGCCTGGCTGTCCAAGTCGCCCGCTGAGGGCGCGGCCTCGGCCAAAACCCTGGCCACGAAGCTCCGCGACCAGATCAAGAGCCACTCCCTCGACGCCAAGACGGTGGCGGAGCTCGAACGGCACAAGAACGATCCGTACTTCGCCGTGGCCTTCGCGAAGGAGATCCCACCGCGCGAGCTCAAAGCCCTGATCAACAGGGCGTACGGGGCAGGCCTCCCGCCCTCGGGACGCCCCTCCCAGCGCGACGTCGCCACCCAGGACAGGCTCGCCACCATGCTCAGCAAGATCCTGGGCACGGCCTCACGCGGCGTCGGCCAGATGAAGCTCTCCGACAACTACGCCGACCAACTGGTCGACGGCATCGAAAGCCCGCAGGACGCGTTCGCCGTCAAAAGACTGCTCCAGGACGGCGAATTCGACCACGGATTCCTGCTCTCGGTGGTCCAGAAACTGTACGACAAGGACGTGGCCCACCCGCCTGACCCGAGCCTTCCGCGAGATGTCTGGACCATGCCTGGCCCCAAGGACATCTCACCCGGCGACCTCAGCCCCATGGGCACCGCCCTGGTGGCGCTGGCACACCATCCCGCCGTCGCCCAGGACTTCTTCACCGACCCGCAGCGCAGACCGCTGGCGTACCTGATGCGGAAACACCACTGGGACGGCGACGCGAACGCGGAACTCGGCTGGGCCATCCAGTCGGCCGGCACCGAGTTCCGCGATCACGACCTGCCTCCCGGCAGCTCGCGCGGCTACAAGTCCGCGCTCATCGCCTCCTGGGCGGTCCACTTCTGGAAGGACCCCAAGGTCCAGGCGAACCTGCCCGACACCCGCACCCACCTCGGCAACGTCCTGGCCCAGTACATCGGTGACGTGCACCGCGACACACAGTCCTTCACCACCAAGATGCCCGGCGTGGTGACGGACCAGGATGCGGACAAGAACCTGCAGGGCGCCGGGCCGTACGGAGCCAAGTTCACCGCGACGGAGCTCAAACAGGCGATGACGTGGGCGTTCGCCGACGAGGGCGCTTTCCAGGCCGTGACCGCCGCACACGGCTTGTACGCCGCCAAGATGCTGGACGAACTGGCCGCCAAGACCGCGAAGGAGGTCGAGGCCGACTTCACGAAATGGCGGCAGCAGCACCCGGAAGCCACACAACAACAACTCGACGCAGCACGTCAGGACATACTCGAAGAGCGCATGAGCCGTAGCGGGGGCGAGGAGTTCGCCCGAGCGGCACGCGGGCTCAGCATGACCACCTGGGTGATCACCGATGCGGCCAACATCTCCAAGATCGGCGCAGCGAAGGAGAGCGATGCCCGCGTCGCGGCCTTCAAGGAAATGACGGAGAAGGTCGTGGGACTGGCTCCGGGGCCGCAAGGGAAGTTCGTCGGGCTTCTGGTGGACGAGGCCAAGAGTGCGATTTTCGGAAACATCAAGTCCAACAACGAGGACCGGGCCCGCCAGGACGCGGACAGCGCCATGGGAGCGGCCGAGCACATGTTCACCGACCTCACGGCGTCCGTCATGATGCGCCACGGCCTGTTCGGAGACGGGTCCGTGCCGGCCAAGACGCATCCCTACCGTCACGAGGACTTCTCCCCGGGTTCGAAAGGCCACTTCATGGTGGACGGCGAAATCAAACCCTGGGCCGAGATGAACGCCGATCAGCGCGACGCCTACGACGAATGGCTGAGACTGAATGCTTTTCATCCTCACGCGGCCTGCGCGAGCCGGTGGTTTTGAAGGACGGAGATGGCCTTGCACAGGTGGCCGGCCTTGCACGGGCTGCAG